>NZ_JBJQIZ010000005.1:0-339966 GCF_046487695.1 Escherichia sp. WS1118 | reverse complement strand
AACGAAGTTGGATGCAAATGTCAGATCGTGTGCGCCTGTTAGGGCGCGGCTGGTAAGAGAGCCTTATAGGCGCATTTGAAAAACCTCCGGCTATGCCGGAGGATATTTATTATCCCTGAGCAGTATAAAAAACGAACGATTGCCGTGATCTGTTGAGCGGGTGACAGTGCGCATAGCGTTGTGCTAAAAATATTTTATATATTCACATTCATTATGTGATTTAAATTGCCAAAACTGACAAATATATATTCTAAATAACAACTGGGTTATTCCTTAGCAATTAATGATTACATTGTAATAAATCATATTCTTTATCGATTATTTCAGGCAGTGTTGTGCCGAATTAAGCAAGTAGTCAATTCGTTGTGTATTTATTTATACAATGGTATCGGTGTCCTGGAATTTAATTAGAGGAATCTATGCGAGGGAAAAAACGCATTGGGTTATTGTTTTTGCTGATAGCGGTTGTGGTTGGTGGCGGCGGGTTATTGCTGGCGCAAAAAGCCTTACATAAAACGTCGGATACCGCATTTTGCCTTTCCTGCCACTCGATGAGTAAACCTTTTGAGGAATATCAGGGAACTGTCCACTTTTCAAACCAGAAAGGGATACGTGCGGAATGTGCCGATTGCCATATTCCAAAGTCAGGGATGGATTATTTATTTGCTAAATTAAAAGCATCTAAAGATATTTATCATGAATTTGTTAGCGGCAAAATAGACAGTGATGATAAGTTCGAAGCTCATCGCCAGGAAATGGCCGAAACAGTATGGAAAGAATTAAAAGCAACTGACTCTGCAACCTGCCGTAGTTGCCATTCTTTTGATGCCATGGATATTGCCTCGCAAAGTGAATCTGCGCAGAAAATGCATAATAAAGCGCAAAAGGACGGCGAAACCTGTATCGATTGCCATAAAGGCATTGCCCATTTTCCGCCAGAAATAAAAATGGATGACAACGCGGCGCATGAGCTGGAAAGTCAGGCCGCTACTTCAGTTACTAATGGCGCACATATTTATCCTTTCAAAACTTCTCGCATAGGCGAACTGGCTACCGTGACTCCTGGTACCGATCTTACCGTCGTTGATGCCAGTGGCAAACAGCCAATTGTTCGGTTGCAGGGTTATCAAATGCAGGGCAGTGAAAACACGCTCTACCTGGCGGCAGGCCAACGGCTGGCGCTCGCCACATTAAGTGAAGAAGGTATCAAGGCGCTAACGGTAAACGGGGAATGGCAGGCTGACGAATACGGCAATCAATGGCGTCAGGCGTCTTTGCAGGGGGCGCTTATCGATCCCGCATTAGCGGACCGTAAACCGCTATGGCAATACGCTGAAAAACTTGACGGTACCTATTGCGCTGGCTGCCATGCCCCTATTGCCGCCGACCATTACACCGTCAATACATGGCCGTCCATTGCCAAAGGAATGGGGGCGCGAACCAGCATGAGCGAAAACGAACTGGACATTTTGACGCGGTACTTCCAGTACAACGCCAAAGATATTACCGAGAAACAGTGATCCTCGTTGATCAGGGAGGAAGTTATGACATTAACAAGACGTGAATTTATTAAACATAGCGGTATTGCGGCAGGGACGCTGGTGGTGACATCGGCTGCACCGCTACCCGCATGGGCAGAAGAAAAGGGCGGCAAAATTCTCACCGCGGGCCGTTGGGGAGCGATGAACGTAGAAGTGAAGGACGGCAAGATTGTTTCTTCGACAGGCGCGCTGGCGAAAACCATACCGAACTCCTTACAGTCTACGGCGGCGGATCAGGTACACACCACGGCGCGTATTCAGCATCCGATGGTGAGAAAAAGCTATCTCGATAATCCACTGCAACCGGTGAAAGGTCGTGGCGAAGATACCTATGTACAGGTGAGCTGGGAACAAGCATTAAAACTGATTCATGAACAACACGATCGCATTCGCAAAGCTAACGGACCATCGGCCATTTTTGCCGGATCTTATGGCTGGCGTTCTTCTGGCGTGTTGCATAAAGCGCAAACCTTACTGCAACGTTATATGAACCTGGCGGGCGGTTATTCCGGGCATAGCGGCGATTATTCAACCGGAGCGGCACAGGTGATCATGCCGCATGTGGTCGGTTCTGTAGAGGTGTATGAACAGCAGACCTCCTGGCCGCTGATTCTGGAAAACAGCCAGGTGGTGGTGCTGTGGGGGATGAACCCGCTGAACACGCTCAAAATTGCCTGGAGCAGTACCGATGAGCAAGGGCTGGAATACTTCCATCAGCTGAAAAAATCTGGCAAACCAGTGATTGCCATTGATCCTATCCGCTCCGAAACCATCGAATTCTTTGGCGATAATGCCACCTGGATCGCACCGAATATGGGTACCGACGTGGCACTGATGTTAGGGATTGCGCATACCCTGATGACACAAGGCAAACACGATAAAGTGTTCCTTGAAAAATACACTACCGGGTATCCGCAGTTTGAAGAGTATCTGACAGGTAAGAGCGATAATACGCCGAAGAGCGCGGCCTGGGCGGCGGAAATTACTGGCGTACCGGAAGCGCAGATAGTCAAACTCGCTGAACTGATGGCGGCAAATCGCACAATGCTGATGGCAGGCTGGGGAATTCAGCGCCAGCAATATGGTGAACAGAAACACTGGATGCTGGTGACGCTGGCGGCGATGTTAGGGCAGATTGGTACACCGGGCGGCGGGTTTGGTTTCTCTTATCATTACTCCAACGGTGGCAACCCGACGCGTGTTGGCGGCGTGCTACCAGAAATGTCTGCGGCGATTGCCGGACAGGCCAGCGAGGCCGCTGATGATGGCGGAATGACGGCGATTCCTGTTGCCCGTATCGTCGATGCGCTGGAAAATCCTGGCGGCAAATATCAGCATAACGGTAAAGAACAAACGTATCCGAATATCAAAATGATCTGGTGGGCGGGTGGCGGTAACTTTACCCATCACCAGGATACTAATCGTCTGATTAAAGCATGGCAGAAACCGGAGATGATCGTCGTTTCTGAATGCTACTGGACCGCAGCAGCCAAACACGCAGATATCGTATTACCGATCACCACATCGTTTGAGCGCAATGACCTGACGATGACCGGTGATTACAGCAACCAGCATATTGTGCCGATGAAGCAGGCTGTCGCTGCGCAATTTGAAGCGCGCAACGATTTTGACGTGTTTGCCGATCTTGCTGAATTACTCAAACCTGGCGGAAAAGAGATCTATACCGAAGGTAAAGATGAAATGGCGTGGCTGAAATTTTTCTATGATGTCGCTCAGAAAGGTGCCCGTGCGCAACGCGTGACTATGCCGATGTTTAATGCCTTCTGGCAGCAAAATAAACTGATCGAAATGCGCCGCAGCGAGAAGAACGAACAGTACATTCGTTATGGTGATTTCCGCGCCGATCCGGTGAAAAATGCGCTGGGTACACCAAGCGGCAAAATTGAGATTTACTCCAGAACGCTGGAAAAATTTGGCTATAAGGATTGCCCGGCACACCCAACCTGGCTTGCGCCTGATGAGTGGAAGGGTACCGCCGACGAGAAGCAGTTGCAGCTTCTGACCGCACATCCGGCACACCGTTTACACAGTCAGCTTAACTATGCGGAACTACGTAAAAAATATGCGGTTGCCGATCGTGAACCAATCACTATTCACACCGAAGATGCTGCTCGCTTTGGTATTGCAAATGGCGATCTGGTGCGTGTCTGGAACAAGCGCGGTCAGATTCTGACAGGCGCGGTGGTGACTGACGGGATCAAAAAAGGCGTGGTATGCGTACATGAAGGTGCATGGCCAGATCTGGAAAATGGCTTGTGTAAAAACGGTAGTGCGAACGTGTTAACGGCGGATATCTCCAGCTCGCAGCTGGCGAATGCCTGTGCCGGTAACTCTGCGCTGGTGTATATCGAAAAATATACGGGCAATGCGCTGAAGTTAACGGCGTTTGATCAGCCAGCTGTTCAGGCATAAGACGTGAAAAGCGCCCGGAAACGGGCGCTGAGGTTATGCAAACGCAAAACTGCCTGATGCGCTATGCTTATCAGGCCTACATAGCCCCTGCAATATATTGAATTAGCAAGACTTTGTAGGCCGGATAAGGCGTTCACGCCGCATCCGGCAGTATTACCAGACCTTTACGGCTTGCGCGCAATCAGCACCGCGCGTTTAGGCGCAGGATAACCTTCCACCGTTTTACCCGGATCATGCGGGTCGAGAAAATCGGCCAGAGACTCGGTGACCATCCATTCGGTGCGTCGCTGCTCTTCTGTGGTGGTAACGCTCACATCTGCAATGCGAATATCAACAAAACCACACTTCTTCAGCCAGTTTTTCAGCGCCAGCGCGGAAGGAATGAAATAGACATTACGCATTTGAGCGTAACGATCGCCCGGCACCAGCACCGTGTTTTCGTCGCCATCAATAACCAGCGTTTCCAGCACCAGTTCGCCTTCATTCACCAGTTGGTCTTTTAACTGCCAGAGATGCTCCAGCGGTGAACGACGATGATAAAGCACGCCCATCGAAAAGACGGTATCAAAGGCTTTCAGTGCCGGAAGTTGTTCAATACCTAACGGTAACAAATGTGCGCGCTGATCGTTACCCAGCAGTTTACGCACTGCTTCAAACTGGCAGAGGAATAGCTGCGTGGGATCGATACCCACCGCCAGATGCGCCCCTGCGCCAATCATGCGCCACATGTGATAACCGCTGCCACAGCCGACATCAAGAATGGTGCGCCCGGTTAAATCAGAAAGATGGGGCAGAACGCGATCCCATTTCCAGTCGGAACGCCATTCGGTATCGATGTTGACGCCATACAGTGAGAACGGCCCTTTGCGCCACGGCATCAGGTTGCGCATCAGCGTTTCAATGCGCTTAATTTGCCCGGCGCTCAGTGGCTCTTCGCTTTCGGCGGTTACGCTATGCAATAAATCCAGACGATACGGTTTAATTTCAGGCAGAAATTCCACCGCGTTGGACCACTGCTTAAACAGCCCGTGCTGCTGCTCGCGCTGCCAGTTAGCAATCTGCGCGGGCAGCGTTTCGAGCCAGTGTGAAAGATGATTTTTGGCAATCAGAGAATAAAAGTTACCAAAGTCGATCATGCAGCGTCCTCTGCTTTTAATGCCACCAGTGAACCAAAGTTAAAGCACTGGAACCACAGCTCGCTATGCTCAAAACCGGCTTTATGCAGGCGTGCTTTATGGGTTTCCACGGAATCGGTCAGCATCACGTTTTCCAGCATGCTGCGTTTCTGGCTGATCTCCAGTTCGCTGTAACCGTTGGCACGTTTAAAGTCGTGGTGCATGTTGAACAGCAATTCACCAACTTTGGCATCTTCGAAACTGAATTTTTCCGAAAGCACCAGCGCACCGCCCGGGTTCAGCCCTTGATAAATTTTATCCAGTAACGCCTGGCGCTCGGAAGGTTCCAGGAATTGCAGGGTAAAATTCAGCACCACCATCGATGCGTTTTCAATGGCGATATCGCGAATATCACCTTCAATAACGTCTACTGGCGTAGGAGCTTTATAGGCGTCAATATGACGACGGCAGCGTTCAATCATCGCCGGGGAGTTATCGATGGCAATAATTTTGCAATTATCATGATGAATGTTGCGACGCACCGAGAGCGTCGCCGCGCCCAGAGAACACCCCAGATCGTAAACCTGCGTACCAGGTTGAACGAAGCGCTCGGCTAACATACCAATCATGGAAATAATATTGGAATAGCCGGGAACGGAACGCTGGATCATATCCGGGAAGACTTCAGCTACCCGTTCATCAAAGGTCCAGTCGCCCAGTCTGGCGATAGGGGCAGAAAATAGCGTGTCGCGGTGAGACATAACGTAAAAATCCGGGAAAAAGAAAGTGGCGTATTGTGCGCTAACGCAGGGAGAAAACCAACTCCCAGGGCATATACCAAAGATTCGCCAGCACCATCAGCAACAGCGCACACCAGGTGGCGCTCATGCCAGAACGTCGCCAGCGGAACAGACGGTGATGAAAACCGTAATAATGCATCAGACGACCAGCAAGCAAAACGATGCCGCAAATATGCACCATCCAGGTTTCTGCGCCATTCATTTCCATAAACAGCATCAACACAATCGCGATAGGAATATATTCCACCGCGTTACCATGAATGCGAATAGCGCTTTGCAGTTCGCTAAAACCGCCGTCGCCATAGGCAACGCGGTACTGCATTCGCAGGCGAACGACATCAAAAGAGAACTTCATTAATAACAACGCACTTAAAACGGCATACAGCGCGCTTACCATACAAACTCCCTTTAAAATGGCCGATGGCACCTGTCTATGATAGGTGGCAAATTCAGAAAAGAGAAGATTGCTGTGGAATAGCCGGAACTGCTCCGATCTCTGGAAGCGTTTTACGTAAGTCTTCCCACAGGGTATGTACCAGTTCCGGGGCCTGGACAATATCTGGCGTATGTAAAAAAAGATAAGGCGTAGTGGTCTGATGCCACTGCGCTAATTTTTGTAACCAGACCTGAAATAATTCCCGGTTTTGCGTCATATCATCACTACCGATAAAACGGATCAGTGGATTTTTCGCCGTCAGTACAGCATGTACCGGCACTTTAGGTTTTTTTCGTTGAGCGTCGCGAATAGCTTCACTGTGTGGACGTGCTGCATGAACCGGGCGGCTGTCTAAAATCACCCGATTAACGCCGCGCTGATGTAAACCGCGATTAAGCGTTTGTTCCTCCTCCCCTTTGGCGAAAAACTGTGGATGGCGGACTTCCACACCATAATTAAATTCGCCGGGAAGAGAATCGAGAAAATGCCAAAGCGCAGGCAGCTCCCGTGGGCCGAATGTGGCAGGCAGTTGCAGCCAGTATTGTCCAATGCGCGGAGCCAACGGTGACATGCGGGTCAAAAATTCAGTCACTAAATCATCGCAATGCCGTAATGCTGCCTGATGCGAAATAGTCGCCGGAAACTTAAAACAGAAGCGGAAGTCATCTGTGGTCTGCTCACGCCAGCGCAGGACAACCTCGGGTTTCGGCAGGGCATAAAGCGTGGTGTTACCCTCCACACAGTTAAAGTGGCGGGCATACTCTTCAAGGTTGGTGATCCCCAACCGCACCCATTTAGGATGCGACCATTGCGGCAGACCGATGTAAATCATAACGCGTGGAGGATCTCTTCCACACTGCGCACACGGGCGATGCGCGGGTAGATATGATTAATGCTGTTATTGTGCTGCTCGGCGCTAGCGGCGCTACAGGCATCTTCGGCAATCACCAGATTAAAACCGAGTTCCCAGGCATTGCGGGCGGTGGATTCAACACCGATATTGGTCGAGATCCCACATAACACTATTGTATCGATACCCCGGCGGCGTAATTGCAACTCCAGATCCGTACCGTAAAACGCACCCCATTGACGTTTGATGATTTCGATATCGCTGTCGGTTGCACCTAATGCAGCAGGATGTTGCCACCAGTTTTCGGGCAACACTTTTGCGGGGGAGGGGGCATCAACCGGCTGTTTTAATGCTTCAGCATAATCGGCAGACCAGCCAACACGCACCAGAAACACGGGCTGACCGCTGGCGCGAAATTTCGCCGCCAGCTTCCCGGCGCGATTAACCACCTCATCGGCAGTATGTGGACCTCCGGCAAAAGGCAAGATGCCTTCTTGTAAATCAATCACCACCAGCGCGGTGGTTTTAGCATTAAGTTCAAGCATGATGACTCCTGATAAAACAAAATCGTGCCTCTCACCTTAATGCGATTAGCCGATGGCGGAACGACAAATTTTGTTAATTTTTATGAGTTCGGACAACACCTTTATAGCAAACTGGCGTAGAGTCTGATTTCAGGCCCGATATAAAGTGGTAACGAGGCGTTCCAGCGCGGGCCAGGCTCTTACGGTGCGGCAGAATTTCCAGTATAATAGCCGCCTTTTTTCATTCAGTTGTGACATACAGCTAACGCTGCGACTTGGTCACCTGCGCAGCAGGGGGCATCCGCCGGCAGCTAAGTTAAGGGATATCTCATGCGTACAGAATATTGTGGACAGCTCCGTTTGTCCCACGTGGGGCAGCAGGTGACTCTGTGTGGTTGGGTCAACCGTCGTCGTGATCTTGGTAGCCTGATCTTCATCGATATGCGCGACCGCGAAGGTATCGTGCAGGTATTTTTCGATCCGGATCGTGCGGACGCGTTAAAGCTGGCCTCTGAACTGCGTAATGAGTTCTGCATTCAGGTCACGGGCACCGTACGTGCGCGTGACGAAAAAAATATTAACCGCGATATGGCGACTGGCGAAATCGAAGTACTGGCGTCCTCGCTGACTATCATCAACCGTGCAGATGTTCTGCCGCTTGACTCTAACCACGTCAACACCGAAGAAGCGCGTCTGAAATACCGCTACCTCGACCTGCGTCGCCCGGAAATGGCTCAGCGCCTGAAAACCCGCGCTAAAATCACCAGCCTGGTGCGCCGTTTTATGGATGACCACGGCTTCCTCGACATCGAAACTCCGATGCTGACCAAAGCCACGCCGGAAGGCGCGCGTGACTACCTGGTGCCTTCTCGTGTGCACAAAGGTAAATTCTACGCGCTGCCGCAATCCCCGCAGTTGTTCAAACAGCTACTGATGATGTCCGGCTTTGACCGCTACTATCAGATCGTTAAATGCTTCCGTGACGAAGACCTGCGTGCTGACCGTCAGCCTGAATTTACTCAGATCGATGTGGAAACTTCTTTCATGACCGCGCCGCAAGTGCGTGAAGTGATGGAAGCGCTGGTGCGTCATCTGTGGCTGGAAGTGAAGGGCGTGGATCTGGGCGATTTCCCGGTAATGACCTTTGCAGAAGCAGAACGCCGTTATGGTTCTGATAAACCGGATCTGCGTAACCCGATGGAACTGACCGACGTTGCCGATCTGCTGAAATCTGTTGAGTTTGCAGTATTTGCAGGTCCGGCGAACGATCCGAAAGGCCGTGTTGCCGCTCTGCGTGTTCCGGGCGGCGCATCGTTGACCCGTAAGCAGATCGACGAATACGGTAACTTCGTTAAAATCTACGGCGCGAAAGGTCTGGCTTACATCAAAGTTAACGAACGCGCGAAAGGTCTGGAAGGTATCAACAGCCCGGTAGCGAAGTTCCTCAATGCAGAAATCATTGAAGCCATCCTGGAGCGTACTGGCGCGCAAGATGGCGATATGATTTTCTTCGGTGCCGACAACAAGAAAATTGTTGCCGACGCGATGGGGGCACTGCGCCTGAAAGTGGGTAAAGACCTTGGTCTGACCGACGAAAGCAAATGGGCACCGCTGTGGGTTATCGACTTCCCGATGTTTGAAGACGACGGTGAAGGCGGCCTGACGGCAATGCACCATCCGTTCACCTCACCGAAAGACATGACGGCAGCAGAACTGAAAGCTGCACCGGAAAATGCGGTGGCTAATGCTTACGATATGGTCATCAATGGTTACGAAGTGGGCGGTGGTTCTGTGCGTATCCATAATGGTGATATGCAGCAGACGGTGTTTGGTATTCTGGGTATCAACGAAGAGGAACAGCGCGAGAAATTCGGCTTCCTGCTCGACGCCCTGAAATACGGTACTCCGCCGCACGCAGGTCTGGCATTCGGTCTTGACCGTCTGACGATGCTGCTGACCGGCACCGACAATATCCGTGACGTTATCGCCTTCCCGAAAACCACGGCGGCGGCGTGTCTGATGACTGAAGCACCGAGCTTTGCTAACCCGACTGCACTGGCTGAGCTGAGCATTCAGGTTGTGAAGAAGGCTGAGAATAACTGATATGGCTTATAAGCGTCCCGTTTCGATCTTAGTGGTCATCTACGCACAAGATACGAAACGGGTGCTGATGTTGCAGCGGCGTGACGATCCCGATTTCTGGCAGTCGGTAACCGGCAGCGTGGAAGAGGGTGAAACCGCGCCGCAAGCTGCCATGCGCGAAGTAAAGGAAGAGGTCACCATTGATGTTGTCGCTGAACAACTGACCTTAATTGACTGTCAGCGCACGGTAGAGTTTGAAATTTTTTCACATTTACGTCATCGCTATGCGCCGGGCGTGACGCGTAATACGGAATCATGGTTCTGTCTTGCGCTTCCGCACGAGCGCCAGATCGTTTTCACTGAACATCTGGCTTACAAGTGGCTTGATGCGTCTGCTGCGGCGGCGCTCACTAAGTCCTGGAGCAACCGGCAGGCGATTGAACAGTTTGTAATTAACGCTGCCTGAACAGGCAGGGCTATCTGGAGATATTTTTATGGCAGGTCATAGTAAATGGGCCAACACCAGACATCGTAAAGCTGCGCAGGATGCTAAGCGCGGTAAAATCTTCACTAAAATCATTCGTGAGCTGGTAACCGCGGCTAAGCTGGGCGGTGGTGATCCGGACGCTAACCCGCGTTTGCGTGCAGCAATTGATAAAGCACTGTCTAACAACATGACCCGTGACACTCTGAACCGCGCAATTGCACGAGGTGTGGGCGGTGATGATGATGCAAACATGGAAACCATCATCTACGAAGGTTACGGTCCTGGCGGCACGGCAATCATGATTGAATGTCTGTCTGACAACCGCAACCGTACCGTTGCTGAAGTGCGTCATGCATTCAGCAAATGTGGCGGTAACCTCGGTACTGATGGTTCCGTAGCTTATCTGTTCAGCAAAAAAGGCGTGATCTCCTTCGAGAAAGGCGATGAAGACACCATCATGGAAGCAGCCCTGGAAGCCGGTGCTGAAGACGTTGTGACCTATGATGACGGCGCGATTGATGTCTACACTGCATGGGAAGAAATGGGCAAAGTACGCGACGCTCTGGAAGCGGCAGGTCTGAAAGCAGACAGCGCGGAAGTTTCCATGATCCCGTCCACCAAAGCTGATATGGATGCAGAAACCGCACCGAAACTGATGCGTCTGATCGATATGCTGGAAGATTGCGACGACGTGCAGGAAGTTTACCATAACGGTGAAATCTCTGATGAGGTTGCAGCGACTCTCTGATGAGGCTTGCTAAACAGCAAAACGGAGACGCGTGATGGCTATTATTCTCGGCATTGACCCGGGTTCGCGCGTGACCGGCTATGGCGTCATCCGCCAGGTAGGCAGGCAACTGTCCTACCTGGGTAGCGGATGCATACGCACCAAAGTGGATGATTTACCGTCTCGTCTGAAGCTCATCTATGCGGGCGTGACGGAAATCATCACCCAATTCCAGCCTGATTATTTCGCCATTGAACAGGTCTTTATGGCGAAGAACGCTGACTCAGCCCTGAAACTGGGGCAGGCGCGTGGCGTGGCGATTGTGGCGGCGGTGAATCAGGAATTGCCGGTATTTGAATATGCGGCACGTCAGGTAAAGCAAACAGTGGTAGGTATTGGTAGTGCCGAAAAAAGCCAGGTGCAGCATATGGTCCGCACCTTGCTGAAACTGCCCGCTAATCCACAGGCGGATGCCGCCGATGCGCTGGCGATTGCCATCACCCACTGCCACGTTAGTCAGAATGCGATGCAAATGAGCGAATCGCGACTGAACCTGGCGAGAGGGCGACTGCGTTAAGTTATACCGCCTCGGTCAGTTCAGGCTGAGGCGTTTCAACTCCCACCGCGTGAATCAACACCAAACCCGGATGATGCCACAAACTGGCTGGCGTGACGGTTTTACGCTCCCACGGAATAGAACCTAAGAACCAGAATTTCCAGAAAGTGAGTTTTGCATTCGGATTGCTATTTAACAATTCTCCAAACGTCTCTATTTCACCCACCGGAATACATAGCGCCTCTTTATAAATATCAAAAACAAATTTTGAACAGAACTGGCGCGAAGATTCGTATTTAAAACCGGTGTGGTAAAGTTTGCGTAGCCGGGAGGGAACCTGTTCAACAATTCGTTGTTTTTGTTGTTCTGTTAGCCCGGCGTCTAATCGCTTTATAGCATAGCGTTGATTAGCAGAGCGTTTAATAAAACGGGATAGCGTAGTGATGGTTGAGAGGGGAACACGGCTTTCTGCAACCAGAAAGTCTTCACCGTTATGACCGATAATGATCCCGACGTGATTACTCCAGCAATTTGATGCAGCTGATATTTGACCAAATAAGGTAGCACCTATACATGTAAAGACGATATCACCAATTTCATATTCAGCAGGATAATTAATATTCACGTTGTCATTCCATTGAAATAGATATGAATATACGTAATAGCATAAAAAATTTATTTTTTTTTCAGGGGTCGCAATGTGTATTTTTATTACACATTTCTTCGCTGAATATGTAATATTTAAATATTTGCTTCCAATATAATCTGTAGAATAAATTATACTGCGCCATTTTTCAGATCATCGAGACACCTCGCAAGTTTTCTTCATCCTTCGCTGGATATCTATCCAGCATTTTTTTATCATACAGCATTATCTTTGATTCATTACGCAGGAGCGTCATGTGATAGGCAGACTCAGAGGCATCATCATTGAAAAACAACCCCCGCTGGTGTTAATTGAAGTGGGCGGCGTAGGCTATGAAGTGCATATGCCGATGACCTGTTTTTATGAACTCCCTGAAGCGGGTCAGGAAGCGATCGTTTTCACCCACTTTGTGGTGCGTGAAGACGCGCAACTGCTGTACGGTTTTAACAATAAACAAGAGCGCACGTTGTTCAAAGAGTTGATCAAAACCAACGGCGTCGGCCCGAAGTTGGCGCTGGCGATCCTCTCCGGAATGTCAGCGCAGCAGTTCGTTAATGCCGTTGAGCGTGAAGAAGTGGGGGCACTGGTGAAACTGCCGGGTATTGGCAAAAAAACCGCCGAACGCTTGATTGTCGAAATGAAAGACCGATTTAAAGGTTTGCATGGCGATCTCTTTACGCCAGCCGCCGACCTGGTACTCACGTCTCCTGCCAGCCCGGCGACCGACGATGCTGAACAGGAAGCGGTTGCTGCGCTGGTGGCACTGGGCTATAAACCACAAGAAGCAAGCCGCATGGTGAGCAAAATCGCTCGCCCTGACGCCAGCAGTGAAACATTAATTCGCGAAGCCCTACGCGCTGCGTTATGAGGTAAAGGATGATTGAAGCAGACCGTCTGATTTCTGCCGGTACCACTTTGCCGGAAGATGTGGCAGATCGCGCCATTCGCCCTAAATTACTGGAAGAGTATGTTGGTCAGCCGCAGGTTCGTTCGCAGATGGAGATTTTCATCAAAGCAGCGAAACTGCGCGGCGATGCCCTCGATCATCTATTGATTTTTGGTCCTCCGGGGTTGGGTAAAACTACGCTTGCCAATATTGTCGCCAATGAAATGGGCGTTAATTTACGCACGACTTCTGGTCCGGTGCTGGAAAAGGCGGGCGATCTGGCAGCAATGCTCACTAACCTTGAACCACACGATGTACTGTTTATTGATGAGATCCACCGTCTTTCACCAGTGGTGGAAGAGGTGTTGTATCCGGCAATGGAAGATTACCAACTGGATATCATGATTGGTGAAGGTCCGGCGGCACGCTCCATTAAAATTGATTTGCCGCCGTTTACCCTGATTGGTGCAACCACACGCGCAGGTTCGCTGACATCACCGTTGCGCGATCGTTTTGGTATTGTGCAACGTCTGGAGTTTTATCAGGTGCCGGATCTGCAATATATCGTCAGTCGCAGCGCACGCTTTATGGGGCTTGAGATGAGTGATGACGGCGCGCTGGAAGTTGCTCGTCGTGCGCGCGGTACGCCACGTATTGCCAACCGTCTGCTGCGTCGAGTGCGTGATTTCGCCGAAGTGAAGCACGATGGCACCATCTCGGCAGATATCGCTGCTCAGGCGCTGGATATGTTGAATGTCGATGCTGAAGGTTTCGATTATATGGACCGCAAATTGTTGCTGGCGGTAATCGATAAGTTCTTTGGTGGGCCGGTAGGTCTGGATAACCTGGCGGCAGCCATTGGCGAAGAACGTGAAACCATTGAGGATGTGCTGGAACCTTATTTGATTCAGCAAGGCTTTTTGCAGCGTACACCGCGCGGGCGTATGGCGACAGTGCGGGCGTGGAACCACTTCGGCATCACGCCGCCAGAAATGCCGTAAGTCGGATCGGTCGCTCGCGGCGCATCCGACACTGGCAGTGTTGCCTGGTGCGCCGCCGTTCGCGTCTTATCAGGCCTACCAGAGATAGCGAACCGTAGGTCGGATAAGGCGCTCGCGCCGCATCCGACAAATATGTTCAGCGAAAGATTAGCTGGCCTGTTTTTTCATCATACTGAGAATAAATAACAGTGCCGCGCATAGCACCACCGACGGGCCTGCAGGTGTATCGTAAAATGCGGAAAAGGTTAAACCGCCAGTCACTGCCACCATCCCCACCAAAACAGCGACACCAGCCATCTGTTCCGGCGTGCGGGCAAAGCGACGTGCAGTAGCAGCAGGAATAATCAGCAGTGAAGTAATAATCAACGCGCCGACAAATTTCATCGCTACACCAATCGTCAATGCCGTCACCAGCATCAACAACAATTTCACGCGCTGTAATTTCACACCATCAACAAACGCCAGATCCGGGCTAATCGTCATCGACAGCAAATTGCGCCATTGCCAGAACAAAATAGCCACCACGATGACTACGCCAATCGCAATAGAGATGAGATCTTCTGGCGTCACTGCCAGTAAATCACCGAACAGGTAAGCCATCAAATCAACACGAATATTAGACATCAGACTAACGACTACCAGGCCCAGCGACAGGGCACTGTGCGCCATAATCCCTAATAACGTGTCGATCGCCAGCTGTGGACGCTTCTCCAGCCATACCAGACCGCCCGCCAGCAGCAGCGTAACTGCAATCACCGCATAGAATGGATTCACGTCCAGCAACAAACCAAACGCGACGCCAAGTAATGAGGCATGAGCCAGCGTATCACCGAAATAAGACATACGACGCCAGACTACAAACGAACCCAGCGGACCCGCGGCACAGGCGAGCATGATCCCGGCTAACCAACCGGGAAATAATAATTCAATCATGAGCGATCATTTCCCCGACGCAAAACAATTCGTCCCTGTAAATCGTGACGATGATTATGATGATGGCGATAGATACCCAGTTGTTCAGCACCACGAGGACCAAACATAGAAATAAACTCCGGATGCAGGGAAACAACTTCCGGTGTGCCGGAACAACAAATGTGGTGATTCAGGCAAAGCACTTCATCGGTTTTTGCCATTACCAGATGCAGATCGTGAGATACCATTAAAACGCCACAATCCAGTTCACGACGCAGTTGGTCAATAAGGTCATATAACGCCACCTGACCATTCACATCCACGCCCTGAGTGGGTTCATCCAGCACTAATAATTGCGGTCGATTTAACAATGCTCGCGCTAACAGTACACGCTGCGTTTCGCCACCCGAGAGCTTTTGCATCGGTGCGTTAATCAGATGCCCGGCCTGGACACGTTT
The DNA here is from genome assembly GCF_046487695.1 of Escherichia sp. WS1118. Classification (NCBI taxonomy): domain Bacteria; kingdom Pseudomonadati; phylum Pseudomonadota; class Gammaproteobacteria; order Enterobacterales; family Enterobacteriaceae; genus Escherichia; species Escherichia sp. WS1118. Next base: position 324,512 of record NZ_JBJQIZ010000005.1, on the reverse strand, counting down.
CAGTGCAGGCAAAATATCTTCTTTATGTGTGCCAGGGCGTAAGCGTAAAAAACGGTTTACGGTCAGTGGCAACGTGGTGTCGAGATACAGCTTCTGCGGTACATAGCCGATGCGCAGTTTTCCGTTGCGCTTGATAACCCCTTCATCGGGTGTTACCAGCCCGAGCACTACCCGTACCAGTGTCGACTTACCTGCGCCATTTGGCCCAAGTAAAGTCAAAATTTTTCCAGGTTTAAGTTCCAGCGACACATCAGAGAGGACGCGGCGTTGGCCAAAAGAAACCGAGACATTTTCCAGGGAAACCAGACTTGTCATGTTAATTTTAGTCTTGCAGTAGTCATGAAATGTTATAATATCACACTTCTCATATTCATTACGATGATTGGTCGCATTATGTTACATAAAAAAACGCTTCTTTTCGCAGCATTATCCGCCGCTCTCTGGGGCGGTGCAACACAGGCCGCAGATGCCGCCGTTGTCGCTTCGCTTAAACCGGTTGGGTTCATCGCTTCTGCCATTGCTGATGGGGTAACAGAAACGCAGGTTTTACTGCCTGACGGCGCTTCAGAACATGATTATTCACTGCGTCCATCGGATGTAAAACGCTTACAGAACGCGGACTTAGTCGTTTGGGTTGGCCCGGAGATGGAAGCGTTCATGCAAAAACCGGTAAGTAAATTACCAGAAGCGAAACAGGTAACGATTGCGCAGCTAGAAGATGTGAAACCGCTGCTGATGAAAAGTATTCACGACGATGATGATGATCACGATCACGCGGAAAAAAGTGACGAAGATCACCATCACGGCGATTTCAACATGCATCTTTGGCTTTCCCCATATATAGCGCGGGCTACAGCGGTTGCAATCCATGGAAAATTAGTGGAACTTATGCCGCAAAGTCGAGCCAAACTTGACGCCAACCTGAAGGATTTTGAGGCACAATTAGCCTCAACCGAAACGCAGGTTGGTAACGAGCTCGCGCCGCTCAAGGGGAAAGGTTATTTCGTTTTTCACGATGCTTACGGCTACTTCGAAAAACAGTTCGGACTGACACCGCTTGGTCATTTTACCGTTAACCCTGAGATTCAACCTGGCGCGCAGCGTTTACATGAAATAAGAACACAGTTGGTTGAGCAAAAAGCAACCTGCGTTTTTGCTGAGCCACAGTTCAGGCCAGCGGTCGTTGAGAGCGTCGCACGAGGGACATCCGTTCGTATGGGAACGTTGGATCCCCTGGGGACGAATATCAAACTGGGTAAAACAAGCTATTCAGAATTCCTGAATCAATTAGCCAACCAGTATGCGAGCTGCCTGAAAGGAGATTAATGAGGAAGTGATTACGTGCAACAGATAGCCCGCTCTGTCGCCCTGGCGTTTAATAATTTACCGCGACCACACCGCGTTATGTTGGGGTCGCTCACCGTTCTTACTCTGGCCGTCGCTGTCTGGCGGCCCTATGTTTATCACCGCGATGCCACGCCAATTGTCAAAACCATTGAGCTGGAACAGAACGAAATTCGTTCGCTCTTACCTGAAGCCAGTGAGCCGATTGATCAAGCTGCACAAGAAGATGAAGCCATTCCCCAGGACGAACTGGATGACAAAATCGCCGGTGAAGCGGGCGTGCATGAATATGTTGTTTCCACTGGCGATACGCTAAGCAGCATTCTCAATCAGTATGGTATTGATATGGGTGATATCACCCAACTGGCTGCTGCCGACAAAGAATTGCGTAACCTGAAAATCGGTCAACAACTCTCCTGGACATTAACCGCGGACGGCGAACTGCAGCGCCTCACCTGGGAAGTGTCTCGTCGTGAAACCCGAACCTATGACCGTACTGCCGCTAACGGTTTTAAAATGACCAGCGAAATGCAGCAAGGAGAGTGGGTCAACAATCTGCTGAAAGGTACCGTCGGGGGAAGCTTTGTTGCCAGCGCCAGAAACGCCGGTTTAACCAGCGCCGAAGTGAGCGCAGTGATTAAAGCCATGCAGTGGCAAATGGATTTCCGCAAACTGAAAAAAGGCGATGAATTTGCGGTGTTAATGTCACGAGAAATGCTTGATGGTAAACGTGAGCAAAGCCAGCTGCTGGGCGTACGTTTGCGTTCAGAAGGTAAAGATTATTACGCAATCCGCGCTGAAGATGGCAAATTCTACGATCGTAACGGTACTGGTCTGGCGAAAGGATTCTTGCGATTCCCGACGGCGAAACAGTTCCGTATCTCATCTAACTTTAACCCGCGTCGTACTAATCCGGTGACCGGTCGCGTTGCGCCACACAGAGGTGTTGATTTTGCCATGCCACAAGGTACGCCAGTGCTTTCAGTGGGTGACGGTGAAGTGGTGGTTGCCAAACGCAGTGGCGCAGCAGGTTATTATGTGGCTATTCGTCATGGTCGCAGCTACACCACGCGTTATATGCACTTGCGCAAGATCCTGGTGAAACCGGGACAGAAGGTGAAACGTGGCGACCGTATCGCGCTTTCCGGTAATACCGGACGTTCAACCGGGCCGCATCTGCACTATGAAGTATGGATAAACCAGCAGGCCGTAAACCCGCTGACGGCAAAACTGCCGCGTACCGAAGGGCTGACCGGCTCCGATCGTCGCGAATTCCTGGCACAGGCCAAAGAGATTGTGCCGCAGCTACGGTTTGATTAATTAACATCCATTCGCAGCCGGTACGCAGTCAGTACCGGCTTTTTTATTTGGTGCGGGGCAAGTTGCGCCGCTACACTATCACCAGATTGATTTTTGCCTTATCCGAAACTGGAAAAGCATGGAAACGAAAAAAAATAATAGCGAATACATTCCTGAGTTTGATAAATCCTTTCGCCACCCGCGCTACTGGGGAGCATGGCTGGGCGTAGCAGCGATGGCGGGTATCGCTTTAACGCCGCCAAAGTTCCGTGATCCCATTCTGGCACGGCTGGGACGTTTTGCCGGACGACTGGGAAAAAGCTCACGCCGTCGTGCGTTAATCAATCTGTCGCTCTGCTTTCCAGAACGTAGTGAAGCTGAACGCGAAGCGATTGTAGATGAGATGTTTGCCACCGCGCCGCAAGCGATGGTAATGATGGCTGAGTTGGCAATACGCGGGCCGGAGAAAATTCAGCCGCGCGTTGACTGGCAAGGGCTGGAGATCATCGAAGAGATGCGGCGTAATAACGAGAAAGTGATTTTTCTGGTGCCGCACGGTTGGGCCGTCGATATTCCTGCCATGCTGATGGCCTCGCAAGGGCAGAAAATGGCAGCGATGTTCCATAATCAGGGCAACCCGGTTTTTGATTATGTCTGGAACACGGTGCGCCGTCGCTTTGGTGGTCGTCTGCATGCGAGAAATGATGGTATTAAACCATTCATCCAGTCGGTACGTCAGGGTTACTGGGGATATTATTTACCCGATCAGGATCATGGCCCAGAACACAGCGAATTTGTTGATTTCTTTGCCACCTATAAAGCGACGTTGCCCGCGATTGGTCGTTTGATGAAAGTGTGCCGTGCGCGCGTTGTACCGCTGTTTCCGATTTATGATGGCAAGACGCATCGTCTGACGATTCAGGTGCGCCCACCGATGGATGATCTGTTAGAGGCGGATGATCATACGATTGCGCGGCGGATGAATGAAGAAGTCGAGATTTTTGTTGGTCCGCGACCAGAACAATACACCTGGATATTAAAATTGCTGAAAACTCGCAAACCGGGCGAAATCCAACCGTATAAGCGCAAAGATCTTTATCCCATCAAATAAAAAATGCCTCTCGCGAGGAGAGGCCTTCGACTGATGATAAGTTCAAGTTTGCTTCAGAAGATTCGAAATCTGTTGAATTATCATTGAACTGTAGGCCGGATGAGGCGTTTTCGCCGCATCCGGCAACGTACTTACTCTACCGTTAAAATACGCGTGGTATTAGTAGAACCCACGGTACTCATCACGTCGCCCTGGGTGACAATCACCAGGTCACCAGACATCAAGTAACCTTTATCACGCAGCAGATTAACCGCTTCGCTGGCAGCTGCTACACCGTCATTAGCGCTATCAAAGTGCACCGGCGTAACGCCGCGATAGAGAGCAGTCAGGTTCAGCGTACGTTCATGGCGTGACATGGCGAAAATTGGCAGACCAGAGCTGATACGGGAGGTCATCAGCGCGGTACGACCCGATTCGGTCATGGTGATGATCGCCGTAACGCCTTTCAGGTGGTTAGCCGCGTACATTGCTGACATGGCAATGGCTTCTTCCACATTGTCGAACTGAACGTCCAGACGGTGTTTAGAAACGTTGATGCTCGGGATTTTTTCCGCCCCCAGGCAAACGCGCGCCATGGCTGCAACAGTTTCTGACGGGTATTGACCAGCAGCAGTTTCTGCCGACAGCATCACAGCGTCAGTACCATCCAGAACGGCGTTTGCTACGTCCATGACTTCTGCACGCGTCGGCATCGGGTTAGTAATCATTGATTCCATCATCTGGGTCGCCGTGATTACCGCGCGGTTTAGCTGACGTGCACGACGGATCAACGCTTTCTGAATGCCGACCAGTTCCGGATCGCCAATTTCCACACCGAGGTCGCCGCGAGCAACCATTACCACGTCAGAGGCGAGGATGATGTCATCCATTGCCTCCTGGCTGCAAACGGCTTCCGCACGTTCAACCTTGGCAACAATTTTCGCATCACATCCTGCATCGCGTGCCAGACGACGGGCATAGTTCAGATCTTCGCCGCAGCGTGGGAAGGAGACAGCCAGGTAATCTACGCCAATCAACGCCGCAGTCTTAATGTCTGCTTTGTCTTTTTCGGTCAGCGCTTCAGCCGACAAACCGCCGCCAAGTTTGTTGATACCTTTATTGTTGGAGAGGGGACCACCGACGGTCACTTCGGTGAACACTTTCATGCCCTGGACTTCCAGTACTTTTAACTGGACGCGACCATCGTCCAGCAGCAGGATGTCACCAGGCACAACGTCAGCAGGCAGGCCTTTGTAGTCGATACCGACTTTTTCTTTGTCGCCTTCACCTTTACCCAGGTTGGCGTCGAGCAGGAATTTATCCCCAATATTGAGGAAAACTTTGCCTTCTTTAAAGGTGGATACACGGATTTTGGGCCCCTGGAGGTCACCCAGAATAGCCACATGACGCCCCAGTTTTGCGGCAATCTCACGAACTTTATCCGCGCGCATTTTGTGATCTTCAGGCGAGCCGTGAGAAAAATTCATACGTACAACGTTGGCACCCGCCGCGATAACTTTTTCAAGGTTATTATCGCGATCTGTTGCCGGGCCTAACGTGGTAACGATTTTAGTTCTGCGAAGCCTTCTGGACATGTAATACTCCGTTGACTGAAACAACCAGGTGTTGCTTGAACATGAAATCCGAATGAAATAACGCCGTGATGGCGATAAATTAATCTCATTCGGATGTCGTATAAGATTAGGACAGTGACAGTCGTTTTTAGCGATCGTCACTTAAATTAAGTAACTGCTTATCAAAACGCGATTCCTTCAGCGCTTCCTTGACCCGCTTCAAGTTATCTCTGAATTTTGTACCGCGCCGCAAAGTAAATCCTGTCGCCAGCACATCTATCACGGTCAGCTGTGCAAGTCGAGAAACCATGGGCATATAAATGTCAGTATCTTCCGGTACGTCGAGGGTAATTGCCAGCGTTGCTTCCCGGGCGAGTGGGGTACCCGCAGAGGTGAGGGCAATTACCATAGCGTCGTTTTCGCGTGCCAGCTGCGCCAGCTCGACCAGATTTTTTGTTCTTCCCGTGTGAGAAATCAGCACCACCACGTCTCCGTCGCTACAATTCATACAACTCATGCGTTGCAGCACGATATCATCGGAGTACACCACCGGAACATTAAAACGAAAGAACTTATTCATCGCATCGTGGGCAACGGCGGCTGAAGAACCTAATCCGAAAAAGGCGATTTTTTTTGCCTGAGTGAGCAAGTCGACGGCGCGGTTGATGGCAGATTTATCCAGTGAATGACGGACATGATCGAGCGTTGCCATTGCGGACTCAAATATTTTCCCCGTGTATGATTCAACGCTGTCATCTTCATTGACGTTGCGATTAACATAGGGAGTGCCATTCGCCAGACTTTGTGCCAGATGAAGTTTAAAATCAGGAAAACCGCGTGTGTCCATGCTGCGACAGAAACGATTCACCGTCGGTTCGCTAACATTGGCTTCCAGCGCCAGAGCAGCAATACTCGAATGGATCGCGTTATCGGGCGAAGCCAGAATGACCTCGGCAACTTTGCGCTCAGATTTGCTCAAATGTTCCAGCTGAGACTGGATTTTTTCCAGCATATTCATGATGTAAAGAGACTCACGGGTAATGACGATTTCCGCTCTGAAAGAAATCGAAATGCAGTTTTGTCAGATATTACGCCTGTGTGCTGTGTTAATGACAAAAGCAGATAAAAAAGTTGTTATTTTTTTTCATAACATGATCAGTGTCAGATTTTTACCCAATGGAAAACGATGATTTTTTTATCAGTTTTGCCGCACTTTGCGCGCTTTTACCGTAATCGCACGGGTGGATAAGCGTTTACAGTTTTCGCAAGCTCGTAAAAGCAGTACAGTGCACCGTAAGAAAATTACAAGTATACCCTGGCTTAAGTACCGGGTTAGTTAACTTAAGGAGAATGACATGGCGGTAACGCAAACAGCCCAGGCCTGTGACCTGGTCATTTTCGGCGCGAAAGGCGACCTTGCGCGTCGTAAATTGCTGCCTTCCCTGTATCAACTGGAAAAAGCCGGTCAGCTCAACCCGGACACCCGGATTATCGGCGTAGGGCGTGCTGACTGGGATAAAGCGGCTTATACCAAAGTTGTCCGCGAGGCGCTCGAAACTTTCATGAAAGAAACCATTGATGAAGGTTTATGGGACACCCTGAGTGCACGTCTGGATTTTTGTAATCTTGATGTCAATGACACTGCTGCATTCAGCCGTCTCGGCGCGATGCTGGATCAAAAAAATCGTATCACCATTAACTACTTTGCCATGCCGCCCAGCACTTTTGGCGCAATTTGCAAAGGGCTTGGTGAGGCAAAACTGAATGCTAAACCGGCACGCGTAGTCATGGAAAAACCGCTGGGGACGTCGCTGGCGACCTCGCAGGAAATCAACGATCAGGTTGGCGAATACTTCGAGGAGTGCCAGGTTTACCGTATCGACCACTATCTTGGTAAAGAAACAGTGCTGAACCTGTTGGCGTTGCGTTTTGCTAACTCTCTGTTTGTGAACAACTGGGACAATCGCACCATTGATCATGTTGAGATTACCGTGGCAGAAGAAGTGGGGATCGAAGGGCGCTGGGGCTATTTTGATAAAGCCGGTCAGATGCGCGACATGATCCAGAACCACCTGCTGCAAATTCTTTGCATGATTGCGATGTCTCCGCCGTCTGACCTGAGCGCAGACAGCATCCGCGATGAAAAAGTGAAAGTACTGAAGTCTCTGCGCCGCATCGACCGCTCCAACGTGCGCGAAAAAACCGTACGCGGGCAATATACTGCGGGCTTCGCTCAGGGCAAAAAAGTGCCGGGCTATCTGGAAGAAGAGGGCGCGAACAAGAGCAGCAATACAGAAACCTTCGTGGCGATCCGCGTCGACATTGATAACTGGCGCTGGGCCGGTGTGCCATTCTACCTGCGTACTGGTAAACGTCTGCCGACCAAATGTTCTGAAGTCGTGGTCTATTTCAAAACACCTGAACTGAATCTGTTTAAAGAGTCGTGGCAGGATCTGCCGCAGAATAAACTGACTATCCGTCTGCAACCTGATGAAGGCGTGGATATCCAGGTACTGAATAAAGTTCCTGGCCTTGACCACAAACATAACCTGCAAATCACCAAGCTGGATCTGAGCTATTCAGAAACCTTTAATCAAACGCATCTGGCAGATGCCTATGAACGTCTGCTGCTGGAAACCATGCGTGGTATTCAGGCACTGTTTGTACGTCGTGATGAAGTGGAAGAAGCCTGGAAATGGGTAGACTCCATTACTGAGGCGTGGGCGATGGACAATGATGCGCCGAAACCGTATCAGGCCGGAACCTGGGGCCCCGTTGCCTCGGTGGCGATGATTACCCGTGACGGTCGTTCCTGGAATGAGTTTGAGTAATATCTGGGCTTATCCTTTATGGTTATTTTACCGGTAACATGATCTTGCACAGATTGTAGAACAATTTTTACACTTTCAGGCCTCGTGCGGATTCACCCACGAGGCTTTTTTTATTACACTGACTGAAACGTTTTTGCCCTATGAGCTCCGGTTACAGGCGTTTCAGTCATGAATCCTCTGAATGAAACGTGTTGTGAATCATCCTGCTCTGACAACTCAATTTCAGGAGCCTTTATGAATCCACAATTGTTACGCGTAACAAATCGAATCATTGAACGTTCGCGCGAGACTCGCTCTGCTTACCTCGCCCGGATAGAACAAGCGAAAACTTCGACCGTTCATCGTTCGCAGTTGGCATGCGGTAACCTGGCACACGGTTTCGCTGCCTGCCAGCCAGAAGACAAAGCCTCTTTGAAAAGCATGTTGCGTAACAATATCGCCATCATCACCTCCTATAACGACATGCTCTCCGCTCACCAGCCTTATGAACACTATCCGGAAATCATTCGTAAAGCCCTGCATGAAGCGAATGCGGTTGGTCAGGTTGCGGGCGGTGTTCCGGCGATGTGTGATGGTGTCACCCAGGGGCAGGATGGAATGGAATTGTCGCTGTTAAGCCGCGAAGTGATTGCGATGTCTGCGGCGGTGGGGCTGTCCCATAACATGTTTGATGGTGCTCTGTTTCTCGGTGTGTGCGACAAGATTGTCCCGGGTCTGACCATGGCAGCCCTGTCGTTTGGTCATTTGCCTGCGGTGTTTGTGCCGTCTGGACCGATGGCAAGCGGTTTGCCAAATAAAGAAAAAGTGCGTATTCGCCAGCTTTATGCCGAAGGTAAAGTGGACCGCATGGCACTACTGGAGTCAGAAGCCGCGTCTTATCATGCGCCGGGAACATGTACTTTCTACGGTACTGCCAACACCAACCAGATGGTGGTGGAGTTTATGGGGATGCAGTTGCCAGGCTCTTCTTTTGTTCATCCGGATTCTCCGCTGCGCGATGCTTTGACCGCTGCAGCTGCGCGCCAGGTTACGCGCATGACCGGTAATGGTAATGAATGGATGCCGATCGGTAAGATGATCGATGAGAAAGTGGTGGTGAACGGTATCGTTGCACTGCTGGCGACCGGTGGTTCCACTAACCACACCATGCACCTGGTGGCGATGGCGCGCGCAGCCGGTATTCAGATTAACTGGGATGACTTCTCTGACCTTTCTGATGTTGTACCGCTGATGGCACGTCTCTACCCGAACGGTCCGGCCGATATTAACCACTTCCAGGCGGCAGGTGGCGTACCGGTTCTGGTACGTGAACTGCTCAAAGCAGGCCTGCTGCATGAAGATGTCAATACGGTGGCAGGCTTTGGTCTGTCTCGTTATACCCTTGAACCATGGCTGAATAATGGTGAACTGGACTGGCGGGAAGGGGCAGAAAAATCACTCGACAACAATGTGATCGCGTCCTTCGAACAACCTTTCTCTCATCATGGTGGGACAAAAGTGTTAAGCGGTAACCTGGGGCGAGCGGTTATGAAAACCTCTGCCGTGCCGGTAGAGAACCAGGTGATTGAAGCGCCAGCGGTTGTTTTTGAAAGCCAGCATGACGTTATGCCGGCCTTTGAAGCGGGTTTACTGGACCGCGATTGTGTCGTTGTTGTCCGTCATCAGGGGCCAAAAGCGAACGGAATGCCAGAATTACATAAACTCATGCCGCCACTTGGTGTATTATTGGACCGGTGTTTCAAAATTGCGTTAGTTACCGATGGACGACTCTCCGGCGCTTCAGGTAAAGTGCCGTCAGCTATCCACGTAACACCAGAGGCCTACGATGGCGGGCTGCTGGCAAAAGTGCGCGACGGGGACATCATTCGTGTGAATGGACAGACAGGCGAACTGACGCTGCTGGTAGACGAAGCGGAACTGGCTGCTCGCGAACCGCACATTCCTGACCTGAGCGCGTCACGCGTGGGAACAGGACGTGAATTATTCAGCGCCTTGCGTGAAAAACTGTCCGGTGCCGAACAGGGCGCAACCTGTATCACTTTTTAAGACGACAAATTTGTAATCAGGCGAGAGAAAACTCTGATGAAAAACTGGAAAACAAGTGCAGAATCAATCCTGACCACCGGCCCGGTTGTACCGGTTATCGTGGTAAAAAAACTGGAACACGCGGTGCCGATGGCAAAAGCGTTGGTTGCTGGTGGGGTGCGCGTTCTGGAAGTGACTCTGCGTACCGAGTGCGCAGTTGACGCTATCCGTGCTATCGCCAAAGAAGTGCCTGAAGCGATTGTGGGTGCCGGTACGGTGCTGAATCCACAGCAGCTGGCAGAAGTCACTGAAGCAGGTGCACAGTTTGCAATTAGCCCGGGTCTGACCGAGCCGCTGCTGAAAGCTGCTACCGAAGGGACTATTCCTCTGATTCCGGGGATCAGCACTGTTTCCGAACTGATGCTGGGTATGGACTACGGTTTGAAAGAGTTCAAATTCTTCCCGGCTGAAGCTAACGGCGGTGTGAAAGCCCTGCAGGCGATCGCGGGTCCGTTCTCTCAGGTCCGTTTCTGCCCGACAGGTGGTATTTCTCCGGCTAACTACCGTGACTACCTGGCGCTGAAAAGCGTGCTGTGCATCGGTGGTTCCTGGCTGGTTCCGGCAGATGCGCTGGAAGCGGGCGATTACGACCGCATTACTAAGCTGGCGCGTGAAGCTGTAGAAGGCGCTAAGCTGTAAAAGTCAAAATGCCCGATCGAGGATCGGGCATTTTTGTAGCGTTTTTTTGCCGGGTTTAACCCTGTACTTTTACCTGTCCGGCGGCGTGCTTCGCGCGTTCAATGGCGTCAACAACACTCTCTGCAGTAGCCAGTGCTACCCCCAGACGACGGCTGCCATCAATTTCCGGCTTACCAAATAAACGAATCTGCAAATCTGCGCCTACGGCATTCTGCACATTATCAAACGTGACATTCTGACTGGTCAGTTGCGGCAGGATAACGGCAGAAGCAGCAGGACCATACTGGCGGATCCCGCCAACCGGAAGTCCGAGGAAGGCACGTACATGCAGGGCAAACTCCGAGAGATCCTGAGAAATTAGCGTCACCATCCCGGTGTCATGCGGGCGAGGGGAGACTTCACTGAAAATCACCTCATCACCGCAGACAAACAGCTCGACACCAAACAGCCCATAACCGCCCAGTGCCAGCACCACTTTACGGGCAATCTCCTGCGCACGTTCAAGGGCAAGCGGGCTCATTTGCTGTGGTTGCCAGGATTCACGATAGTCGCCATCTTCCTGGCGATGACCTACCGGTGCACAGAAATGGACGCCATCCACCGCGCTGACGGTTAGCAGGGTAATTTCGAAGTCAAACTTAACGACGCCTTCAACAATTACGCGGCCCGCTCCGGCGCGACCACCTTGCTGAGCGTACTCCCATGCATGAGCAAGTTGCTCTGCAGAACGAATAAACGTCTGCCCTTTACCGGAAGAACTCATCACCGGTTTAACAATACAGGGGTAGCCAATGGCGGCAACCGCTTCGCGGAAAAGGTTTTCGCTATCGGCAAAACGATAAGTGGAAGTGGGCAGCTGCAGCTCTTCTGCCGCCAGGCGACGGATACCCTCGCGATTCATCGTTAATTTCGTTGCGCGAGCGCAGGGGACAACATTCAGTCCTTCCTCTTCAAGTTGGATCAGCATATCGGTGGCAATAGCTTCGATCTCCGGCACGATATAATGTGGTTTTTCCAGTTCAACCACACGGCGTAATGCATCACCATCAAGCATATTAATGACATGGGAGCGATGCGCGACATGCATGGCTGGTGCGTCGGCATAGCGATCGACGGCAATCACCTCTACGCCGAGACGCTGACACTCGATTGCCACTTCTTTACCCAGTTCACCGGAGCCTAATAACATCACGCGAGTTGCTGCCGGACGCAGCGCAGTGCCTAATAACGTCATAACGAATATCCCCTGATTAATTCCGCGCGCAGTATAAACGAAAACGTTTGCGCGTGTCTTTATTGCTGATGTTGATTTCCCAGCTGAAAATAAATATACTGTATAAAATCACAGTTATTATGAGAGGCTGCAAATGGCGGTTGAAGTTAAATACGTAGTCATTCGTGAGGGCGAAGAGAAAATGTCGTTTACCAGCAAAAAGGAAGCCGATGCTTATGACAAGATGCTTGATACGGCCGATCTGCTTGACACCTGGCTGACAAATTCTCCAGTGCAAATGGAAGATGAGCAACGTGAAGCCCTTTCGCTATGGCTGGCAGAACAAAAAGATGTGCTGAGCACCATTCTGAAAACCGGCAAATTACCGTCCCCACAGGTCGTCGGTGCTGAATCCGAAGAGGAAGATGCCTCACACGCGGCCTGAAGCAACTTGCGCTCCTGACAATTTGTACCATGCTTTCTCCTGAATCATTGTGCTATGGAGAAAAACATGAAAAAAAGAGGGGCGTTTTTAGGGCTGTTGTTGGTTTCTGCCTGCGCATCAGTTTTCGCTGCCAATAATGAAACCAGCAAGTCGGTCACTTTCCCAAAGTGTGAAGGTCTGGATGCTGCCGGAATTGCCGCGAGCGTAAAACGTGATTACCAACAAAATCGCGTGGCGCGCTGGGCTGATGATCAAAAAATTGTCGGTCAGGCCGACCCCGTGGCATGGGTCAGTTTGCAGGACATTCAGGGGAAAGATGATAAATGGTCAGTACCGCTAACCGTGCGTGGTAAAAGTGCCGATATTCATTACCAGGTCAGCGTGGACTGCAAAGCGGGAATGGCGGAATATCAGCGGCGTTAATGGCTTCTGATAATTCGATTGACCGTTGGCGGATGCGGCGCGGGTGCCTTGTCCGCCCTACAACGCAACATAATCGTAGGCCTGAGAAGACGCAACAGCGTCGCATTGGGCAATCAGCATCAAACAGTTTCACTCAAAACGTCAAACTACTTTCACCTAAAATACCCTTATCACCTTATATACAGTGAACACCTTACCTGGCGCGAATTTCTTTGAATAACGGCCTACCGCCCCGCTTATTTGCGCATCTTTTGTCTCAATATACATTTTCTGACATCCTCATCCGCTATGCTACAGGCACTAAAAATGGTTATTGAGGAGCAAATATGGCTAACTGGTTAAATCAACTGCAATCCCTGCTTGGGCAAAGCCGTTCTTCTACCTCCTCGTCTGCGGATCAGGGATTGGGCAAACTTTTAGTGCCTGGCGCATTAGGCGGACTGGCTGGGCTGCTGGTCGCAAATAAATCAGCACGTAAACTTCTTACGAAATATGGCACAAACGCGTTACTGGTTGGCGGCGGAGCGGTAGCGGGTACGGTGCTGTGGAATAAATACAAAGATAAAATTCGCGCGGCGCATCAGGATGAACCGCAGTTTGGCGCGCAAAGTACGCCGCTGGATGAGCGTACGGAACGTTTGATCCTTGCGCTGGTCTTTGCCGCTAAAAGTGATGGCCATATTGATGCCAAAGAACGTGCGGCAATCGACCAGCAATTGCGAGAAGCCGGTGTGGAAGAGAAGGGGCGTGTACTCATTGAGCAGGCAATCGAACAACCGCTGGATCCACAACGCCTGGCTACCGGGGTCCGCAATGAAGAAGAGGCGCTGGAAATCTATTTCCTGAGCTGCGCGGCTATTGATATTGATCATTTTATGGAACGCAGTTACCTGAATGCACTGGGTGACGCGCTGAAAATCCCCCAGGACGTTCGTGAAGGCATTGAACGCGATCTCGAACAACAAAAACGCACTTTGGCGGAATAATTCCGCTCTGGATAGCCTGAAGTTGACGATTTCGGGCTATCCAGAACCGCACAGCCATTTGAGCAGGCTGATTTTCTCTGTCTGCATAACATTCGATATCCGCGCCATTACCTGTCATCATCTAAGCAATGACTACCCTGTTTCGCTTGCATCCCCGGTGAGTTTTGCCACCCTTATAAGATGTTTCAACCAGAAAGAACAATAACATGCTACCAAAAGCCGCCCGCATTCCCCACGCCATGACGCTTCATGGCGATACGCGCATCGATAATTACTACTGGCTGCGGGACGATACGCGTTCTCAGCCGAAAGTCCTGGACTATCTGCAACAAGAAAATAGTTACGGTCATCGGGTGATGGCCTCGCAACAAGCCTTGCAGGATCGCATCTTAAAGGAAATCATCGACCGCATTCCGCAACGAGAAGTTTCTGCGCCCTACATCAAAAATGGCTACCGCTATCGGCATATTTATGAACCAGGCTGTGAATATGCTATCTACCAGCGTCAATCGGCGTTCAGTGAAGAGTGGGACGAGTGGGAAACATTGCTCGATGCCAACAAGCGCGCGGCTCATAGTGAGTTTTATTCGATGGGCGGAATGGCGATTACGCCAGATAACACCATTATGGCACTGGCAGAAGATTTTCTTTCCCGACGGCAGTATGGCATTCGTTTTCGTAATCTGGAAACAGGTAACTGGTACCCGGAACTGCTGGATAACGTTGAACCCAGCTTTGTCTGGGCAAATGACTCCTGGACTTTCTACTATGTTCGCAAGCATCCAGTGACGCTGCTGCCTTATCAGGTCTGGCGTCACGCCATCGGTACGCCAGCATCGCAAGATAAACTGATTTACGAAGAAAAAGACGATACCTATTACGTCAGCCTGCATAAAACGACCTCGAAGCATTATGTGGTCATTCATCTGGCCAGCGCAACCACCAGTGAAGTTCGCCTGCTGGACGCGGAAATGGCCGATGCCGAGCCGTTTGTTTTTCTGCCTCGCCGCAAAGATCACGAATACAGCCTTGATCACTACCAGCATCGGTTTTATCTGCGTTCCAACCGCCACGGTAAAAACTTTGGCTTATACCGTACCCGTATGCGTGATGAGCAACAGTGGGAAGAGTTAATTCCGCCACGTGATAACATTATGCTGGAAGGGTTTACGCTGTTTACCGACTGGCTGGTGGTTGAAGAGCGTCAGCGCGGGTTAACCAGTTTGCGGCAAATTAACCGCAAGACCCGGGAAGTCATTGGCATTGCCTTTGATGATCCGGCCTATGTGACCTGGATTGCCTACAATCCAGAACCTGAAACCGCGCGATTGCGTTATGGTTATTCGTCCATGACCACACCAGATACTTTGTTTGAACTGGATATGGATACCGGTGAGCGTCGTGTATTAAAACAAACGGAAGTTCCTGGTTTTGATGCGGCGAATTACCGCAGTGAACACCTGTGGATAGTCGCCCGTGATGGCGTCGAAGTTCCGGTTTCGCTGGTCTATCATCGCAAACATTTTCGCAAAGGACACAACCCGCTGCTGGTGTATGGCTACGGTTCTTACGGCGCAAGTATTGATGCCGATTTCAGTTTTAGCCGCTTGAGTTTGTTGGATCGTGGATTTGTCTACGCCATTGTCCATGTTCGTGGCGGCGGTGAGCTGGGGCAACAATGGTACGAGGACGGTAAATTTCTGAAGAAGAAAAATACGTTTAATGATTATCTTGATGCCTGCGATGCATTGTTAAAACTGGGCTATGGCTCTCCTTCGCTCTGTTATGCGATGGGCGGGAGTGCGGGGGGTATGTTGATGGGCGTTGCGATTAATCAACGCCCGGAATTGTTCCACGGCGTTATCGCCCAGGTACCGTTTGTTGATGTTGTAACAACAATGCTGGATGAATCAATTCCTCTTACCACCGGCGAATTTGAAGAGTGGGGGAATCCGCAGGATCCGCAATATTACGAGTATATGAAAAGCTACAGCCCGTATGACAACGTCACCGCACAGGCTTATCCGCATTTACTGGTAACGACCGGTTTACACGATTCTCAGGTGCAATATTGGGAACCGGCAAAATGGGTCGCTAAATTGCGCGAGCTGAAAACCGATGACCATCTTTTATTGCTCTGTACCGACATGGACTCAGGTCATGGCGGTAAATCTGGTCGCTTCAAATCGTACGAAGGCGTAGCGATGGAATATGCTTTTCTGGTCGCGCTGGCGCAGGGAACATTACCCGCTCAGTCAGCGGATTAAGTATTTTCCAGATAATGTTTCAGTGTTAAACGCAGCTCCGGGCTCATGCTGTCGAGGTTATTAAACAACCAGCGCAGATAGCCCGGATCGCGTTCGGCAACGTCGGAAACCGCTTTGCCACGGTATTTGCCAAAGGTGAAGGTCGTCATCAACGATGGACGTCCGGTGATATCGGCCATCTGTTCTGCCGTCCAGCCAGAGGTGTTCATAATATCGATAAGCAACGCGGCGGTGATATAACAGTCATACAACGCGCGGTGATGATGCAGGCCCGGCGGCGTCTGTACATTGAGCTTCCGTGTTTTATATAGCGCCATATTGCTGTACTTGATCCCTGGCCACAAACGACGGGCCAGTTTCATAGTGCAAATCCACTCACCGGGCATTTCAGGCAGTACGCGGCGGTCAAAGCTGGCGTTATGCGCGACATACCATTCACTACCGTAATAGTGCGGGATCACATCTTCAATCCACGGTTTATCGGCGACCATGGCTTCGGTGATGCGATGAATCGCCATCGCCTGTGGACTAATAGGACGATCGGGACGCACCAGGTGGCTCATGGGATTGACGATTTTTCCGTCAATGACATCAACAGAGGCAATCTCTACGATCCCTCCCTGCAAACCGCAGGTTTCTGTATCGATAATGCGCAACATGGCATGCTCCAGGCCGAAAAGCCTAGCGTAATGGAATGATATCGCCTTGCCAACCCTGTGATGAACGCTGACCGACTAACAATAATGAACCACGATCGGCGCGAACGATGAGACGACCATGTTCATCCCATAGTGCACTGTTACCACGGGCATTTGCCATCAGCACTGCAATCGAGTACTGATGTGAAAAAAATTGTAAGCGACGGGCCGACGCCAGCAGGTCGGGTTCTCCCAGACATTGCCCTGTCGTAAACAGTGAACAGGTCGGGTCCATATCCATACCTTGCGGTTGTTCATCGACCACCGTGATGGTTCTGGAACGACGGCCCAGACATGCACCATAACTCTGATGGTAGATCCCTGGCGTTTTTCGCCACGGTGCGAATACCGCAATTCCACGAATAAAGCGATCGTTATATTCAACGGGAAGGCCGGCAATGATGGTCATTCGCCAGGTCGTTGCGGCATAACAAAGCGGGTCTAATAGCGAGAGATCGGGTGGGGCAGGAAGGGCACGTCGCGAATAATCACACCCCAGTAAAGAAAGCGATGGAAAAACTAACAGCTGACATTGTTGCCTGGCGGCGGCCCTCACAAACTCCAGATGATGAGCTACCTGTTCGGTGAGTGAGGTTTTACGGGGCTCATATTGCGCTGCTGCAACTTTCCAGAACGACATAATGACTTCCTTTTCAAAATGACTGCAAATTATGGGTGCGGTTTAGAAAATACTCATAATTTAGCAGGCGTTATGTAAGAAAGTGTAACTATGTATAAGTTTTATTTAAGTTTGGGCTCGTAAGGTAAACGTGACAGATTGACCGAAGCCAAACGGTGGGCGATAAGCCGCTCGCGAAACCAGCTGCGCAAATGTTCAGGCTGTTCACGTTCAACCGCTTCAGCGATCACCGGCATATTGTAGCGTTCTTTAAATGCCACCCCTGCCGCCGCCAAATCGACATTCACTTTATCCATTTCTGTTTGATCCAGTTTAGCGAGATTCTTCAGCATTCTTAATCTCCTCATCATTCGCGGGCAAAAGTTACTAAGAGTGAGCCTTGATGGCAAGCCGGAATTGATGATCCTCGACTCAGACATTAGACAAGGTTATGCTCTGTAAAAAAGTTATTACAAAAAGGAATAGATAATATGGCTTCAACTGCACGCTCCCTTCGCTACGCGCTGGCAATCCTGACCACTTCGTTGGTGACACCTTCCGTCTGGGCACATGCGCATTTAACGCATCAGTATCCTGCGGCAAATGCACAAGTGACAGCAGCTCCGCAGGCAATCACTTTAAACTTCTCGGAAGGCGTTGAAACAGGATTCAGTGGTGCAAAAATCACGGGGCCAAAAAACGAAAATATTAAAACATTACCGGCGAAGCGGAATGAGCAGGACCAAAAGCAACTGATTGTTCCACTGGCCGATTCGCTGAAACCCGGAACCTACACCGTTGACTGGCATGTTGTTTCGGTGGATGGGCATAAAACGAAAGGACATTACACCTTTAGTGTGAAATAAATCATGCTGGCGTTTACCTGGATCGCGCTGCGATTTATCCATTTCACCTCGCTAATGCTGGTTTTTGGCTTCGCAATGTACGGTGCCTGGCTGGCCCCCTTAACGATTCGTCGCTTGCTGACGAAGCGTTTTCTGCGTTTACAACAGCACGCTGCCGTCTGGAGTTTGATCAGTGCCACTGCAATGCTCGCCGTTCAGGGCGGGTTGATGGGAGCGGGATGGTCAGATGTATTTTCGCCAAACATTTGGTTGGCTGTTTTGCAAACGCAGTTTGGTGGCGTCTGGTTATGGCAAATTGTTCTCGCCCTCGTAACGTTGATCGTCGCCCTTATGCAACCGCGGAATATGCCACGTTTGCTGTTTATGCTCACT
This sequence comes from Escherichia sp. WS1118, assembly GCF_046487695.1. Lineage (NCBI taxonomy): Bacteria > Pseudomonadati > Pseudomonadota > Gammaproteobacteria > Enterobacterales > Enterobacteriaceae > Escherichia > Escherichia sp. WS1118. Next base: position 305,761 of record NZ_JBJQIZ010000005.1, on the reverse strand, counting down.
ACCGCGCAATTTATTCTGCTGGCGGGAGTCGGGCATGCGACGTTGAATGAAGGGGTAACGGCGAAAATCCATCAGACTAATCACGCAATTCACCTGATCTGTGCGGCGGCGTGGTTTGGGGGATTACTGCCGGTGCTCTGGTGTATGCAACTCATCAAAGGCCGTTGGCGACACCAGGCTATTCAGGCGCTGATGCGTTTTTCCTGGTGCGGGCATTTTGCGGTGATCGGCGTACTGGCAAGCGGCGTGCTTAATGCATTGTTGATTACCGGATTTCCCCCCACGCTTACGACTTACTGGGGCCAACTCTTATTGCTCAAAGCCATCCTGGTGATGATTATGGTGGTCATCGCGCTGGCTAATCGTTATGTTCTTGTACCGCGCATGAGGCAGGATGAAGATCGTGCGGCTCCCTGGTTTGTCTGGATGACTAAACTCGAATGGGCGATAGGTGCGGTAGTGCTGGTGATCATCAGCCTGCTTGCGACTCTCGAACCTTTTTGATGGATTACGAAAATGATGAGAAAAAGTATTCTGGCGTTTCTGTTACTCACCAGTTCTGCAGCTGCGCTGGCGGCACCGCAGGTGATTACCGTCAGCCGTTTTGAAGTGGGTAAAGACAAATGGGCGTTTAATCGCGAAGAGGTGATGTTGACTTGCCGACCGGGTAATGCTTTGTATGTCATTAACCCAAGTACCCTCGTGCAGTATCCTTTAAACGATATCGCACAAAAGGAAGTTGCCAGTGGGAAGACTAAAGCCCAACCCATTTCGGTGATTCAGATTGATGATCCTAACAATTCCGGCGAAAAAATGAGTCTGGCACCGTTTATAGAGCGAGCTGAAAAACTCTGTTAATTACCTAAAATAGCCTTTTGATTTCCAATAAAAAACCGCCTCAGTTCTTTCACCAGAACGGGCGGTTTTTAACATTTAAGCTGATGACCACCACGCTTTTTATTGACCATTTTGCACGCAAACTGGAAAACCTGGCGTCGTCATCTATTCTTAAAGAGCAAGGCAACTAAGCCTGCATTAATGCCAACTTTTAGCGCACGGCTCTCTCCCAAGAGCCATTTCCCTGGACCGAATACAGGAATCGTGTTCGGTCTCTTTTTATCTGTTAAAAGCCAGAAGCATTCCCTTCGCTGACTTTATAGTCAACCATAACACACACTCTACTGTCTGAGTCCAGCGTTTTTTAACATTCTTGTTAAGATTATGTGATCTTTAGCGCGGGAGGAAAATATTGATGAAACAGCCTGCGCCCGTTTATCAGAGAATTGCGGGTCATCAATGGCGACATATCTGGCTTTCAGGCGATATACACGGTTGTCTTGAGCAGTTGCGCCGCAAATTATGGCATTGTCGTTTTGATCCGTGGCGAGATTTACTTATCTCAGTGGGAGACGTTATCGATCGTGGGCCGCAAAGTTTACGTTGCCTGCAGTTACTGGAACAACATTGGGTTCGTGCGGTAAGAGGCAATCATGAACAGATGGCGATGGATGCGCTGGCATCCCGGCAGATGTCTTTATGGTTGATAAATGGCGGCGACTGGTTTATTGCGCTGGCAGATAATCAACAGAAACAAGCGAAAACGGCGCTGGAAAAATGTCAGCATTTGCCCTTTATTCTTGAATTACACAGTCGCACCGGCAAACATGTTATTGCTCATGCCGATTATCCAGATGATGTTTATGAATGGCAAAAGGACGTCGATTTGCATCAGGTCTTGTGGAGCCGCTCGCGATTAGGTGAACGCCAAAAAGGGCAGGGAATTGCAGGTGCTGATCATTTCTGGTTTGGTCATACACCTTTGCGCCATCGCGTGGATATTGGCAACCTGCATTATATTGATACCGGTGCTGTCTTTGGGGGAGAACTGACTCTTGTGCAATTGCAATAATTAAAAATCACCGTACTCCTGTGCAGGTCGCCAGAAACCATCTATAAAATCCTCAATCGGAAAACAACCGCCATGGCGGATCCGTTGATCGCTCATAGAATAGAGACACTGCTGTTCCGTGTTGTAGATATCCACAACAATATCTTCACAACCGCCATCCAGGTAGCAAACAAAAAGTACCAGCGCGAACATTTCATCCCCGAAGTGTGGTGCCGTACCGTTAAGTTTAGGAGAGATTTTACAACGGGGGAATAACCAGGACAAATAACCCGCCATGCCGACGGGTTCTTTTTGGATCAGGCAAGACGCATAATCCAGGCATCAGATTGTTGATCGTAACGGGTACGGTAAAGGACAGAGTGTTCGCCATTTAGCAGGGCAGGGATACTGGTTTCAGCATCCCAGGCATCCAGTTGCATACATAAATCGGGGTCTGATTTACAAGGAATGGTTAACGTTCGATCACCCGGCGATTCGCCGTGTAATTCGCCGTCGTCGATTTCAAAAGCGCCTATGCGCACACTGGTTTTCATCTTCGTGCTCTCCATTTAGCTGCCTGTTGTGGTACGACCAGTCCGATCGCACCATTTTTCAGCCTAGTTGAGGCAGTCGAATGTGCCAGTCAAAAAGTGCGCTTTTTTTGTGCGCTGTCAGGCGTTACCGGTAAAAAGTTTCCCGTCGCGCACCAGTTCACGCGGGTAGCTGTTTTTCAGTCGTGAACCAATCCGTTTGGCTAAACCAATCGGCTGATGCTGGAAGGTAACCAATACATCATCCGCCACTGGCGCGGCATGCGGGTATACATCGCGCCCGCGATACCACTCCTCCGCTTCCTGCGGTGTCAGTTCAAAAGCGTTCACATTGTCGGGGGAGGCAAGGGCAATAACGGCTTCATGCTGCCAGCGATAACCTTTGTTGTGCGTTTCGGCAAGTTTAATCCCCAAGCGAGAAAATCGGACTTTACCGATCAGGGCTTCAATGCCCACCGGGAACAACCACAGTTCTTTGTCACGCTGCCAGAGTCGCAGGTTTTCATCCCAGTTTAAGCCAACACTTGCAGCCGCCTGACGAATTTGTCCGGCTTCGCGATCTTTCACCGGGCTGAACGGGAAATTGCCCACTTTGTATTTTGGGGTGGGTAAGGCGGGAATCGCCTGAGTTTTACGCAGACGAGCAACGAAGAAGCCTTCGCAGTCGTAAATTTGTGGGAAAACATGCAAAAAGCCTTCCTCGGTCAGCGCCTTGTTTGCACCAGGGAAGAGATCGCCAAGCGGTAAAAACTCTACTGCGTCGGGATAAGTCTCTTTCAGCCACAGGCAAACGGCTTCGTTTTCTTCCCGGTTTAAGGTACAGGTCGAGTAAACCAGCGTACCGCCAGGACGTAATGCATGAAAGGCGCTGTCGATCAGCTCTCGTTGGGTCGCTGCGATTTCCTGATTGCTTTCTGGTGACCAGTTTTTTAGCGCATCGGGATCTTTACGCACCACGCCTTCGCCGGAGCAGGGAGCGTCCAGCAAAATGGCATCGAACATTTCTGGCACTGCCGCACCAAATACGCGGCCATCAAAATGCGTGAGCGCAACATTACTGATGCCACAGCGGCTGATATTGGCATGTAACACTTTTACCCGACTGGCGGAAAACTCATTGGCAAGGATTGCCCCTTCGTTATTCATCCGCGCAGCAATTTGCGTCGTTTTGGAACCTGGTGCAGCAGCGACATCCATCACCCGCTGTGGTGCATTACCGTCAGCAAACAAGGCGGCAACAGGCAACATTGAACTGGCTTCCTGAATATAAAACAGGCCGCTTAAATGCTCGGCGGTACTACCCAACGGCAATGCATCTTCATTGTCGCGTTCAATCCAGAAACCTTCTTCACACCACGGAATTGGCGTAAGCGTCCAGCCATAAGGAGCAGTTAATTGCAGGAAATCAGTAACGGAGGTTTTCAGCGTATTAACGCGAATGCTGCGGCGCAACGGGCGCTGACAGGCGGCAAGAAAATCATCAAAAGAGAGCGTCGAAGGCATCGCTTCGCGCATTTGTGTCAGAAAGGCGTCCGGGAAATAAACGGTGTGTTGGGCCACGAGCATATACCACTGGCAAAAAAACAGGCGCGCAGTTTAGCATAAACGCTCCGGCGCAGGCACGCCGGAGCAGTGGGCATTATTTGGGAAGCGCAGTTCCCCATTCACGCCACTCTTTCGGTTCACTTTCCTGCAACAGGAAGTGCTTGCCTTCCTGGGCTTTCGGTGCCAGTGGCGTACCCGGAGGCGTGGCGAAGGCGATGCCGCCACGGATAAACTGGTTAAAGGTGCCGGTTTTCACTACGCCGCCCGTCAGACCAAAGTCCAGACTGTAACCCGATGCCAACCAGAAGACGGAATTGTTACGCACCAGGTGTTGATAGCGTTTACTGATGCGCATCGCAATCATCACGCGATCTGACAATGTCCCCAGCGTCATTCCGGTAACCGTACCTACTTCCAGACCACGGAACAGCACAGGTGTACCGATACCTAACGAACCGGCTTCCGGCGCTTCAACAATAATGCTTAAGCCATCCAGGTAACGCGAATCAGTAATGGTGGCCTCTTGTAATTCAAAGTCGCGGCGAGGATTGCCCCGGCCTGGTTCGACGTTGATATACGGCTGGAGGATAGTATCAAGATGCTCAACGCCAGCTGCCGAAATTTGCGGTGTGACCACTGAGAAGCGCGTACCACCGCGAGCAAAGGTCTGGACATATTCCGGATAGAGCACCGCCTTTGCCTGTACTTCATTGCGTGCGGTAATCAGATCCAGCGTCTGGATTTGCCCGATATCAATACCGAGATAGCGAATTGGCATCCCGACCGCCAGTTTTCCGGCATCGAAAGCGTGAAGCGTAATTTGCCCGCCAACCGCACGGGCCGCTGTTTCGGAAGCATACAGAATACGCTTGTCGCCTTTACGCTGACTGGCGCTGGCACCGCTGAGGTTATCGAAGCTAATAGCCCCCTTTAATGCTCTGGAGAGCGGGGATGCCTGTACAGTCAGACCACTACCATTCAGCTGAACTTTCGCCCCACCTTCTGCCCAGAACACGCTGTTGCTGGTCAGAAGGTTGCGATACTCCGGCTTAATATGCAGATCGATATCAAACGCGTTAGCTCGCGGACGCACAGTAATAACTTCACCAACTTCAAATTTACGGTACAGCACTACCGATCCTGCCTGCACATCCGGCAGCGTCTCTGCACTCAAACTCACGGTTGTGGTGGGTAAATCGCTAAGGCTGTTCTCCAGCGCTTTTTCCAGATTGGCATACAGTGGATAGCTGGCTTTCATCTCGCCTTTATCGCCCGGCAGAATACGTATTCCGCCATTGATCCATTCTGAGGCGCTGGCACCGAGAAACTCAACGCCATCCAGCCCCACCTTCACGTCGACACGGCTGTTGACGACAAATTTGCTATCGCCTTTTACCAGTTCGCGATGCTGAGGCTCGATGGCGACGGTAAAGGTGACGCCTTTGCTGGTGAGTTTACGATCGATAACCTGGCCTACCTGCACGCCGTGAAGAATGAGCGGCTGACCAGCATCAATACCGTAACTTTCTGGTGCTGTCAGGGTCAGTGTCAGAACATCCGGCTCTTGCAGCAGGGCTTTTTCGCCTGGCACAACAACAAACTCTTTGCGTGGCTCGCCATCGCCGGGCACCAACTCAAAGGTTTTTCCGGTCAGCAGGGCGCTGAGATTGGCATCGCTAAGGGATAATTTCGGGTTGCGTAATTCGATGCGGGTATTTTCACGAAGCAGGGTGACGACGCTGGGATCAACGGTCATTTCCCCAGTGACTTTACCACCAGGATTTAAATCCAGTTTAGTCAGCTGTCCGACTTCCAGCCCCTGATACATTAACGGCGTCGAGTCGGCGGTTAATCCGGCACCGTCTGGCAGTTCCAGTTTTATTATTACGCCACGTTGGCTATGGGCCAGGTCTTCATACAGACCAAAGGTATCTTCCGCTTCGGCAGGTTTCGACTCTTCAGGTGAATCGAAGGCAATCGCACCGTTAACCAGTGCCGCCAGACTTTCCAGTTTCACCTTCGCGCCACTGATACTGACGTTGGCATCAACGCCGGAAACGTTCCAGAAACGGCTACCTTTTTTCACCAGATCGGTAAAACGCCGCTCGATCAGGACATCAATCACCACGCCTTGCTTGTTGGGATTGATGGCATAGTCGTAGACTTTACCTACCGGGATCTTGCGGAAATAGACCAATGAACCACTGCTCAGTGAACCGAGATCGGGGGCTTGCAGGTGGATCATCAGATCGCCATTGTCCAGCCGATATTTCGGTTGGGTGTCGAGTGCGACAAAGTGATCCTGCTCTTTACCTTTACCCGGCATCATGCCGATATAATTACCACCGACGAGGGCGTCCAGCCCGGAGACACCTGCCAACGAGGCCTTTGGCGTCACCAGCCAGAACTGTGTCTCTTCGCGCAGCGCATCTTTCATATCGGACTTGATGCTGACCTTGACTTCAATCTTACGAAGATCGTCGCTGAGGCTGATATCCTGCACTGTTCCAACTTCAACGCCCTGATAACGAACAGGCGTACGGCCTGGAACAATACCATCCGCCGACATAAAGTCGATGGTGACGGTATTACCCCGGTCCTGATAACTGTCCCAAATCAGCCAACCAGCAATCATTAGCGCGATGAACGGCAGCAGCCAGAAAGGTGAGATACGGCGTTTATTTTTAATCTGCGCTTCAGTCGTCGAAGCGGGCGTTTCCTGACTCATGTGCATCCCAAAGTAAGCGGCTGTCCAGCCATTCCACAGCAAGAATAGTCAAAATTACCGCTGCGCCGAAATAAAACGCAGCCGGCCCCATAGTAAAAGCGAGGATTTGATCGCGATTAATCAGCGACATGGTTAAAGATATGACAAACAGGTCGAGCATCGACCAGCGACCAATCCAGGTCACCATCCGCAGTAACAGAATGCGTGTGCGTAAACCTTGCTGGCATTTAAAATGAATACTCAACAGTAAAGTGAACATGACGATCACTTTAGTAAACGGTACCAGAATACTGGCGATAAACACGATTCCCGCAACTGCAATGTTGCTACTTGCCAGCGACATAATTCCGGAAAGAATCGTATCTTCCTGCCGACCACCATTCAGATAAATGATAGAGATAGGCAACAGGTTGGCAGGTAACAACAAAACGATTGACGCTAACAGCGCCGCCCAGCATTTTTGCAGACTATGACGGCGACGCAGGCGTAGCGGGATATGGCAACGCGGGCAGCGACCACGCTGATCAGGATAGCCGGTAAAATGGCACCCAAGACAGACACGGAGTTTCTCGTCCCTACGGGTAGCGGGGCGCTGTGGATAAAATCGCTCCCACAGTTCTTCAACATTAAGATGTGACAACGTCACCGTCGTTAAAATTACCAACGCCACAAAAGAGAACAAGCCGACACCCGCCTGGATATGGGCATAATCCTGTACCTTTATAGAAGCAACGCCAATGCCGACCAGGTAGATATCCAGCATCACCCACTCTTTCAGCCGCTCAAGCATCAGCAGTACCGGGCGTAAATTCATTCCCAATCGGTTACCAAACCATAAATAAGCTATGGAGGTCACCAGAATGAGGGGGGCACCGATAACGCAGAAAAAGACCATCGCCCCCGTTATCGCATCGCCCTGTTTGGTCATTTGCCAGATGCCTTGCATAACGTTGGCGTCAATACGAATGCCTAACAGCCAGATATGCAACAGCGGTTCGCCCCAGGCAAACGGCATAAGCAACAGCATGGTGAAGGCCATTGCCGCCAGGCGCGTTAGCGACCAGTCGCGCCCGTCACGAATTTTTGCCTGACAGCGCGGACAATAGGCACTTTGATGAGAATTTATCTCGGGCAGGCTAAACAGCATGTCACATTGCGGGCAACGTTGGTAATCACCACGCGGCAGTTCCTCGCCGATAGCCCTCACTGTTATCTTCTTTGTCGGCGTAATTTGTGGTGTGTTAAGAGCCATGACGTGCCAAATGTAATAAGAATTAACATTAATCTTAACCCATGATGGGAATGATCTTGAGCATTAACGCATTTAATGCTTATTTTAATAGGCTGGCAGTTCCAGGTAAGACAACCAAGTGATTATATAATGAACAAAGCAGAATTTTACGCGGATTTAAATCGCGACTTTAACGCGCTGATGGTGGGAGAAACCAGTTTTCTGGCAACGCTTGCGAACACCAGTGCGTTGTTATATGAGCGTCTCACTGACGTAAACTGGGCAGGTTTTTATTTGCTTGAGGACGATACACTGGTGCTCGGACCATTTCAGGGCAAAATTGCCTGTGTCCGGATACCCGTTGGGCGCGGCGTATGCGGCACTGCGGTTGCCCGCAATCAAGTGCAGCGTATCGAGGATGTTCACGCGTTTGACGGGCATATTGCCTGTGATGCGGCGAGTAATTCTGAAATTGTTCTGCCACTGGTGGTGAAAAATCAGATTATTGGTGTTCTCGACATCGATAGTACCGTCTTCGGTCGCTTTACAGACGAGGACGAGCAAGGCTTACGTCAGCTTGTGGCACAGCTTGAAAAAGTGCTTGCAACGACGGATTACAAAAAATTCTTTGCGAGCGTCGCAGGATAATCAACGGATAACGTAGCATTTACTGATAGCGTCATTATAATGACGCCTGTTCATGCCTGCGCTTGTTGGCTACGTCCGTTGTAATCAGGAAATTTCATGGAAAATCAACCTAAGTTGAATAGCAGTAAAGAAGTAATCGCGTTTCTGGCCGAACGTTTTCCCCACTGTTTCAGTGCGGAAGGTGAAGCGCGTCCGCTGAAAATCGGTATTTTTCAGGATTTGGTCGATCGTGTTGCCGGGGAAATGAACCTGAGCAAAACGCAATTGCGATCCGCTTTACGTCTCTACACTTCGAGCTGGCGTTATCTTTACGGTGTTAAACCCGGCGCAACACGTGTCGATCTTGACGGCAACCCATGCGGTGAGCTGGACGAGCAACATGTCGAGCATGCTCGCAAGCAGCTTGAAGAAGCGAAAGCGCGTGTTCAGGCACAGCGTGCTGAACAGCAAGCGAAAAAACGCGAAGCTGCCGCAGCTGCTGGTGAGAAAGAAGACGCACCGCGCCGCGAACGCAAGCCACGTCCGACCACGCCACGCCGCAAAGAAGGCGCTGAACGTAAACCTCGTTCGCAAAAGCCGGTAGAGAAAGCGCTAAAAACAGTAAAAGCACCTCGCGAAGAACAGCACACCCCGGTTTCTGACATTTCAGCTCTGACTGTCGGACAAGCCCTGAAGGTGAAAGCGGGTCAAAACGCGATGGATGCCACCGTATTAGAAATCACCAAAGACGGCGTCCGCGTCCAGCTGAATTCGGGTATGTCTTTGATTGTGCGCGCAGAACACCTGGTGTTCTGAAACGGAGGCCGGGCCAGGCATGAACATGTTTTTTAGGCTTACCGCGTTAGCTGGCCTGCTTGCAATAGCAGGCCAGACCTTCGCTGTAGAAGATATCACGCGTGCTGATCAAATTCCGGTATTAAAGGAAGAGACGCAGCATGCGACGGTGAGTGAGCGCGTAACGTCGCGCTTCACCCGTTCTCATTATCGCCAGTTCGACCTCGATCAGGCATTTTCGGCCAAAATCTTTGACCGCTACCTGAATCTGCTCGATTACAGCCACAATGTGCTGCTGGAAAGCGATGTTGAACAGTTCGCGAAAAAGAAAACTGAGTTAGGCGATGAACTGCGTTCAGGTAAACTCGACGTTTTCTACGATCTCTACAATCTGGCGCAAAAGCGCCGTTTTGAACGTTACCAGTACGCTTTGTCGGTACTGGAAAAGCCGATGGATTTCACCGGCAACGACACTTATAACCTTGACCGCAGCAAAGCGCCCTGGCCGAAAAACGAGGCTGAGTTGAACGCGCTGTGGGACAGTAAAGTCAAATTCGACGAGTTAAGCCTGAAGCTGACAGGAAAAACGGATAAGGAAATTCGTGAAACCCTGACTCGCCGCTACAAATTTGCCATTCGTCGTCTGGCGCAAACCAACAGCGAAGATGTTTTCTCGCTGGCAATGACGGCGTTTGCGCGTGAAATCGACCCGCATACCAACTATCTTTCCCCGCGTAATACCGAACAGTTCAACACTGAAATGAGTTTGTCGCTGGAAGGTATTGGCGCAGTGCTGCAAATGGATGATGACTACACCGTTATCAATTCGATGGTGGCAGGAGGTCCGGCAGCGAAGAGCAAAGCTATCAGCGTTGGTGACAAAATTGTCGGTGTTGGTCAAACAGGCAAGCCGATGGTTGACGTGATTGGCTGGCGTCTTGATGATGTGGTGGCCTTAATTAAAGGGCCTAAGGGCAGTAAGGTTCGTCTGGAAATTTTACCTGCTGGTAAAGGGACCAAGACCCGTACGGTAACGTTGACCCGTGAACGTATTCGTCTCGAAGACCGCGCGGTTAAAATGTCGGTGAAGACCGTCGGTAAAGAGAAAGTCGGCGTGCTGGATATTCCGGGCTTCTATGTGGGTTTGACAGACGATGTCAAAGTGCAACTGCAGAAACTGGAAAAACAGAATGTCAGCAGTGTGATTATCGACCTGCGTAGCAATGGTGGTGGGGCGTTGACTGAAGCCGTATCGCTCTCCGGTCTGTTCATTCCATCCGGCCCGATTGTTCAGGTCCGCGATAACAACGGCAAGGTTCGTGAAGACAGCGACACCGACGGACAGGTCTTCTATAAAGGCCCGCTGGTGGTGCTGGTTGACCGCTTCAGTGCTTCGGCTTCAGAAATCTTTGCCGCGGCAATGCAGGATTACGGTCGTGCCCTGGTTGTGGGTGAACCGACATTTGGTAAAGGCACCGTTCAGCAGTACCGTTCATTGAACCGTATTTACGATCAGATGTTACGTCCTGAATGGCCAGCGCTGGGTTCTGTGCAGTACACGATCCAGAAATTCTATCGCGTTAACGGCGGCAGTACGCAACGTAAAGGCGTAACGCCAGACATCATCATGCCGACGGGTAATGAAGAAACGGAAACGGGTGAGAAATTCGAAGATAACGCGCTGCCGTGGGATAGCATTGATGCCGCGACTTATGTGAAATCAGGAGATTTAACGGCCTTTGAACCGGAGCTGCTGAAGGAACATAATGCGCGTATCGCGAAAGATCCTGAGTTCCAGAACATCATGAAGGATATCGCGCGCTTCAACGCTATGAAGGACAAGCGCAATATCGTTTCTCTGAATTACGCTGTGCGTGAGAAAGAGAATAATGAAGATGATGCGACGCGTCTGGCGCGTTTGAACGAACGCTTTAAACGCGAAGGTAAACCGGAGTTGAAGAAACTGGATGATCTACCGAAAGATTACCAGGAGCCAGATCCTTATCTGGATGAGACGGTGAATATCGCACTCGATCTGGCGAAGCTTGAAAAAGCCAGACCCGCGGAACAACCCGCTCCCGTCAAGTAATATCAATCAGGCACAAGAAATTGTGCCTGATTTTTTAACAGCGGCAAGATGCCGTAAATCAGATGCTACAAAATGTAAAGTTGTGTCTTTCTGGTGACTTACGCACTATCCAGACTTGAAAATAGTCGCGTAACCCATACGATGTGGGTATCGCATATTGCGTTTTGTTAAACTGAGGTAAAAAGAAAATTATGATGCGAATCGCGCTCTTCCTGCTAACGAACCTGGCCGTAATGGTCGTTTTCGGGCTGGTACTGAGCCTGACAGGGATACAGTCGAGCAGCGTTCAGGGGCTGATGATCATGGCCTTGCTGTTCGGTTTTGGTGGTTCCTTCGTTTCGCTTCTGATGTCCAAATGGATGGCATTACGATCTGTTGGCGGGGAAGTGATCGAGCAACCGCGTAACGAAAGGGAACGTTGGCTGGTCAATACTGTAGCAACCCAGGCTCGTCAGGCGGGGATCGCTATGCCGCAAGTGGCTATCTACCATGCGCCGGACATCAATGCTTTTGCAACCGGTGCGCGCCGTGATGCCTCTCTGGTTGCTGTCAGCACCGGTTTGCTGCAGAACATGAGCCCGGATGAAGCCGAGGCGGTAATTGCTCACGAAATCAGCCACATCGCCAATGGTGATATGGTCACCATGACGCTGATTCAGGGCGTGGTGAACACCTTCGTTATCTTTATTTCCCGTATTCTGGCGCAGCTTGCCGCGGGTTTTATGGGCGGAAACCGTGATGAAGGTGAAGAGAGCAACGGCAACCCGCTGATCTACTTTGCGGTTGCAACGGTTCTGGAACTGGTGTTTGGTATTCTGGCGAGCATTATAACCATGTGGTTCTCGCGTCATCGTGAATTCCACGCCGATGCGGGTTCAGCAAAACTGGTTGGTCGCGAGAAAATGATTGCCGCGCTGCAACGCCTGAAAACCAGCTATGAACCGCAAGAAGCAACCAGCATGATGGCTTTCTGCATTAACGGGAAGTCGAAATCGCTCAGTGAGTTGTTCATGACTCACCCGCCGCTGGATAAACGTATTGAAGCTCTGCGTACGGGTGAATACCTGAAGTAATATGAAGTAAATACTAAAAAGCGCGTCCTGATCGACGCGCTTTTTTTATGCCCTGGATCGTGGCTGAGTGATACGTAAACCACTGACACAGGCAGCAATCACTGCCAGAATAGCCGCAGCTATCAGCGAGACGTGCGTACCATTATCACCAAACTGATTTAGCATCAGCGCTACCAGAGCCGCACCGCTACTCTGACCCAGAAGACGAGCTGTCCCTAACATGCCACTGGCTCCACCGCTACGTTCGCGAGGAGCGGAGGTAATAATGGTGTGGTTATTGGGTGACTGGAACAAGCCAAATCCAGCACCACATAAGATCATCGGCCAGATAATATTGATATCCGCAGGTGACGCTGGCAGCAGAACCAGGGAAAAAAGCCCCGCAGCCATGATGAATAACCCTAAAGCACCCAGCAATCCTGCATGTACGCGTTCAATCAAATAGCCTGCCAGTGGAGCCATCACCATCGTTGCTAACGGCCACGGTGTCAGAAGTAAACCTGTTTCGACTTCACTACGCCCGAGCACGGTTTGCAGGTAAAAGGGCAGGGAAACCATTGCCAGCATTTGTGCGCAGAAAGAGCAAACAGATGTGCAAATAGAAAGTGAAAACAGCGGGATACGCAGTAAATCCACCGGTAGCAGCGGTACGGGAAGAGAAAGCTGGCGGCGAATAAAGAAAATACCAACGACAACCATTACCACCAGTTCCGCACCAATCAATGTCAGCGATTGCCCCTGAGCGAAACCACTCAACGCAGTGATAAGCAGGCCGAAGGTTAACGCGTTCATCACGGCGCTGGGCAGGTCGAAACGGGGTTTACTGGCGCGAGAACCATTGGGTGGCAGAAAACGCATCGCCAGAAGCAGGGCGATAATACCCAACGGTACGTTGATTAAAAATAACCATTTCCAGGATGCGATGGAGAGGATTGCTGCAGCAATTGTCGGCCCGGCAGCAGAAGAGACGGCAACAATAAACGAGTTTATGCCCATCCCTCTACCCAGAAAACGTTGTGGATAGATCAGGCGGATAAGTGCGGTATTAACGCTCATCAACGCTGCACCGCCGAAACCTTGTATGACACGCGCAAGGGTGAGCATTTGCAGCGAATCAGAAAGGGCGCAGAACAGTGAAGACAACAGAAAAACGACCAGACCGCATTTATAAATACGTCGATAGCCAAACATATCGCCCAGAAACGAAAACGAGAGCAGGGAGATGACAGTGGCGATTTGATAGGCGTTCACTACCCAGATGGAACTGGCCGGCGTGGCATGAAGGTCCGTAGCGATTGTTGGCAAGGCGACGTTGGCGATTGCGCCGTCAAGGACAGCCATCGAAATACCAATCACAATGGTTAATATCGCACCGTATCGCAGGGGCAATGGCAGGCCGTCGGCCTGAACTTTTGGCATAGGAATTTTATATCTTTGGTGAATAATCAACAGGGGTCTGATTCTAGCACTGATATTCACGGTGGATGTCGCAGAATTGTAACTAACCGGCAAAAGATGGATTGCGACCACCCTGGTGCGAAATTATAATAAAAAACAGTTCTGATTTTTATAAAACACTCGCAATGAGGTGATAAATGGCTAACGCAGATCTGGATAAACAGCCTGATTCTGTATCTTCCGTGCTAAAAGTTTTTGGCATTTTGCAGGCGCTGGGTGAAGAGCGCGAAATAGGGATAACCGAGTTGTCGCAGCGCGTCATGATGTCAAAAAGCACCGTTTATCGCTTTTTACAGACCATGAAAACCTTAGGTTATGTGGCGCAGGAAGGGGAGTCGGAGAAATATTCGCTGACCCTGAAATTGTTTGAACTGGGCGCTCGCGCGTTGCAAAACGTCGATTTAATTCGTAGCGCAGATATCCAGATGCGTGAGATCTCCCGCCTGACCAAAGAAACTATCCACCTCGGCGCACTGGACGAAGACAGTATTGTTTACATCCACAAAATTGACTCAATGTACAATTTGCGCATGTATTCACGGATTGGGCGTCGTAATCCGCTGTACAGCACCGCGATTGGTAAGGTACTGCTGGCATGGCGCGATCGCGATGAAGTGATGCAAATTCTTGAGGGCGTGGAGTATAAACGCAGTACCGAGCGGACCATCACCAGTACAGAAGCGTTATTACCCGTTCTGGACCAGGTGCGCGAGCAGGGGTATGGCGAAGATAATGAAGAGCAGGAAGAAGGACTGCGTTGCATTGCGGTTCCGGTATTTGATCGCTTTGGCGTGGTCATTGCCGGTCTGAGCATCTCCTTCCCGACGTTGCGTTTCTCTGAAGAGCGTTTACAGGAATATGTCGCAATGTTGCATACCGCGGCGCGCAAAATTTCTGCCCAAATGGGTTATCACGACTATCCGTTCTGATGAGAGTAAGAACCTGTCTGAATATCAAACAGACAGGTTCTTTATTTAGCATGAGAAAAATAAAGTTGAAGGTGGCGTTATATTAAACGCACTTGCGATAAGAATATTTTACTCATGAGTGAGAATCTGGTTATTTATTACCCTTAACCATTATCGACCACAATATTGCTTTTACGTAACAACGGGCAATCTGTTATCCCCAGAAAACCACTTTTAGTGTGCAGGTATTGTACCGTGCTGGTGCCTCTGGCGGTCAGATAGGTACATTGTAAACCTAATCCCGCGGCATTCTCTTTGCTTCCAATCAAAACGCCATATCCGCTGAGTAATAATCCTATCCATACCAGCGCTATCAGCATAACTGTGCGAATGATGAATCGCATTACAACCTCTTCTCTTTTTATGTTCGCTTAATCGTAGCGGCAATATGCGCTGAAGCAAGCGACTCATTCCGAAAAAGCACGAATATCGACATAGTTAGGCGCTGTTTAACTAACGCATGCTAGTTTAATGACATAAGGTAGGTGAAACGGAGATTGGAGTGAAAAAGTTTCGATGGGTCGCTCTGGTTGTCGTGGTGTTGGCTTGCTTGCTGCTTTGGGCGCAGGTATTCAACATGATGTGCGATCAGGATGTACAATTTTTCAGCGGAATTTGTGCCATTAACCAGTTTATCCCGTGGTGATATCATTTTTTCAGCACTAGATTTTCTTCCTCTCCAGCAGTGGTAGAATAGCGCCTCTACTCAGAGGTGGTGAAATGAACGAAGTTGTAAATTCAGGCGTGATGAACATTGCGTCTTTGGTTGTATCGGTGGTGGTTCTTCTTATCGGGCTCATCTTGTGGTTTTTTATCAATCGTGCCAGTTCACGGACTAACGAACAGATTGAACTGCTTGAGGCGTTGCTGGATCAGCAAAAACGTCAAAATGCACTGTTACGTCGTTTGTGCGAAGCAAACGAACCTGAGAAAGCAGATAAAAAGACCGTTGAGAGTCAAAAATCGGTTGAAGACGAAGATATTATTCGTCTGGTCGCCGAACGATAATCCTTCCTCAATCTTGAGTAACCCCGTCGTTGAAGGGTTACTCAATTCATGCTGATTATACGCACTGTCATGGTGCAGCTGCTTCAAATTAAAACTCTGGTCTGACTTCAAATAATTATCATATTATTAATTTGCGTAACGGGATATCAGAAAAAGATATTTCCCTCATTAATTTATTAGGATGTTTACATCGGATTTGTGATTAAGTGTGGTATTATTTATTAGCGAAACGTTTCTCTCTTGATTTTTTTGCTCATTCATCAATTTTTCTTATTTTAAATTTACAATCCCTTTGGGGACTGACTTCTCTTTAGGGTAATTGATAGCCGTTAACTGACTGTTTTATGAGAAAAAGTGATATAACTTTTTATTCATTGCATAGCAAAAAATGTGATATTGCACGCACTATGTAATAACTTCTCCCACTGGCCTGGAACAACTGAACTTATTGAACTATGTTAGAAAATACGCCAGTTTAAGTATCTGCCTGAACTGGCAAGGTTAAGCACAATGATATATCGGCGCGTATTTCGTTGCATAAGTGTGCAAAAAAAGTGGAAGACGTATCGAGATTTGTGCGTCTGATCGAGACATGTTTAAAAATGGCTTGCCATAATTAACGTTGTATGTGATAACAGATTTCGGGTTAAACGAGGTACAGTTCTGTTTATGTGTGGCATTTTCAGTAAAGAAGTCCTGAGTAAACACGTTGACGTTGAATACCGCTTCTCTGCCGAGCCTTATATTGGTGCCTCATGCAGTAATGTGTCAGTTTTATCTATGTTATGCCTGCGGGCGAAGAAAACAATCTAAGGAATTTTTCAAATGGCAAAGATTAAAGGTCAGGTTAAGTGGTTCAACGAGTCTAAAGGTTTTGGCTTCATTACTCCGGCTGATGGCAGCAAAGATGTGTTCGTACACTTCTCCGCTATCCAGGGTAATGGTTTCAAAACTCTGGCTGAAGGTCAGAACGTTGAGTTCGAAATTCAGGACGGTCAGAAAGGTCCGGCAGCTGTTAACGTAACAGCTATCTGATCGAATCCACTGATCTGAAGTGTGAATACGCTTCAATCTCGCTATAAAGCCTCGTCGAATGCGAGGCTTTTTACTTTGTTTTATCTTCGCTCCAGTCGTTCGGATATTTGCCCGCCGCATGATTCGCGTTACACTTGCGGCCTTTAGTATCCTACCGGAGTTGTCATGTCGTTTTCCTGTCCACTTTGCCATCAGCCTCTTTCGCGTGAAAAAAACAGCTATATCTGTCCCCAGCGACATCAGTTTGATATGGCGAAAGAAGGGTATGTCAATCTGCTGCCCGTTCAGCATAAACGGTCTCGTGATCCGGGCGACAGCGCGGAAATGATGCAAGCACGCCGCGCATTCTTAGATGCCGGACATTATCAGCCGCTGCGTGATGCAATTGTCGGCCAACTGCGGGAACGGCTTGATGAAAAGGCCGCGGCGGTGCTGGATATTGGCTGTGGTGAAGGGTATTACACACACGCATTTGCTGATGCGTTGCCCGAAATCACCACGTTTGGCCTGGATGTCTCGAAGGTAGCGATAAAAGCGGCGGCGAAACGCTATCCGCAGGTCACTTTTTGTGTCGCTTCCAGCCACCGTTTGCCGTTTTCCGATACCAGTATGGACGCCATAATACGTATTTACGCGCCGTGTAAAGCAGAAGAATTAGTGCGAGTAGTGAAGCCCGGCGGTTGGGTCATTACTGCCACGCCGGGACCGAGACACTTAATGGAGCTGAAGGGGCTGATTTACAATGAAGTACATCTTCATGCACCTCATGCAGAACAACTGAAAGGTTTTACATTACAGCAGAGTGATGAGTTGTGTTATCTGATGCGTCTTCGCGGTGATGAAGCCGTCGCATTATTGCAGATGACGCCGTTTGCCTGGCGTGCGAAGCCTGAAGTCTGGCAAGCACTGGCCGCAAAAGAAGTGTTCGACTGCCAGACGGACTTTAATATTCACCTCTGGCAGCGTTCTTATTAACCGTGGAAGTGCGTCCAGAGGATCTGGACGCCAATACCGATCAGTACCAGCCCGCCGAGAATTTCCGCTTTTTTCCCAATAATTGAGCCGATAAAGCGACCAACCATCATCCCTAATGTCGACATAATCAAGGTTGCACAACCAATGGCCAATGCGGTCGCGATAATGTTAACCTGCAGGAAAGCAAGACCAACACCCACAGCCATGGCATCCAGGCTGGTGGCAATCGCAGTGGTTACCAGTAACCAGAAACCGTGTCGACGGCGCGGTTCTTCATCTTCATCATCTGCGCCACGAAAACCCTCAATAATCATTCGCCCGCCGAGAAATATCAGCAGCACAAACGCAATCCAGTGGTTCCATTCAAGGACAAACCGGCTGGCTAACATGCCCATTCCCCAGCCGATCAGCGGCGTCAGGGTTTCGACGGCACCAAAAATAAGGCCGGTTCGCAATGCTTCAGAAAATTTCGGTTTATGGAGGGTGGCACCTTTACCGATTGATGCAGCAAAGGCATCCATCGACATACCAAACGCAAGAAGAACAGTAGCAGTGATATTCATGACAACGTCCTGACCGGGGTATCCATAAAACACATCATCGCCCCCAGCAAACATGCATACATGAACAACAAGCCGCGATGGTTTTCGCGTTCATGCAGGCATAGCGATTGATGTGCATATGGTCTCGCCTGACTGAAAGTGTTCAGTCCGTACGTGCCACGTTTTGCAACGAGTATGTTGACACGTACATTTCCGGAATCTGGAAATCAGCTACTCCCCAAATGAGGGCGCAACCTTAACATATTTTGAGAATATAAGACAACTGTTGGAATATATTATTTTATTGCTTTATTGATAACGATTTTCATTTAGATTTATATATCAATGAAACGTTAAAATAAAAAACAAATAAGGGAAGAGGTAATATAGCCTAAGCTATGTCTGATTATTAAAAATACACTAAACATAGCTTTGGCTAAATTCATAACTTATTGAGTTGAAACGAGAAGCTTATAAACTTTTTCCAAATCGTCGATATTTCGAACGCGGATTAACAGCCGGCGCTGTTCTAATTGCATCACCAACACGCCATCTTCCGACAAGTTCATCGCTTTGATTCGGCTATATTCAATCCAGACATTGGCGAAGAAAAAACCTTTTTGTTTAAAGATGATCTTCGGAACGCGGATCCAGAATATATAAAAACCCATCAGAGCCAGTGCACTTAATAACCATGTTGTTATTAGCGCGCCATGATTCGTGACGTTGTTATAGATAAGAATGACAATCAATCCGACGAAGATAACACTATCGATGCGACCACGCCGGAGCAAAGGAATTGCCAGCAGGGTGGGGCCGTTACGGCGGGGCATGATGAACTGATCGTAGATCGCGAAGGCCAGAAGTGCGGCGATGAAAAGAATCAGTACCAGGTCCGTGATTGTCATTAATCCTCCAGATAAAAAAACGGGGCCAAAAGGCCCCGGTAGTGTACAACAGTCTTACAGTCCCAGCAGGCCGCAAGCGTAACCAGCGATACCGATGACGAAGAAGCCAACGATGATCCACAGCGGGTTAACTTTTTTGCGCAACAGCCACATACAAGCAAAGGTCAGCAGCAGTGGTACCAGGCCCGGCATTAACTGGTCCAGAATAGTCTGGACAGTGGTAACGTGTTCTTTGCCCGTCTGGTCAGTAATGCGAGAGACCACCAGTGGGATGTTGACATGTGTCCACTTATTAACCAACGCCCCCATGACAAACAGGCCGAGGATAGACGCCCCTTCCGTCAGTTTTTGCAGGAAGCCACCACCCATATCTTTAACGATATCGATACCTTTGGAGTAACCATACGCTACGCCGTAGTAACGGGTTGCCAGACGCACCAGGTTAAACAGGATGAAGAACAGCAGCGGACCTAACAGGCTGCCGCTCATCGCGATACCAGCCCCCAGCGCTGCAAATACCGGACGTACCGTTCCCCAGAAGATCGGGTCGCCTACACCAGCCAGCGGCCCCATCAAACCGACTTTGATGCCGTTGATAGCACCGTCATCGATCTCTGCGCCATTAGCACGCTGTTCTTCCAGTGCCAGGGTTACGCCGAGAATCGGCGCAGCCACGAATGGCTGGGTGTTAAAGAACTCCAGGTGACGGCGAATAGCCTGTTTACGAGCTTCGTTGTTCTCAGGGTAGAGGCGACGAATTGCCGGTACCATAGAGAAGCAGAAACCCAGTGCCTGCATACGTTCGAAGTTCCATGAACCCTGAAAGAGGTTAGAACGCAGGAAGACGCCACGAATATCACTTTGAGTGAGTTTTTTCTCGGTGGTAGTTTGAGTTGTATCAACCATTTCGCTCACCTGTTAGTCCAGTTCGTTATCGAGATCGTTGTTACCAGCAGCCTGAGCAGGCGCACCGGCTACGCGGTTGTATTTCGGGCTAAGTTGGATGTAGAGCACTGCCATAACAGTACCAATCACACCCAGAGCAACCAGGTTAAAGTTGGTGAATGCTGCGGTTACGAAGCCGAGGTAGAAGAACGGCATCAGGTAGCCAGCACGCATCATGTTGATAACCATCGCATAACCAACCACCACGATCATGCCACCGGCGATATTCAGACCATTGGTCACCACTTCCGGAATCGCATTCAGCATGTTCTGTACTTCGCTGGTACCAACAGACAGCGCAACGATGACGGCCGGAATAGCCACACGCATTGCTTGCAGGAACAGAGAAGAAACGTGGATCCAGGAAATTGCTGTCAGGTTGCCGTTATCAGCTGCCTTATCCGCAGCGTGCTGGAAAGCAACGGTAATAGTACGAACGATGATGGTCAGTACCTGGCCTGCAGCGGCCAGAGGGATTGCCAGTGCGATACCTGCACCAATGCTCTGATGACCTGCGATAACCAGAATGGTAGAAATGATAGAAGCCAGGGCGGCGTCAGGCGCAACGGCAGCACCGATGTTCATCCAGCCCAGCGCGATCATTTCCAGCGTACCACCGATAATAATACCGGTTTTCATATCCCCAAGAACGATACCCACCAGGGTACACGCGATTAGCGGACGGTGAAACTGAAATTCATCGAGGATTGATCCCATACCTGCGATACAGGCTACGATAAATACCAGCACAATTTGAAGAGTGGTAATCTCCATTGTACTTCTCCTGTTTACGTAAGACTAAAGTGTGAAAACTGAATGATAATCAACACAATACGTTACTTATCGATTTTGCTGATCAGATCCATCATTTTCAGTTTCGGATCGGTGGAAACCTTACGGACTTCCAGCTCAATACCGCGCGCATTCAGTTTCTTGAACGCCTCGATATCTTTTTCATCAACCGAAACCGCGTTATTCACCTGGGTTTTACCCTGACGGAATGCCATACCACCTACGTTAACAGAGGTGATTTTCACGCCGCCTTCAACGAGACGCTCTACATCTGTTGGGTTGGTAAATAACAGCATTACGCGTTCGCCAGCATATTTCGGGTTGTTGTAGACGCGAATCATTTTGGCAACATCAACTACGTGTGCTGTTACGCCCGGAGGTGCAACCTGGGTGAGCAGTGTCTTACGAACGGTATCCGCAGCCACTTCATCACTAACAACAATAATACGGGAGACATTGGTTTCTTTGGTCCAGCGGGTGGCGACCTGACCGTGAATCAGACGGTCGTCGATACGCGCAAGGCCAATAACCATGTAGTCGTTCGGTCCCATTGGTTTTGCCGGAGTTGGAGCCACTTTGGGTGCTGCGGCAGCGGGTGCTGGCGCGGCTTTTTCAATCGGTTTGGCTTTCAGTGCTTTCACGCCTTCACGGCCTGTTTCTACTGCCAGTGCCACCAGTTCATCAAAGCTAGGGTCATCATCTCGGGCCATTAACGTTTCCACGAGCATTGGAATGTTAACGCCTGCAATGACTTCATAATGCTCTTTGTCGACGACAATGCGGCTGGCAGCATTGAATGGGCTGCCTCCCCATGTATCAACGAGAAACAGCACGCCTTTAGTGGTGTCGAGTTTTGCCAACTGAGCGTTGTACTTTTCAATCAGCGTTTCGGCATTTTCACCTGGAACGAAATCGATCCAGCCGACGTTTTCCTGCTCGCCTAACAGCATTTCTGCCGTTTTAAGCAACTGCTCTGCAGCCCAACCATGTGTGCCTATAACAATAGCAATGGTCACTTGCTACCTCCTTTATTATCGTTAACACCTCAACGTGCCAGATGTGTTTTTGAATCGTCGTCCACAATCGAATCGATTCAGATAAGGGCTACAACCAAAAACCCCCTGCGTTTCGCGATTTATTTTAGATATCGAAAAAATTATTTTATGTGATGAAGATCCGTAATTTAACTTTCGATTAGCAGAAATTTCGAAAGGTAAAATATCCTTGTCACATTCGTTTGCAAAGGAAGGTAAATCTTTGCCAAATCAGAGGCGTCTCTGATATGTTTAACTCCTGTTTAACAACCATGGAGTATAGGGCAGTAGCCCGCAGTATGGATCGTCACCGACGTCATTTCAGCATCAGGCCTTTTAACGCCTGCCTTTCTGGCACTTTATGCCGCACCTTTCGTTTGCATTTTGTCGTTACGCCTGCATTATTTCTGGCGTCGAATAGCTATTCCTTAAGCAGGAGCTTGTCATGGAATTCTTAATGGACCCCTCGATTTGGGCGGGGCTACTCACGCTTGTTGTTCTCGAAATTGTGCTGGGTATCGATAACCTGGTCTTCATCGCCATTCTTGCTGACAAACTGCCGCCAAAACAACGCGATAAAGCGCGTTTGCTGGGATTATCACTGGCGCTGATTATGCGTCTGGGGCTGCTGTCGCTGATTTCATGGATGGTCACGCTGACCAAACCGCTATTTACCGTCATGGATTTCTCCTTCTCCGGACGCGACCTGATTATGTTGTTCGGGGGCATATTCTTGCTGTTCAAAGCAACAACCGAACTGCATGAACGGCTGGAAAACCGCGATCATGATTCCGGCCACGGTAAAGGCTACGCCAGTTTCTGGGTGGTCGTCACACAGATTGTCATCCTTGACGCCGTCTTCTCGTTGGATGCGGTAATTACTGCAGTAGGGATGGTTAACCATTTGCCGGTGATGATGGCGGCGGTAGTGATTGCGATGGCAGTTATGCTGCTGGCATCAAAACCGCTGACGCGATTCGTTAACCAGCACCCCACGGTGGTGGTGCTCTGTCTGAGCTTCCTGTTAATGATTGGTCTGAGTCTGGTGGCAGAAGGTTTCGGTTTCCACATTCCGAAAGGTTACCTGTATGCCGCGATTGGCTTCTCGATCATCATCGAAGTGTTTAACCAGATTGCGCGTCGCAACTTTATTCGTCACCAGTCGACTTTGCCGCTGCGAGCGCGTACTGCCGATGCCATCCTGCGTTTGATGGGCGGGAAACGTCAGGCCAATGTTCAGCACGATGCCGATAACCCGATGCCGATGCCGATCCCGGAAGGTGCGTTTGCCGAAGAAGAACGTTACATGATTAACGGCGTACTGACGCTGGCGTCGCGTTCTCTGCGCGGGATCATGACGCCGCGCGGTGAAATAAGCTGGGTTGATGCTAATCTCGGGGTCGATGAAATCCGCGAGCAGCTGCTCTCCTCACCGCACAGTTTGTTCCCGGTATGTCGCGGTGAACTGGATGAAATTATCGGCATCGTACGTGCTAAAGAACTGCTGGTGGCGCTGGAAGAGGGCGTTGATGTGGCGGCGATTGCTTCGGCGTCTCCGGCGATTATCGTCCCGGAAACCCTCGATCCGATCAACCTGCTGGGCGTGCTGCGTCGTGCTCGCGGGAGCTTTGTTATCGTGACCAACGAGTTTGGTGTGGTACAAGGTCTGGTCACGCCGCTGGATGTGCTGGAAGCCATTGCGGGTGAATTCCCGGACGCTGACGAAACGCCGGAAATCATTACCGACGGTGACGGCTGGCTGGTAAAAGGCGGTACAGATTTGCATGCCTTGCAGCAGGCGCTTGATGTTGAGCACCTTGCCGATGACGATGATATCGCGACGGTCGCGGGCCTCGTGATCTCGGCAAATGGTCACATTCCCCGTGTGGGCGATGTGATTGATGTAGGGCCACTGCATATCACCATCATTGAAGCCAATGATTATCGTGTTGATCTGGTTCGCATTGTTAAAGAGCAACCGGCGCACGATGAAGATGAGTAAGCGTTAACGTAACGGCATAATGGGTGTGATATGTCCATTATGCCGGGCGGGCGGCGGTTGGCTGCCCGCCAGCCATTTGGGAAAATCACGTAGCGGCATCGGCTGTGCGTACAAATACCCTTGCAAAATATGCACGCCATGACTGCGCAAATACTTCGCCTGTTCTTGCGTTTCTACGCCCTCCGCCACCAGTTCAATATTCAGTCTTTGCCCCAGTGCGATGATGATATCGGTCACCGTCGAGTTAACCGCATCAGAACCTATAGCTGCGGTAAATGACTTATCAATTTTCAGAACGTCAGGACGTAATGTTTCAAGCCAGGAAAATGAACTGTTGCCGGTGCCGAAGTCATCAATCGCCAGTTTGACGTTTTTACGATGCAGCTCGCGGGCAATCCGGTAATCAACATCCAGTAAGGCATCGCGTTCGGTGATTTCGAGGATCAGTTGCTGAATCGGGTGAGCGCTAAACCAGTACTGATTGAGATCTTTTATCAGCACACCACGGCGAAAATGGCTGGGTGCGACGTTAATGCCAACATGAAACTGACTACTCATTGGGAAAACATGGCGCTGACGAATGGTTTCGGCCATCACATAGCGGGTTAGTGGCACAATTAAATGATGTTCTTCCGCGATAGGAATAAACACATCCGGTGAAATCCAGCCCTGACGTGGATTGTTCCAGCGCAGCAAAATCTCTACACCAATACATTGCTGGCTGCGCGCATTAAGCAAAGGCTGACAGAACAATTCGAACTCATGTTGCGCCAGGCCCAGATTGATCTCGCGGGAAAAGCTCATTCGGTAAGCGGTCGCCAGCCAGGCGATGTAGCCCACCAGTAAACTTAGCAGCACCGCCAGCGGTAATTGTGTTGGAAGATAGTGCCATGCCAGCGCCGTAGCCCCTGGGCCATTAACGTTAATGGTAAAAGGAAAGCGTTGCGAAGAAACCTGATAGTTTTCATTGTTTTCAGGTTGCGGAAGGGAATCTACCAGCCCATTACCATAGAGCAAATGCCGACTGTCCACCGTCAGGCTGGCGCTACTGATTTGCGGCAGTTGTGGTTCAAGGAGCATTGCCGTCAGTAAGTCGATGTTAATCATCTCCATGACCCCAGCATTGCTACTGCCCGCTGCAGGCGTCCATTGAATCAAAACCGGACTGCCTTTTATCAGGGCACGGTCGGTCGTCAGTCGTAAAAGTGGTTGCGATGCAGGAAGTTCAGCCAGAATGTCCACGACGGGCACATTGCGATAACCAAAAATGCTGGAGCAATAAAGTGTGCCGTCTTGCACCAGGCCAATGGATCGCACAGTTTGGAGTTTTGCAGCCTGTTTACGTAATGGCAAATGGGCGACAGAGCAGGGCAGACCAATCAGCGGAAGCAAGACTTCGCTACCTGCCTGTAGGGGAAGCAGTACTTTATCTAATTCCTCTACAGCGTGATTGGCGAATTGTACTACCCGTTGTTGATTTAAGTTACGCTGTGAAATAAATCGCACGCTCAGGGTCGAAGCGAGCGTAACGAGTGCGCAAATCGTACAAACAATCATTCGATTACGGCGATAGGTTTTAATGATCCGTTGTGCTTTTTGCATGCGGGCCACCCTGTAAGCGTATGGCGACAAACGCCTGACGCAACAGTGGAAGTGTAGTGGGGAAAATTACAGCAGACGAGGAAGCGGGAATAAATTCGCCCATCCGTTGCAGATGGGCGAGTAGGAAGTATTAGTCACACTGGACTTTGATTGCCAGACCACCGCGTGAGGTTTCGCGGTATTTAGCGTTCATGTCCTTACCGGTTTCGTACATCGTTTCGATGACCTTATCCAGCGAGACGCGCGGTGCACTGGTGCGGCGCAGAGCCATCCGTGCGGCGTTAATCGCCTTCACAGAGGCAATGGCATTACGTTCAATGCACGGCACCTGAACTTGCCCTGCAACGGGGTCGCAGGTCAGACCGAGGTTGTGTTCCATGCCAATTTCCGCTGCCACACAAACCTGTTCCGGGCTACCGCCCAACAGCTCGGCAAGGCCCGCAGCAGCCATTGAACAGGCAACACCTACTTCGCCCTGGCAACCGACTTCCGCACCGGAAATAGACGCGTTCATTTTATACAGTGCACCAATCGTGCCCGCTGCCATAAAGTAACGGGTATAGATGTCTGGGCTAACTGATTCAATAAAGTGGTCATAGTAAGCCAGCACTGCCGGAACGATACCGCAGGCACCGTTAGTTGGCGCAGTTACCACACGGCCACCGGCGGCGTTTTCTTCGTTAACTGCCAGCGCAAACATGTTTACCCAGTCAATGACATTCATCGGATCGTTAGACAGTTTATCGCTGGAAACCAGCATCCGGCGCAGGGCCGACGCACGACGTGGCACGCGCAACGGGCCTGGCAGTACGCCTTCGGTATTCATCCCGCGATCGATACATGCCTGCATGGTTTGCCAGACATGCGCGAAATACTCGTCGATCTCTTTCTTGCTGTGCAGCGCCAGTTCGTTTTGCATAGCGAGACCAGACAGCGAAAAGCCGGTTTCATTACAGTACGCGAGCAGTTCGGTGGCAGATTTGAACGGATACGGCACGCTCACTTCGTTGGCAGCATCCTGACCAAAGTGTTCTTCATCGACGATAAAACCGCCGCCGATGGAATAATAAGTTTTGCTGTAGACGACTTCATCGCCGTTATAGGCGTGGATTTGCATACCGTTTTCATGCAGCGGCAGGTTACCGTTATGAAAACGCATCCCGTTGTCGCGCGGGAAATCCACTTCATGCCGTCCCTGTGCCAGCAGCAGACGTTCGCGCTCTTCTACGTCGCGAATAAAACCGGGAATACTGTCGATATCCACGGTGGCAGGTTCGTTACCTGCAAGACCCATAATAATGGCGATATCGGTGTGGTGGCCTTTACCCGTCAGCGACAGTGAACCATAAACGTCCACGGCAACGCGAGTAACGCTATCCAGTAAGCCTTTTTCGACCAGATCATCGACGAACTGTTTACCCGCCTTCATAGGCCCTACGGTATGGGAAGATGAGGGACCAATCCCCACCTTAAACATGTCGAATAGACTAATCACGATAATACTCCTGACAAGGTGACTGGACTTCCAGTAACGAACTAATAACAGCGCATAGTGTAAGAGGGAACGCGGCGACTGGCTTAACTATTCACATGAATTAAACTAATCAAAAACCGCGATTTAACTAATATTGCGATGATTGTCTCAAGTAGTGTTTTGTAGATGTAAAGATAAGTATAGTCAGGGTTTCACACCAATTTGCAGCGCCAGCTCACGAATTATGCCTGCGGTCATTCCCCATACAAAATACTGTTCGTACCAGGACAGCCATACCCGATGTGAATCGCCACGGCGGTAGATATCTAAAGGATGATAACGACCCAGATGTAATGCCTGGGCGAGCGGCATTTCAAAGACGGCGGAGACTTCATCTTCACTGGCGCGATACGGCAGATCGGGCGGGATAATACCGACCACTGGGGTTACCTGATAGCCAGTGACGCTATCGACGGGCGGCAGCACGCCGATAACCTCAACGGCGGAAGGCGGTATAGCGACCTCTTCTTCAGCTTCGCGCAGCGCAGCGGCGATAACTGATGCGTCCGTGTCATCGACTGCGCCTCCAGGGAATGCCACTTGTCCAGCGTGTTTACGCAGATGAATCGAACGCTGAGTCAGCAACAACCCCGGTTGCGGTCGACGGACGATGGGGATTAACACGGCAGCCTGACGATGATTTAGGGTTTCCCGGTTAATTTGCGGGCGCAAAAGTTGAAAGCGCGATAAAAAATCATCAAGCGTCAGGCTACGGTATTCCACGTCTTACTTCTCCAGTTGGCGTAATATCTTATTAACTTTATCAAAAGTTTCCTGATATTCCGCTTCTTCCTGGCTATCGGCGACAATTCCACCGCCCGCAGAGCAGTAAATTTGTCCGTTAATGGCAGTCAGCGTGCGGATAGTAATGCTGGTGTCCATGTTGCCGCAAAAGCTCAAATAGCCAATGCTGCCGCACCAGGCATTGCGTCGGTGCGGTTCCAGTTCGTCGATAATTTCCATAGCCCGTACTTTCGGTGCCCCGGTTATTGAGCCACCAGGAAAAGCCGCGCGCAGCAGATCGCTGGCGTGTAACTGTTCTGGTAGTTGCGCCGTTATGGTGCTGACCAGATGATGCACGGCAGGGAAGGGTTCCACCACGAAGAGCTCTGGTACTTTTACCGAACCTGCTACGGCAACACGACCGATATCATTACGCATTAAATCGACAATCATCAGATTTTCGGCACGATCTTTCGCTGAGTTCGCCAGTTTCTCTGCTTGTTTGCTATCTTCCTGAGGATCGGGCAGGCGTGGTAGCGTGCCTTTAATCGGGCGGGTCTGGATTTCACTATTATCACAAAGGATAAACCGCTCTGGTGAAAGGCTTAAAATCGCGCCCTGCTCAAGGCGTAAAAAAGCGCTAAACGGCGCGCGGTTGGCCTGATTAAGCTGAAGGAATGCCTGCCATTCATCGCCAGAATAGGTCGCATGAAAACGCTGGGCGAGATTCACCTGATAGCAATCACCGCTGTGCAGATATTCCTGTACCTGGCGAAATTTTTCGCCGTACTGCTCGCGGGTCATATTGGATTGCCAGTCGGAAGTGAGCGTGAAATCTTCCTGCGGCGAGAATTGCTGGCTTTCCAGCCAGGCCCGACGGGCATTGACATCATTATGACTCAGCAAAGAAACTGTTTGACGCTGGTGGTCGACAACCAGCGCCCAGTCGTAGATACCCACTGCCATATCCGGCAGAACGATATCTTGCTGCGCAATTTCTGGCAGTGACTCAAAACGGCGGCCCAGATCGTAGCCAAACAACCCCAGCGCGCCGCCCTGAAATGGCAAATCTTCGTTATGCGCTGGGCGAATGTCTGCGCGATCCAGCACCTGCTGGAGCACCTGTAGCGGGTCATCAGTGGTCGTTGTGCGTTTTTCGCTTTCACTAACAACGGTTTCTTTACCGAAAGTGGTTAAAGTGCAAATCGGCTCGGCGACCACAATATCAAAGCGGCTATATGGATGATCGGCATAGCCGGAGTGTAAAAGCATCGCCCACGGCAGGTGGCTTAAGCGTGAGAAATAAAATTCAGCGGCGTCCTGACGCCAGGGTAAAGTAATCACAGCGGGAGATAACGTCTTCATCAGTCCTGACTCTACTGGCTATGTGCCGGGTAGCATGAAATAATTAGCGCCAACAATTTAGCAGGAGTTAACAATGTTTGCAGGTTTACCTTCACTCACCCATGAACAGCAGCAAAAAGCTGTCGAGCGGATCCAGGAACTGATGGCTCAAGGGATGAGCAGCGGCCAGGCAATCGCGCTGGTGGCAGAAGAGCTGCGTGCCAACCATTCCGGCGAGCGAATCGTGGCGCGTTTTGAGGATGAAGACGAGTAACACACTTATCCGTATCGCTTTCGTTATAGAAGCCGATGGTTATTTGATTGTGAGAAAAAGGACGCTTTTCATATGTGATTAAAAGCGTCCTGACCCATTTATGCTGATGTAAATTTAACTTAGACCAGTGCTTTTAGTTCTTCCTGCATATATGTTGAAAAGTATTCAGGATTTTTAATCACAATGCGTTCACCAGACTCCATTTTTTTTGCCCATCCAACCATTTTTTCCGTGAACCCCGGGTTCCAGCCTTCCAGGTCAGCTCGCGTCGTAATATCAGCGGCACTCGCGGGTACTCCCAGTTCTTTTAAATATTTAAAGATTCCCTTCGCCGTACTTTCATTCATCGAACTTGGTGTTGGTGCTGATACATCCATGGCAACAATGAAATCCAGGGCTTTATCTATTACAGCAGGCATATTCTTATCCTTAAAATTAACCATGTTATCGATAAGGCTATATATGACCTTAATTTGCATCTAATATCAAAGGGATTATAACGATATGGCACGAGTTAACCTGTTGACATTCAGGTGTTTTAAAGGTAGCAGCTCATGGTGTGTTATCCAGTAAGAGGGAGAAAATTAACGGTCAGTTCTCACGCTATAACCAAATTGTTCAGCTAAGAAAGAAAACCAGAGACGCTAATCGAAGGGCGAACACAACGGCATTGTTATGTTTATTTATATAGTTAGTTTTATAGCTAAAATTGAAATTATAAAAATAAATAATGAATTAGCAGGAGCATCAACAGTAATATCTTAATCTCTGGTCGATTTATGTAAAACCGACCAGTATTATCGATAAATTATCGTCTGACTTATTTTGCTTCGATAAAGCTTACACCGCAGCCACAATCTTAATTTCAACTTTATACTTCGGGTTCATCAAACCCGCTTGTACCGTGCAGCGCACCGGCGCATGACCCGCGACAACCCAGGCATCCCACGCTTTATTCATCGCCGCGAAGTCGTTTTTATCAGCCAGGAAAATGGTGGCATCCAGAATGCTCGATTTATTGCTGCCCTGTTTTTTCAGCACGGCGTCAATCTGCGCCAGCGTGTTGGCGGTTTGGTCAAAAGCATCGGCGTCGAGGTTTTCCGGTACACCAGTGTAGTAGAGCGTGTTGTTGTGGATCACTACATCAGACCAGCGGGCTTCAGCATCGATACGAACGATAGTCATCATTTTGTCCTCATTATCCTTCCATTTTCGTGCTGCAAAGACTGCCACAATGTGAGGTCGCCGTCACCACTTCAACTGGCGAAAGCGCCCTCATCCTGACATAATCCCTGTTCAAATCAACAGGGGGTAGTGTGACGGACGATTTTGCACCAGACGGTCAGTTGGCGAAAGCGATACCAGGCTTTAAGCCGCGAGAACCACAGCGACAGATGGCGGTAGCCGTCACCCAGGCGATAGAAAAAGGCCAGCCGCTGGTGGTGGAAGCCGGAACCGGTACGGGCAAAACCTACGCTTACCTGGCCCCTGCGCTGCGGGCGAAAAAGAAAGTCATTATCTCGACCGGTTCAAAAGCGTTGCAGGATCAGCTCTACAGCCGCGATTTGCCAACGGTTTCAAAGGCGTTGAAATATACGGGCAACGTGGCGTTGCTGAAAGGGCGCTCAAACTACCTCTGCCTCGAACGTCTCGAACAACAGGCGCTAGCGGGCGGCGATCTGCCGGTACAAATATTAAGCGATGTGATCCTGCTGCGCTCCTGGTCTAATCAAACAGTCGATGGTGATATCAGCACCTGCGTCAGCGTGGCGGAAGATTCACAGGCGTGGCCGCTGGTCACCAGCACCAACGATAACTGCCTTGGCAGCGACTGCCCGATGTATAAAGATTGCTTTGTAGTCAAAGCACGCAAAAAAGCGATGGACGCCGATGTGGTGGTGGTAAACCATCATCTCTTTCTGGCGGATATGGTGGTGAAAGAGAGTGGATTTGGCGAACTGATCCCGGAAGCTGACGTCATGATCTTCGACGAAGCCCACCAGCTGCCCGACATTGCCAGCCAGTATTTTGGTCAGTCACTCTCCAGTCGACAACTGCTCGACCTGGCAAAAGACATCACCATCGCCTACCGCACCGAATTAAAAGACACCCAGCAGTTACAAAAGTGCGCTGACCGTCTTGCCCAGAGTGCGCAGGATTTTCGCCTGCAACTCGGTGAGCCAGGTTATCGCGGTAACCTGCGTGAGCTGTTAGCTAATCCGCAAATTCAGCGGGCATTTTTACTGCTCGATGACACTCTGGAACTTTGTTATGACGTGGCGAAACTGTCGCTGGGGCGTTCCGCCTTGCTGGATGCGGCATTTGAACGCGCCACGTTATATCGCACACGGCTGAAACGGCTAAAAGAGATCAATCAGCCGGGCTACAGCTACTGGTACGAATGCACTTCGCGCCATTTTACTCTGGCTCTCACGCCGCTCAGCGTGGCGGATAAATTCAAAGAGTTAATGGCGCAAAAACCCGGTAGCTGGATCTTTACCTCAGCAACGCTGTCGGTGAACGACGATCTGCATCATTTCACCTCGCGGCTTGGCATTGAACTGGCAGAGTCGTTGCTGTTACCCAGCCCCTTTGATTACAGCCGCCAGGCGTTACTCTGTGTGCCGCGCAACCTGCCGCAAACTAATCAACCGGGTTCCGCACGGCAACTGGCGGCAATGCTGCGACCGATCATCGAAGCTAACAACGGTCGTTGTTTTATGCTTTGTACCTCGCACGCCATGATGCGCGATCTGGCCGAGCAGTTCCGCGCTACCATGACGCTTCCCGTTTTGTTGCAGGGGGAAACCAGCAAAGGGCAACTGTTGCAGCAATTTGTCAGCGCCGGTAACGCGCTTCTTGTGGCAACCAGCAGTTTCTGGGAAGGGGTGGACGTGCGTGGCGATACATTGTCATTGGTGATTATCGACAAATTGCCGTTTACCTCGCCGGATGATCCACTATTAAAAGCACGCATGGAAGATTGCCGTTTGCGCGGTGGTGATCCGTTCGATGAAGTACAACTGCCGGATGCGGTCATTACTCTCAAGCAGGGGGTAGGGCGATTGATTCGCGACGCCGACGATCGCGGCGTGTTAGTGATTTGCGACAATCGGCTGGTGATGCGCCCTTACGGCGCGACGTTTCTCGCCAGTCTGCCGCCAGCGCCGCGCACCCGTGACATTGCCCGTGCGGTTCGTTTCCTTGCGATACCATCCTCCAGGTAATTTGTTACGGAGTATGGTATGATGCGCGCCTTTTTATTGATCTAAGCACGAAGACCCATGCGAATTCTGGCTATCGATACCGCGACAGAGGCCTGCTCTGTCGCCCTGTGGAACGACGGTACTGTCAACGCTCATTTTGAGCTTTGCCCTCGTGAACATACTCAACGAATCTTACCGATGGTGCAGGATATCCTGACCACCAGCGGAACTTCCCTGACTGACATAAACGCTCTGGCTTACGGGCGCGGCCCCGGTAGCTTCACCGGCGTGCGCATTGGTATTGGCATTGCGCAAGGACTGGCACTTGGCGCGGAGTTACCAATGATTGGCGTCTCCACGCTAATGACGATGGCGCAAGGGGCGTGGCGCAAAAACGGCGCAACCCGCGTGCTGGCAGCTATTGACGCGCGAATGGGCGAAGTTTACTGGGCCGAATATCAGCGTGATGAAAACGGTATCTGGCACGGTGAAGAAACCGAAGCCGTACTCAAACCCGAACTCGTTCATGAACGAATGCAACAGCTTTCCGGCGAATGGGTGACAGTAGGGACGGGCTGGCAAGCCTGGCCGGATCTCGGTAAAGAGAGCGGGCTGGTTTTGCTCGATGGCGAAGTGTTACTGCCCGCTGCAGAAGATATGCTGCCGATTGCGTGCCAGATGTTTGCCGAGGGTAAAATGGTGGCGGTGGAACATGCTGAACCAGTTTATTTACGTAACAACGTCGCATGGAAGAAACTTCCGGGCAAAGAATGAATCTTAAGAGTATGCCCTGAGAAAAAAAGGAGTCGCATCATGGCGGTTCAAAAGAATGTTATCAAAGGCATACTGGCAGGTACGTTTGCGCTAATGCTGAGCGGTTGTGTTACTGTGCCAGACGCCATTAAAGGCAGCAGTCCCACGCCGCAACAAGATTTAGTTCGGGTGATGAGTGCGCCGCAGCTGTACGTTGGTCAGGAGGCTCGCTTTGGCGGCAAAGTGGTTGCGGTACAAAACCAGCAAGGGAAAACACGCCTGGAAATTGCCACCGTACCACTGGACAGCGGAGCCAGACCGACGCTGGGAGAACCTTCTCGCGGTCGCATTTATGCCGATGTGAACGGTTTTCTGGACCCGGTGGATTTCCGCGGACAACTGGTGACGGTAGTCGGGCCAATCACCGGTGCGGTTGACGGCAAAATCGGTAATACGCCCTATAAATTTATGGTGATGCAAGTAACGGGTTACAAACGTTGGCATTTAACCCAGCAGGTGATTATGCCGCCTCAGCCGATTGATCCATGGTTTTATGGCGGTCGTGGCTGGCCCTATGGCTACGGCGGATGGGGCTGGTATAATCCCGGCCCCGCGAGAGTACAAACAGTTGTAACTGAATAATTGCTTGTTTTTAAAGAAAAAGAAACAGCGGCCGGTCCGCTGTTTCTGCATTCTTACGGTAAAGATAAAAATAAATAGTGACGCGCTTCGCAACCTTTTCCTTGGGTAATTATCAAGCTGGTAAGATGAGTTAATATTATGTTAACAGTATGTTTATCACTTGGGGTTGCGATGACGACGAACACGCATTTTAGAGGTGAAGAATTGAAGAAGGTTTGGCTTAACCGTTATCCCGCGGACGTTCCGACGGAGATCAACCCTGACCGTTATCAATCTCTGGTAGATATGTTTGAGCAGTCGGTCGCGCGCTACGCCGATCAACCCGCGTTTGTGAATATGGGGGAGGTGATGACCTTCCGCAAACTGGAAGAACGCAGTCGCGCGTTTGCCGCTTATTTGCAACAAGGGTTGGGGCTGAAGAAAGGCGATCGCGTTGCGTTGATGATGCCTAACTTATTGCAATATCCGGTGGCGCTGTTTGGCATTTTGCGTGCCGGGATGATCGTCGTAAACGTTAACCCGTTGTATACCCCGCGTGAGCTTGAGCATCAGCTTAACGATAGCGGCGCATCGGCGATTGTTATCGTGTCTAACTTTGCCCACACTCTGGAAAAAGTGGTTGATAAAACCGCCGTTCAGCACGTTATTCTGACCCGTATGGGCGATCAGCTATCTACGGCAAAAGGCACGGTAGTCAATTTCGTTGTTAAATACATCAAGCGTCTGGTGCCGAAATACCATCTGCCAGATGCCATTTCATTTCGTAGCGCCCTGCACAACGGCTACCGGATGCAGTACGTCAAACCAGAACTGGTGCCGGAAGATTTAGCTTTCCTGCAATACACCGGCGGCACCACTGGTGTGGCGAAAGGCGCGATGCTGACTCACCGCAATATGCTGGCGAACCTGGAACAGGTTAACGCGACCTATGGTCCGCTGTTGCATCCGGGCAAAGAGCTGGTGGTGACGGCGCTGCCGCTGTATCACATTTTTGCCCTGACCATTAACTGCCTGCTGTTTATCGAACTGGGGGGGCAGAACCTGCTTATCACTAACCCGCGCGATATTCCAGGGCTGGTAAAAGAGTTAGCGAAATATCCGTTTACCGCTATCACTGGCGTTAACACCTTGTTCAATGCGTTGCTGAACAATAAAGAGTTCCAGCAGCTGGATTTCTCCAGTCTGCATCTTTCCGCAGGCGGTGGGATGCCTGTTCAGCAAGTGGTTGCAGAACGTTGGGTTAAACTGACTGGACAGTATCTGCTGGAAGGTTATGGCCTGACCGAGTGCGCGCCGCTGGTCAGCGTTAACCCGTATGATATTGATTATCATAGTGGTAGCATCGGTTTGCCGGTGCCGTCGACGGAAGCCAAACTGGTGGATGATGATGATAATGAAGTACCACCTGGTCAACCAGGTGAGCTTTGTGTCAAAGGACCGCAGGTGATGCTGGGTTACTGGCAGCGTCCGGATGCTACCGATGAAATCATCAAAAATGGCTGGTTACACACCGGCGACATCGCGGTGATGGATGAAGAAGGATTCCTGCGCATTGTCGATCGTAAAAAAGACATGATTCTGGTTTCCGGTTTTAACGTTTATCCCAACGAGATTGAAGATGTCGTCATGCAGAATCCTGGCGTACAGGAAGTCGCGGCTGTTGGCGTACCTTCCGGCTCCAGTGGTGAAGCGGTGAAAATCTTCGTAGTGAAAAAAGATCCATCGCTTACCGAAGAGTCACTGGTGACCTTTTGCCGCCGTCAGCTCACGGGCTACAAAGTACCGAAGCTGGTGGAGTTTCGTGATGAGTTACCGAAATCTAACGTCGGAAAAATTTTGCGACGAGAATTACGTGACGAAGCGCGCGGCAAAGTGGACAATAAAGCCTGAGCGTTAAGTCAGTCGTCAGACGCCGGTTAATCCGGCGTTTTTTTTGACGCCCACTAAAGAGAATACAATTTGAATTACCAAATGATTACCACGGACGATGCGCTGGCTTCTTTGTGTGAAGCCGTCCGTGCCTTTCCGGCGATAGCCCTGGATACTGAATTTGTTCGTACGCGCACTTATTACCCGCAGCTGGGTTTAATTCAACTTTTTGATGGTGAGCATCTGGCGCTAATTGATCCTCTCGGGATCACCGACTGGTCACCGCTGAAAGCGATCCTGCGCGATCCGTCCATCACAAAATTTCTTCATGCAGGTAGTGAAGATCTGGAAGTGTTCCTCAATGTCTTTGGCGAATTACCACAACCCTTGATTGACACGCAAATCCTTGCTGCCTTCTGCGGACGCCCGATGTCATGGGGTTTCGCTTCCATGGTGGAAGAGTATTCCGGCCTTACGCTGGACAAGAGTGAATCGCGCACCGACTGGCTGGCCAGACCGCTGACCGAACGTCAGTGTGAATATGCAGCGGCGGATGTCTGGTATCTGTTACCGATCACCGCAAAGCTTATGGTAGAAACGGAGGCCTCCGGCTGGCTACCTGCGGCGCTGGATGAATGCCGCCTGATGCAAATGCGTCGTCAGGAAGTCGTTGCGCCGGAAGACGCCTGGCGTGATATCACCAATGCCTGGCAGTTACGCACACGCCAACTGGCCTGTCTGCAACTGTTAGCCGACTGGCGATTGCGCAAGGCGCGAGAGCGCGATCTGGCGGTGAACTTTGTCGTGCGTGAAGAGCATTTGTGGTCGGTAGCGCGTTATATGCCGGGAAGTCTGGGCGAACTGGACAGCCTGGGCTTATCCGGTAGCGAAATCCGCTTCCACGGTAAAACGTTGCTGGCGCTGGTGGAAAAAGCGCAGGCATTGCCAGAAGAGGCCTTACCGCAGCCGATGCTTAACCTGATGGACATGCCGGGTTATCGTAAAGCGTTTAAAGCGATTAAGTCGCTGATTACTGACGTCAGCGAAACGCACAAGATCAGCGCCGAATTGCTGGCGTCGCGTCGGCAAATCAACCAACTGCTGAACTGGCACTGGAAACTGAAACCGCAGAACAATTTGCCGGAGCTGATTTCCGGCTGGCGTGGTGAGTTGATGGCGGAAGCATTACACAATTTATTGCAGGAATATCCACAGTAAAATCTTCCGAAGCCGGACTGGGCGCGCTCAGTCCGGCTTCGGCAAACTACAAATCCAACAGCAGGTGGTTCAAATGAACTTATTTGAGCTTAACGCAAAATGCGCTCGACACCACGACGAGTAAATACCGATTCCTGAATGACGACTTCATTCTCTGTTCCTTCATTTACTCTACCGCCTGGCGAGGAATATTCGCCTTCGGTGTTTTTCCGGACCACGTAAAAATCGATGTCGCCAGGCTGTTTCCCGCCAGTGGTCATTTAGTACAAGTGCTACCGGAATATTACCAGCCAGCGAATGTCTGGGCCGTTTATGTTTCAAAGCTGTCGACGTCAGCGAAAGTGCGGATAACGGTAGAATTTTTACGCCAGTATTTTGCCGAGCACTACCCGAATTTTTCACTGGAGCATGCCTGATTAATGATTCAATTATCGGGTTGATATCGAGTTAAAACCTGATTTTCTCCTTTCTAAGCCGCTACAGATTGGTTAGCATATTCACCTTTAATCGCGCATGATCGAAAGATAATTAAAGAGGTTAATGTGTTCGCTGAATACGGGGTTCTGAATTACTGGACCTATCTGGTTGGGGCCATTTTTATTGTGTTGGTGCCAGGGCCAAATACCCTGTTTGTACTCAAAAATAGCGTCAGTAGCGGTATGAAAGGCGGTTATCTTGCGGCCTGTGGTGTATTTATTGGCGATGCGGTATTGATGTTTCTGGCATGGGCTGGAGTGGCGACATTAATTAAGACCACCCCGATATTATTCAACATTGTACGTTATCTTGGTGCGTTTTATTTGCTCTATCTGGGGAGTAAAATTCTCTACGCGACCCTGAAAGGTAAAAATAGCGAGACCAAATCCGATGAGCCCCAATACGGTGCCATTTTTAAACGCGCGTTAATTTTGAGCCTGACTAATCCGAAAGCCATTTTGTTCTATGTGTCGTTTTTCGTACAGTTTATCGATGTTAATGCCCCACATACGGGAATTTCATTCTTTATTCTGGCGACGACGCTGGAACTGGTGAGTTTCTGCTATTTGAGCTTTCTGATTATTTCTGGGGCTTTTGTCACGCAGTACATACGTACCAAAAAGAAACTGGCTAAAGTGGGCAACTCACTGATTGGTTTGATGTTCGTGGGTTTCGCCGCCCGACTGGCGACGCTGCAATCCTGATGCTTTCAGCCCGCGTTGCCGCGGGCTTCCCACCTGTAATTCTCCCTGATTCTTCTCTGATACGGTGCTAAAAAGTAACCAATAAATGGTATTTAAAATGCAAATTATCAGGCGTACCCTGAAACGGCTGGAATAAACCGTTTTCAGCGCATTCACCGAAGGAGGGAAAAGGATGCTGCAAATCCCACAGAATTATATTCATACGCGCTCAACGCCTTTCTGGAATAAACAAACTGCGCCTGCCGGAATATTCGAACGTCATCTTGATAAAGGAACGCGCCCAGGGGTTTACCCACGCCTTTCCGTTATGCATGGGGCGGTCAAATATCTCGGCTACGCTGATGAACACAGTGCAGAGCCTGATCAGGTGATCCTTATCGAAGCGGGGCAGTTTGCGGTGTTCCCTCCAGAAAAGTGGCACAACATTGAAGCCATGACTGACGATACTTATTTCAACATTGACTTCTTCGTTGCTCCTGAAGTCCTGATGGAAGGTGCGCAACAACGGAAAGTCATTCATAACGGGAAATGAATCATGGGCAAAGCAACGTATACCGTGACCGTCACCAATAACAGCAATGGCGTTTCTGTCGATTATGAAACAGAGACGCCGATGACTTTGCTGGTGCCAGAAGTGGCGGCTGAAGTGATAAAAGATCTGGTGAATACCGTGCGTTCTTATGACACGGAAAACGAACATGATGTTTGTGGTTGGTAATTATCACTGATCGTTGATGGCGCAATTTCTGCGCCATCGCAAAAAATTCCTCCGTGATGCTCGTCACAAATCTTACCCTCCCGATGTTGTGCTATGCTTTTTATCAGCGACTAACCCGCTAATGCAAAACAGATAAGTGAGGAAACAATGGGCATTCTGTCATGGATTATTTTTGGGCTTATTGCCGGTATTCTGGCGAAGTGGATCATGCCAGGTAAAGATGGTGGTGGATTCTTTATGACTATCCTGCTGGGGATAGTCGGTGCCGTAGTCGGCGGATGGATCAGCACGCTGTTTGGCTTTGGTAAAGTCGATGGCTTCAATTTTGGCAGCTTCGTGGTTGCCGTTATTGGTGCGATTGTTGTGCTATTTATCTACAGGAAGATTAAAAGTTAACGCGTAAATTGCACAAAGGCTGCACACAGGCAGCCTTTGCTATTTTTTAGATGTGACGTTACCACCATCCCAGCTCAGTGCCGAGTACGACAATAATCGCCACACCCATCATAATAATCGTTGTTTTTTTCATCTTTATGCTCCCGGGGCAGCATAGCCGCCAATAAAAAACCATGCTAAAAATACGACCGCTGTAATAAAGATTACAACCGGAAAAATAATACCGATTCGCATGTTATCACCAATCAAAAGGATGTGAATACGCCTCAGGAATGTAGCGCTGAATGCGTGACAAAAGGTGTTTTCTGTTTATGTTTTTTCTCCTGATACATCGCGATATCGGCAGCATGCAGGGCACTGTCTGCATCGGTCGTTTCAGGATCGACTTCTACTATGCCAAGACTGGCACCAGGATAATACAAATCAACATCACCTAAGTGATATTCTCCGCGTATTTGTTGTTGAATACGTTCTCGCAGCGACGAAATATCCGCATTCTCGTTGTTCAGTGAAACAACCAAAAACTCATCACCGCCGAGACGACCAATAACTTCGCCATTTTGCTGGAGCGTATTAAGGCGCTCGCCAACCTGAATGAGAAACAGATCGCCACTATTATGACCAAAACGATCATTGATTAATTTGAAGTTATCCAGATCGATAAACGCGATCATTATCTTATGGTTAAGATGCCGGGCGAGAGAAAACAGCGTCGTCAGATTTTCAAAAATCGCCCGCCGATTCGGTAGCCCGGTTAACGAGTCGGTATACGATTGCGCAATCAGCGCAGCATTAGCTTCGCGCAGCTGTTCAACCAGTGCCTCTTTTTGAATATATTGTGCAATCAGTCCGGCGAACAACTGTAAGACCTGTTCCGCGCGTTCACTCCACTGGCGCTTCTCACTGCTGGCGGCGCAAAGCGTGCCATAGAATGATCCATCCGGTAAGTGAATTGGCGTGCTCAGAAATGTGGTGATGCCAAGATTGCGTGCCGCAACACAGTCGCCCCAACGGTCGGGGACTTCATCGCTGAAAAAACAGTTTTCATCAATGGCGCGTTTGCATAACGAGTAATCCCACGAGACGGTAAAATTCTCCGGGATGTGCATTTTCTGGCTATTACGGGCAAACATTATATGCTGCAGGCGCGCTTCGACATCCACTTTGGTCAGGTAGGTTGACTCCATATCAGTGACCATTTCCAGCATCTCCAGAAGCTGTCGAACCAGACTTTCCAGTGACTGTTCTTTGGCAAGGGATTGCGAGACGCGGGCGATAATCTGATCTGACACGAAACAACTCCAGGATACGGCGGGTAAATGCTGATTATTTAATCTTTGCAGGCATGATAAAACATCATCAACAAAGATGAAACAAGGCGTAATATGTTTTGAGTGAATGTAATAAAAATAGTGCTGCAAAACAAAACGATACCGCGATACTCTAAGCCTGGATAAATATGTGAGATCAATAAATGAAAATTATCAGTTTTGTTCTGCCTTGCTTGCTGGTCCTGGCTGGTTGTTCAACCCCTTCTCAG
The DNA here is from genome assembly GCF_046487695.1 of Escherichia sp. WS1118. NCBI lineage: Bacteria > Pseudomonadati > Pseudomonadota > Gammaproteobacteria > Enterobacterales > Enterobacteriaceae > Escherichia > Escherichia sp. WS1118. Next base: position 264,567 of record NZ_JBJQIZ010000005.1, on the reverse strand, counting down.
CCAGAAGCACCTAAACCGCCGCAGATTGGTATGGCAAATCCGGCGTCGGTCTATTGCCAGCAGAAGGGCGGGACGCTCATTCCTGTGCAGACAGCGCAAGGGGTCAGCAACAATTGCAAATTACCGGGCGGTGAAACGATTGATGAATGGGCATTGTGGCGACGGGACCATCCGGCTGGTGAAAAATAACCGCCGGATGCTGTACTAAAATCACAAGCTACGTAGCCAGTCTGCCAGCACCAGCGCATGGTTCTGCGTGGTGTTTTTTGCTGAGTAGAGCAGGGTCAGCGGCTGTTTTTTGGCGATGTCTGCCAGCCGCTTTCCTTCTTGCTCGTGTTGCGCCAGTTCTGCAAGATATTGCTCGCGAAAGGTTGCAAAATCGACGACTTCGCCGTGAAAGGCTTTGCGCAGCTCCGTTGACGGCGTGATTTCTTTATCCCATTCATCAAGGGCTAAATCGGTTTTTTTGATACCGCGTGGCCAGAGGCGGTCGACCAGTACGCGATAACCATCGCTCTGTTCAGCCGGATCATAAACGCGTTTGCACTGAATATTCATCGTATTTGTTCTCCCTTTCACGCATGATTTGTCACGTCACTATAGCACCGGATATTAGCGAATTTCTTTGTCTCTCCCGGCGCAAAGTCCGAAAATCGCCATCAGTAGTGAAAGTATTGCAACACCCATCAGTGGTACGGACCAGTCACCGTTAGCATCGTGTATTTTACCCATCAGCGGCGGCCCACAGGCTGCCAGCAAATACCCGACGGATTGTGCCATCCCCGAGAGTGCCGCCGCCTGATGCGCAGAACTTGCCCGCAGACCAATGAACGTCAACCCCAGTATCATTGTTGCGCCGGAACCAAAACCGAAAAGCAGAGTCCAGGTGATCGCGTGTGCTGGCATAAAGCAGAGCCCAACCGCGCCCACTGCGCACATCAAGGCAACGAACGCTGCAATACCACGCTGATCTTTCATATGATGTAAGAAAAGTGGGATCAGCAAACCGGGAGCTGCTGTGGCTAGTTGCAGCAAACCATGCAGTGAACCCGCCTGTGCTTCGCTATAGCCGTGACTGATGAGAATCGCCGGAAGCCAGCCAATAATCACGTAATAGACCAGTGAGTTGATCCCAAGAAACAATGTTACCTGCCAGGCAAGCGGCGACCGCCAGATACCCCGAGTATGTAAGGCGCGTGAGGTACTCAAATTTGCATGTTGTTGACTTCGCCACTGTGGCAGCCATAAAAAAAGAGCCAGCAGAGGAAAACACATCAGCATGAGCAACGCGCCTTGCCAGCCAAAACCGTTCAAAGCCAGCGGCACTACCATCGCCGATCCCAGTGCCGCCGCAGCTCCCATTGTCAGGGAATATGCGCCGGTAAGTCTGGCGACGGAATGAGGGAAATCGCGTTTAATTAATCCTGGCAGTAAGACATTGCCTAATGCAATCCCACCGCCAATGACCGCTGTACCGCCAAATAATAAGTAAGGCGAAGGGAGAGAGCGAATTGCGATACCTGCACAGATCAAAAGTAACGCGGCAAACAGGCTACGTTCCATACCAAAACGTCGCGCCACCGGGGCGGCTAGCGGTGAGATCAGCGCAAAGGCTAATAATGGCAGGGTGGTCAATAAGCCGGTTTGCGCCGTCGTTAGCGAGTAAGCGGAACGAATCGTATCCAGTAACGGTGCTGCGCCGGTAAAGGTGACGCGTAATGTTGTGGCAATCATCAGAATGCCAGCGATAAGGACAATCCTGTTTTTGCCGCTTAATGAAGTTGAACAGGTCATATGCTTCTCATTGTTACAAACGAGGCTGTACCTTACCGTTTTTATTGTTATGTTGAATCAAGCTAAAATGACAAAATATCGCTAAATTCGGACAAAATGATGCACAGGTTGAATCTCAATGGCTATGAACCCGACCGACACCATGAAGCCGCGGTCGCATTTTGTATTCACGCCGGAACGGATGAGTTAACCAGTCCTGTACATCAGCACCGCAAAGGGCAGTTGATACTGGCACTACATGGTGCAATTACCTGTACGGTGGAAAATGCTTTGTGGATGGTGCCGCCACAATATGCGGTTTGGATACCGGGCGGGGTGAAACATAGTAATCAAGTGACAGCTAACGCTGAACTCTGTTTTCTGTTTATCGAGCCCAGCGCAGTGACAATGCCGACAACATGTTGCACATTGAAAATATCGCCCTTATGCCGGGAATTAATTTTAACCCTGGCAAACAGGACGACGACTCAGCGTGCTGAGCCGATGACCCGCAGATTAATTCAGGTCCTGTTTGATGAACTCCCTCAGCAGCCACAACAACAGCTGCACCTGCCCGTTTCTTCTCATCCTAAAATCCGCACGATGGTGGAGATGATGGCGAAAGAGCCCGTCGAGTGGGGCTCATTGGGGCAATGGGCTGGCTTTTTTGCGATGAGTGAACGCAATCTTGCCCGGCTGATAGTGAAAGAGACGGGGTTGAGTTTTCGCCAGTGGCGTCAGCAGTTACAGCTGATTATGGCGCTTCAGGGATTAGTGAAAGGCGATACTGTACAGAAAGTTGCTCATACGCTGGGGTATGATTCAACAACGGCCTTTATTACTATGTTTAAGAAAGGCCTGGGGCAAACGCCAGGCCGATATATTGCGGGATTAACTACTGTTTCCCCACAATCAGCGAAACCAGACCCGCGGCAATAAGCGGGCCAACCGGTACGCCGCGAAACAGCGCCACGCCTAAAACAGTGCCCACCAGCAGCCCGGCGACCAGTTGCGGCTGGCTGCCCATTAACGTCACGCCGCGCCCCCCCAGCCAGGAGACAATAACGCCGACTGCAATTGCCACCAGCGATTTCCAGTTCAGAAACGAGTGAATCAGGGTTGAGGGCGGTAGCGTCCCGCTGGCGATGGGAGCCATAACGCCAATCGTCAGAATGATTATCCCGATACTTAGCCCCTGTTTTTCAATCCACGGGAAAAAGGTGCTTAACGGTGTGACGCGGACAATGATCAACACCAGAATTGAAACGGCGACAGTGGTGTTATGACTGATAAAGCCCAGCGCAGCTAACCCGAGCAGGATCAGCAAAGTGACATCAAACATCGTGGTTTCCTTGCCAAAAAATAATAAGCCTGCTTACTTTACGCTTGCTGCAGGCAGGAAGTAGAAAATCTTTACGTTTTCTGCATAAAAAATCAGGCGAACTGTCATCAAACTGCCATTTGTGCACGCTAACAATAACGTGAAAACAGCTATCTCCCGGGGGCATACTATGAACGATCAAATGTTCGTCGAGACACTGATTATCACGTCATCGTTTTTTGCCATTGCAGTTGTGCTGGTTTTGTCCGTTCTGCTTATTGAACGGACAGGCTAGTTACGCAGTGCGGCGGAAATTGACCAGTTCTGGTTGCGCAATACGCAAATAATCCGCGGTTTTCAAAATAACGGATTTATCCAGCATGCCTGCATTGAAGGCGATTTCATCAAATCGTTCGAAGAGTAGGGGGTCGGCAACCAGTTTGAGTTTTGGATGGAAGCTGAAAGGGGGGATCGCGCCGAAGACACAGCCTGTGAGTTCATCGACTTCCGCCGGGCTGGCCAACGAAGCGCGTAATCCGCCTATATGGCTGGCGAGTTGGCTCAGATCGGCCTGTTGATCGGCAGCGAGGATCGCCAGAACATGTTGATTTACGCCATTGCCTTTGACTTTACATACCAGTGCCTTAGCCCCCTGGCCTAAAGCGGTGCCACGAATTTCTGACACCGCTTCACATTTACCTACCGCTTCATGGGTAACGACGCGGAAGTTAGCACCTTCTTGTGATAATAAAGCGATTAACCGCTGATGCGTCACGCTTCCTTTAGCCATTTCAGTCATTTCATGCTCCTGAGATTACAAGCAAACAACTACAGAAGGTTATCATGAACGGCTGTTTTTGTTCTGCTTATTGACATATAAACGCTCATCGGAAGCTTTATACGCATCATGTAACGTATCGTTTTCTTTCATCGCGTAAATACCGGAAGAGAAGCCGATCTCTTTCTGCGGCGCGATATGTTGCAGACGTTTTTCGATACGTTCAGGCAGTTGTGCTGCAATTTGCGGCGTCGAATCGACAAGAATGATGCAGAATTCATCGCCACCGAGTCGGATGGCATAATCACTTTTACGAATCGATTGTTTAATCGCCTGAGCTAATAACGTAATCGCTAAATCCCCCTCCTGATGACCGAGGGTATCATTTATTTGCTTTAACTTGTCCATGTCAATAGCAATAAACATCACCGAAGAACCGGATTGCACCAGTTTCTGCAACCGCTGCTCCAGTTCAGGGGTTAAAATTTTGCGATTATAGAGTCCAGTCATCGCATCACTAATATTTTCTCGCGACACATTTTGGTATAAGCGGAAGTGCATCCGCACCATATTCAGCAAAATTAACGCCGTCAAAATCCAGAACAGAACGCTTTTCCACGAAGACGTGATAAAGTAAAGAATATCAATGGATAACGAGACACGAATGCCGCCCGGTAAGTCATGGACGTAACTGACATACTGGAACAGATTATCTTCGCTCTGGTTGATGATAATGTCGCGCCCCGAATCTGTATCGGTTAGCGTGACATTGAGAAAACGCCAGAGGAGAGGGCGGTCATGAGTGTAAAAGATATTCCGCAGATTGTTTTTGTTAATATCCAGCAGCACAATCCCTTTTAGCTGCCCTGCGACATATACCGGCGTCAGCAAACTCATCACGTTCTGTTTAGTACGCTGATCCTGGTAAATGCTCGATAATACGGTACGCCCGGTAAATACTTTTTCAATATCTTTGCGATCTATACCAATACTTCCTGACTGCAGGAAGGACCAGTTATTCATCGCAAAGTATTCAACATTAACCGGCTCATAAAAATAGACATAGCGGTCATTGAGATCGAGATAATAGTGAAATTTCTCTTCGGCCATCCCAAGACCTGAACCGTAATCATCCTGGTGGCGGTTGCCTTCCACTGCCTGATCAAAAGCGGGTAATAGTGCTGCAGCTTCCACAATTGTGTCGCAGTCAGTGGATGCGGTTTGTAATGTGCCGCGTAAGCCCGGGTATTTATGGGCAGTCAGGTTTAAGCCATGGGTATTATTGGCAGACTCAAAAGCCTCGCAGATGGCGCGCCGCTGTTCTGGCGGCACTTCCGACTGCTCAGCAGCGAGAGCGCGCATCACATGCGCGGCAATACTCTGATTCTGATACTTATCATAAAGAAAGGAAGAGTCTGCTCTCTGCACGATATAGCGCAGGTAGGCACTCATTGCTCTGTCGCTGGCGACAAGTTCAAAAATAAGGAAGGAAGATGTCAGCACAATGACACTTGCGGCGATAAAATGCCGGAGCATTCTATGGTGCAATTTCATGATAAATGGCACTCCTTCGGTTAGTGAAACGAGAAAACCAGATAAAGTTCGATTGCGGCCTGGCACAGGGGCGCTAATTATACTCATCTCTGCGCCGCTGGGGAGGGGAAATTTAGGGGTAATAGTAATAAATTGTATGCAAAAGCCACGCAAAAAGCATGGCTGTGAATATTTTTGCACTTAAATATGATGAATAATCACTTTGTTGCCCCCCTCGCTTTTCGCTTCGCGTAAGGCTTTATCTGCTTCCGTCATGACAAGCGAGATATTATGCGTGTCACCCGTTGAAAAAACCGTGCCAATACTGATGGTCATTTGTTCAGGAACATCATATCTGTTACTAAAGCCGGTCAGGAGTTCGACATTTTTACGCATACGTTCCGCAATGATTTTTGCCTGGGCACTATTGAGTTCGGTAAATAGCAAGCCAAACACCTCACCCTCCAGTCGCGCTAAAATATCATCGGGGCGGATGCTTTGCTGGATAATATCGACAATTGATACCAGCACTTTATCACCCACACGATGTCCCCATTGGGCATTGATGCGTTTGAACTGATTAATATCAACCAGCATGACACAAAAGTCCTTAACAACAGGTCGCGACAATAATGACTCTACGCTGTTGAAAAAGTAGCGCCGATTATAAATATTGGTCAGTACATCATGAACTGCCAGTTTGCTGGAGAGTTGCAGTTCCTGAAAAATGTTATAAATCAGAAAAGACACAACAAACAGTTTACTGGAAACTTCAATCCCGCGACTGATATACCAGATGGTGTAATTATACTCATCCAGAGTCAGTAGAAGTAAGTTGCAGCATAGCGATGCCAGACATAATAATGCTATTAACGGCCATAGTTCGCTGGCTAATCGTGTACGCATGATAATAAAGAACAGTAAAAATGCCCACAAACAAACCAATATTTTTGTATAGTTGATTCCCCAGGTCGCAGTATGGTTGTCCGGACAGTAATCGACGACATACAAAGAATAGTCAGCGTTATAACTGCTCAGATTGTGTGCCAGAAGGGGAAAAACTAAAAAAGGAATCAGCGCCAGCAACAGAATGCCAGTTTTCTTCTTATTGTTGTCAAGGATGTTGTCTTTCCCATAACAAAAGAGCGCCAGCGAGGTTAAACAAATGAAACTGAGTTGGCGGAAAATATAGAAAATAGAAACATCATTCGACTTTGTCTGGATCAGTGTACTGCCGTTGATTGGTTTATGGATAATTACAATGGTTTCAACTAAATAGATAAGGCCACTTAAAAATGCAAGGCTTAAAATGAGTGTTGGTAAAATTTGTTTGTTAGTGAAATACTTCATTAACATGAAAAGGAAAATGACGGCGTTAAGGAAAAACAAAGCCACAACAACCATCAGGTAATTCATCTGTGGGATGAGTTTTACATTTGTGTTTTCGTTATATAAGGTAGTAATGCAAAATAAAATTAACGTCAGCAATAAGCTGAAAATAAAAAAGCCTTGAGCTTTTAATTTTTGTGTACCCATAGAAACCATAAAAAGGAGAGCAATGTGAGTGCTGGATTTTATTGATGGCAGAGATATATAGTTTTGACCAAGATCAATTTTCGTTGACGATAAAAAATAATTAAAGAATAACCCCAGGGAAATACGTGTTGACCGAATCATTTTTCCGAATGATTGTTTTCTGGAACTAAATTGTGTAAAGGTTATGCTGTCATATTTAAAGCGATTGTAAGCTAATGTATGTAATAAATGAGATAATTTACAGTGAGCTAAAAATCAGCCAGGCGATAATGACCCGGCTGACAGTTTTAGTCTTTAGCTGTTGCATTTTGTTTATGAAACAGTTCACGGAATACCGGATAAATATCATCCTGGTCGCGGATATGCTGCATCGCAAAGTTGTCGAAAGTAGATTGCAGATGCTCATATTCTCGCCACAGTGTCTGATGCGCGCGACGTGTAATTTCGATATAGCTGTAATAACGAACAACGGGTAATATTTTTTTCGCCAGAATTTCATGGCAAAGCGGAGAGTCATCGGCCCAGTTATCGCCGTCTGATGCTTGGGCTGCGTAAATATTCCACTGTGCCGGGTTATAACGCTCTTTCACTACCTCATCCATCAGTTTTAGGGCGCTGGAAACAATGGTGCCGCCAGTTTCCTGCGAGTAGAAAAACTCATGTTCATCGACTTCTTTCGCCTGGGTATGATGGCGGATGTATACGACTTCCACGTTCTTATACGTTCTGCTGAGGAACAGATACAGCAGAATATAAAAACGTTTAGCCATATCCTTAGTGGACTGATCCATTGAACCGGAAACGTCCATCAGGCAAAACATCACTGCCTGGCTGGAGGGATCGGGCCGTTTTTCGTAGTTCTTGTAACGTAAATCGAAGGTGTCAATGAAAGGGACGCGTTCAATTTTGGCACGTAATTCTGCAATTTCTTTGCGCAGACGTTCCTCTTCCAGCAGTTGCGCAGGTTCACTGTTGCTGATGATGGCCAAATTCTCTTCCAGCGCATGAAGTTCCCGCCGCTTGCCCGCCGTCATGGCTGTGCGCCGCGCCAGTGAGTTCTGCAATGAACGTACAACGCTGATATTGGCCGGAACGCCGTTAGCGGTATAACCCGCCCGATGCGTTTTATATTCGGTCAGCTGGCGTTGTTGGTTTTGTTTCAGATTCGGTAAGGCCAAATCTTCAAAGAGCAGATCAAGATACTCATCTTTCGAAATCTGAAAGACAAATTCATCCTGACCTTCACCATCCTGGCTGGCCTGGCCCTGACCACTGCCGGAACCTCCGCCACCACCCTGGGGACGTTCAATTCGGTCGTTCTGGACGAAATGGTCATTGCCCGGATGTACGCGGTGGCGCAGGCCACCACGCCCCTGATGAAACATCGGTTCGCTAATATCTTCCGTGGGAATGGATACGGACTCGCCGCTGTCGACGTCAGTCACCGAACGCTTATTTATGGCCTCGGAGATCGACTGTTTAATTTGCGCTTTATAACGGCGTAAGAAACGCTGGCGATTCACCATGCTTTTATTTTTGCCGTTCAGACGCCGGTCAATAAACCAGGTCATATGCCCCCCGTACTACATTTGCCAACGGTATGCTACGCCTGTGTTGCCGCTTCTCTGGCCCACGGTTCGCTGTCGTTGTAGGCCCGGTAGCATGTGTACCGGGCCAGGGTTGTTAAGACGATTTACGTACGCGCAAATACCATTCGCACAGTAAACGCACCTGTTTACGGGTGTAGCCTTTTTCCATCATACGGTCGACAAAGTCGTCGTGTTTCTTCTGCTCGTCGGTTGACGTTTTGGCGTTAAACGAAATAACCGGCAACAGCTCTTCGGTATTGGAGAACATTTTCTTCTCGATAACCGTGCGCAGTTTTTCATAGCTGGTCCAGTTCGGATTGCGTCCGCTGTTATTCGCTCTGGCTCGCAGTACGAAGTTAACAATCTCGTTGCGGAAATCTTTTGGATTACTGATCCCCGCCGGTTTCTCGATTTTCTCCAGCTCGGCGTTAAGAGACTCGCGGTCAAACAGCTGCCCGGTATCCGGATCGCGATACTCCTGATCCTGAATCCAGAAATCCGCGTAGGTAACATAACGGTCGAAAATGTTCTGCCCATATTCTGAATAGGATTCAAGGTAGGCCGTCTGGATCTCTTTGCCGATAAACTCGGCATATTTCGGGATCAGATAACCTTTCAGGAACTCCAGATAGCGTTCTGCCTGCTCTTGCGGGAACTGCTCGCGCTCGATCTGCTGTTCCAGGACGTAGAACAGATGGACCGGGTTTGCCGCCACTTCTACATGATCGAAGTTGAACACGCGGGAGAGGATCTTAAACGCAAAACGCGTCGACAGACCGTTCATCCCTTCATCGACACCGGCGTAGTCACGATATTCCTGATACGACTTGGCTTTGGGATCAGTGTCTTTCAAACTTTCACCATCATAAACCCGCATCTTTGAGTAAATGCTGGAGTTTTCTGGCTCTTTCAGACGCGAAAGAATAGAAAAACGTGACAGCGTTTCCAGCGTGCCAGGGGCGCAGGGGGCGTGAGTCAATTCACTGTGATTAAGCAATTTCTCGTAGATTTTGATCTCTTCGGAAATGCGCAAGCAATACGGCACCTTCACGATGTAAACACGGTCGAGGAAGGCTTCGTTGTTTTTGTTATTACGGAAAGTGACCCATTCGGATTCGTTCGAGTGGGCGAGAATAATCCCGTTGAACGGCAGGGCGGAGATACCTTCCGTCCCGTTGTAGTTACCTTCCTGGGTGGCGGTTAACAAGGGATGCAGCACTTTTATCGGTGCTTTAAACATCTCGACAAATTCCATGATCCCCTGATTGGCGCGGCACAGCGCACCGGAATAGCCGTAGGCGTCCGGGTCATTCTGCGCGTAGTGTTCGAGTTTACGAATATCGACTTTCCCTACCAGGGCGGAGATGTCCTGGTTGTTCTCATCGCCGGGTTCCGTTTTGGCGATGGCAATTTGTTGCAGAATTGACGGCCAGACCTTCACTACCCGGAACTTAGTGATATCGCCACCAAATTCATGCAGGCGCTTTGCCGCCCACGGCGACATGATGGTGCCGAGATAACGGCGAGGAATGCCATACTCTTTTTCCAGAATCTGCGCATCTTCCTGCGGATTGAAAAGACAGAAAGGATGATCGTTGACCGGGCTACGCTCACCGTTGGCGCTCAATACATAAATCGGTACGAGCTGCATTAATGATTTCAGTCGCTCAGCAAGCGATGATTTACCCCCACCCACAGGCCCCAGCAGATACAGGATTTGTTTCTTCTCTTCCAGCCCCTGAGCCGCGTGTTTCAGATAAGAGACAATCTGTTCAATCGCGTCTTCCATGCCGTAAAACTCTTCAAACGCCGGATAACGTGCAATGACCCGGTTAGAAAAGAGTCGAGAAAGTCTGGGTTCCTGGGCTGTATCGACCATGACAGGCTCACCAATAGCCATCAATAGCCGCTCAGCCGCGTTGGCATAAGCACTGCGATCTTGCCGACAAGTGGTAAGAAACTCCTGCAGTGTGAACTCTTCGTCCTTGGCAGCTTCATATCGCTGGCGATAGTGATCGAATATATTCATGGTATGCCGTCCTTTCGTTTTTTAGCACAGGTTAAGAGCCGTTCATATGAATAGTTGAGGCTCCCGGAAGAGGTAAACTGAACGACGTCTCTTGCTAAAACACAGCAACTCTCATGCCATTTTATTGACGATGAGAACAACGTGCCCGGTGATACACCTTCAAAATTAAGCGTAGATGGCAAATGGAAAACTTGCCTGCACGGCTTTCTTAATTTCAATGGCATATCAACAACTCATCCATAAATTTTGCATAATTAATGTAAATAATAGGGTCGCCGGTAACGCTAAATTCATTTGGCTGTAAGCGTGGTGTCATCTGCGTCAGGAAAATTAAACAGTTACTATAAAAAATGAAAACGTAAAAAGGTTGGGTTTCGATGTATTGACGGGTAAACTTTGTCGCCCGCTAAACATTTGTTTAAGGAATGATTAATTGTGACCAAACTCAAACTTCTGGCACTTGGAGTGCTTATCGCAACGTCTGCAGGCGTAGCGCACGCTGAAGGTAAATTTTCCCTGGGCGCAGGCGTAGGTGTCGTTGAACACCCATATAAAGATTACGATACCGATGTTTACCCAGTACCGGTAATCAACTATGAAGGCGATAACTTCTGGTTCCGTGGCTTAGGTGGTGGTTACTACCTGTGGAATGACGCAACGGACAAACTTTCAATTACCGCTTACTGGTCGCCGCTTTACTTCAAAGCTAAAGACAGTGGCGATCACCAAATGCGTCACCTGGATGACCGTAAGAGCACCATGATGGCTGGTCTGTCTTATGCTCACTTTACCCAGTACGGTTACCTGCGTACCACCCTGGCTGGCGATACCCTGGATAACAGCAACGGCATCGTCTGGGATATGGCCTGGTTGTATCGTTACACCAACGGTGGCCTGACCGTGACTCCGGGTATTGGTGTGCAGTGGAACAGCGAAAACCAGAACGAATACTATTATGGCGTATCGCGCAAAGAGTCCGCTCGCAGCGGTCTGCGTGGCTATAACCCGAACGACAGCTGGAGCCCTTACCTGGAGCTGAGCGCCAGCTACAACTTCCTCGGTGACTGGAGTGTTTACGGTACCGCGCGCTACACCCGTCTGTCTGATGAAGTTACTGACAGCCCAATGGTGGATAAATCCTGGACTGGCCTGATTTCTACCGGGATCACCTACAAATTCTGATAATGCATTTTTCCAGGGCATTTTGTGCATAAAAACAGGGCGTAATGCCCTGTTTTGCATTACGGTGGTGCAATACCTGGGAGGAAGCAATGCAACAAAAAATGATTCAATTTAGTGGTGATGTCTCACTGCCAGCCATAGGGCAGGGAACATGGTATATGGGCGAAGATGCCAGTCAGCGTAAAACAGAAGTTGCTGCACTACGCGCGGGCATTGAACTCGGTTTAACCCTCATTGATACCGCCGAAATGTATGCCGATGGCGGTGCCGAAAAAGTGGTTGGGGAAGCATTAATCGGTCTGCGTGAGAACGTCTTTCTCGTCTCTAAAGTCTATCCGTGGAATGCTGGCGGGCAAAAAGCGATAAATGCATGCGAAGCCAGTTTACGCCGTCTCAATACTGATTACCTCGATCTCTACTTATTACACTGGTCTGGCAGTTTCGCTCTCGAAGAGACTGTCGCAGCGATGGAAAAATTGATCGCCCAGGGAAAAATCCGCCGCTGGGGCGTTTCTAACCTTGATTATGCCGATATGCAGGAACTCTGGCAGCTGCCGGGGGGAAATCAGTGTGCCACTAATCAGGTGCTTTACCATCTCGGTTCACGAGGGATTGAGTACGATCTACTTCCCTGGTGCCAGAAACAGCAGATGCCGGTGATGGCTTACAGTCCATTAGCTCAGGCCGGGCGGTTGCGCAATGGACTGTTAAAAAACGCGGTAGTCAACGAAATTGCACATGCTCACAATATCAGTGCGGCACAAGTATTGTTGGCGTGGGTAATCAGCCATCAGGGTGTGATGGCGATTCCAAAAGCGGCAACTGTCGCACATGTCCAACAAAATGCGGCTGTGCTTGAGGTTGAACTTTCGTCAGCGGAATTAGTTATGCTGGATAAAGCGTATCCGGCACCAAAAGGAAAAACTGCGCTGGATATGGTGTGATGTTGATACGTGCCGGATGCATCGCACCCGGCACACAATATTAACGCAAATTAACGTTTCGCAACGCGAATGGATTGCGCCAGATGTGCAGATTTCTCTTTGGTGACTTTTTGCGTTTCTGAAGCGTAAGCCGTTTCTACACAAACAAAGGTCTTGTAGCCATCATCCGGCATATCGCCCATGCTAACTGAAAGCGCCGGTCCTGGGTTCCAGCCTACAACGTTCAGATGATGCTGGTGGCCTACGGCGATAATACGATTCAGCGCTTCGTCATTAATTACGCTGCAATCTTGCGGATTCAGATACACGCGATCGGTACGGTCAGGGAAGGTCTGAATACCGTCGGTCAGTACATCTTCTTTCGCGTCATTTACTTTATCAATGAAGCGATCGCCTAGTCCACTGACGCTTACCTTAGCGATATCACCCACGTTAAAGTAGGTATGCAGAGCAGAGGTAGTTTCAAATTCGCCGTGTGCTTCAAGATCGATTTCACAGGTTTTACCCACGTGGAAATGCGCTAACAGCGTAAAGTCGTGCGGCCAGAATTTTTTCGTCTCTTCGCTTTGTGTCAATTCAAAAGTCAGCGCTACGCCATCAGTATCTTCACGATGTGATTTCAGCGTCCACGGCAGGTTGCGGGCAAAACCGTGCGCAGGCAGACCTTGTTGTGCAGCCGGACCAAACCACGGCCAGCAAACCGGTATGCCACCGCGAATGGCGACGCCATTTTTGAACGGTGTGTTGTTACTCAACCACAGAACTTCTTCTTCACCCGCAGGTTTCCACGAGAGAAGGTGTGCGCCCTGTAATGCAAAAGAGGCTTTTACCTGGGGATGATCGACCACAATGAGGTCCAGTTCATCCAGTTTACGACGGGAGAGGACAGGGGAGATTTGTTCGATGACCGGAAGGGCAAAAATTTTCTTAATCATGACGCAGTCCTTTAACTTCATTTTATCAGGTAAAAAAAAGAGCGACCGAAGTCGCTCTTTTTAGATCACAGAGTCATCTCAACTTATTTGGAGATGTGAGCGATCAGGTCCAGAACTTTGTTGGAGTAACCGGTTTCGTTGTCGTACCAGGATACCAGTTTCACGAAGTTGTCGTTCAGAGCGATACCCGCTTTAGCATCGAACACGGAAGTGCAAACTTCGCCGTTGAAATCGGTAGATACTACGTCATCTTCGGTGTAGCCCAGAACGCCTTTCATTTCGCCTTCAGCAGCAGCTTTAACGGCAGCTTTGATCTGCTCGTAAGTTGCAGCTTTTTCCAGACGAACGGTCAGGTCAACTACGGATACGTTCGGGGTCGGAACGCGGAACGCCATACCAGTCAGTTTGCCATTCAGTTCTGGCAGTACTTTACCTACAGCTTTAGCAGCACCGGTAGAAGACGGGATGATGTTCTGGGAAGCGCCGCGGCCGCCGCGCCAGTCTTTGTGAGACGGGCCATCAACGGTTTTCTGAGTAGCGGTAGTAGCGTGAACGGTGGTCATCAGACCTTCGATGATGCCGAAGTTATCGTTGATAACTTTAGCCAGCGGAGCCAGGCAGTTGGTGGTGCAGGAAGCGTTGGAAACGATGTCCTGGCCAGCATATTTGTCGAAGTTAGCGCCTTTAACGAACATCGGAGTGTTGTCTTTAGACGGACCAGTCATAACCACTTTCTTCGCACCAGCGGTGATGTGTTTACGAGCAGTTTCGTCAGTCAGGAACAGACCAGTTGCTTCAGCGACAACGTCAACACCAACTTCGTCCCATTTCAGGTTAGCCGGATCACGTTCAGCGGTAACACGGATTTTTTTACCGTTAACGATCAGATGACCGTCTTTCACTTCAACGGTACCGTCGAAACGGCCGTGAGTGGAGTCATATTTCAGCATGTATGCCATGTAATCAGCGTCTAACAGGTCGTTGATTGCAACGATCTCGATGTCAGAACGTTTCTGAGCAGCACGGAAAACAATGCGACCGATACGGCCAAAACCGTTGATACCTACTTTGATAGTCATATATTCCACCAGCTATTTGTTAGTGAATAAAAGGTTGCCTGTAAAATTACAAAAACCTTACGCAGCGTCAAGCGGAATCGTGTCAATCATTGCGACAAATCAATCCTGTGCCTAAGCATTACGCGACTGACTCGCCTCACTCTTCCTTTGGGCTTGAGACCACATGGGGTCGGCGCCCCGAATTTTAAAGGGCAATTACGATAAAAATGTGATTTTCATCACGATTTAGGTGCAGCCATTTCGTCGAGATCAAGTTTAGGACAAAATTTTGCCAGTTGGTGTTAATGTTTTGTTAGAATCAGTCACGTAATGTGAGCACGATTAAAGTGAGATGTGAGCAAATGGCTAATAAACCTTCGGCAGAAGAACTGAAAAAAAATTTGTCCGAGATGCAGTTCTACGTGACGCAGAATCATGGGACAGAACCGCCATTTACGGGTCGTTTACTGCATAACAAGCGTGACGGCGTATATCACTGTTTGATCTGCGATGCCCCGCTGTTTCATTCCCAAACCAAGTATGATTCCGGCTGTGGCTGGCCCAGTTTCTACGAACCGGTGAGTGAAGAATCTATTCGTTATATCAAAGACTTGTCACATGGAATGCAGCGCATAGAAATTCGTTGCGGTAACTGCGATGCCCATCTGGGCCATGTCTTCCCTGACGGGCCGCAGCCAACGGGCGAACGTTATTGTGTTAACTCTGCTTCTTTACGCTTCACTGATGGCGAAAACGGCGAAGAAATCAACGGTTGAAAAAACGATTCAGCAACTTATTCCACAGGAGCGGAAAAATTATGAATCTTGATGACATTATCAACAGCATGACGCCTGAGGTATACCAGCGTTTGTCGACCGCCGTTGAACTGGGGAAATGGCCTGATGGCGTTACGTTGACCGAGGAACAAAAAGAGAACTGCCTGCAACTGGTGATGCTGTGGCAAGCCCGCCATAATACCGAAGCACAGCATATGACAATTGACACAAATGGTCAGATGGTCATGAAGAGCAAACAGCAGTTAAAAGAAGATTTTGGTATCTCAGCAAAGCCTATTGCCATGTTTAAGTAAGTGGTTTATCCCCTTTTTGCCGCGGTTATAAAGGGGATAGCCAACAATGACCCCACGACTCATCTCAATTATCTCGCCCCGACCTGGCTAAGTCCCAGTCCGATCTCTTGCAGTCGCGTTCACACCTGAATGACTTCTCCTGAACTTAAGTCTCAGGCCTATTTGGCCGGGAATCCCTCTCGAATTTGCTCTTTTTGCGTCCCGCCTTCCATCAACCTGTAACAGCCCCAGCCATTTTCTGCGTAATTGTGATCCAAGTTGTAAAACGCAGATCATTATCTGTGTTTTACAGATTTGATGTTGACCTCAAAAATCATGTGGGTAAGTATGATGACCATCTAAGCAAAACAAAACACAGAGGATGACGCAATGAAAGCACTGGCTCGGTTTGGCAAGGCCTTTGGCGGCTACAAGATGATTGATGTCCCACAACCCATTTGTGGCCCGGAAGATGTCGTGATTGAAATTAAAGCCGCGGCAATCTGCGGCGCAGACATGAAGCACTACAATGTCGATAGCGGTTCTGATGAGTTTAACTCTATCCGCGGCCATGAGTTCGCAGGTTGTATTGCGCAGGTTGGTGAAAAAGTCAAAGACTGGAAAGTGGGGCAACGCGTCGTGTCGGATAACAGCGGTCACGTTTGCGGTGTTTGCCCGGCCTGTGAACAAGGTGATTTTCTGTGTTGTACAGAAAAAGTAAACCTTGGTCTGGATAACAATACCTGGGGCGGTGGTTTTTCCAAATATTGTCTTGTTCCTGGTGAAATTCTCAAAATTCATCGTCATGCGTTGTGGGAAATCCCTGATGGTGTTGATTATGAGGACGCAGCCGTACTTGACCCTATTTGTAATGCCTACAAATCCATCGCGCAGCAATCGAAATTCCTCCCTGGTCAGGATGTGGTCGTCATCGGCACTGGCCCACTCGGGCTGTTCTCCGTACAAATGGCGCGGATTATGGGGGCGGTAAATATCGTCGTCGTTGGTCTACAAGAAGATGTGGCGGTCCGCTTCCCGGTTGCAAAAGAACTGGGTGCGACGGCAGTAGTAAATGGTTCTACCGAAGATGTGGTGGCGCGCTGCCAGCAAATTTGTGGCAAAGACAATCTGGGACTGGTGATTGAATGCTCCGGTGCCAATATCGCACTGAAACAAGCCATCGAAATGCTCCGTCCGAACGGGGAAGTGGTACGCGTTGGAATGGGCTTCAAACCTCTTGATTTCTCGATTAATGACATTACCGCCTGGAACAAAAGCATCATTGGGCATATGGCCTATGACTCCACCTCATGGCGTAACGCTATCAGGCTATTAGCCAGCGGCGCGATCAAAGTCAAACCGATGATCACGCATCGTATCGGCCTGTCGCAATGGCGCGAAGGGTTTGATGCGATGGTCGATAAAACTGCAATCAAAGTGATCATGACTTACGACTTTGATGAATAACTACTCTCCTGAAGGAACGTTATCGCATGGAACAGATAACAAAACCGCATTGTGGTGCACGGCTGGATCGCTTACCGGATTGCCGCTGGCATTCGTCAATGTTTGCCATCGTCGCGTTTGGCTTGCTTGTCTGCTGGAGTAATGCCGTTGGTGGCTTGATCCTCGCGCAGCTGAAAGCGTTGGGCTGGACAGATAATTCCACCACTGCCACATTCTCAGCAATCACGACCGCCGGAATGTTTCTCGGTGCGCTGATGGGCGGCATCATCGGTGACAAAACCGGTCGCAGAAATGCGTTTATCCTCTATGAGGCCATTCATATTGCTTCGATGGTTGTCGGTGCTTTCTCACCGAATATGGATTTCCTTATTGCCTGCCGTTTTGTGATGGGCGTTGGGCTGGGAGCTTTACTGGTTACACTGTTTGCTGGTTTCACCGAATATATGCCCGGAAGAAATCGCGGAACGTGGTCCAGTCGGGTTTCCTTTATTGGTAACTGGTCATATCCGCTCTGTTCATTGATTGCGATGGGACTCACGCCGCTGATTAGTGCAGAGTGGAACTGGCGGGTACAACTGCTTATCCCTGCAATATTGTCACTTATCGCTACGGCGCTGGCCTGGCGCTACTTTCCTGAATCCCCGCGCTGGCTGGAATCGCGCGGACGGTATCAGGAAGCCGAGAAAGTCATGCGGAGTATAGAAGAAGGCGTCATACGCCAGACGGGTAAACCTTTGCCGCCTGTGGTTATTGCTGATGACGGTAAAGCACCACAAGCGGTGCCGTATTCAGCCTTACTGACAGGAGTATTACTGAAACGCGTGATATTAGGCTCTTGTGTGCTGATTGCCATGAACGTTGTGCAGTACACACTAATTAACTGGTTGCCAACGATATTCATGACCCAGGGAATTAATTTAAAAGACTCGATTGTTTTAAATACCATGAGTATGTTTGGCGCGCCATTTGGTATTTTTATTGCCATGCTGGTGATGGATAAAATTCCGCGTAAAACAATGGGTGTGGGGCTATTAATCCTGATTGCGGTGCTCGGATATATCTATTCACTGCAAACCAGTATGTTGCTCATAACGCTGATTGGTTTCTTCCTGATTACTTTCGTCTATATGTACGTTTGCTATGCCTCGGCAGTGTATGTCCCTGAGATCTGGCCGACAGAGGCCAAACTCCGTGGCTCCGGTCTGGCGAATGCGGTAGGGCGAATCAGTGGTATTGCCGCGCCTTATGCCGTTGCAGTGCTGCTCAGTAGTTATGGCGTAACGGGAGT
This sequence comes from Escherichia sp. WS1118, assembly GCF_046487695.1. Taxonomy (NCBI): domain Bacteria; kingdom Pseudomonadati; phylum Pseudomonadota; class Gammaproteobacteria; order Enterobacterales; family Enterobacteriaceae; genus Escherichia; species Escherichia sp. WS1118. The sequence continues at coordinate 246,065 of NZ_JBJQIZ010000005.1, read as the reverse complement.
CTTTATTCTTCTGGGGGCTGTTTCAATTATTGTCGCAATTGCTATCGCCACCATTGGAATTGAAACCAAAGGTGTCTCCGTTGAAAGTTTAAGTATTGATGCAGTAGCCAATAAATAATACTGGTGGATTCAAAATGAAAAATTCAAAAGCAATATTGCAGGTGCCGGGCACAATGAAAATTATTTCAGCAGAAATACCTGTGCCTAAAGAAGATGAAGTTTTGATTAAAGTGGAATATGTCGGTATTTGTGGTTCAGATGTACATGGTTTTGAATCAGGCCCGTTTATTCCGCCTAAAGACCCAAATCAAGAAATTGGCCTGGGTCATGAATGTGCCGGGACGGTTGTGGCTGTGGGAAGCCGCGTGCGCAAATTTAAACCGGGGGATCGGGTAAATATCGAACCTGGCGTTCCTTGCGGTCACTGTCGTTACTGTCTGGAAGGCAAATATAACATCTGCCCGGACGTTGATTTTATGGCGACACAACCCAACTACCGCGGCGCATTAACGCACTATCTGTGTCATCCGGAGAGCTTTACTTACAAACTGCCAGACAATATGGACACGATGGAAGGGGCGCTGGTGGAGCCTGCCGCAGTCGGGATGCATGCCGCGATGCTGGCAGATGTTAAACCTGGTAAGAAGATAATTATTCTGGGAGCGGGTTGTATTGGTTTGATGACGTTGCAAGCGTGCAAATGCCTGGGAGCAACGGAAATTGCCGTCGTTGATGTGCTGGAAAAACGTCTGACAATGGCGGAACAGCTCGGCGCGACAGTGGTTATTAACGGCGCAAAAGAAGACACTATTGCACGCTGTCAGCAATTTACCGAAGACATGGGCGCAGATATTGTTTTTGAAACAGCGGGTTCTGCGGTCACCGTTAAACAGGCACCTTATCTGGTCATGCGCGGCGGTAAAATTATGATTGTTGGTACTGTACCCGGCGATTCGGCAATCAATTTCCTCAAAATCAATCGCGAAGTCACTATCCAGACGGTATTCCGCTATGCCAATCGTTATCCGGTCACGATTGAAGCTATTTCCTCAGGGCGATTCGATGTGAAATCGATGGTGACGCATATTTACGATTATCGGGATGTACAACAGGCATTTGAAGAGTCAGTTAACAACAAACGCGACATTATTAAAGGCGTTATTAAAATTAGCGATTAATTAATACGGGAGAACAGAACATGCTCGCAGATATCAGATATTGGGAAAACGATGCCACAAATAAACATTATGCAATTGCCCATTTTAACGTATGGAATGCAGAAATGTTGATGGGCGTTATCGACGCAGCCGAAGAAGCGAAATCACCGGTTATTATTTCTTTTGGCACAGGTTTTGTCGGCAACACCTCATTTGAAGATTTCTCTCACATGATGGTATCAATGGCACAAAAAGCAACGGTGCCGGTAATAACTCATTGGGATCATGGTCGGAGTATGGAGATTATTCATAACGCCTGGACTCATGGTATGAATTCATTAATGCGTGATGCTTCTGCATTTGATTTCGAAGAAAATATTCGTTTAACCAAAGAGGCTGTTGATTTCTTCCATCCGCTGGGTATTCCGGTAGAGGCGGAATTAGGGCATGTTGGTAATGAAACCGTTTATGAGGAAGCGCTGGCGGGCTATCACTATACCGATCCTGACCAGGCGGCTGAATTTGTTGAACGTACGGGCTGTGACTCATTGGCTGTCGCCATCGGCAACCAGCATGGGGTTTATACGTCAGAGCCACAATTGAACTTTGAGGTCGTCAAACGCGTACGCGATGCTGTTTCTGTTCCGCTGGTTTTGCATGGCGCATCAGGGATCAGTGATGCCGACATTAAAACTGCAATTTCGTTGGGTATTGCGAAAATCAACATTCATACGGAGCTCTGTCAGGCCGCAATGGTAGCAGTGAAAGAAAACCAGGATCAGCCTTTCCTGCATTTAGAACGTGAAGTGCGTAAAGCTGTAAAAGAACGGGCATTGGATAAAATTAAACTGTTCGGTTCTGATGGCAAAGCGGAATAATAATATGGATAATCTCGACGTTATTTGTATAGGTGCCGCTATTGTTGATATTCCATTGCAACCGGTCAGTAAAAATATCTTTGATGTGGATTCTTATCCTCTTGAAAGAATCGCAATGACCACCGGGGGGGATGCAATAAATGAAGCAACAATTATTTCTCGTCTGGGCCATCGCACAGCATTAATGAGTCGTATTGGTAAAGATGCCGCAGGGCAATTTATTCTCGACCATTGCCGCAAAGAGAATATTGATATTCAAAGCCTGAAGCAGGACGTCAGCATAGATACCTCTATTAACGTTGGACTGGTGACGGAGGATGGCGAGCGGACCTTTGTCACAAACCGTAACGGCAGTCTGTGGAAATTGAATATTGACGATGTTGATTTTGCGCGGTTTTCTCAGGCGAAATTATTATCACTGGCCAGTATTTTCAACAGTCCTCTATTGGATGGTAGAGCGCTAACAGAAATTTTTACGCAAGCTAAAGCCCGGCAGATGATTATCTGTGCCGATATGATCAAACCGCGGTTGAATGAAACGCTGAATGATATTTGCGAAGCATTGAGTTATGTCGATTATCTGTTTCCTAATTTTGCCGAGGCAAAATTACTCACCGGGAAAGAGACACTGGATGAAATTGCTGACTGCTTTCTTGCGTGCGGCGTAAAAACGGTGGTGATTAAAACGGGTAAAGACGGCTGCTTTATCAAGCGTGGTGACATGACGATGAAGGTGCCGGCGGTCGCAGGAATAACCGCCATCGACACCATTGGTGCGGGCGATAACTTTGCTTCAGGTTTTATTGCAGCACTGTTAGAAGGTAAAAATCTGCGTGAATGCGCACGCTTTGCCAATGCAACGGCGGCTATCTCGGTTCTAAGCATCGGCGCCACCACCGGTGTAAAAAACAGAAAGCTGGTCGAACAATTGCTGGAAGAATACGAAGGATAATGAAGGCAAATGAAAAAGATACCTTTAGGCACAACGGATATAACGCTTTCGCGAATGGGGTTGGGGACATGGGCCATTGGCGGCGGTCCTGCATGGAATGGCGATCTCGATCGACAAATATGCATTGATACGATTCTTGAAGCCCATCGTTGCGGCATTAACCTGATTGATACTGCGCCAGGATATAACTTTGGCAATAGTGAAGTTATCGTTGGTCAGGCGTTAAAAAAACTGCCCCGTGAACAGGTTGTAGTAGAAACCAAATGCGGCATTGTCTGGGAACGAAAAGGGAGTTTATTCAACAAAGTTGGCGATCGGCAGTTGTATAAAAACCTTTCTCCGGAATCTATCCGCGAAGAGGTAGAAGCCAGCTTGCAACGTCTGGGTATTGATTACATCGATATCTACATGACGCACTGGCAGTCGGTGCCGCCATTTTTTACGCCGATAGCTGAAACTGTCGCAGTGCTTAATGCGTTAAAGGCCGAAGGGAAAATTCGCGCTATAGGCGCTGCTAACGTCGATGCTGACCATATCCGCGAGTATCTGCAACATGGTGAACTGGATATTATTCAGGCGAAATACAGTATCCTCGACCGGGCAATGGAAAACGAACTGCTGCCGCTATGTCGTGATAATGGCATTGTGGTACAGGTCTACTCTCCGCTAGAGCAGGGATTGTTGACCGGGACCATCACGCGTGATTACGTTCCGGGCGGCGCTCGGGCAAATAAAGTCTGGTTCCAGCGTGAAAACATGCTGAAAGTGATTGATATGCTTGAACAGTGGCAGCCACTCTGTGCTCGTTATCAGTGCACAATTCCCACTCTGGCACTGGCGTGGATATTAAAACAGAGTGATTTAATCTCCATTCTTAGTGGGGCTACTGCGCCGGAACAGGTACGTGAAAATGTCGCGGCACTGAATATCAACTTATCGGATGCAGACGCAACATTGATGAGGGAAATGGCAGAGGCCCTGGAGCGTTAAATACTCAACACGATTCACCTCTGTTTCTGTGAAAACTGTGATGAAAATCTGTGATTCAAACAGGTTATTTTGAAAGTAAACATCGGTTATGCGATAATTGCGCTAATGTGATGTAAAAAGATACAGGGGTGTAATCGTGGCGGCAAAAGACAGGATTCAGGCAATTAAGCAAATGGTTGCCAACGATAAAAAGGTGACAGTCTCAAATTTGAGTGGGATTTTTCAGGTAACCGAAGAAACCATTCGCCGCGATCTTGAGAAGTTGGAAGATGAAGGCTTTTTGACCAGAACCTATGGTGGTGCTGTTTTAAATACAGCGATGTTGACGGAGAATATCCATTTTTATAAGCGCGCTTCATCGTTTTATGAAGAGAAGCAGCTTATTGCACGCAAGGCACTCCCCTTTATCGACAATAAAACCACCATGGCAGCCGATTCCAGTAGTACCGTAATGGAATTGCTCAAATTGTTACAGGACCGTAGTGACCTGACGTTGCTAACCAACTCGGCGGAAGCGATTCATGTTCTGGCTCAGTCAGAAATTAAAGTCGTTTCAACGGGTGGGGAACTAAACAAAAATACACTTTCACTGCAAGGAAGAATTACTAAAGAGATCATCAGCCGCTACCATGTCGATATCATGGTAATGAGTTGTAAAGGTCTTGATATTAACAGCGGCGCGCTGGACTCTAATGAAGCGGAAGCTGAAATCAAAAAGACAATGATCCGTCAGGCGACAGAAGTTGCGTTATTGGTTGATCACTCTAAGTTTGATCGCAAAGCTTTTGTCCAGTTAGCTGACTTTAGTCATATTAATTACATAATAACTGATAAATCACCGGGTGCAGAGTGGATAGCATTTTGCAAAGACAATAATATCCAGCTGGTGTGGTAATTTAAGCACACATTGTCAATATTATTTGTTCCTGCGCCTGGAAATAAAATGATGATAAAGATGCGGCAAGTGAATTTGCCGCAATTGCTACCTTTTTTAGCAAATCCGAGGCACCCAATGGAACAATATGATCAAATTGGCGCAAGACTGGACCGCTTGCCTTTGGCCCGGTTTCATTATCGTATATTTGGTATAATAAGCTTTAGTCTGTTATTAACGGGGTTTTTGAGTTACTCCGGTAATGTCGTCTTAGCAAAGCTGGTAAGCAATGGATGGTCAAATAATTTCCTCAATGCCGCCTTTACCTCGGCATTAATGTTTGGTTATTTCATCGGCTCTCTTACCGGTGGGTTTATTGGTGACTACTTTGGGCGGCGCAGGGCGTTTCGCATAAATCTTCTCATCGTCGGTATTGCGGCAACAGGGGCCGCTTTTGTCCCTGATATGTACTGGCTCATCTTCTTTCGCTTCCTGATGGGAACAGGAATGGGGGCGCTGATTATGGTTGGCTATGCCTCATTTACGGAGTTTATCCCCGCGACGGTGCGTGGAAAATGGTCCGCGCGGCTCTCATTTGTTGGTAACTGGTCGCCCATGCTGTCTGCGGCGATAGGCGTGGTGGTTATCGTTTTTTTTAGTTGGCGGATAATGTTTCTGCTGGGCGGTATTGGCATACTGTTAGCCTGGTTTCTCTCAGGTAAATACTTTATTGAGTCGCCACGATGGCTGGCAGGGAAAGGGCAAATCGCAGGTGCAGAAAGCCAACTTCGTGAAGTAGAGCAGCAAATTGAAAGAGAGAAGAGTATTCGTTTACCCCCGCTTACTTTGAACCAGAGCAACAGCAAGGTTAAGGTAATCAAGGGTACCTTCTGGCTGCTGTTTAAAGGGGAAATGTTACGACGTACATTAGTCGCGATTACTGTTTTAATTGCAATGAACATTTCGCTTTATACCATCACCGTATGGATACCGACCATATTTGTTAACTCCGGCATTGATGTTGATAAATCAATATTAATGACCGCTGTTATTATGATTGGCGCTCCGGTAGGGATATTTATTGCGGCATTAATTATTGATCATTTTCCTCGTCGATTATTTGGCTCTGCCTTACTTATTATTATTGCTGTGTTAGGCTATATCTATTCAATTCAAACTACAGAGTGGGCGATTTTAATCTATGGCCTGGTGATGATCTTCTTTTTATACATGTATGTGTGCTTCGCGTCGGCGGTTTATATCCCGGAACTTTGGCCAACGCATTTACGCCTGCGTGGTTCGGGTTTCGTTAATGCCGTCGGACGGATCGTCGCAGTCTTCACGCCCTATGGCGTTGCGACACTATTAACGCATTATGGGTCGATCACGGTGTTTATGGTGCTTGGTGTCATGTTAGTGCTCTGTGCGCTGGTTCTCTCCATTTTTGGCATCGAAACGCGGAAGGTGTCGCTGGAAGAGATTTCTGAGGTGAATTAAATCTTTCGTTGATGGCGTCAATTACCAGATGTATCACTGATGTGTTTTATCTGGCCTACAATGCCAGTACAGAATTGTAGGCCAGCGTAAAATTACTCCCGCGTTTCTTCCCAGTCTGCCAGCGTATATAGCGTTGCCCCAGCTGCTGACATCTCCATAAACGCGTGCGCACTGTCCTGTGGCTGGATATTCACGCCACGACAACCATCGGTAATCACGTTCACCTTATAACCTAACTGTAACGCGTCCAGCACGGTAAACTTAACGCAATAGTCAGTAGCCAGACCCATAACGATCAATTCATTGATTACATGAGCGCGCAACCAGTCATCGAGCGCAGTTTTCTGCCGACGGCCGTTATCAAAAAAGGCACTGTAACTGTCAACTAAAGGATTTTCGCCTTTATGGAACACCGCTGCGATCGCTTTTTGCTTCAGTAACGGATGTAATTGTGCGCCTTCACTGTTCTGCACACAGTGATCGGGCCAGAAGGTTTGTGGCAAACCGTCGAGTTGGCCCGGCGTATAAGGCTCTACACCGTGCTGACTGGCAAAACTGCCGTGATTCGCCGGGTGCCAGTCCTGACTGGCGATAACCGCTTCACCGCGCGACTGGCACCAGTCAATCAGGCGGTTAGCGACATCCACCGTACTGTCACCTTCCGGCACGGCGAGCGCGCCACCAGCACAGAAATCATTTTGTAAATCGACCAGTAACAGGGCGCGAGGGGGCATTGCAGTCTCCTTAATCATCCGGCGTCAGTTCGCCACGCAGGTTTTGGCTCATGGCCTTGCGAATGGTTTCAGTATCAAGTTCCTGGCTAAGCAGGTAATGCAGTTTGGTTAGCGTGGCTTCTACAGTCATATCTGCACCGCCAATAACGCCGGCATGGGCGAGGGCGTTACCAGTGGCATAACCACCCATGTTCACTTTACCGGACATACATTGTGTCAGGTTGACCACCACAATACCGCGATCGCTGGCTTCTTGTAATTCCTGCAGGAAGGCTTTGTTTTGTGGCGCATTACCCACGCCATATGAGCGCAGAATCAATGCTTTCACAGGTTGGCGCAGAAAATTGCGCACGACGTCAGCAGAAATCCCCGGATAAATCGTCACTACGCCAATTGGTTGCGGCGTGATTGGATGAACGATCAATTCCCCTTCACCGTGCGGGGCGGGTGGCGTATTCAAACGACGAATATGGATACCTGCTTCCAGTAACGGAGGAAGGTTTGGAGAGGCAAACGCATCAAAACCATCGGCATGGGCTTTGGTGGTTCGGTTGCCACGATACAGTCGATTATTAAAAAAGAGAGTTACTTCGTTGATAGGATAATTCGCCGCAACGTACAACGCATTCAGTAGATTAATTTGTCCGTCAGAGCGTAACTCAGCCAGCGGGATTTGTGACCCTGTCACAATGACCGGTTTACCGAGATTCTCGAGCATGAACGACAGTGCAGAGGCGGTATACGCCATCGTGTCTGTGCCGTGCAGAATGACAAAACCATCATAGTCGTCATAGTGCGCTTTAATATCTTCAGCAATATGCTGCCAGTCTTCTGGCGTCATATCAGAAGAATCCATCAATGGCGTATATTCATGAATGGTGAAATCTGGCATCTCCGGGCGATGGAATTCCGGCATCAGCGCCAGTTGGCGTTGTAGATGACCTGACACCGGAATATAACCCTGCTCGGAACGCTGCATCCCGATGGTCCCGCCCGTGTAGGCGACGTAAATTGATTTCTTTTGCATGATATTGATATGAATGATATCGAAAGAGCAAAAGTATATACGTGAGGCAGGGGGAGCGCACCTGATACTATGAGGATAAGGAAATATGTGGCGAGACAGCGGGAAGAGGATTCGTCGACGTAAAAAGTAATGTGGCCGACGATCTGTCGGCCACTTAGTACAAGACTTAACGCACGTTGGCGCAGGTCAGGCAAAACGCATAACGGTTTTGTGGGTCGTTAAACGCGGCCAGCTTGTCGCTTTCACTTTTAACGGTAGAGGCTACCGAGGCCAGCGGTGCAGGTAACATGGCCTGGAACGCATCTGGCAACATTGCCCGGACAGAACCAGACATGTTGTCCATCACTTTGTCGAAGAAGGTCGGTTCATCAACGTAGTATTCCAGATGCCACTGTTTCACTTTTGCCAGCTCTGCTGCTTTGGCGACCGCATCATCGAAATCCCCGAGACTATCGACCAGCCCGTTAGCTTTTGCATCCTGACCGGTCCAGACGTGACCCTGGGCGATTTTATCAATCTGCTCCGGCGTTGAATGACGCGCATCAGCAACCAGCGTGATAAAGCGTTTATAGCCATTCTCAATGCTTAACTGCATCATCTGCTGCGCTTCCGGCGGCAGTGCCTTGGTGATAGAAACATCTGCCAGCGGTGAAGTTGAGACACCATCAGTATGAACACCAATCGAATCCAGACTATTTTCTACGGTGGTGATCACGCCGAAGATACCGATAGAACCGGTCAGGGTGCTGGGGTTAGCCACAATGTAATTAGCTGGTGTGGAAATCCAGTAACCACCAGATGCCGCCATGCCGCCCATCGATACAACCACAGGCTTACCCGCTGCCCGGGCTGCTGCCAGTTCAGCGCGAATCACTTCAGACGCGGTAACGCTGCCGCCGGGACTATTAACACGCAGAACAATCGCTTTCACTTTCGGGTCAAGGCGAGCGTCGCGGATTTGTGCCGCAGTGGTATCACCGCCAACATTCCCCTGAGTTTCCTCGCCATCCATAATTGCGCCATTAGCGAAGACGACACCGATACTGTCACCGGTATCTGCCGGCGTTTTCAATGCGTAATCGTAATAACTGATGGCGCGATAATTTTTATCAGTTTTACTCCAGCCGAACTCTTTGGTCAGAGTTTTTTCGATTTCGGCACTCGATGCCAGTGCATCGACCAGCTTGTTTTCCAGCGCATATTTCGCGGTATCGCCACCGGTTTTGGTTAAACCCTCAAGCAACCCTTGCGCACCAGGGAATACCTGCTGAGCAGGGATCTGGCGGTTAGCAGCAACAGTATTCAGATAGTTTTGCCACAGCTCACCAATCCAGCGGCTGTCAGCTTCGCGGGCTGCCGACGACATATCATCACGAATAAACGGTTCAACGGCAGATTTATACGTACCCACGCGGAACACATGGGTGGAAACTTTCAGCTTATCCAGTAACGATTTGTAGTACAGACCGTTGGTGGCAAAGCCGTGCAGATCAACCACGCCTTGCGGAGACAGCCAAATTTTATTGGCGAAACTGGCGAGATAATATTGCCCCTGGCTGTAGTTCTCGCCAACGGCATAAACCGGTTTCCCGCTATCACGAAACTCTTTCAGAGCTTTGCCGATGTACTGCATAGACGGCTGGTCGCCGCCTGCGAAGTTTTTCAGATCCATCACAATACCGGTGATATTGCGGTCGTCCTTCGCCTGGCGAATGGTGTTGACGATATCAAACAGTGAGTTTTCCTGCAGACGATCGGAACTGGCACCAAGCAGCTGGCGGCTTAATTTACTAAACCGCTGAGAACTGTCGGGTTTATCGACGATCACACCAGAAATGTCCAGCAGCAGTGCGCCACGACTGGCCGTTTCTTTCGAATCACCACCACTGACCTGCATCCAGATCCCCACACCAACCAGCACGAGAAAAATAAAGAACAGGTTAAGTACCATTTCACGGACGAAATTCAGCAGACGCCACGTCCATTTAAAAAATCCGGCAATAAATCGCCAAAGGGTTCGCATGTATTCTCCCAACTTAAGGTCACACCTGTTTCAGGCGCAATAGATGTGGTTATCGTAATGACCCAACCGGCACTTGTCAGCAGGAATTGCGGACTGGGCTGTAACAAAATCCACTCTCGTGTTAATTTTGTGAATAAATATCATGACAGGAGTTAATCAAATGGATGCACTCGAACTATTGATCAATCGCCGTAGCGCCTCCCGCCTGGCTGAACCCGCGCCAACGGGTGAACAACTGCAAAACATCCTGCGTGCGGGTATGCGTGCGCCGGACCATAAGTCCATGCAACCGTGGCATTTCTTTGTGATTGAAGGGGAAGGGCGCGAGCGTTTCAGCGCTGTACTGGAGCAGGGGGCGATTGCTGCCGGTAGTGATAACAAAGCAATCGACAAAGCGCGTAATGCGCCGTTCCGCGCACCGCTCATCATAACGGTGGTGGCGAAATGCGAAGAAAATCATAAAGTCCCGCGCTGGGAACAGGAAATGTCTGCGGGATGCGCGGTCATGGCGATGCAAATGGCAGCAGTTGCCCAGGGGTTTGGCGGCATCTGGCGCAGTGGTGCATTAACTGAAAGTCCGGTAGTGCGTGAAGCATTCGGTTGCCGTGAGCAGGATAAAATTGTCGGTTTTCTCTACCTCGGTACGCCGCAGTTGAAAGCATCTACGTCGATAAACGTCCCGGACCCGACGCCGTTTGTGACTTATTTCTGATAATTGTCGCGAAACTGTCTGGATTGTGAGCAAAGGCGCAGGAATTCAGACACTCTCACTTATCACTTCATGGAATGAGGGTTACCATACCCGGATTGCATTGACAGGAGATGTCCATGAGCGAGAACTCGATTCGTTTGACCCAATACAGCCACGGCGCTGGTTGCGGCTGTAAAATTTCCCCAAAAGTGTTGGAAACCATCCTGCACAGTGAGCAGGCGAAGTTTGTTGATCCGAATTTGCTTGTGGGTAATGAAACCCGCGACGATGCGGCGGTGTACGATCTGGGCAATGGCACCAGCGTTATCAGTACCACCGACTTCTTTATGCCGATCGTTGATAATCCTTTCGATTTTGGCCGCATTGCGGCGACTAACGCCATCAGCGATATCTTTGCTATGGGCGGCAAACCGATTATGGCGATTGCGATCCTCGGCTGGCCGATTAACAAACTTTCCCCGGAAATTGCCCGCGAAGTGACCGAAGGTGGACGCTATGCATGCCGTCAGGCGGGTATTGCGCTGGCTGGCGGTCACTCCATCGATGCGCCGGAGCCGATTTTTGGTCTGGCGGTAACGGGGATCGTACCGACCGAGCGGGTGAAGAAAAACAGTACCGCACAAGCCGGATGCAAACTGTTCCTGACGAAACCGCTGGGGATTGGCGTTCTTACCACGGCTGAGAAAAAATCACTGCTGAAACCAGAACATCAGGGACTGGCGACGGAAGTGATGTGCCGGATGAACATCGCAGGCGCGTCCTTTGCCAACATCGAAGGCGTAAAAGCGATGACCGACGTTACGGGTTTTGGTTTGCTGGGGCATTTAAGCGAAATGTGTCAGGGCGCAGGTGTGCAGGCGCGCGTCGACTATGACGCGATCCCGAAATTGCCGGGGGTTGAAGAGTACATTAAGTTGGGCGCAGTGCCTGGCGGCACCGAACGTAACTTTGCCAGCTACGGTCATCTGATGGGTGAAATGCCGCGTGAAGTGCGCGATCTGCTGTGCGATCCGCAAACTTCTGGCGGTTTGCTGCTGGCGGTCATGCCGGAAGCAGAAAATGAGGTCAAAGCTACAGCCGCCGAGTTTGGCATTGAACTGACGGCGATTGGCGAACTGGTGCCAGCGCGCGGCGGTCGTGCCATGGTTGAGATCCGTTAATTCAATGCGGTTGTTTATTGCCGAAAAACCGAGTCTGGCGCGCGCCATTGCTGATGTCCTGCCTAAACCGCACCGGAAAGGCGATGGCTTTATCGAGTGCGGTAATGGTCAGGTGGTGACCTGGTGTATCGGTCACCTGCTTGAGCAGGCGCAGCCAGACGCCTACGACAGCCGCTATGCGCGCTGGAATCTTGCGGATTTGCCGATTGTCCCGGAAAAGTGGCAATTACAGCCCCGACCCTCCGTGACTAAACAACTTAATGTCATCAAACGCTTCCTGCATGAAGCCAGCGAAATCGTTCACGCCGGAGACCCGGATCGCGAAGGGCAACTGCTGGTGGATGAAGTGCTGGACTACCTGCAACTGGCACCGGAAAAGCGCCAGCAGGTACAGCGTTGTTTGATAAACGACCTGAACCCGCAGGCGGTTGAGCGGGCGATCGATCGTCTTCGCTCCAATAGCGAGTTTGTACCGCTGTGCGTTTCTGCACTGGCGCGGGCGCGGGCTGACTGGCTGTACGGCATTAATATGACCCGTGCGTATACCATTCTCGGCCGCAATGCCGGTTATCAGGGCGTGCTTTCCGTGGGACGCGTGCAGACGCCCGTACTCGGACTGGTGGTGCGCCGCGACGAAGAGATTGAAAACTTCGTGGCGAAAGACTTCTTTGAAGTCAAAGCACATATCGTGACACCTGCCGATGAGCGGTTTACCGCTATCTGGCAACCGAGCGAAGCGTGTGAACCGTACCAGGATGAAGAAGGGCGCTTGTTACATCGTCCGCTGGCGGAGCATGTGGTTAACCGCATTAGTGGTCAACCAGCTATTGTCACCAGCTATAACGATAAACGGGAATCAGAATCCGCGCCGCTGCCTTTTTCGCTTTCGGCGTTGCAGATTGAAGCGGCTAAACGTTTTGGTCTGAGCGCGCAGAACGTGCTTGATATCTGCCAGAAGCTGTACGAAACGCACAAGCTAATCACTTATCCGCGTTCCGATTGCCGCTATTTGCCAGAAGAACATTTTGCCGGACGCCACGCGGTGATGAATGCTATCAGCGTTCATGCACCGGATCTGTTGCCGCAGCCAGTGGTAGATCCAGATATACGCAACCGCTGTTGGGATGACAAAAAGGTCGATGCGCACCACGCCATCATTCCGACCGCACGGAGTTCTGCGATCAACCTGACGGAGAACGAAGCGAAGGTCTATAACCTGATTGCCCGTCAGTACTTGATGCAGTTCTGCCCGGATGCGGTGTTCCGCAAGTGTGTTATCGAACTGGATATTGCCAAAGGCAAATTTGTCGCTAAAGCCCGTTTTCTTGCTGAAGCAGGCTGGCGCACGCTGTTAGGCAGCAAAGAGCGCGATGAAGAAAACGACGGCACGCCGCTGCCTGTGGTGGCGAAAGGCGATGAATTGTTGTGCGAAAAAGGCGAAGTGGTAGAGCGGCAAACCCAGCCGCCACGCCATTTTACCGATGCAACACTGCTTTCGGCGATGACCGGGATCGCACGCTTTGTGCAGGACAAAGATCTGAAAAAGATCCTTCGTGCGACCGATGGTTTGGGGACAGAAGCAACCCGTGCCGGGATTATTGAACTGTTGTTCAAGCGTGGTTTCCTGACCAAAAAAGGGCGCTATATCCACTCCACCGACGCCGGAAAAGCGCTATTCCATTCGCTGCCAGAAATGGCGACGCGACCGGACATGACCGCGCACTGGGAATCGGTGCTGACGCAAATCAGCGAAAAGCAGTGTCGCTATCAGGACTTTATGCAGCCGCTGGTGGGGACATTGTACCAGTTGATTGATCAGGCAAAGCGCACGTCGGTAAGGCAGTTTCGGGGAATAATGGCTCCCGGCGGTAGAGAAGGGAAGAAAAAGGATTCGCCACGCAAGAGAGCGCCGAAAAAAAGCCCGCCATCAGAAGAGGCGGGCAATGGAGTGATAATATAAAGGTTCTTTCAACCATCTGATACTGAAGATTTTTATGGTCGGATAAGGCGTTTGCGCTGTATCCGGCACAATTGTCTTAAATCACGCCCTGGCTTAACATCGCATCCGCAACCTTCACAAAACCGGCAATGTTCGCGCCCTGCACGTAGTTGGTTTGCTCACCTTCACCACCATGCTCAACACAGGCATGGTGGATATCCAGCATGATGTGATGCAAACGTGCGTCAACTTTCTCGGCTTTCCAGCCCAGGCGCGCAGCGTTTTGCGCCATTTCCAGGCCCGATGTTGCTACACCGCCAGCATTAGCCGCTTTACCCGGTGCAAACAGTACGCCTGCCTGCTGGAACAGTTCAGTCGCTTCGATGGTGGTCGGCATATTTGCCCCTTCGGCGACGGCTTTAACGCCATTGGCGATAAGCTGATGCGCGGCGTCAACATCCAGTTCGTTCTGGGTTGCGCAAGGCAGGGCGATATCAACCGGTACAGACCACGGTTGTTGGCCTTCGAGATAGACCAGACCAAATTCTTTGGCGTAATCTGCCACTCGACCATCGCGGCTGGCTTTGATTTCGATAAGACGCGCCAGTTTTTCTTTCGTGAATCCGCTTTCATCAACTACAGTGCCGCTGGAGTCTGACGCAGTGATCACTCGAGCACCAAATTCCATCGCTTTTTCGATAGCGTACTGGGCGACGTTGCCGGAGCCAGAAACGGAAACGCGCATTCTTTCAAAACCCATACCGTGGCGTTTTAGCATTGCTTCTGTGAAATAAACCAGACCGTAGCCGGTAGCTTCCGGGCGAATAAGACTGCCGCCAAATGAAAGGCCCTTACCGGTGAAGACGCAGGCGGTATTGTTGGAGAGCTTTTTCATCATCCCCGCCATAAAGCCGACTTCACGACCACCAACGCCGATATCACCTGCCGGAACGTCAGTATCCGCGCCCAGGTGGCGATACAGTTCAGTCATCAGCGCCTGGCAGAAACGCATAACTTCGCCTTCGCTTTTCCCTTTCGGATCAAAGTCGCTGCCGCCTTTACCACCGCCCATCGGTAGAGTAGTCAGGGCATTTTTGAAGGTTTGTTCGAAGCCGAGGAATTTGAGAATGGAGAGGTTAACTGACGGATGGAAGCGCATACCGCCTTTGTACGGGCCGATGGCAGAGCTGAACTGCACACGCCATGCACGGTTGACCTGCACCTGGTTGCGATCATCAACCCATACTACGCGAAATTGGATCACGCGCTCCGGTTCAACCAGACGCTCCAGTAATGACATCTGACGATATTTGGGATTTTGTTCAAGAAAAGGCCAGAGTGTGGTCATTACTTCACGAACGGCTTGCGCGAACTCGGTTTGATTCGGGTCGCGCTTTTGGACATGGTTGAGGAATGACTCCAGAGAATATGTCTGATCCATAGATATAAAACCCTTATATATTAATACGATTATGCTTATGTTGTTTATGTCATGTGCTTTTGCAGTTTTCGACTATACCATCAAGAATGTGACGGTAAGCAAGAAAAAAATGACCCAGGAAAGCAAATTAATAACGAGAGTAATCTCATAACCAAATGCGATAACTCAGACGCTAAAGTTTTGCCGCCCGGCTACCGTTATCTGTTGAAGAGACAATAACGTTAAGGAGTTCCCTGTGAGTCGAGCATTGATCGCCGTAGTATTAGCATTTCCATTAATTACACTGGCTAACCCGCATTATCATCCGGACGTGGAGGTAAACGTACCGCCAGAAGTGTTTAGTTCAGGCGGGCAGTCAGCGCAGCCCTGTACTCAGTGCTGCGTTTATCAGGATCAAAATTATTCTGAAGGGGCGGTAATTAAAGCCGAAGGAATACTGCTGCAATGCCAACGGGATGACAAAACCCTAAGCACTAATCCGCTGGTCTGGCGGCGCGTGAAGCCATAAACGCCTCTAATAATGGAATGTCAGCAGGGGCCAGCGGATATCGCAGCGCCTCTTCAGGTGAGCACCAGACCAGCGCCTGATGTTCATGTGCCTGTAACGTCCCGTGGAAGTCGGGTACGTGCCAGGCATGAAGATGGATAATCCGCCCCGAAACTTCTCGCTGATGGCTGGCAACATAGTCACCAACAGTTGCTTCGATGCCCAGTTCTTCGTTTAACTCACGCACCAGCGCCTGCCGCTGGCTTTCATCCGGCTCGACTTTACCACCGGCAAACTCCCATAATCCCGCCTGATCGCTATGGGCAGGGCGTTGCGCGAGTAAAATTTTGCCATCACGTTCGATGATGGCGGCAACAACTTCAATCATTTTCATAAATTACACACGGGCAGATAAGCGAAAAATGCCATAATATCCGCACTGTTGCTCAATCAGAAAGGCTTTATATTTAAGGAGTGCCTGTGCTAGACCGCCATCTTCATCCCCGGATTAAACCGTTGTTGCATCAGTGCGTGCGGGTTCTTGATAAACCGGGCATTACGCCAGATGGTTTAACATTAGTGGGATTTGCCATCGGCGTGCTGGCACTGCCTTTTCTGGCGCTGGGCTGGTATCTGGCGGCACTAGTCGCCATTTTGTTGAACAGGCTGCTTGATGGTCTGGACGGTGCGCTGGCGCGGCGCAGAGGGCTTACCGACGCGGGCGGCTTTCTCGATATTTCTCTCGATTTTCTTTTTTACGCGCTGGTGCCTTTTGGGTTTATCCTCGCCGCACCGGAGCAAAACGCCCTGGTAGGCGGCTGGCTGCTGTTTGCGTTTATCGGCACGGGCAGCAGTTTTCTCGCTTTTGCTGCGCTGGCGGCGAAACATCAGATTGATAATCCTGGTTATGCGCATAAATCGTTTTATTATCTGGGCGGGTTAACCGAAGGCAGCGAGACGATTTTGCTGTTTGTTCTGAGTTGCCTCTTTCCGGCCTGTTTTCCGTGGTTTGCGTGGGTATTTGGTGCGTTGTGCTGGATGACGACCTTTACGCGGGTGTGGAGTGGGTATCTGACGCTGAAGTCGCTCCAGCGTCAGTAATTGCAATGTTATTTACTGCTGTCCGGGCCGCGTTCACCGGTTGCTACCGGATTTTTTGGATCGCTGCTCCATTCGTACCAGCCACCGTCGTAAACGGAGACGTTATTCCAGCCCATTGCGCGTGCGTACATAAAGGTTTCTGACGCGCGCCAGCCAGTGCCGCAGTAGAATGAAACTTGCTGATCTGGTTTGATATTCCATGCTTTCCACATAGCGGTTATATCATCGGCGCTGCGCATGGTGCCATCCGGGTTATGGAAATCTTCCATATGCGTCGAGTCGCTACCTGCGTGTCCCCAACGTGCTCCGGCTATTTCACCTTTTGGTTTAATATAGCTGTAACCGCTGGTCGTACCGATAAATTCTGGCCACGAACGAATGCTCACCAGCGATGCATCCTGGCGATGCAGCAGTCCACGCGCTTGTTCCATATCAAGCATCAGTTGCGGTTGTGCCGGGATCTTCACGCCGAAATCCGGTTCCGCTTTCACTTTCGGTGGCGTTCCGCGCTCAACGGGCAGACCCGCGTCGGACCAGGTTTGCCAGCCTCCGTCCAGCAGGCGCACATCTTTCACGCCGGCATAAAGCATAATTTGCGCCACACGCGCTGCAGCGTATACGTCACGCCCGTACAGAATGACCGTGGTGTCATGGCGAATGCCGTGTTTTGCCAGCATCGCTTTCAGTTGTTCATCAGAAACTTTGTTCCACAGCGGTTCGCTTTCCACTTCGTTGGTGTCGATGTAGTCAGCGCCGGGAATATGGCTGATAAGGTAAAATTTTGGAGCGCCCCAGGCCGCTTCAATGACTTTCCAGTCACCGGCAGGTTTCGCCGTAACCTCTTTACCTTGTTGCAGGTCATGCAGCCACTGCGGATATACCAGCTGTTCAAAGTGCGGCAGTTTTTGCAGACGGGAAGGTTCGCTTAGCGCGTCACTAAGGATGGAGATATGCGTAAAACCTGCTTTTTGCAGTCGCGTTTTGACGGCGTCGACATCTTTGTCATTACCGTACAGCGCCACCGGGGCATCGGCTTTCAGGTTATGTTGCTTGATCCACTCGTTGAGCTGTTCGGTACTCATTTTGTCGAGCCAGCTAGCAGAGAGGTTTAAGGCGGCAGGTTCATGACCGGAAGGGCCATTTAAGGTTTGTGGCCAGCCGTTATAAAACGCGCTGGGGCGAGTATCAATCGCTTTGCCATTTTGTTGTTGAAGCTGGTCAAGTGTAAGAGGCTTCGCCAGTTCAGCGGCCCACGAAGAAGCGCAAGCCAGCCCTAAAGCCATTGCCAGCGCGGTCATTTGAGAAACACGTTTCATCGAAAATCCCGACATTGTAGTTTTGAGAGCGCCATTCTGAACTGACGCATCGGGAAAAACTTTGCGTTATCGCAGTTTGTTGTAATTTTCTGACCACTGCGCCATATCCAGAACGGGGCTATCAGGAGGAACATCCTGAAGATCGTGCGTCACCTGCACAACAGGGATCGCCATGGCGCGAATTTCGCTGAACACCCAATGGCGAAAATTATCGCGCAGGGCCACATCAAGACGGCTGAATGGCTCATCCAGTAGCAACGCTTTTGGCTGAGCGAGAAGGGCGCGCAGCAGAGCAACGCGCGCTCGCTGACCGCCAGACAAAGTGGCAGGATCCTGATGGAACGCTCCGTCAAGGCCTGAACGCTCAAGTGCATCATTCACGGCATTACGTCGGGCATTCCCCTTAAGTGTCGCCGGTAGCGCCAGCAGTAAATTTTGCCCGACGCTGAACTGGTCAAATAACAGTGCATCCTGAAAAAGAATGCCAATCTGACGCTGTGCGGTGGGTAGCATGTCAATCCGTTGCTCATTAAGCCATAGCTCCCCTGTACAAGAAAACTGTCCGGCCAGCGCACCAATCATCCACGAAAACAGAGTGGATTTCCCGCAGCCGGATGGTCCCATTAACGTGACAATGTCACCTTTATCTACTGTAAAGTTAACGTTTGTCAGCAAGCGGCTTTCTGGTAAACGTAGCGAAACATTTTTCACGCAGAGCATTAGCGGAGTCCTTGTCTGACATAACCTACCCATTTTGCGACTAACGCGGTCAGGGCAAAAATAATAAGCGGTAACAGCAGTTGCCATAAAGCCTGGGCGGCGAGAATACCGTTGCTGCCGCCGCTGCTTAATGCCACCGCTTCAGTGGTGAGCGTCGGAAAACGCCCCGCGCCCAGCCACAGCGTCGGCATATACTGCGCAATACTGACTGAAAATCCCACCGCGAAGGCAATCAGCGCAGGGCGCAACATGAGTGGGCATTTTACGTAAAAGAAGATTTTGGCCCGCGACCAGCCCAGTGTTTGCGCAATCAAAATTAACCGTGAATCAATGCGCTGCCAGGCGGGTTGCAGGATAAACAGCATCCACGGCATTACCCATAGCAGATGCCCCCAGACCACCGCCGTCCAGCTTCCATCCAGGTTCAGCCATAGCGCCAGCGTGTACTGGCCCGCCACCAGCGGCAGAGCGGGTAATAAAATGGGCAACCATAGCCACAACTGGCGACGCTGTGGCCCCCATTCCAGCCACAGCAGTAACAGGAGCAAAGCGATGAATGCCGCCACCAGCCCCATTGTCAGGCTGTTGATGAGCGCTTCACTATTGATCGTCGACTGATCCGCGAGGATCGCCAGCAGAACCACACACAGCACACCGGTTAAGGGTAAAAAACTCGCCAGCGTATTGCCTGGCAATAAAGGCGTGGCAGGCTTACGAACGCCATCTACGCGGGGAATAGTACGCCGCCAGCCACGCCATAGCAGATAGCCCAGCAAAACGTAGGCGGCGAGTAACAGCATCAGCAGCAGGCTGGCGAGTGCACCTTTCGTTTGTTGATCGGCGTCGCCCTGAGTTAACCACTGCCAGCTAATTACCGCCAGCGTCGGGGGATTACCTGGCCCAAGAATAATCGCCACATCCACGACCGACAGCGACCAGGCGACAATCGCCAGCATCGCCATTGCCAGCGCAGACACGACGGAGGGCAACAGCAGCCAGTTCAGGCATTGCCAGCGGCTGTAGCCCAGCGAATCCAGCACAATGAGTTGCTGCAACAGCCGTTTTTCGCTCAATACTGCCGCTAAGATCCACAGCAGAAATGCGCTTTCTTTCACCGCCAGGGTGAGGCCCAGCCCAATACCCAATTTGTCCATTGGCGGAGTGAAATACGGGAAATAGTCATAAAGCAGCCCTCCGTCAGCAAAGAGCAGAAGGGCGCTGGTGGCAAAAGCCACATGGGGAATGGCGAGCAGCCACGGCAGACGGGCGCACATACGCTGCCATTTCGGCCCTGGCCACAGCGCCACAATCACCAGCAGGGCAATCAACAACGCCCCGACCGCCGCAATGGTTGTCGACACCAGCGTCGCCAGTAATGCCTGCGGTAACTGTGGATCGGCAAATAACGCCTGCCAGTGCGTCAACGACAAAGCAGGCGATATCAGCGTGAGAGCTGCCGGGATCAGCGGTGCATAAATCACCGCTATCATCGCCCACAGCAAAAAGATTAATGCGTACCGTAACGGTGTAGCCATTCTTGTTCCAGCGCATTTACCCAACCTGCGTGCGGTTCAGCCAGTACCGGCGGCAGATCCTGCGGCATTCTCGATTGCAATGTTTCGCGCTGCCCGTCAGGCAGTTTTTGCGGATCGAGAACAGAAGGATCGCCCCAGACAGCGGGATCTGCTTTACGCAGTTGCGCATCGGGTGAGAGCAGGAAATTGGCAACTACCTTCGCCGCAGCACTGGCATTCGCGTTGGCAGGAATGGTGACGAAATGGACGTTGCCAATCATCCCCTCGCGAAAACCAAAACTGTAACTGCTTGCAGGCAAATCGCCGCTGGCGATTTTTTGCTGCGCATGTGCAGGGTTAAAGGTCAGCGACAGGCGCAATGTGTTAGCTTTCAGCAGAGCATCCATCCGCGCGGGCGAAGGCGGGAAATCCTTTCCTTCGCGCCATAAATACGGATGCAGTGCATCAAGATATTGCCACAAGGGCGCAGTGACGCGGGCGAAAGTCGCATCGTCCGGCGCTTCTTTTAATGCTGTGGGATCTGGCGTTAGCATAATCAGCAACTGTTCAAGAAACGCCGTGCCGGTAAAGTCCGGTGGGCGCGGATAGGTAACCGTGCCGGGATTGGCTTTAGCAAACTCCAGTAAGGCTTGCGGCGTTTGTGGTGGCTGTAGCGTAACATCGCGGCGGGCGATAAACGTCAGTTGTGCGCCGCCCCAGGGCGATTCAGCCCCTTCTGTAGGCACTGAAAAATCTTCCCGCACCGGAAGCTGTGTGTCGACATAGCGCCAGTTGGGCAGAGTCTCCGCCCAGCCCGTTTGTAATAAATTGGCCTCTTTTAAGGTGCGGAAGTTTTCGCCGTTCACCCAGAGCAGATCCACCGAACCGCCCGTTTTACGTCCGGCAGCAACTTCGGTCTGAATGCGTTTCACCGCGTCTGCGGCATCCGCGAGACGAACAATCTTCAGGTTTATAGCGTAATGGGTTTTCATCTCGCCGCTAACCCAGTCGAGATAGCGGTTAATTGCGGTATCGCCGCCCCAGGCGTTAAACCAGACGGTTTGTCCTTTGGCCTCATTTTTTATTTCCTGCCAGTCACTGGCATGTGTTGCCAAAGAAAACAGCGATAACAATCCCAGCAACCACCCACAATGGCGCATCTTCTCTCCTTAAGAACGTTTTTCAGGAATACGGCACAGCCCCTGAGCGGGAATGTCCATGGCAGAATTAAAACGGGCTGACAGATTTTGCAGGCCTATCAATGCCGTCAGTTCGGTGAGCGCCTGAGCGTCAAAATGCGTAGCCAGTCGGGTACGCAGGGCATCATCGACCGTTGGCGGCGTTACGCTTGCGGCTTCGGCGTACTCCAGCGCCAGCCGTTCTTCATCGCTAAAGAGCGGGCTTTGCCGCCAGTCAGCCACTGCCAGCAGTTTATCGGTGCTGCCAGTGCGCTCGGCGACTTTCATACTGGTGATATCCACGCAAAACTCACACAGACACATTTGCGCAATGCGCGCGCTGACAAGCGATCGCACTACTGGATCCAGCGGTGAGCGTTTGCGCTCCAGCCAGCCGACAAACATCGACACCAGATAAAAGATAAACGGGATCCGCCCCCACCAGCGAATCGGGCTTAGCACCTCGCCGTAATGGCGACGATGCAGCCACGCCTGCGGACGTAAAATGAAAGGAATTTTGCTAAGCGGCGGTAAACCCATCAGGCATTCCTCTTCTGGCGCTCAAGCCATATTTTCTTCGCCATAAAAATCACCACGGTCAGGGCAAACAGAATAAACAGTCCGGTGACAAACCAGAAAGTACCGCCTGTTAACATGCTGCCCGCCCAGGAATAAACAATAGTTGCCGGTAATTGACCAAGCCCGGTGGCGATAAAAAACGAGCGAAAACGTATTGAAGTCAAACCGGCAGCATAGCTGATTGGATCGAAAGGGACAAAAGGCAATAACCGACATACCAGGATGGTGTGTTTGCCGTAGCGAGTGAAAAAGCCGTCCATACTGTCAAGTACGGTTTTGCCGGTTAATTTTTCCACCACTTCGCGGCCCATCACTCTGGCGATAAAAAAGCACAGCGCCGCGCCGGCCATCGAACTGGTCCACGACAGCAAGCCGCCCCAGAACGCGCCAAACAGCGACGCATTGGCAAAGGTGATCAAAAACGCAGGTAGCGGTGCAGCAATGGCCTGCAAAATCATCAACAAGAACGAGACAACTGCCGCCAGTGCGCCGTAAGACTGAATAAAGCGTTCTATACCCTGTTGGTCCACGGCGGCAAACGCCGCAACGCTGCGATTAATAAACTCATGGACGCCGGGAAGCAGCGCCCATGCCAGCAGCACAGCGAACAACAGGATGATGAGGGTTATACGGTAGTACCAGATTTTACGCGATTGCATCTTCATCATCCGTTATCCTGCTTTATTCGGTGATTTTAAAGGTAACCGTTGCCAGCGTGTTATCCGCCGGGAGAACTGAGGCATTGCCTTTGAATTTCACTTCGCCGCGTTTTTCCACCGCACCATAAGTGTATGTTGCATTGCTGACGATGCCGACCGGGCAGCTATCCAGACACACCAGGCAACCCGTTTTCTTCTCTTCTGCTGCCGTTAAATTACCGCCAAAGCGCATGTCCAGTTTCTTGCCATTACTGTCAACAATCACTTCATCGAAGGAATACGCTTTTGCCGCCCCTTGCCAGTTGACCGAAATATCCAGTTTGCTGCCTGTGACATGAGTCGTTTCTTTATTATCCATCGTCATGTTTTCGCCCGGCGTACCACCTGCCTCTTTCAGGGCTTCATAAAATGCTTTCGGGGTCGCATAACCCATAAACAGCGATTTATGTCCGTTGGAGCCATCTTTAAACACAATACCGTGACGAGTGTCGTCGGTGAGGAAACGACCATTAATTTGCACCAGCATGGTTACCGTATGGTTATTGGCATCGACACGCAGCGGTTGGCTGTTCGAAAGTCCGTCGTATTCCACTTTTGCAGCCGCATTCTCTTTTTGATCGCAGCCGCTAAGCCCAGCAACAGCCAGTAAGCAGAGTGCAGCCAGTCCTTTTTTCCATGACACTGAATAATGTTGCAACATCGTTCTATCCTTCATTTTTTGGGTGAGAAAGTGGGCTGCGGCGAGAAGCAGACAGATCCACATGTTTGTGTCGGGCGTAGAGTTTTGCGAGCTGGACGAGAATAAACAGCGCCAGGCCCGCCAGACAGAGTTGTAAAATAAAGCGCAGCGTAATGCCTTCATTGGCGAGATCGCTTGCCATCACGGTATAAATAACAATACCGGGCAGGGTCGTGAGTGCTGAAATAAGGGTATAAGGCCAGAAGGCGATTGTGGTTAATCCGTAAGCGTAATTTTGAATATTGTAAGGAAACAACGGGATTAAGCGGGTCAGAATAAGAAAATCAATACCGTTACGCGCAATGCCTTTTTCAATGGCCTGAAAGGTATGGCTATGACCAACGTATTTCAGCAGTAAATCACGTCCCAGCCAGCGCGCCAGCAGGAATGAGCACGAGGAGGCCAGCGTGGCGGCAATTAATGATAGTAGTGTCCCTAAGAGCGGGCCAAAAACTATTCCTCCCGCGATCACCAGTATGCTTCCTGGTAACAGAAAGAGGGTGGCAATGATGAATAACAGAATATAGAGGCTATAGCCGAACAATCCGCTCTGGCGAATGAGTGTCTGTAAGTGGGGTAAATCGGTGAGCAGATCGAATAAACCGAAAGCGTGGATAGCGTAAATGACCAGCGCAAAAATAAGACAGGCTAAAAGAAATTTACGCTCAGCGTTCATCGTGGAGTTTCCTATATCAAACTTGATAATAGAGAAGTGGTCAGACAACTAAAAACGCAGTGACGGTATAACAAAGGACGGCAGGCAACAAATCATTACTGACAGTTTGTTGATTTTTCTCAAGGTTAATTCTCCTGACCCAGTTTGAGCCAGGAGATCAGCTAAATTAGCGGCGGAAGGTCGCCCAGACGGGGGCGTGATCGGACGGTTTTTCCATGCTGCGAATTTCATAGTCGATGCCGGTTTCTACGCAACATTCTGCCAGCGGTTGGCTGGCGAGCAGCAGGTCGATGCGCAGACCGCGATTATCGTCAAAACCTTTTGAGCGGTAATCAAACCATGAGAAACGATCTGCTGTTTGCGGATTCGCATGGCGGAAGGTATCGACCAACCCCCAGCTCATCAGCCTCTCCATCCATTCGCGTTCCTCCGGAAGGAAAGAACATTTTCCGGTACGCAGCCAGCGCTTACGGTTCTCTTCGCCAATGCCAATATCCAGGTCGCCAGGACTGATATTCATATCGCCCATAATCAGCACCGGATTTTCACGCTTGAGTTCGGTTTCCAGGTAGTTTTGCAGATTCTGATAAAACTGCGCCTTTGCCGGGAATTTTATCGGATGGTCGCGGCTTTCACCCTGCGGGAAGTAACCGTTGATCACGGTGACATTGCCCAGCGGCGAGGGGATTTCCGCCATAATAATCCGCCGTTGCGCTTCTTCGTCGTCACCAGGAAAGCCGCGACGCACGGCAATCGGCGTCTCTTTGGTCAGCAGCGCCACGCCATAATGGCCTTTCTGCCCGTGATAAAACACGTTGTAGCCGAGCTTCGCCACCTCTTCGAGCGGAAACATATCGTCATGAACTTTTGTCTCCTGCAGGCCAATCACATCCGGTTGGTGCTTTTCGACGATGGCTTCAAGCTGGTGAGGTCTGGCGCGCAGGCCGTTGATATTAAAAGAGACAAATTTCATAGTCGCTGCCATTTATTCAGATAAAGAGTGCGTGGATGGTAGCAGAATTTCGCTTTGCTTACCGCCTGTTGTTAAGTGATTTGATCGATGGTTGTTAATGATGTCAACGATGGCGCAAAAAATGCCCGCTTTTGGTGCGCGTTGCGTCAGAATGGCGCAGTAATTTCCAGTAAATTTCGTCAATGATCACAATTCCAGAATTATATTTTACTTCTGCATAACATTGCGTTTTTTATTCTTTTTATTCACCCACATCGCAAACGTATTCACTTTATATGCACTTTAAATGCATATGATGTGGTTATAACTGCTTGATTTCCAGTTAGCCTCCGCCGTTTATGCACTTTTATCACTGGCTGGCACGAACCCTGCAATCTACATTTACAGCGCAAACATTACTTATTATTAACATATAAATAACCAATTATTTACTGTAGAGGTCGCTATGTCTCAGCCAATTACGCGTGAAAACTTTGATGAATGGATGATACCTGTTTACGCTCCGGCACCGTTTATACCGGTACGTGGCGAAGGTTCACGCTTGTGGGATCAGCAGGGGAAAGAGTATATCGACTTCGCGGGTGGCATTGCGGTGAACGCGCTGGGCCATGCGCATCCGGAACTGCGTGAGGCGCTGAACGAACAGGCGAGTAAGTTCTGGCATACCGGCAACGGTTACACCAACGAGCCGGTACTGCGACTGGCGAAAAAATTGATCGACGCCACGTTTGCCGATCGCGTCTTCTTTTGTAACTCCGGTGCGGAAGCCAACGAAGCGGCACTAAAACTGGCGCGTAAATTCGCTCACGACCGCTACGGCAGCCATAAGAGCGGCATCGTGGCGTTCAAAAATGCGTTTCATGGTCGCACGCTGTTTACTGTCAGTGCGGGTGGGCAGCCAGCCTATTCACAGGATTTTGCGCCACTGCCGCCGGATATTCGTCATGCTGCATATAACGATATTAACTCTGCCAGTGCGCTGATTGACGACGCCACCTGTGCGGTGATTGTCGAACCCATCCAGGGGGAAGGCGGTGTGGTGCCAGCCAGCAACGCATTTTTACAAGGTCTGCGTGAATTGTGTGACCGCCACAATGCGTTGCTGATCTTTGATGAAGTACAAACCGGTGTCGGGCGCACCGGGGAACTGTATGCCTGTATGCACTACGGCGTGACGCCTGATCTGTTAACTACCGCCAAAGCGCTGGGCGGCGGTTTCCCGGTTGGTGCGTTGTTGGCAACCGAAGAGTGCGCCAGCGTGATGACCGTTGGCACTCACGGCACCACCTATGGCGGCAATCCGCTGGCCTCGGCGGTGGCAGGCAAAGTGCTGGATCTCATCAACACGCCAGAGATGCTTAACGGGGTTAAACAGCGTCACGACTGGTTTGTTGAGCGTCTAAATTCCATTAATCACCACTACAGTTTGTTCAGTGAAGTTCGCGGCTTAGGTCTTTTGATTGGCTGTGTACTGAATGCCGATTACGCCGGGCAAGCGAAACAGATCTCTCAGGAAGCGGTGAAAGCAGGCGTGATGGTGCTGATTGCGGGTGGCAACGTGGTGCGCTTTGCGCCTGCGCTCAATGTCAGCGAAGAAGAGGTGACGACCGGACTGGATCGCTTTGCAGCTGCTTGCGAACACTTTGTTAGCCGAGGTTCATCATGATGGTCATTCGTCCCGTTGAGCGCTCAGATGTCTCGGCGCTGATGCAGCTTGCCAGCAAAACGGGCGGCGGCCTGACGTCGCTTCCCGCCAATGAAGCCACGCTTTCGGTGCGTATTGAAAGGGCAATCAAAACCTGGCAAGGCGAACTGCCCAAAAGTGAGCAGGGTTATGTGTTTGTACTGGAAGATAGTGAGACAGGCACTGTGGCGGGGATTTGCGCCATTGAGGTGGCGGTTGGGCTGAACGATCCTTGGTACAACTATCGTGTCGGCACGCTGGTTCACGCTTCGAAAGAGCTGAATGTCTATAACGCATTGCCGACGCTGTTTCTCAGTAACGATCACACCGGCAGCAGCGAGCTGTGCACGCTGTTTCTCGACCCGGAGTGGCGCAAAGAGGGCAACGGCTATTTGCTGTCGAAATCGCGCTTTATGTTTATGGCGGCTTTTCGCGACAAGTTTAATGACAAAGTGGTCGCCGAAATGCGCGGGGTGATTGACGAACACGGCTATTCACCGTTCTGGCAAAGCCTCGGTAAACGCTTCTTTTCGATGGATTTTAGCCGCGCTGATTTTCTCTGCGGCACCGGGCAAAAGGCATTTATTGCAGAACTGATGCCGAAACATCCGATCTATACCCACTTTTTATCCCAGGAAGCCCAGGACGTCATCGGTCAGGTACATCCGCAAACCGCGCCTGCCCGTGCGGTGCTGGAGAAAGAAGGTTTTCGCTACCGTAACTATATCGACATCTTTGACGGCGGGCCGACACTTGAATGTGATATCGACCGCGTGCGCGCCATCCGTAAAAGTCGGCTGGTGGAAGTGGCCGAAGGGCAGCCTGCGCAGGGCGATTTTCCGGCCTGCCTGGTCGCCAATGAAAATTATCACCATTTCCGCGTGGTGCTGGTGCGTACCGATCCAGCGACCGAGCGTTTGATTTTAACCGCCGCACAACTGGATGCCCTCAAATGCCACGCAGGGGATCGCGTTCGTCTGGTGCGCCTGTGCGCAGAGGAGAAAACAGCATGACTTTATGGATCAACGGTGACTGGGTAACGGGCCAGGGCGCATTGCGTGTGAAGCGTAATCCGGTATCGGGCGAGGTGTTATGGCAGGGCAATGATGCCGATGCCGCTCAGGTCGGGCAGGCTTGTCGGGCTGCCCGTGCGGCGTTTCCGCGCTGGGCTCGGCTCTCATTTGGCGATCGTCAGGTAAGAGTTGAACGCTTTGCCGGATTGCTGGAAAGCAATAAAGCCGAATTAACCGCGATTATTGCCAGAGAAACCGGCAAGCCGCGCTGGGAAGCGGCAACCGAAGTGACGGCGATGATCAATAAAATCGCGATATCAATTAAGGCGTATCACGTTCGTACCGGTGAGCAGCGTAGCGAAATGCCGGACGGCGCGGCGAGCCTGCGACATCGCCCGCACGGCGTGCTGGCGGTGTTTGGGCCGTATAATTTCCCTGGTCATTTGCCGAACGGACATATCGTTCCGGCATTGCTGGCAGGTAACACCATTATCTTTAAACCCAGCGAACTGACACCGTGGAGTGGCGACGCGGTAATGCGTTTATGGCAGCAGGCTGGCTTGCCGCCGGGCGTGCTGAACCTGGTGCAGGGCGGGCGTGCAACGGGTCAGGCGCTGAGTGCGCTGGAGGATCTCGACGGCTTGCTGTTTACCGGCAGCGCCAATACCGGCTACCAGCTGCATCGCCAGCTTTCCGGTCAGCCGGAGAAAATTCTCGCCCTTGAGATGGGCGGTAATAACCCGCTAATTATCGATGAGGTGGCGGATATCGATGCCGCTGTCCATCTGACCATTCAGTCGGCGTTTGTCACTGCCGGGCAACGCTGCACCTGCGCCCGCCGTTTATTTCTGAAAAGTGGAACGCAGGGCGATGCATTTCTTGCTCGCCTGGTTGCCGTCAGCCAGCGGTTAACGCCGGGCACTTGGGATGACGAACCGCAGCCATTTATTGGTGGGCTGATTTCTGAGCAGGCCGCACAGCAGGTGGTTACTGCCTGGCAGGAACTGGAGGCGATGGGCGGACGGACCCTGCTTGCGCCGCGCTTATTACAAGCAGGGACATCGTTGCTGACGCCGGGGATCATTGAAATGACAGGCGTTACTGGCTTGCCGGATGAAGAAGTGTTCGGACCGTTATTGCGCGTCTGGCGTTATGATACTTTCGATGAAGCGATTCGAATGGCGAATAACACTCGCTTTGGCCTCTCTTGCGGTCTGGTTTCCCCCGAGCGGGAAAAATTCGATCAACTGTTGCTGGAGGCGCGGGCGGGGATTGTTAACTGGAACAAACCGCTTACCGGCGCTGCCAGTACCGCGCCATTCGGCGGCATTGGCGCTTCCGGTAACCATCGCCCCAGCGCCTGGTATGCCGCAGATTATTGTGCCTGGCCGATGGCGAGCCTGGAGTCGGACTCGTTAACATTGCCCGCCACGCTTAACCCTGGGCTGGATTTTTCCGATGAGGTGGTGCGATGAACGCCTGGGAAGTCAATTTCGACGGGCTGGTAGGGCTGACGCATCATTACGCGGGCCTGTCGTTTGGTAATGAAGCCTCTACCCGTCATTGTTTTCAGGTCTCTAACCCGCGACTGGCGGCGAAACAGGGCTTACTGAAAATGAAAACCCTTGCCGATGCGGGATTCCCCCAGGCCGTGATCCCGCCGCACGAGCGTCCGTTTATACCGGTTTTACGTCAGTTGGGATTCAGTGGTAGCGATGAACAAGTGCTGGAAAAGGTTGCCCGCCAGGCACCGCACTGGCTTTCCAGCGTCAGCTCCGCTTCGCCAATGTGGGTAGCCAATGCGGCAACGATCGCGCCATCTGCCGATACGCTGGATGGCAAAGTGCATCTCACCGTTGCCAACCTGAACAATAAATTTCACCGTTCGCTGGAAGCCCCCGTCACCGAATCGTTGTTAAAAGCGATTTTTAACGACGAAGAGAAATTTAGTGTCCATTCGGCGTTGCCGCAGGTAGCCTTGCTCGGTGATGAGGGAGCGGCAAACCACAATCGTCTCGGCGGTCATTACGGTGAACCGGGTATTCAACTTTTTGTCTACGGGCGAGAAGAGGGCAATGATACCCGGCCTTCCCGTTATCCGGCGCGGCAGACTCGCGAAGCCAGCGAGGCGGTGGCAAGGTTGAATCAGGTGAATCCCCAACAGGTGATTTTCGCCCAGCAAAACCCGGACGTTATCGACCAGGGCGTTTTTCATAATGACGTGATTGCCGTGAGTAACCGCCAGGTGCTGTTTTGCCATCAACAGGCGTTCGCTCGCCAGTCACAGTTACTGGCAAACCTGCGTTCGCGGGTCAATGGTTTTATGGCGATAGAAGTTCCGGCGGCACAGGTTTCCGTGTCGGATGCGGTGTCTACGTATCTGTTTAACAGCCAGTTACTGAGCCGCGATGATGGTTCCATGATGTTGGTGCTGCCTCAGGAATGTCGGGAACATGCTGGAGTATGGCGTTATCTCAATGAATTGCTTGCTGCCGATAACCCAATAAGCTCACTAAAAGTTTTTGATTTACGTGAAAGCATGGCGAATGGCGGTGGCCCGGCGTGCCTGCGGTTGCGCGTGGTGTTGACAGAAGAAGAACGCCGGGCGGTGAATCCGGCGGTGATGATGAACGATACGCTGTTTAATGCGCTCAATGACTGGGTGGATCGTTACTACCGCGATCGTCTTACTGCGGCGGATCTTGCCGATCCACAATTGCTGCGCGAAGGAAGGGAAGCGCTGGATACACTGACTCAATTATTGGATCTTGGTTCGGTTTATCCATTCCAGCGCGAGGGAGGGGGCAATGGATAATTTTCTTGCTCTAACCTTAACGGGTAAAAAACCGGTTATCACCGAGCGAGAAATCAACGGCGTTCGCTGGCGCTGGCTGGGCGATGGTGTGCTGGAACTGACGCCATTAACGCCACCGCAAGGCGCGCTGGTGATTTCAGCGGGGATCCACGGTAATGAGACGGCTCCTGTGGAAATGCTGGACGCGTTGCTTGGCGCGATATCTCACGGTGAGATCCCGTTACGTTGGCGGTTACTGGTGATCCTCGGGAATCCTCCTGCGCTGAAGCAAGGGAAACGTTATTGCCATAGCGATATGAATCGAATGTTTGGCGGTCGTTGGCAACTGTTTGCTGAAAGCGGGGAAACCTGTCGGGCGCGCGAACTGGAGCAGTGCCTGGAAGATTTTTATGACCAGGGCAAAGAATCTGTGCGCTGGCACCTTGATCTACATACCGCAATTCGTGGCTCCTTGCATCCGCAGTTCGGTGTATTACCGCAACGCGACATTCCCTGGGACGAGAAATTTCTGACGTGGCTGGGTGCGGCGGGGCTGGAGGCGCTGGTGTTCCATCAGGACCCTGGTGGTACGTTTACCCATTTCAGCGCCAGACATTTTGGCGCGCTGGCCTGTACGCTGGAACTTGGCAAAGCGTTGCCCTTTGGGCAAAACGATCTTCGCCAGTTTGCAGTAACTGCCAGCGCAATTGCTGCGCTGCTATCTGGTGAGAGTGTCGGTATCGTGAGAACACCGCCGCTCCGTTATCGGGTGGTTTCGCAAATTACTCGCCACTCGCCGTCCTTCGAAATGCATATGGCAAATGACACGCTGAATTTTATGCCGTTTGAGAAAGGAACATTGCTGGCGCAGGACGGGGAGGAACGTTTTACCGTAACCCATGATGTAGAGTATGTGTTATTCCCTAATCCGTTGGTAGCGTTGGGATTACGTGCGGGATTAATGCTCGAAAAAATAAGCTAATACTTACCCGCAGAAATCATTCTGCGGGTATTAAGTTGCTTTCTTATAAATTAATACAGATTAATCCTGGTTATTTGCTTTATTTATCACCAGTCATCCGGTATAGTTCTTCATAATCTCTGCAAAATCATCGTGTTGTAATATTCTCTCATCACTCTCCATCAAATTTTCTTTTTTTCTCCATAATTGGCGCAAAAGTGTTTTTTACACTTTCATTGTTTTACCGTTGCTCTGATTAATTGACGCTAAAGTCAGTAAAGTTAATCTCGTCAACACGGCACGCTACTTAAGAAAGCCGTAATAAATAACTGAAAGGAAGGATATAGAATATGCGTAAATTAACTGCACTGTTTGTTGCCTCTACCCTGGCTCTTGGCGCGGCTAACCTGGCCCATGCCGCAGACACCACTACCGCAGCACCGGCTGACGCGAAGCCGATGATGCACCATAAAGGCAAGTTCGGTCCGCATGAGGACATGATGTTCAAAGACCTGAACCTGACCGACGCGCAGAAACAGCAGATCCGCGAAATCATGAAAGGCCAGCGTGACCAGATGAAACGTCCGCCGCTGGAAGAACGCCGCGCAATGCATGACATCATTGCCAGCGATACCTTCGATAAAGCAAAAGCTGAAGCGCAGATCGCAAAAATGGAAGAACAGCGCAAAGCTAACATGCTGGCGCACATGGAAACCCAGAACAAGATTTACAACATCCTGACGCCGGAACAGAAAAAGCAATTTAATGCTAATTTTGAGAAGCGTCTGACAGAACGTCCAGCGGCAAAAGGTAAAATGCCTGCAACTGCTGAATAATCTTTCAGCCAAAAAACGTAAGACCGCCGGTCTTGTCCACTACCTTGCAGTAATGCGGTGGACAGGATCGGCGGTTTTCTTTTCTCTTCTCAAACAGATGCAAAAAAAGCCTGATCGCCACTAACGTAAATCACCCGAGTTGCCGATAACCATCCACGGTTACCTGAACGATAGCAATGAAAAGAACGGGCCGGGAGCGGGTATGGAATACTTTGATATGCGTAAAATGTCGGTGAATCTGTGGCGAAACGCTGCCGGTGAAACGCGCGAAATTTGCACTTTCCCACCGGCAAAACGTGATTTTTACTGGCGTGCCAGCATTACATCCATCGCGGCGAATGGGGAGTTTTCTTTGTTTCCCGGTATGGAAAGGATAGTGACGTTGCTGGAAGGCGGCGAGATGTTCCTTGAAAGCGCAGACCGCTTTAACCATACCTTAAAACCGTTACAACCTTTTTCCTTTGCAGCGGACCTGGTGGTAAAAGCGAAACTGACGGCAGGGCAGATGTCGATGGATTTCAACATCATGACACGCCTGGATGTCTGTAAGGCGAAAGTCAGAATTGCCGAACGTACGTTTACTACCTTTGGTTCACGCGGCGGGGTGGTGTTTGTAATAAACGGGGCGTGGCAATTGGGCGACAAACTGCTCACTACTGACCAGGGCGCGTGCTGGTTCGATGGCAGGCACACCCTGCGGCTTTTGCAACCGCAAGGTAAACTGTTGTTCAGTGAAATCAACTGGCTTGCTGGTCATTCACCGGATCAAGTTCAGTAATTTCATAGTTACCGGAAAGCAGCGGCTTACAAAGAATTTTATAACCGTCGTGATCAAACCCGGCGGGTGCCCGAATTAACGTTGTCGCTTCTTTCAGCGAATTAACCGCCCCCAGCCACAGCCAGTTTTGAATAATATGATATTGAGTCATTTCCGGGTGCTGTTCTTTCAGCGCTACCGCACCTTTCCACGGCCAACAAACGACTCGTAAACGTTCCAGAGACTGGCGCAAACGTAGCGCATGATCGTCATGGCTCTCTTTACCGCAGCATGCTCCGGCGCAACGTTTTAGCGCTGAACGAAAACATGCACGACCGCGACTTAACGGTTCCAGTCCCAACAGGCCATAACAAAGTTTTTGTTCATCAGCGATGGTCTGCAATGCTTGCAAAGCTGCGCGCCTATTGGCAAACAGGCCAAACAGGTTGGGGGCTCGTGAAAAATCCACCTCTTTGGCATACACCACATCGACGCGCTTTTCATTTAATTGCAGGGCGCAGAGCTGGCGATTGCGGCGCAAGCGTTTATTAAACAGCGGCTGCTGCTCTTTGATTAATCGCGCTTCAAGGAGCAGAGCGCCGATTTCACCGGCGGTACATATCCAGCTGATGCGTCGGGATTGCCGTAGCATGGCGGCTTCATCAGGGGTGCGTAAATGAGAAAGCACCCGACTGCGGATGTTAATGCTTTTGCCGATATAGAGCGGCATGGTGTCACTTTCGCCATGAAACAGATACACCCCTGGTCGGGTGGGTAAGTCATTAAGGAATGAACGTAAATGTTCGGGATATTCATAAATTGCCGCAGCTTCAAATTCGAGCCGCGGAGAAGTTAAACGCCTTACCACTGTTGACTCCGAATGCTGGTTATCTATCCAGTGTAACAGGCGGGGAGCGATTAAAAAAGAGGCGGGTTGATGACAAAGGTTACACCGTCTGACGTGCTACGCCTGTCAGGCCTATTCGACTCATGCAATATATTGAATTTGCATAGTTTTGTGGGGCGAATAAGGCGTTCACGCCGCATCCGGCGTGAACAAAGTACTCTTTTTCGCACAAACCAATATGTGCAAATTATTACTTCTTCCAGAAATCATCGAAAACGGTAATTGGCGGACGGCGTTTATGTTCGGTTTTCAGATACCAGTTCTCTATTGTTCTGGCGACCTGTTCAGGCACGTTTTTCCCTTCCAGATAGTCGTCGATATTGTCATAGGTCACGCCGAGTGCCACTTCATCTGGCAGTGAAGGGCGATCATCTTCAAGATCGGCCGTTGGCGCTTTCTTATAAAGGTGTTCCGGGCAACCTAATGCCGCCAGTAACTGTTTACCCTGACGTTTGTTGAGACGATACAGCGGATTAATGTCCGTACCGCCGTCACCATATTTAGTGAAGAATCCGGTAATAGCTTCTGCTGCATGATCGGTGCCCACCACGACACCGCTGGTCATACCCGCAATGCTATATTGTGCTTTCATCCGCTCACGCGCTTTTTCATTGCCACGGACAAAATCGCTCAGTTCAATGCCTGCTTCCCGCAATGCCTGCTCGCTGGCGAGTACCGCGCCCTTGATATTAACGGTTAATACGCGATCCGGTTGAATAAAGGCGATGGCATCCTGGCAGTCTTGTTCGTCGGCCTGAACACCATAGGGCAGGCGTACGGCAATAAATTGCAGTGATTCGTTGCCGGTTTCCTGGCGCAGCTCATTAATCGCCATCTGGCACAGCTTACCGGCAAGCGTGGAGTCCTGACCGCCGCTGATCCCGAGCACCAGTGATTTAATGAACGGATAAGTTTGCAGGTAGCTTTTCAGAAAATCGATACTACGACGAATTTCCTCTTCAGCATTAATCTGCGGTTTTGCGCCCAGCGCCTTTATTATTTGTTGTTGCAATGTCATTGAACCCCTCCAGACAGAAAAGACAAAACTTCCTTAAAGCTAACCCGTTGCTACTGAAACGACAAGCGACAGCGGGCTGAATGGTGGTTAAAACGTCATACAGGAATCCTCTGAAAGAGGAGCCGTTTCGTTCACGGGCTTGAAAAAGCGCCCAATGTATTCCAGGCTTATCTAACACGCTGATAAACAAGAGGACGGAATATGAACAAGAATATGGCAGGAATTCTGAGTGCAGCGGCGGTATTAACCATGCTGGCGGGTTGTACGGCTTATGATCGTACCAAAGACCAGTTTGTACAGCCTGTGGTGAAAGACGTCAAAAAAGGCATGAGCCGGGCGCAGGTTGCACAAATTGCGGGTAAACCTTCGTCTGAAGTGAGCATGATCCATGCTCGTGGTACTTGCCAGACCTACATCCTGGGTCAACGTGATGGTAAAGCAGAAACCTACTTTGTCGCGTTAGATGATACCGGACATGTCATCAACTCCGGTTATCAGACCTGTGCTGAATACGACACTGATCCACAGGCTACGAAGTAATCACTTCGCCTGAAAGCTTGAGTAACAACGGAAACCGGCCATTGCGCCGGTTTTTTTTTGGCCTGTGTTCTTAATTATCTTCGCGAATTATTTGCCCGAAATGTGAAGAGGGTCATAACCACAGGTCAAGGAGAGACAATTTCTAAGGTCAAAGAAATACTATTGCTCAGGCCTATACCGTATACTCCTTTCAGCCACAAAAAAAGTCATGTTGGTTTCGCAAGTTACCCAGAGCATGGAAGCAGGTTAAGGCTTGCGGAGTGTCTGGCTGACAGATAATCGTCGATGAGGGCAGTTTTATGGAAAAGAAACACATTTATCTGTTTTGTTCTGCGGGCATGTCTACCTCTTTACTGGTATCAAAAATGCGCGCACAGGCAGAAAAATATGAAGTTCCGGTCATTATTGAAGCATTTCCGGAAACACTGGCTGGTGAAAAAGGTCAGAATGCCGATGTCGTGTTATTAGGGCCGCAGATTGCTTATATGTTGCCCGAAATCCAGCGTTTGTTACCCAACAAACCGGTTGAAGTAATTGACTCGCTGCTTTATGGCAAAGTCGATGGTTTAGGCGTGCTTAAGGCTGCGGTTGCAGCGATTAAAAAAGCCGCAGCAAATTAATTTATTTTAAATTTTCCCGTCAAAGAGTTATTTCATAAATCAATACCGCAATATTTAAATTGCGGTTTTAAAGGGTATTTTTCTATGAGTAATGTTATTGCATCGCTTGAAAAGGTACTCCTCCCTTTTGCAGTTAAAATAGGAAAGCAGCCACACGTTAATGCAATCAAAAATGGCTTTATTCGCTTAATGCCGTTAACCCTTGCGGGGGCCATGTTTGTATTAATTAACAACGTTTTTCTAAGTTTTGGGGAGGGGTCGTTTTTTTATTCCTTAGGTATTCGCCTGGATGCCTCAACCATTGAAACACTTAATGGTCTGAAAGGTATTGGCGGCAACGTATATAACGGAACATTAGGGATAATGTCTTTAATGGCACCGTTCTTTATTGGCATGGCGCTGGCAGAAGAGCGTAAAGTCGATGCGCTGGCGGCCGGGTTGTTATCCGTTGCAGCATTTATGACCGTCACCCCATATAGTGTCGGTGAGGCCTATGCGGTTGGCGCAAACTGGTTAGGTGGGGCGAATATCATCTCCGGGATTATTATTGGCCTGGTGGTGGCAGAAATGTTTACCTTTATTGTTCATCGTAACTGGGTCATTAAGTTACCTGATAGCGTTCCGACATCGGTTTCGCGCTCTTTCTCAGCATTAATTCCAGGTTTTATTATTCTTTCCGTGATGGGGATTATTGCCTGGGCGTTGAATACCTGGGGCACAAACTTCCATCAGATCATTATGGATACCATCTCAACCCCACTGGCATCGTTGGGTAGCGTGGTAGGCTGGGCCTATGTGATTTTTGTTCCACTGCTCTGGTTCTTCGGTATTCATGGCGCGCTGGCGCTGACCGCACTGGACAACGGCATTATGACGCCGTGGGCGCTGGAAAATATCGCGACCTATCAGCAATATGGTTCCGTCGAAGCGGCGCTGGCAGCCGGTAAGACCTTCCATATCTGGGCCAAACCGATGCTGGACTCCTTTATTTTCCTTGGTGGCAGTGGTGCGACTTTAGGCCTGATCCTGGCTATCTTTATCGCTTCTCGCCGTGCTGATTATCGTCAGGTGGCAAAACTGGCGCTGCCGTCCGGCATCTTCCAGATTAACGAACCGATTCTGTTTGGTCTGCCAATTATCATGAACCCGGTGATGTTTATCCCGTTTGTACTGGTACAACCGATTCTGGCGGCAATCACCCTGGCAGCGTACTACATGGGCATTATTCCACCGGTGACCAATATTGCACCGTGGACCATGCCCACCGGTCTGGGAGCCTTCTTTAACACCAACGGTAGCGTCGCCGCATTGCTGGTCGCACTCTTCAATCTTGGTATCGCAACGTTAATTTATCTGCCCTTTGTTGTGGTCGCTAACAAAGCACAAAACGCGATTGATAAAGAAGAGAGCGAAGAAGATATCGCCAACGCCCTGAAATTTTAATTGATGCCGGTACGGGTAATCGTGCCGGTAAGAATAGAGAGGAACGATGTATGATGGATCTCGATAATATTCCCGATACGCAAACGGAAGCTGAAGAGCTGGAAGAAGTGGTGATGGGGCTTATCATCAACTCCGGACAAGCGCGTAGCCTGGCGTATGCGGCACTGAAACAGGCGAAGCAGGGCGATTTTGCCGCAGCAAAAGCGATGATGGATCAGTCACGGATGGCATTGAATGAAGCGCATCTGGTACAGACGAAACTGATTGAAGGCGATGCTGGCGAAGGTAAGATGAAAGTGAGTCTGGTGCTGGTCCACGCTCAGGATCATTTAATGACGTCCATGCTTGCGCGTGAACTGATTACTGAATTAATTGAGCTTCATGAAAAACTGAAGGCATAAGGAGTCGATGATGCAGCCAGTGATTAACGCGCCGGAAATTGCCACTGCCCGAGAACAGCAGTTGTTTAATGGCAAAAACTTCCATGTGTTTATCTACAATAAAACTGAGAGTATCAGTGGACTGCATCAGCACGACTATTATGAATTTACTCTGGTATTAACCGGGCGTTATTTCCAGGAGATTAACGGTAAGCGCGTGTTACTGGAACGGGGCGATTTTGTTTTTATTCCGTTAGGTTCGCACCATCAAAGTTTTTATGAATTTGGTGCCACGCGTATATTGAACGTTGGGATCAGTAAACGCTTTTTTGAGCAGCATTACCTGCCGTTGTTGCCTTATTGCTTTGTAGCTTCGCAGGTATACCGGACCAATAACGCTTTTCTCACCTATGTGGAAACAGTGATTTCTTCATTGAATTTCCGCGAAACAGGGCTGGAAGAGTTTGTTGAGATGGTTACTTTTTATGTCATTAACCGTTTACGTCATTACCGCGAAGAACAGGTGATTGATGATATACCGCAGTGGCTGAAAAGTACGGTAGAAAAGATGCATGATAAAGAGCAGTTTAGTGAATCGGCGCTGGAGAATATGGTGACGTTGTCAGCCAAATCACAGGAATATTTGACGCGAGCGACTCAACGATACTATGGTAAAACGCCAATGCAGATTATTAATGAAATCCGTATTAATTTTGCCAAAAAACAACTGGAAATGACCAACTATTCAGTGACGGATATTGCGTTTGAGGCCGGTTATAGTAGCCCGAGCTTGTTTATTAAAACGTTTAAGAAATTAACGTCCTTTACGCCTAAGAGCTATCGTAAGAAATTGACTGAATTTAATCAGTAAGTCGTTATACCTGACAATTCACATATCTGTCCTGTTGCTGGATTATTTATGTCCGGGGGGCAGATATGCCAGATATCAGTATTCTGTACTGAAGGGAGAAATTATGAGCCAGAAATTAAAAGTCGTCACTATTGGTGGCGGGAGCAGCTATACCCCGGAGTTACTGGAAGGATTTATTAAGCGTTATCACGAATTGCCGGTCAGCGAATTATGGCTGGTGGATGTCGAAGGTGGTAAAGCGAAACTGGATATTATTTTTGATCTCTGCCAACGGATGATTGATAACGCTGGCGTCCCGATGAAGCTTTATAAAACGCTGGATCGCCGCGAAGCATTGAAAGATGCTGATTTCGTTACTACCCAACTGCGCGTTGGCCAATTACCGGCGCGGGAACTGGATGAACGTATTCCATTAAGTCATGGTTATCTTGGTCAGGAAACTAACGGCGCGGGCGGTCTGTTTAAAGGTCTGCGTACCATTCCGGTGATTTTTGACATCGTAAAAGATGTCGAAGAACTATGTCCGAATGCATGGGTGATTAACTTCACTAACCCGGC
The DNA here is from genome assembly GCF_046487695.1 of Escherichia sp. WS1118. Classification (NCBI taxonomy): domain Bacteria; kingdom Pseudomonadati; phylum Pseudomonadota; class Gammaproteobacteria; order Enterobacterales; family Enterobacteriaceae; genus Escherichia; species Escherichia sp. WS1118. Next base: position 206,357 of record NZ_JBJQIZ010000005.1, on the reverse strand, counting down.
GGGAATGGTCACTGAAGCCGTTTATCGTCATACCGGATTTAAACGCTTTATCGGCGTGTGTAATATTCCGATCGGCATGAAGATGTTTATTCGCGATGTTCTGATGCTGAAAGACAGCGATGATTTATCTATCGATCTGTTCGGCCTCAACCATATGGTGTTCATTAAGGATGTGCTGGTAAATGGCAAATCACGCTTTGCCGAATTGCTTGATGGTGTGGCATCCGGGCAGTTAAAAGCATCTGGCGTTAAAAATATTTTCGATCTGCCATTTAGCGAAGGCTTAATTCGTTCTATGAATCTGTTGCCGTGTTCTTATTTGCTTTATTACTTCAAGCAAAAAGAGATGCTGGCTATTGAAATGGGCGAATACTACAAAGGCGGCGCACGAGCGCAGGTAGTACAGAAAGTCGAGAAACAACTTTTTGAGCTATATAAAAACCCGGAGTTGAACGTTAAGCCGAAAGAACTGGAACAGCGCGGTGGGGCTTATTATTCTGATGCTGCGTGCGAAGTGATCAACGCTATCTATAACGACAAGCAAGCAGAACATTACGTTAATATCCCGCATCATGGGCATATTGATAATATTCCGGCAGACTGGGCGGTAGAAATGACCTGTACGCTGGGGCGCGATGGCGCGACGCCACATCCGCGCATTACGCATTTCGATGATAAAGTGATGGGGCTGATTCACACCATCAAAGGCTTCGAGATTGCTGCCAGCAACGCCGCACTTAGTGGAGAATTTAACGATGTCTTACTGGCGCTAAACCTTAGTCCGTTGGTGCATTCCGATCGCGATGCTGAGCTGCTGGCACGCGAGATGATTCTGGCGCACGAGAAATGGCTGCCAAATTTTGCCGACTGCATCGCAGAGCTTAAAAAAGCACATTAACCGAGGCTGATTATGGAACGCTTACTGATTGTTAATGCCGATGATTTTGGCTTAAGCAAAGGTCAGAACTACGGCATTATCGAGGCCTGTCGCAATGGGATTGTCACGTCGACGACGGCGCTGGTGAATGGGCAGGCTATTGACCATGCGGTGCAGTTGAGCCGTGATGAACCGAGTCTGGCCATAGGGATGCACTTTGTCCTTACTATGGGCAAGCCTCTGACAGTTATGCCGGGGTTAACCCGCGATGGTGTGCTGGGAAAATGGATCTGGCAGTTGGCAGAAGAAGATGCTTTACCGCTGGAAGAAATTACTCAGGAGCTCGCCAGTCAGTATTTGCGTTTCATTGAGCTATTTGGACGCAAACCTACGCATCTTGATAGCCATCATCATGTGCATATGTTCCCGCAGATTTTCCCGATTGTGGCAAAGTTTGCGGCTGAAGAGGGGATTGCGTTGCGCATCGACCGTCAACCGCTATCTAACGATGGTGATTTACCGGCTAATCTGCGCAGTTCGCAGGGATTCAGTAGCGCGTTTTATGGTGAAGAGATTAGCGAGGCATTGTTCCTGCAAGTGCTTGATGATTCCAGCCATCGTGGGGAACGCTCGTTGGAAGTTATGTGCCATCCGGCGTTTGTCGATAATACGATTCGCCAGAGTGCTTATTGCTTCCCTCGGTTAACGGAACTGGATGTGCTGACTTCAGCGTCGTTGAAATATGCGATTGCTGAGCGTGGTTATCGGTTGGGTAGTTATCATGATGTGCAAGTAAGGTGGTAAGGTCACTCCCCAGGGGGCGTGACCTTATCCATATTTACGCCGGGATTTTGTCAATCTTAGGAATGCGTGACCACACGCGGTGTGCTGTCATCAGCGTTAACAGTTCATCCATAAAACTACCATCGGCGCTGTCAGCTTCCGCAATCCCTTCTTCACCCTGGTCAGCGACCTTGATTGTTGCTTTAAACTTGCGCGCGTCTCCTGCCAGCGCAATCGGTTTAAGGTGTTTGTAGGCTTCCATCAGATAGTAGTTGGCATCGCCGTTGTTAGCGATATCCGCAATATTGCCGCAAGGGACAATGACTGCATCGACCGTCAGCGAAGGCGCACCTGCAAAGGTAGCAGCTATAGGCAACACCGTACCGTCATCCGCAGTCACTTCCCCCATTCGGGAGTAGAGCAGTTTGGCATGAACGCCTTTGGCCTTCAGTGCATTGAGAATGGCCAGAAGGTCTGCCGATCTCACTTCATCATTAAGCAAAATTGCTACCACGCGACCTTTAACATCACCGTCAGGAATGGCGTACAGACTTAAGGATGGATCCTTTTTCAGACCGTTGACGTCCGGAGGTGGGGTGATATTCAGCTGGTCATCAGTCAGTTCGATACCGAGATTTTTCGCCACCGCCTGGGCCAGAGTGAGATCAATATGCGCCAGCTGGTCAACAACGCGCTCACGAATATACGGACGAACTACTTTGCTTAACTCAAAACTGAAACCATCGACAATATGGCGCTGCTCGAATGGCGTCTGACTTAGCCAGAACAGACGCGGATGGGAATAATATTCGCCAAACGATGGACTGCGCTCGCGAACTTTATTTCCTTCCACGCGTTCCTGGTATGATTCAAAACCGCCGCGTTTCGGCCCCGGCGGTGTTTCGCGCGGCCAGTTATCGTTGATCGAGTTCGGTTCGTAATTCGCAGGGTTAGTGTCGATCCCCATACGATGCATGCCGTCACGCTGGAAATTATGGTAAGGGCAGGTCGGGCGGTTAATCGGAATTTCATGGAAATTCGGCCCACCAAGACGACTGATTTGTGTATCGGTATAAGAGAACAAACGCCCCTGCAATAACGGGTCGTTGGTGAAATCCAGACCGGGGACAATATGCCCTGGATGGAAAGCCACCTGTTCGTTTTCAGCAAAGAAGTTATCCGGATTACGATTGAGCACCATTTTGCCGACACGCTGAACGGGCACCAATTCTTCCGGGATAAGTTTGGTTGGATCGAGAAGATCGAAGTCGAACTTGAATTCGTCTTCTTCAGGAATCAACTGGAAGCCCAGTTCGTATTCAGGAAAATCGCCTGCTTCAATCGCTTCCCACAACTCGCGGCGGTGGAAGTCCGGGTCACGTCCGGTTAGTTTTTGTGCTTCATCCCAAACGAGTGAGGCTTTACCTGCCAGTGGTTTCCAGTGGAAACGTACGAACGTTGCCTTCCCTTCGGCATTAATCAGGCGGAAGGTATGAATACCGAAGCCTTCCATAGTGCGGTAACTGCGCGGGATACCGCGATCCGACATTGCCCACATCACGTTGTGCAGAGTTTCAGGTTGCAGAGAAACATAATCCCAGAAAGTATCGTGGGCGCTTTGCCCTTGTGGAATTGCCCAGTGCGGTTCTGGTTTTACCGCATGAACAAAATCGGGGAATTTATGCGCATCCTGGATAAAGAAGATTGGCGTGTTATTGCCAACGAGGTCAAAAATACCCTCTTCAGTATAGAACTTGGTGGCAAAGCCACGGATATCACGTACGGTATCGGCAGAGCCAGCGCCGCCCTGAACGGTAGAGAACCTAACAAATACTGGGGTGATTTTGTTCGTATCTGAGAGGAAATCCGCTTTGGTGATATCGCTTAAGCTTTTATATGGCTGGAAATAACCGTGAGCTGCTGATCCGCGTGCATGAACAATACGTTCCGGGATGCGCTCATGGTCAAAGTGAGTGATTTTCTCGCGCAGAATAAAATCTTCCAGCAGAGTTGGACCACGGCTACCGGCACGCAGTGAGTTTTGATCGTCGGCGATGCGCACGCCCTGATTAGTGGTCAGCGCATAATTTTCACTGCCTTTGCGTACGTCTTCCAGAGAATTAAGTTTTTCGTTACGCGTATCAGGGGCTTTCAGGCTCCCTGGGGCGGTAGGTTGTGCACCAGGCGGTGTTGGTTCAGCCGCTGGACGATGAGATCCGTCTTCAGGTGCCAGTGAGTCCATCCCCGGTTTCGCTTCGCTGGAATCGTGTAGTGGTGACTGGTGCTGATGTGGGTTCTTTTCGTTATGTTGCGACATTGAACTCGTCTCCTTAAATTATTACTGAAAGGGCCGCTGTTTTGGTCAAAAAACCCTCTAACTATAGACCACCAGCCAGATCCCGCTTCGGAAACTATTCTGGAAACGGTGTTATGAAATACACGCAAAGCGGGACGTACAGGGGCTAAATCGGCTAAACTACAGTTTTTCTGATTTTTAATATGCGTTTAGTGAAGCCAGTAATGAAGAAACCGCTCCGTCAGCAAAACCGCCAGATTATTAGCTATGTCCCACGCACGGAACCCGCGCCGCCAGAACATGCGATAAAGATGGATTCGTTTCGTGATGTCTGGATGCTGCGTGGCAAATATGTTGCGTTTGTACTGATGGGGGAGTCATTTCTGCGCTCACCGGCGTTTACTGTGCCTGAATCCGCCCAGCGTTGGGCAAATCAGATTCGTCAGGAAAATGAGGTCGAAGAATAAAAAAACACCTGTCGGGATGACAGGCGTTTAACGTAACAAATCAGGATTAACGGTGTGCCAGTTCGGCGTCGTCTTTGCTATCCAGAATGGCTTTATCGGTTTGCTTCAGCCACTGGCTGGTCAGCGTGCCAGCGGTCATCGAGCCACTAACGTTTAGCGCCGTACGACCCATGTCGATAAGCGGTTCAACGGAGATTAACAATGCCACCAGCGTTACCGGCAGGCCCATCGCAGGCAGCACAATCAGTGCGGCGAAAGTTGCACCACCACCGACACCGGCAACGCCTGCGGAACTAACGGTGACAATACCGACCAGCGTCGCAATCCACATCGGGTCCAGTGGGTTAATGCCCACCGTAGGCGCAACCATCACCGCCAGCATTGCCGGATACAAACCGGCACAACCGTTCTGACCAATGGTCGCACCGAAAGAGGCGGCGAAACTGGCGATGGATTCAGGAACACCCAGACGACGCGTTTGTGCTTCCACATTCAGTGGGATAGACGCAGCACTGGAACGGCTGGTAAAGGCAAACGTCAGTACTGGCCATACCTTACGGAAGTACTTCAGCGGGCTCACGCCATTAATGCCCAGCAGAAGGCCATGCACTGCAAACATAATCAGCAGACCGAGGTAGGACGCAACAACGAAACTTCCCAGTTTGATGATGTCTTGCAGGTTAGAACCTGCAACCACTTTGGTCATCAGCGCCAGAACACCGTAAGGGGTCAACTGCATGACCAGGCGAACCAGTTTCATCACCCAGCTTTGCAGGGTATCGATAGCGGTTAAGACGCGTTCACCTTTCGGCGCATCATCCTTCAGCAGTTTCAGCGCAGCTACGCCGAGGAATGCGGCAAAAATTACCACGCTGATAATTGACGTCGGATTGGCTCCGGTCAGATCGGCAAACGGGTTTTTCGGGATAAAGGACAAGACCAGCTGCGGAACGCTCAGGTCAGAGACTTTACCAACATAGTTACTTTCGATGGCGTTCAGACGTGCAGTTTCTGCACCACCCTGAACCAGACCTTCAGCCGTCAAACCAAACAGGTTGGTGACCAGCACACCGACCAGCGCTGCAATCAGCGTGGTAAACAAAAGCGTACCGATGGTCAGAAAACTGATTTTGCCTAACTGAGATGCGTTATGCAGACGGGCAACCGCGCTCAGAATAGAGGCGAAGACTAGCGGCATAACGATCATTTGCAGCAGTTGAACATAGCCGTTACCAACAATGTTAAACCACTGTACAGAATCTTTAAGTACCTGGCTGTCAGAACCATAAATGGTATGCAGGGCAAGGCCAAAAACCACACCCATCACAAGACCCACCAGCACTTTTTTCGCCAGACTCCACTGTTTGTGGCGGGTTTGAGCCAGCGCAAACAGCAGTACAACGAACACCACGATGTTCGCAATTAATGGAAAGTTCATCCCCGTTCTCCTGATCTTATTATTTCTATCACTGCGTAACAGTCATAGTGTTGGCGCAAGATTAACAGAACTGTGAGCTGGCTCTTATATTCAAATGGAATTGCTTATTCCAGAAAGGCGATTTTTGCCTTTTTAGTATTCAACCTGATGCTTAATAAGCCGATGAAACTGGATCTGTAAGGTATTGATCATTTGCGATGACCAACGAACAGCGCTGTTTTCGGGTAATGAATGGGGCATCCATACCGACCAGACAAATAATGCCATGCAGATAAAACGTTCCAGTTGGTTGCCCTTTTGGGAAACCAGGATAGGCAAGCGGAAACGCCAGCGGCATGGCCAGAGCAGGGGAACACCGGCGGGTGTCAGCATATCGGCAAGTATGTGGCTCAAATAACCCAGCACCATACCCTGCAACGCATCAGCCGGAATGAACCAGCTTTCAGGAACTTTAAGGTAAAAGGTTGCCAGCAGCGCAAATACCGCCAGCAGACTGTGGGTAAAACCACGATGCCCAAAAGCGCGGGCGATCGGTTTTGATATCCACTTTAATCGCTGCCCAAGAAACGACTTTGGGTGATCGATGTCCGGTAACAAACACGTCAGGATTGCGGAAGGGACAATATGCCACCAGTCACCCTGTGCCAGCACGGGCGTCAGCTCGGCATTTTTGGCAAATACCGCACAAGCAATAGAAAAGAGAAGGTGACCTTCCGCCGTCATGATAAAACTCACTAAACTGTCGATACGTACAGTATAGGGTTTTTATACAGTGCACGGAAGTGGTGACGGTGTAACTCTTTCTCTTAAATTGGCGATTAATCCGTCAGTTGAATGCAAATTCAGATAAAGAACCAGGGGCAGTGTGATCACTGCCCCCTGGTCATTAACCGAGAAGGTCTTTTGCGGTGAGTTCTGTCAGCGATGAGAGTTTGACGTTTGCTAATACAAAACGTGGATCATTTTGCGCTTCTGGCGCAGGAACGACGATGGAACGCATGCGGGCTGCTTTAGAGGCGATCATGCCATTTACCGAATCTTCCAGTGCCACGCAGGTCAGAGGGTCAACCCCCAGTTTTGCTGCGCAGTCGAGATATACTTGCGGATGCGGCTTGCTGTAAGGCAATTTTTCAGCCGAGGCGAGGGCATCGAAACTGTCGCGTAAATCAAACATGGTCAATACTTTTTCCAGCATATGCAGCGGTGACGCGGAGGCCAGCCCCACCAATAAACCTTGTTCTTTGCATAACGCAACGGCTTCACGCACACCTGGCAATAATGGACGTGTCTCTTCAACCAGTGAAATGGCACGGGCAATAACTTGTTCTACTACTTCCTGACGGCTTGGCCCATTCCATGGTTGCCGGGCGTACCAAAGATCGACCACCATATCGATGCGTAAACCTAAGGTGTCCGGCAGCTCGTTACGACGGGAGATATCCACCCCCAGGCTTGCCATCACATCCAGTTCGGCTCGATCCCATAAAGGTTCTGAGTCGATAAGTAATCCATCCATATCAAAAATTGCAGCAAGAATCTGACGCGGGGTTGACATTACAACCTCTCCTTTAGAGCATTATATGTAAGGTATTAAGCCGTGCTTATGATTAAGCGCCTATCATATCGCCTTTAAAGAATGGGCGAAAACAGATATCTACAGGTAAACTAAGTGAAATGACGCGTCTTAATCAAGGAGAACTCATGACGTATCAACAAGCTGGACGCATTGCTGTTTTGAAAAGGATTTTGGGTTGGGTGATTTTTATACCTGCATTGATCTCTACATTGATTTCTTTGCTGAAATTTATGAATACCCGGCAGGAAAACCAGGAAGGCATTAATGCGGTCATGCTCGACTTTACTCATGTCATGATCGATATGATGCAGGCGAATACGCCTTTTTTGAATGTGTTCTGGTACAACTCTCCGACGCCCAATTTTAATGGTGGCGTGAACGTTATGTTCTGGGTGATTTTCATCCTGATTTTTGTCGGACTGGCGTTGCAGGATTCCGGTGCCCGGATGAGTCGCCAGGCGCGCTTCTTGCGGGAAGGTGTTGAAGATCAACTCATTCTGGAAAAAGCCAAAGGGGAAGAGGGGCTAACGCGTGAACAAATTGAGTCACGTATTGTTGTGCCGCACCATACTATTTTCCTGCAGTTTTTCTCGCTGTATATCCTGCCGGTTATTTGTATTGCTGCAGGTTATGTGTTCTTTTCTCTGCTGGGGTTTATTTAATTAAAAGGCCGCACGGAGCGGCCATTATCCTCAACCCGTATCATGCTGCTAATAATCTATCCAGTGACTGCTGAGCAATAACCAAATGCTGACCGCCAAATAACCTTGCACGATTTAACAGCGTGTAGAGTTGGTAAACCGGTTGACGTTCAAGGAAATCGGCAGGTAGCGGGGATACTGACTGATAGCCGTCATAGATTTGTGGCGGCTGTTCAGTATGCAGCGGTAACATCGCCAGGTCGCACTCTCGGTCACCCCAGTAGCAGGCCGGGTCGAAAATGTACGGGCCATCCGGACCCAGCGCACAGTTGCCGGACCATAAATCGCCGTGCAACAGAGAAGGCTGCGGTTGATGCGAGGCCAGACGCTGCTGAATATGCTCGACGATGGCATCGATATTGCCGAAAGCGATCCCTTTTTCTGCCGCCAGTTCCAGCTGCCAGCCAATCCGTTGTTCAGCAAAAAAAGTTGACCAGCGACGTTGCCAGGTGTTGGGCTGGGGAGTTGTGGAGAGCGCGTTATCGAAATCGAGGCCAAATTGCGGTTGGTCGCTCCATTGATGTAAACGCGCAATTTGCTGACCAAGAATAAATGCGCTATGCGCATCCAGCGGGCGAGGTGGGAGATAATCCATCACCAGAAAACTGTAGTCACGGTCAGCGCCAACTGCCCAAACCTTAGGCACGGTGACGGTTTTACTACGCGACAGTAACTCCAGTTGGTCGGCTTCGGCGGTAAAACCGGGAAGCAGTTCCCTTTCATCACATTTGACGAAAAAGTCATGTCCTGCATAGCGCAAATGCCATGCGGCATGGACTTCTCCGCCAGGCAGTTCATTACGCAGTTCGATTTCGCCTTCACCTAACTGCTCGCTCAAAAGACGACTGATTGCCTGCCACATGATGTCTCTCCCATGTTGTCTGCCAGATCATAAGGTTAGCGCAAGAATGCGGTGTAAAAACACGAGCTAACGCACACCACAGACTGATTATTGCCCAAAAACCATTTATTTTCTGTTGCTATTCCATTCCTCCCAGGTCGTGATGGCTATTTCAGGATCTTTACCGGTTGCACTTTGGGTAAGCCCCGAAACCAGTTCTCTAATTTCTTCTTCACTTTGGGTACTGATAAGTCCAAAAGTGTTAGTCCCCAGCTCATGGATATTGCCATCATCATCCGTCATGGTGAGCAAAAAACCGTCGCGAGTCAGGTAATTATTCAACTCATTAATTTCAGTCAATGTATCCTCATGCAACATGACGGTTATGACATAACGGACAAGATCGCCACTGGCCATAGTTCACCCCTTTGTTATCACATGACTTTTGAGCATAGTCGGAGAAACGCGTTGCCGACAGGTTGGTGGTGATTCCCCCAATGCAGGGGGAATGTTTCAGTTAGCGGGAAAGGTAAGCGTAAATTTTTTGTGTATCGTCATGGGAGCACAGGCGTGTTCCCTGATTGAGTGTGGCTGCACTCCCCGCAGCTACGCCAAAACGGACCATCTCTTCAAGAGAGGCATTTTCTGCCAGTTTCAGTGTCATCGCGCCGACCATGCTGTCACCAGCGCCAACGGTGCTCTGGCTTTTCACCGGTGGTGGCACCACCTGAATGCAGTTTTCACTATCAACGCCCAACGCCCCTTGTGGACCCAGGGAAACGACAACCCGTTTGGCCTTGCCGCTATTAACAATTTCCTGCGCGGCTTTGCGGACATCGTCTGGCTGGGTGAGTTCGCGATTCACCAGCGCACTGAGTTCTTTTTGGTTAGGCTTAACCAACTCGATGTTACCAATCGCCAGTGCTGCACTTAACGCTTCGCCAGAACTGTCGATGATGCAGCGGATCCCTTGTTTTTGCGCAGCGGAAATCAGTTGGGTTAATTTTTCCAGCTTCACACCTGGCGGCAGGCTTCCGCTTATGACCAGGATGGCCCCGGATTCAATTTCCAGAACTTGCTCTTCAAGCTGGCGAAACTCATCTTCATTTAATGCCGCGCCTGGCATAACAAAACGATACTGCTCACCGCTTGCTTCCACATGTACGTGTAAATTCTGCCGGGTCCAGTCTTTGGCCTCTACAGTAGCGACGGGGACATTTTCATCCGCCAACAGTGAAACCAGATGTTCGCCGGTCGCGCCACCCGCCGGGAAGATCGCTGTGGCAGTGCCTCCAAGATGGGCAATGGCGCGGGCGACATTGATGCCGCCGCCACCGGGTTCGAACACCGGTGCGGTACAGCGCAGTTTTCCTTCGGGATAAATTTGCGGGGTAATTGTTGCGCTATCAAGAGAGGGCGCAAGTGTCAACGTATAGATACGTACCATCATTTCCTCCTATAGGCTGATTTCAGTCTGGCACCGAATCAGCGGAAAGTGAAGAAATTAACAATATGATTTATTGGAGCTTTATTTAAAATTTTGCAGATAAATATATATAAATAAAAATCTGTTTTCGCCACATGCTTATTCAAAAAATGAAATAAGAATACATTGCTAAGTTATTCGCGCCTTTTTATAATTCGTTACCTTTCCAGGGACGCTAATCTTTGATCCTTAAGAAAGTTTCCGGGACCGCGATGGTCTCTTTTTTTGTTGTACGGACTCTTGATAAATGAAGCTTTTGAAGACAGTTCCTGCCATCGTTATGTTGGCGGGGGGCATGTTTGCGTCACTGAATGCAGCTGCCGATGATTCCGTTTTTACTGTCATGGACGATCCTGCCAGCGCTAAAAAACCTTTCGAAGGTAATCTGAACGCAGGATATCTTGCACAATCAGGCAATACGAAAAGCTCCTCACTTACGGCTGACACCACTATGACCTGGTATGGACAAACCACTGCCTGGTCGCTGTGGGGGAACGCCAGTAATACTTCTTCTAATGATGAGCGTTCTTCAGAAAAATATGCGGCGGGCGGGCGTAGCCGTTTTAATTTAACTGATTATGACTATTTATTTGGTCAGGCAAGCTGGCTGACAGACCGTTATAACGGCTATCGAGAGCGCGATGTGTTGACCGCGGGTTATGGTCGCCAGTTTTTGAATGGCCCGGTACACAGTTTCCGCTTTGAATTCGGCCCTGGTGTGCGTTACGACAAATATACCGACAATGCCAGTGAAACCCAGCCGCTGGGCTATGCCTCCGGGGCTTATGCATGGCAGTTGACTGACAACGCTAAATTTACGCAGGGTGTTTCGGTCTTTGGCGCGGAAGACACAACGCTGAACTCCGAAAGCGCATTAAATGTTGCTATTAATGAACATTTTGGACTGAAGGTGGCTTACAACGTTACATGGAACTCTGAACCTCCAGAGTCTGCACCGGAACATACCGATCGTCGGACAACCTTATCGTTGGGTTACAGCATGTAAAATTATCTGCCGGACCGTGTTATGCGGTCTGGCTGTTTTCGTTTGTCACTGCTCAGCCCCAAATCATTGCTGCCCAACGTAGCAACAACATAGCGCCACAGATTGCCAGTAGCACCACCACCATCTTCCAGTGTTTTTTATCAAAGCGTTTAGTCGGCATACCAGTGTCCTGCATATCTCTTGTGCGTGATAACGGAGTGTAACAAAAGGGACAGGCATCAAGGGATTTTTTGTTATTACAGTCGTCGGGTGGCGTTGTACACCTGGTCACTGTTTCTGCATTTTATGAAAAAAATTATGTATCGATATACAAATATCATAAATAGCGGGTTATAAATACGTCTTTAGTTCATCAGCACTAAAACTCAGGCTTTGGCTGATTACATTTATAGCAGCATAATATGTTTCTACAGTTTTATGATGATTATGATGAATGGCTATATGAACAGCTGACATGTTGTCATGATTTTTAGCGGCCAACAGTGTAAATAACTGACGTTGGCTAAAAGAATATTTTTTTCAAAAGTACCCAACGTTGATATATAAGATAACACGACATCTTTACTTACTGACAAAGTATGATTGTCTATATATAAAATCGCGGACATATGACTGACATTGTTTGCCATCATTCGACAGAAGAAAATATCTAAAGCAAAGCCAAAATCCTGACTCGCGATAACGCGACTCCTTGCAAGAGGATGGCGAAGTAATGCTCTGAATTCCGCGTCCCGGACTAAGGAGACATGCTGCTGTATGGATTCAACAGAGGAGTAATGTTTAATCAGGTTGACTTTGCCTTTTCCATTTCTCAATGAATCAAGGGCGTATTTTAATGACAGATGGCGACAAAAAATAGTGTCAGAAGGAGATTGCAAAAAAATGCACTATCGTTGAGATTTACTGTTGGCTGTATGGTTTTTTCTCTATGAATTTTTTTGGACAGTTTCATGCAATGGTTACGTTTTTCGGCAGTTAACTGTTCCTGTTCAATATAATCCAGTATGCTTCGCAAATGGTTAGCTTTAATCGGCGTGGTTTCCAGGAATAAGGAAATGATTTCTTTTTTATAGTGTAATGTAATGAGTGTATTTTCTGCATGGATGGGTGAAGTGGCAAAGTTAATGATAAAAAGGGCAGTGGAATAACAATTTTGTGAAATTTTTCGACAGCTTGCGGTAAATTCTTGAGTAACACAGTATGACAGCATCGAACTTAAATAAGAGGTATCAAGTAGGGTGATGAGCTGGCGCGCAAATTGATTAATAGGCTCTGATGAAGGCGTTAGTATGTCGCTATCGATGTGCATTCTAAGAGGAGACTCATAATGAGTTCTGATAATGATATCGTTTTTACTCATAATCTATTCGCCTTATATATGTCTGGAGATTTTGAGGATGATGATTGATTATTATCGCCAGAACGAAATGCGCACGAAAAATTGCTATAAGAATTGTGTCACTTTTATCATTGCGATATGACTACTTCGTCATTAATCTCATGATCGTTTAAATACTACCGCCAAATCACGCAACGAACTTTGCTGGATTCAGTTTATGCTGCTGTAAATCCGCTCGTAGTAAACCTTTCAGACACTCTGTGATGTTATCAGTGGTTCTTTAAGCGTTTTGCTGGTGTACTCACTACAAACGAATTGCGAATCGAATCAATGTGAAACGGAAAGGTACAATCTCCCTTTTTTTAGTGTTAACATCGTTCAACCGGGTGGAAGGTGAGAGGTTAATGTCTTTCATTTGTGTACCTGATTGCGGACCAATTTAGCATTTGTTGGCTAGATGGTTGCGCAATGAACTGTTAATAAACAAATTTTTCTTTGTATGTGATCTTTCGTGTGGGTCACCACTGCAAATAAGGATATAAAATGCCTGTTATAACTCTTCCTGATGGCAGCCAACGCCATTACGACCACGCTGTAAGCCCCATGGATGTTGCGCTGGACATTGGTCTAGGTCTGGCGAAAGCCTGTATCGCAGGGCGCGTTAATGGCGAACTGGTTGATGCTTGCGATCTGATTGAAAACGACGCACAACTGTCGATCATTACTGCCAAAGACGAAGAAGGTCTGGAGATCATTCGTCACTCCTGTGCGCACCTGTTAGGGCACGCGATTAAACAACTTTGGCCGCATACCAAAATGGCAATCGGCCCGGTTATTGACAACGGTTTTTATTACGACGTTGATCTTGACCGCACGTTAACCCAGGAAGATGTCGAAGCACTCGAGAAGCGGATGCATGAGCTTGCTGAGAAAAACTACGACGTCATTAAGAAGAAAGTCAGCTGGCATGAAGCGCGTGAAACTTTCGCCAACCGTGGGGAGAGCTACAAAGTCTCCATTCTTGACGAAAACATCGCCCATGATGACAAGCCAGGTCTGTACTTCCATGAAGAATATGTCGATATGTGCCGCGGTCCGCACGTACCGAACATGCGTTTCTGCCATCATTTCAAACTAATGAAAACGGCAGGGGCTTACTGGCGTGGCGACAGCAATAACAAAATGTTGCAACGTATTTACGGTACGGCGTGGGCAGACAAAAAAGCGCTTAACGCTTACCTGCAACGCCTGGAAGAAGCCGCGAAACGCGACCACCGTAAAATCGGTAAACAGCTCGACCTGTACCATATGCAGGAAGAAGCGCCGGGTATGGTATTCTGGCACAACGACGGCTGGACCATCTTCCGTGAACTGGAAGTGTTTGTTCGTTCTAAACTGAAAGAGTACCAGTATCAGGAAGTTAAAGGTCCGTTCATGATGGACCGTGTCCTGTGGGAAAAAACCGGTCACTGGGACAACTACAAAGATGCAATGTTCACCACCTCTTCTGAGAACCGTGAATACTGCATTAAGCCGATGAACTGTCCGGGGCACGTACAAATTTTCAACCAGGGGCTGAAGTCTTATCGCGATCTGCCGCTGCGTATGGCCGAGTTTGGTAGCTGCCACCGTAACGAGCCGTCAGGTTCGCTGCATGGCCTGATGCGCGTGCGTGGTTTTACCCAGGATGACGCGCATATCTTCTGTACTGAAGAACAAATTCGCGATGAAGTTAACGGATGTATCCGTTTAGTCTATGATATGTACAGCACTTTTGGCTTCGAGAAGATCGTCGTCAAACTCTCCACTCGTCCTGAAAAACGTATTGGCAGCGACGAAATGTGGGATCGTGCTGAGGCGGACCTGGCGGTTGCGCTGGAAGAAAACAACATCCCGTTTGAATATCAACTGGGTGAAGGCGCTTTCTACGGTCCGAAAATTGAATTTACCCTGTATGACTGCCTCGATCGTGCATGGCAGTGCGGTACAGTACAGCTGGACTTCTCTTTGCCTTCTCGTCTGAGCGCTTCTTATGTAGGCGAAGACAATGAACGTAAAGTACCGGTAATGATTCACCGCGCAATTCTGGGGTCGATGGAACGTTTCATCGGTATCCTGACCGAAGAATTTGCTGGTTTCTTCCCGACCTGGCTTGCGCCAGTTCAGGTTGTTATCATGAATATTACCGATTCTCAGTCTGAATACGTTAACGAACTGACGCAAAAACTATCAAATGCGGGCATTCGTGTTAAAGCAGACTTGAGAAATGAGAAGATTGGCTTTAAAATCCGCGAGCACACTTTGCGTCGCGTCCCATATATGCTGGTCTGTGGTGATAAAGAGGTGGAATCAGGCAAAGTTGCCGTTCGCACCCGCCGTGGTAAAGACCTGGGAAGCATGGACGTAAATGAAGTGATCGAGAAGCTGCAACAAGAGATTCGCAGCCGCAGTCTTAAACAATTGGAGGAATAAGGTATTAAAGGCGGAAAACGAGTTCAAACGGCGCGCCCTAACCGTATCAATGGCGAAATTCGCGCCCAGGAAGTTCGCTTAACAGGTCTGGAAGGCGAGCAGCTTGGTATTGTGAGTCTGAGAGAAGCTCTGGAGAAAGCAGAAGAAGCCGGAGTAGACTTAGTCGAGATCAGCCCTAACGCCGAGCCGCCGGTTTGTCGTATAATGGATTACGGCAAATTCCTCTATGAAAAGAGCAAGTCTTCTAAGGAACAGAAGAAAAAGCAAAAAGTTATCCAGGTTAAGGAAATTAAATTCCGTCCTGGTACAGATGAAGGCGACTATCAGGTAAAACTC
Source organism: Escherichia sp. WS1118 (assembly GCF_046487695.1). Lineage (NCBI taxonomy): Bacteria > Pseudomonadati > Pseudomonadota > Gammaproteobacteria > Enterobacterales > Enterobacteriaceae > Escherichia > Escherichia sp. WS1118. The sequence continues at coordinate 190,739 of NZ_JBJQIZ010000005.1, read as the reverse complement.
CGCAGCCTGATTCGCTTTCTCGAAGAGGGTGATAAAGCCAAAATCACGCTGCGTTTCCGCGGTCGTGAGATGGCGCACCAGCAAATCGGTATGGAAGTGCTTAATCGCGTGAAAGACGATTTGCAAGAACTGGCAGTGGTCGAATCCTTCCCAACGAAGATCGAAGGCCGCCAGATGATCATGGTGCTCGCTCCTAAGAAGAAACAGTAAGGCCTTCAAGTAGCACTGTCTGTGGAGCCTTTGGGCTTCACAGGCATTGTTCGCCTTTGTTTCGTTTATTAACAATGCGAAGTGGAAGTTATTAAAATGCCAAAAATTAAGACCGTACGCGGTGCTGCTAAGCGCTTCAAAAAAACCGGTAAAGGTGGTTTTAAGCACAAGCACGCTAACCTGCGTCACATTCTGACCAAAAAAGCGACCAAACGTAAACGTCACCTGCGTCCGAAAGCCATGGTTTCCAAAGGCGATCTGGGCCTGGTAATCGCGTGCCTGCCGTACGCATAAGCCGTTAACGTTTTTAACTTTTTAATTAGAATATAGATACAGGAGAGCACATATGGCTCGCGTAAAACGTGGTGTTATTGCACGCGCACGTCACAAGAAAATTTTGAAACAAGCTAAAGGCTACTACGGTGCGCGTTCTCGCGTATACCGCGTTGCCTTCCAGGCTGTTATCAAAGCTGGTCAGTATGCTTACCGCGACCGTCGTCAACGTAAGCGTCAGTTCCGTCAACTGTGGATTGCGCGTATCAACGCAGCAGCACGTCAGAACGGTATTTCTTACAGCAAATTCATCAATGGCCTGAAAAAAGCCTCTGTTGAAATCGACCGTAAGATCCTGGCTGATATCGCAGTATTCGACAAAGTAGCGTTCACCGCTCTGGTTGAAAAAGCGAAAGCAGCTCTGGCATAAGCCAGTTGAAAGAGGGAGCTAGTCTCCCTCTTTTCGTTTCAACGCCATCAAAACATTGACTTTTATCGCCGTAGCCTTTTCAATAAAGGTCTTTTGAAGAGTACCAAAAGGTAACGCAAGCAATGAATGCTGCTATTTTCCGCTTCTTTTTTTACTTTAGCACCTGACTCCAGGAGGCTAGCGCGTGAGAAGAGAAACGGAAAACAGCGCCTGAAAGCCTCCCAGTGGAGGCTTTTTTTGTATGCGCGTTTTGAAAAATAAAAAGTCTGTCTCATCATGCGTAATTGTCGCAGCCAGTCTGGACACGGCCAGCGCGGAGAAACCGGAGCGTACTTAAGTACGTGAGGATTTCGAGCACTGCCCGGGACCAAAATGGCAAGTAAAATAGCCTGATGGGATGGGCTCTAAGTCCAACGAACCAGTGTCACCACTGACACAATGAGGAAAAACATGTCACATCTCGCAGAACTGGTTGCCAGTGCGAAGGCGGCCATTAGCCAGGCGTCAGATGTTGCCGCGTTAGATAATGTGCGCGTCGAATATTTGGGTAAAAAAGGGCACTTAACCCTTCAGATGACGACCCTGCGTGAGCTGCCGCCAGAAGAGCGTCCGGCAGCTGGTGCGGTTATCAACGAAGCGAAAGAGCAGGTTCAGCAGGCGCTGAATGCGCGTAAAGCGGAACTGGAAAGCGCTGCACTGAATGCGCGTCTGGCGGCGGAAACGATTGATGTCTCCCTGCCGGGTCGTCGCATTGAAAACGGCGGGCTGCATCCGGTGACCCGTACCATCGACCGTATCGAAAGTTTCTTCGGTGAGCTTGGCTTTACCGTGGCAACCGGGCCGGAAATCGAAGACGATTATCATAACTTCGATGCTCTGAACATTCCTGGTCACCACCCGGCGCGCGCTGACCACGACACTTTCTGGTTTGACGCTACCCGCCTGCTGCGTACCCAGACCTCTGGCGTACAGATCCGCACCATGAAAGCCCAGCAGCCACCGATTCGTATCATCGCGCCTGGCCGCGTTTATCGTAACGACTACGACCAGACTCACACGCCGATGTTCCATCAGATGGAAGGTCTGATTGTTGATACCAACATCAGCTTTACCAACCTGAAAGGCACGCTGCACGACTTCCTGCGTAACTTCTTTGAGGAAGATTTGCAGATCCGCTTCCGTCCTTCCTACTTCCCGTTTACCGAACCTTCTGCAGAAGTGGACGTCATGGGGAAAAATGGTAAATGGCTGGAAGTACTGGGCTGCGGGATGGTGCATCCGAACGTGCTGCGTAACGTTGGCATCGACCCGGAAGTTTACTCTGGTTTCGCCTTCGGGATGGGGATGGAGCGTCTGACCATGTTGCGTTACGGCGTCACCGACCTGCGTTCATTCTTCGAAAACGATCTGCGTTTCCTCAAACAGTTTAAATAAGGCAGGAATAGATTATGAAATTCAGTGAACTGTGGTTACGCGAATGGGTGAACCCGGCGATTGATAGCGACGCGCTGGCAAATCAAATCACGATGGCGGGCCTGGAAGTTGATGGTGTAGAACCGGTTGCCGGTAGCTTCCACGGCGTGGTCGTTGGTGAAGTGGTTGAGTGTGCGCAGCATCCGAACGCTGACAAACTGCGTGTGACAAAAGTGAATGTCGGCGGCGATCGCCTGCTGGACATCGTCTGCGGTGCGCCAAACTGCCGTCAGGGCCTGCGTGTGGCGGTAGCGACCATTGGTGCTGTTCTGCCGGGTGATTTCAAAATTAAAGCCGCGAAACTGCGTGGCGAACCGTCTGAAGGGATGCTGTGCTCCTTCTCTGAGCTGGGAATTTCTGACGATCATAACGGCATTATCGAGCTGCCTGCGGATGCGCCGATTGGCACCGACATCCGCGAATACCTGAAACTCGATGACAACACCATCGAAATTAGCGTGACGCCAAACCGTGCCGACTGCTTAGGTATCATTGGTGTTGCGCGCGACGTTGCCGTGCTGAACCAGCTGCCGCTGGTTGAACCGGAAATCGTTCCGGTTGGTGCGACCATCGACGACACGCTGCCGATTGCAGTAGAAGCGCCGGATGCCTGCCCGCGCTATCTTGGCCGTGTGGTAAAAGGCATTAACGTTAAAGCGCCAACTCCGCTGTGGATGAAAGAAAAACTGCGTCGTTGCGGGATCCGTTCTATCGATGCAGTTGTTGACGTCACCAACTATGTGCTGCTCGAACTGGGCCAGCCAATGCACGCTTTCGATAAAGATCGCATTGAAGGCGGCATTGTGGTGCGGATGGCGAAAGAGGGCGAAACGCTGGTGTTGCTCGACGGCACTGAAGCGAAGCTGGATGCTGACACCCTGGTCATCGCCGACCACAACAAGGCGCTGGCGATGGGCGGCATCTTTGGTGGCGAACACTCTGGCGTGAATGACGAAACGCAAAACGTTCTGCTGGAATGCGCTTTCTTCAGCCCGCTGTCTATCACCGGTCGTGCTCGTCGTCATGGCCTGCATACTGATGCGTCTCACCGTTATGAGCGTGGCGTTGATCCGGCACTGCAGCACAAAGCGATGGAACGTGCGACCCGTCTGCTGATCGACATCTGCGGTGGTGAAGCGGGTCCGGTAATTGATATCACTAACGAAGCAACGCTGCCGAAGCGTGCAACCATCACTTTACGTCGTAGCAAACTGGATCGCCTGATCGGCCATCATATTGCTGATGAGCAGGTAACAGACATTCTGCGTCGTCTCGGCTGCGAAGTGACCGAAGGCAAAGACGAGTGGCAGGCAGTTGCGCCGAGTTGGCGTTTCGACATGGAGATTGAAGAAGATCTGGTCGAAGAAGTCGCGCGTATTTACGGCTACAACAACATCCCGGATGAGCCGGTACAGGCAAGCCTGATTATGGGGACTCACCGTGAAGCTGACCTGTCGCTCAAGCGCGTAAAAACGCTGCTCAACGACAAAGGCTATCAGGAAGTGATCACCTATAGCTTCGTTGATCCGAAAGTGCAGCAGATGATCCATCCTGGCGTTGAAGCCTTACTGCTGCCAAGCCCGATCTCTGTTGAAATGTCAGCAATGCGTCTTTCCCTGTGGACCGGCCTGCTGGCAACCGTGGTGTACAACCAGAACCGTCAGCAGAATCGTGTACGCATTTTCGAAAGCGGTCTGCGTTTCGTGCCAGATACTCAGGCACCGTTGGGTATTCGTCAGGATCTGATGTTAGCCGGTGTGATTTGCGGTAACCGTTACGAAGAGCACTGGAACCTGGCAAAAGAGACCGTTGATTTCTATGATTTGAAAGGCGATCTTGAATCCGTTCTCGACCTGACCGGTAAACTGAATGAGGTTGAGTTCCGTGCAGAAGCGAATCCGGCACTGCATCCGGGGCAATCCGCAGCGATTTATCTGAAAGGTGAACGTATTGGTTTTGTTGGGGTTGTTCATCCTGAACTGGAACGTAAACTGGATCTTAACGGTCGCACTCTGGTGTTCGAACTGGAGTGGAACAAGCTCGCAGACCGCGTGGTGCCTCAGGCGCGCGAGATTTCTCGCTTCCCGGCGAACCGTCGTGACATCGCGGTGGTGGTCGCAGAAAACGTTCCCGCAGCGGATATTTTATCCGAATGTAAGAAAGTTGGCGTAAATCAGGTAGTTGGCGTAAACTTATTTGACGTGTACCGCGGTAAGGGTGTTGCGGAGGGGTATAAGAGCCTCGCCATAAGCCTGATCCTGCAAGATACCAGCCGTACACTCGAAGAAGAGGAGATTGCCGCTACCGTCGCCAAATGTGTAGAGGCATTAAAAGAGCGATTCCAGGCATCATTGAGGGATTGAACCTATGGCGCTTACAAAAGCTGAAATGTCAGAATATCTGTTTGATAAGCTTGGGCTTAGCAAGCGGGATGCCAAAGAACTGGTTGAACTGTTTTTCGAAGAGATCCGTCGCGCTCTGGAAAACGGCGAACAGGTGAAACTCTCTGGTTTTGGTAACTTCGATCTGCGTGATAAGAATCAACGCCCGGGACGTAACCCGAAAACGGGCGAGGATATTCCCATTACAGCACGGCGCGTGGTGACCTTCAGACCCGGGCAGAAGTTAAAAAGCCGGGTCGAAAACGCTTCGCCCAAAGACGAGTAATCTGATCTAACTAAAAAGGCCGCTCTGCGGCCTTTTTTCTTTTCACTGTCGAAGAGTCACCGTAAAATCAACGCCATGACACTTCAGCAGAACGGATACCATGCTGACACTTGCCCGCCAACAACAGCGACAAAATATTCGCTGGTTATTATGCCTGTCAGTTTTGATGCTGCTGGCGCTTCTCTTAAGCCTTTGCGCCGGTGAACAATGGATCTCGCCAGGTGACTGGTTTACTCCTCGTGGCGAACTGTTCGTCTGGCAAATTCGCCTGCCACGTACGCTGGCTGTATTGCTGGTTGGTGCGGCGCTGGCTATATCCGGCGCTGTAATGCAGGCGTTGTTCGAAAATCCTCTGGCAGAACCTGGACTACTTGGCGTCTCTAACGGCGCAGGCGTGGGGCTTATCGCCGCGGTATTGCTTGGGCAAGGGCAACTCCCCAACTGGGCGCTAGGGCTGTGTGCGATTGCAGGCGCACTTATCATCACTTTAATACTCTTACGTTTCGCTCGTCGTCATCTTTCGACCAGTCGGTTATTGCTGGCTGGCGTTGCATTAGGGATTATCTGTAGCGCACTAATGACGTGGGCTATCTACTTTTCCACCTCTGTTGATTTACGTCAGCTGATGTACTGGATGATGGGCGGTTTTGGCGGCGTAGACTGGCGGCAAAGCTGGCTGATGCTGGCATTGATCCCCGTGTTGTTGTGGATCTGTTGTCAGTCCAGGCCGATGAATATGTTAGCACTTGGCGAGATCTCGGCGCGGCAACTGGGTTTACCCCTGTGGTTCTGGCGCAATGTGCTGGTGGCAGCGACCGGCTGGATGGTTGGCGTCAGTGTGGCGCTGGCGGGTGCTATCGGCTTTATTGGTCTGGTGATCCCACATATTCTCCGGCTGTGTGGTTTAACCGATCATCGCGTATTACTTCCCGGCTGCGCGCTGGCAGGGGCGAGCGCATTGCTGCTGGCCGATATTGTAGCGCGCCTGGCATTAGCTGCCGCAGAGCTGCCAATTGGCGTGGTCACCGCAACGTTGGGTGCGCCGGTGTTTATCTGGTTATTGTTAAAAGCAGGACGTTAGCCGCAAAAGACGGTCTATGATTAAAAGCTAAGATTTTTACTGACCACACCCAGGAGAAACGATGCAAGATTCCATTCTGACGACCGTAGTGAAAGATATCGACGGTGAAGTGACCACGCTGGAGAAGTACGCCGGTAATGTGCTGTTGATTGTCAATGTCGCCTCAAAGTGTGGCTTAACGCCGCAATATGAGCAGTTTGAGAATATTCAGAAAGCCTGGGCTGATCGTGGTTTTGTGGTGCTGGGATTCCCGTGTAACCAGTTTCTGGAGCAAGAACCGGGTAGCGATGAAGAGATTAAAACTTACTGCACCACCACATGGGGGGTGACGTTCCCGATGTTCAGTAAGATTGAAGTTAATGGCGAAGGACGCCATCCGCTGTATCAAAAATTGATTGCCGCAGCGCCGACTGCAGTCGCGCCGGAAGAGAGCGGATTCTATGCCCGTATGGTCAGCAAAGGTCGTGCACCGCTGTACCCTGATGATATTTTATGGAATTTTGAGAAATTTTTAGTTGGCAGGGACGGAAAGGTCATCCAGCGTTTTTCCCCGGATATGACGCCGGAAGATCCCATTGTGATGGAAAGCATTAAACTGGCGTTGGCAAAATAATGTCTATTGTGATGCAGTTACAGGATGTTGCGGAATCCACCCGCCTGGGGCCGCTTTCTGGCGAGGTTCGGGCTGGGGAGATCCTGCACCTGGTGGGGCCGAATGGCGCGGGTAAGAGTACCTTACTGGCGCGAATGGCCGGAATGACCAGCGGTAAGGGCAGCATTCAGTTCGCGGGGCAACCACTGGAAGCATGGTCTGCAACAAAGCTCGCGCTGCATCGCGCCTATCTTTCACAACAGCAGACGCCGCCGTTTGCAATGCCGGTCTGGCACTACCTGACACTGCATCAGCACGATAAAACGCGTACCGAACTACTGAATGATGTCGCGGGGGCGCTGGCTCTTGATGACAAACTCGGACGTAGCACCAATCAACTTTCCGGCGGTGAATGGCAACGCGTACGTCTTGCTGCGGTGGTGCTGCAAATCACACCACAAGCCAATCCCGCAGGCCAATTGCTGCTTCTTGATGAGCCGATGAACAGTCTTGATGTTGCGCAACAAAGTGCCTTAGACAAAATTCTGAGCGCGCTGTGTCAGCAAGGACTGGCGATTGTGATGAGCAGTCACGATCTCAACCACACATTGCGTCATGCGCATCGGGCGTGGTTGCTAAAAGGTGGAAAAATGCTGGCCAGTGGACGCAGAGAAGAGGTGCTCACGCCGGCAAATCTGGCGCAGGCCTATGGGATGAATTTTCGCCGTCTGGATATCGAAGGTCACAGAATGCTGATTTCGACCATCTGATTTCATTAGTATCTTGAAAATCGGGTAATTACGACGCTAAATTAATGCAAGAATAAAAAACAGAGGAACCGTACGGAATGCGTTTCTGCCTTATTTTGATCACAGCACTGTTTCTGGCCGGGTGTAGCCACCATAAAGCACCGCCGCCAAATGCCAGACTTTCTGATTCGATTACCGTTATTGCCGGTTTGAACGACCAGCTACAAAGCTGGCATGGCACGCCGTATCGTTATGGTGGCATGACGCGGCGCGGTGTGGACTGTTCGGGATTTGTGGTTGTGACGATGCGCGATCGTTTCGATTTGCAGCTGCCCCGTGAAACCAAACAACAAGCCTCTATTGGCACGCAAATTGATAAAGACGAGTTGCTGCCAGGTGACCTGGTCTTTTTCAAAACGGGTTCCGGACAAAATGGTTTGCATGTAGGTATTTACGATACCAACAACCAATTTATCCACGCCTCTACCAGCAAGGGAGTGATGCGTTCCTCACTTGATAATGTCTATTGGCAGAAAAATTTCTGGCAGGCGAGACGAATCTAGTATGTCGAAAAATGGACGGCGATGATACATCGCCGTCCATTTACTCCTGAATACAGTAGTATTTTGCAGACAAAAATTCCGTAAATGGATTATTCGTTTATAATCAGGATAATCTAAAAAAAGGACCCCTGAAAAAGTGGTTAACATGGAACAAATGAAAGTTACTCCTTCTGTAATTGTTATGTCTTATGGCCTCATCCCTTTTAGCCGGATACTGAAAAACATCCTTCGAGAGGGACGGTTACCATGAAGATTTTTTTGGAGAATCTTTATCATTCTGATTGCTATTTCCTGCCGATAAGAGATAACCAGCAAGACCTTGTCGGCGTTGAGTTAATTACCCATTTCTCCAGTGAAGATGGTACGGTTCGTATCCCGACGAGTCGGGTTATAGCGCAACTTACCGAGGAGCAACATTGGCAATTATTTTCTGAACAGTTGGAATTACTAAAATCATGCCAACACTTTTTTATTCAACATAAACTCTTTGCCTGGCTTAATTTAACGCCACAAGTGGCTACATTATTATTAGACAGGGATAATTTCGCAGGCGAACTATTAAAATATCCCTTTATTGAACTGTTGATTAATGAGAATTACCCGCATTTCAATGAAGGAAAAGATAATCGCGATCTTTTATCCTTATCGCAAATGTATCCCCTTGTGTTAGGTAATTTGGGAGCAGGTAATAGCACAATGAAAGCGGTGTTTGATGGTCTTTTCACCCGCGTCATGCTGGATAAAAGTTTTATTCAGCAACAAATCACGCATCGCTCCTTCGAACCGTTTATTCGTGCGATCCAGGCGCAAATTTCCCCTTGTTGCAATTGCATCATCGCGGGGGGCATTGATACGCCAGAAATATTGGCACAGATTATCCCCTTTGATTTCCATGCTCTCCAGGGATGCCTGTGGCCTGCGGTTCCTATAAATCAGATAACGACGTTGGTTCAGCGATAACCCTCCTGTTTGCTGGTGTTTAAGACGAGAGTAACCGTCTACACTATCAAACAGGAGGATCTATGACCCTGTCTTTTATTACCCGCTGGCGCGATGAATTGCCAGAAACCTATACAGCACTTTCCCCTACGCCTTTAAATAATGCCCGGCTGATTTGGCATAATACCGAACTGGCTAACACGCTGAGTATTCCATCGTCGCTGTTTAAAAATGGCGCAGGTGTCTGGGGCGGCGAAAACCTACTGCCGGGTATGTCACCACTTGCGCAGGTTTACAGTGGTCATCAGTTTGGCGTCTGGGCGGGCCAACTGGGTGATGGGCGCGGCATTTTACTCGGCGAACAACTGCTTGCTGATGGCACTACAATGGACTGGCATCTGAAAGGTGCTGGCCTGACGCCTTATTCGCGAATGGGGGATGGACGGGCGGTTTTACGTTCGACGATACGAGAAAGTCTCGCCAGTGAGGCGATGCATTATCTGGGCATTCCGACGACCCGCGCTTTAAGTATCGTCACCAGCGATTCGCCAGTGTATCGGGAAACGGTGGAGTCAGGCGCGATGCTGATGCGTGTGGCACCAAGTCATCTGCGCTTTGGTCATTTCGAACATTTTTACTATCGCCGCGAGCCGGAAAAGGTTCGTCAGTTAGCTGACTTTGCCATTCGTCATTACTGGTCACATCTTGATGATGAGGAGGACAAATACCGTCTCTGGTTTACCGATGTTGTCGCACGTACCGCCTCGTTAATTGCCCAATGGCAGACGGTCGGCTTTGCTCATGGGGTGATGAATACCGACAACATGTCGCTGCTGGGGCTGACGCTTGATTACGGGCCGTTTGGTTTTCTTGATGATTACGAACCCGGTTTTATTTGTAATCACTCGGATCATCAAGGGCGTTACAGCTTTGATAATCAACCTGCCGTCGCGTTGTGGAATTTACAGCGTCTGGCGCAGACATTGTCGCCATTTGTTGCCGTAGATGGCCTGAATGAGGCCCTGGACAGCTATCAGCAGGTTTTGTTGACGCATTATGGACAACGGATGCGGCAGAAACTGGGCTTCATGACGGAGCAAAAAGAGGATAACGCGCTACTTAATGAATTATTCAGTCTGATGGCGCGAGAGCGCAGCGATTATACCCGCACATTCCGCATGCTGAGTCTGACCGAGCAGCACAGCGCGGCGTCACCGCTACGTGATGAGTTTATCGATCGTGCGGCATTTGATGACTGGTTTGCCCGTTATCGGGTACGTTTGCAACAAGACGAGGTTACCGATAGTGAGCGTCAGCAGCTGATGCAAAGCGTTAACCCGGCTCTGGTGTTGCGCAACTGGTTGGCGCAACGGGCGATTGAAGCGGCAGAAAAGGGTGATATGACGGAATTGCACCGCCTGCATGAGGCGTTGCGAAATCCTTTCAGCGACAGAGATGATGACTATGTCAGTCGTCCACCCGACTGGGGTAAACGGCTGGAAGTCAGCTGCTCGAGTTAAAGGCTACTTGGTCAACAGCAGCTTGCCAGCCTGAGTTTTACGGAGCAGATATTCTTGCCCGTCATGATCGATAATCAGTTTGCCATCCGGACCTAACAGTGTCTGGCTGGTAATTCGCCGGATGGGCTGCGGGGAAGCGGTCTTGTGACTGGCATCCGTTTCAGGCGTGAGTTTTCTGCTATCCGTATAACGCATAAAAATTAATAATAATTTATATAACAATGATTCTTATTATCAATATTATGGCGGGCCAGAGCAAGTAGTAATTTGTTGAGAAGACAACAAGTTGCGCAGAAATGCCCATCCCGTCAGGAATGGGCACGCATTCAGAAGCGAGTATCTACCGCAGAGGCGAGTTTTTCGACCAGGCGTTCGGTATCTTCCCAGCCCAGACACGGGTCGGTAATGGATTGACCGTAAGTGAGCGGCTGACCGCCGATGATTTTTTGCGTTCCTTCGCGCAGGAAACTTTCCGCCATAATTCCAGCAATCGCCGTAGAGCCATTGCGGATTTGCTGACAAATATCCTCACAAACTTCTAACTGGCGACGGTGCTGCTTCTGGCAGTTACCGTGGCTGAAATCCACCACCAGATGTTCAGGTAAATCAAACTCGTGCAGCGTATCGCAGGCTGCGGCGATATCATCGGCATGATAATTCGGTTTTTTGCCGCCACGCATAATAATGTGGCCATACGGGTTGCCGCTGGTCTGATAGATGGTCATCTGACCATTTTTGTCTGGCGAGAGGAACATATGGCTGGCGCGGGCTGCGCGGATAGCATCCACGGCAATCCGCGTGTTGCCATCGGTACCATTTTTAAAACCCACCGGACAGGAGAGTGCCGAAGCCATTTCGCGGTGGATCTGACTTTCGGTAGTACGTGCGCCAATCGCGCCCCAACTGATTAAATCAGCAATAAACTGACCGGTCACCATATCGAGGAACTCAGTCGCGGTAGGGACGCCCAGCTCATTTACCTGTAAAAGTAATTTGCGCGCCAGCTCCAGACCGTGATTTACCCGATAGCTACCGTTTAAATCTGGATCGGAGATGAGTCCTTTCCAGCCGACAACCGTTCGTGGTTTTTCAAAATAGGTGCGCATTACGATTTCCAGCCGTGACTGGTACTGGTTGCGCAGCGACTGCAGACGGGTGGCGTACTCCATCGCAGCGGTGAGATCGTGGATCGAGCAGGGGCCAATAATGACCAACAGTCGCTTATCTTCACCATTCAGTATTTTTTCAATTCTACGGCGGGAGTCGGTGACATGGGTGGCGACTCCAGGCGTTACGGGATACCGTAGCGCGAGTTCGGCGGGCGTTACCAGGCTCTCAATACGCGCAGTACGGAGTTCGTCAGTTCTGTTCATTACAAGTCTCAGAAATTTGTTGCTTCTACGGCAGGACTACCGGGAAGTGATGCGCATCACGATAAACCAATCGCAGCTGATTTCAAGTGCGAGGTGTGTCACACCTCGCCGGGTGGTTAGCATGATAACAAAAAAGTAAGCCAATGCACTAGTTCTCTAGTACATTCGGCGGCTAAGGCCCATGATATCGAGGATCTTGGTGGCAATCTCTTCTACCGAATAATTGGTACTGTTAATCCACGGGATCTGATTTTTACGGTACAACGCTTCCACTTCCGCGACTTCCATCCTGCACTGACGAAGCGAGGCATAGCGACTGTTCTCCCGACGTTCCTCGCGAATCGCCGCCAGACGTTCCGGGTCGATAGTCAGGCCGAACAATTTGTGCTGAAGTGGTTTGAGCGACGCGGGTAGCACCAGATTATCCATATCGTCGGCAATAAAGGGGTAATTTGCCGCGCGGATACCAAATTGCATTGCCAGATACAGACTGGTGGGGGTTTTACCACAGCGAGAAACACCGAGCAGGATCACCTGAGCCTGGTCCAGATTGCGCAACGAAATACCGTCATCGTGGGCAAGGGTGTAATCAATCGCCGCAATGCGCGCATCATATTTATTGAGATTATTAGGGTTAAGGCCATGGGTACGATGAGCAATCGGCGTTGGATCCAGTTTCATCTCTTGTTGTAGCGGGGCAACCAGCGCCTGAACGATATCCTGGCAAAAGCCTTCACTTTGCAAGATGATAGCGCGAATCTCCGGCAACACGATGGAGTAGAAGACCAGCGGGCGCACACCTGTCTGGTGATAAATTGCGTCAATCTGATCCTTCACTGCCCGTGCACGGCTCTCATTTTCGACAAACGGCAGCGTAATGCTGCTGATAGTGACGGGAAATTGTGACATTACTGCGTGTCCTAATACCTCCGCAGTTATTGCCGTACCATCAGAAATATAAAAAACGTGGCGATCAACAGCATTATCCATGTTGTTCTTCCCGTGATGCAGACATAATTCTATGAAAGCATAAATTAAAAACGCACAGAAGCGTAGAACGTTATGTCTGGTTTATAAAATGAAACTTAAATTTTATTTTTTATGAAAACAGCATTTCATTTTTATGGTTTCGTTTATACCGATGGTTTATGTGGAAATTGTCGAAGAGAGCAGATTTGCGCAACGCTGGGATCAGTCTTAAAAAGTAAAAAAATATATTTGCTTGAACGATTCACCGTTTTTTTCATCCGGTTAAATATGCAAAGATAAATGCGCAGAAATGTGTTTCTCAAACCGTTCATTTATCACAAAAGGATTGTTCGATGTCCAACAATGGCTCGTCACCGCTGGTGCTTTGGTATAACCAACTCGGCATGAATGATGTAGACAGGGTTGGGGGCAAAAATGCCTCCCTGGGTGAAATGATTACTAACCTTTCCGGAATGGGTGTTTCCGTTCCGAATGGTTTCGCCACAACCGCCGACGCGTTTAACCAGTTTCTGGACCAAAGCGGCGTAAACCAGCGCATTTATGAACTGCTGGATAAAACGGATATTGACGATGTTACCCAGCTTGCGAAAGCGGGCGCGCAAATCCGCCAGTGGATTATCGACACTCCCTTCCAGCCTGAGCTGGAAAACGCCATCCGCGAAGCCTATGCACAGCTTTCCGCCGATGACGAAAACGCTTCGTTTGCGGTGCGTTCCTCCGCTACTGCAGAAGATATGCCGGACGCTTCTTTTGCCGGTCAGCAGGAAACTTTCCTCAACGTTCAGGGTTTTGACGCCGTTCTCGTGGCAGTGAAACATGTATTTGCTTCTCTGTTTAACGATCGCGCCATCTCTTATCGTGTGCACCAGGGTTACGATCACCGTGGCGTGGCGCTCTCCGCCGGTGTTCAGCGGATGGTGCGCTCCGACCTCGCATCTTCTGGCGTGATGTTCTCCATTGATACCGAATCCGGCTTTGACCAGGTGGTGTTTATCACTTCCGCATGGGGCCTTGGTGAAATGGTCGTGCAGGGTGCGGTTAACCCGGATGAGTTTTATGTGCATAAACCGACACTTGCGGCGAATCGCCCGGCTATCGTGCGCCGCACCATGGGGTCGAAAAAAATCCGCATGGTTTACGCGCCGACCCAGGAGCACGGCAAGCAGGTTAAAATCGAAGACGTACCGCAGGAACAGCGTGACATCTTCTCGCTGACCAACGAAGAAGTGCAGGAACTGGCAAAACAGGCCGTACAAATTGAGAAACACTACGGTCGCCCGATGGATATTGAGTGGGCGAAAGATGGCCACACCGGCAAACTGTTCATTGTGCAGGCGCGTCCGGAAACCGTGCGCTCACGCGGTCAGGTCATGGAGCGTTATACGCTGCATTCACAGGGTAAGATTATCGCCGAAGGCCGTGCTATTGGTCATCGCATCGGCGCGGGGCCGGTGAAAGTCATCCATGACATCAGCGAAATGAACCGCATCGAACCTGGCGACGTGCTGGTTACTGACATGACCGACCCGGACTGGGAACCGATCATGAAGAAAGCATCTGCCATCGTCACCAACCGTGGCGGTCGTACCTGTCACGCGGCGATCATCGCTCGTGAACTCGGCATTCCGGCGGTAGTGGGCTGTGGTGATGCAACAGAACGGATGAAAGACGGCGAGAACGTCACTGTTTCTTGTGCCGAAGGTGATACCGGTTACGTCTATGCGAAGTTGCTGGAATTTAGCGTGAAAAGCTCCAGCGTAGAAACGATGCCGGACCTGCCGTTGAAGGTGATGATGAACGTCGGTAACCCGGACCGTGCTTTCGACTTCGCCTGCCTGCCGAACGAAGGCGTGGGCCTTGCGCGTCTGGAATTTATCATCAACCGTATGATTGGCGTCCACCCACGCGCACTGCTTGAGTTTGACGATCAGGAACCGCAGTTGCAAAACGAAATCCGCGAGATGATGAAAGGTTTTGATTCTCCGCGTGAATTTTACGTTGGTCGTCTGACTGAAGGGATCGCGACGCTGGGTGCCGCGTTTTATCCGAAGCGCGTCATTGTCCGTCTCTCTGATTTTAAATCGAACGAATATGCCAATCTGGTCGGTGGTGAGCGTTACGAGCCAGATGAAGAGAACCCGATGCTCGGCTTCCGTGGCGCGGGCCGCTATGTTTCCGACACCTTCCGCGACTGCTTCGCGCTGGAGTGTGAAGCAGTGAAACGTGTGCGCAACGACATGGGGCTGACTAACGTTGAGATCATGATCCCGTTCGTGCGTACCGTTGATCAGGCGAAAGCGGTGGTTGAGGAACTGGCGCGTCAGGGGCTGAAACGTGGCGAGAACGGGCTGAAAATCATCATGATGTGTGAAATTCCGTCCAACGCCTTGCTGGCAGAGCAGTTCCTGGAATATTTCGACGGCTTCTCAATTGGCTCAAACGACATGACGCAGCTGGCGCTCGGTCTGGATCGTGACTCCGGCGTGGTGTCCGAACTGTTCGATGAGCGCAACGATGCGGTGAAAGCACTGCTGTCGATGGCGATTCGTGCCGCGAAGAAACAGGGCAAATATGTCGGGATTTGCGGTCAGGGTCCATCCGACCACGAAGACTTTGCTGCATGGTTGATGGAAGAGGGGATCGATAGCCTGTCTCTGAACCCGGACACCGTGGTGCAAACCTGGTTAAGCCTGGCTGAACTGAAGAAATAAAATAAATACCCGGCGGCGTTTTGTCGCCGGGTTTATGTGATCCCCGAAGATGAAACTTATTCAATCTCTTCACAGACATCCTGAGTTAATCGCCGCATAATATCTTTCCTTAACAAAAACTTTTGTATTTTACCTGAGACAGTGCGCGGTAGTTTTTCGATTACCACGATATGTTCAGGATATTTATATTTTGCGACCCGTTTACGGCTAAAAAAAGCCACCACCTCTTCCAGCGATAATGAATGATGCGGCGCTTTCAGCACGACATAAGCGCATGAACGTTCACCTAAACGTTCATCGGGCATCGCAACCACACAGGCATCGTGAATTTTAGGATGCTGCAATAAAATATCTTCTACTTCACGGCTGCTAATATTTTCGCCGCCGCGGACAATAATATCTTTCTTGCGCCCGGTTATTTTTATATAGCCAGCCTCATCCATGCGGCAGAGATCGCCGCTGTAATACCAGCCTTCTTCATCCAGGGCACGGGCGGTTAATTCAGGTTCATCAAAATACCCCATAAACACATTGGGGCCACGCGAGGCTTCTTCACCTTCGCAACCTGGCGGTAAAGTCTTGCGTGCGTCATCGACCACTTTAATCTCTACACCTGCGGCAGCGTAACCGTCGGTGTGCATAAAGCGCGGCAAAGGATCGTCGAGATTCACCACCGCATGCGGCGAACTTTCTGTGGAACCATAAACACTTAATAATTTAATGCCGCGCTGCTGGCATTCTCGCGCCACTTTTTTGGGGATTGTGGTACCTCCGCAAAGAAAGAAGCGCAGCGCTGAAAGGTCTGCGGGTTGTTTCTCTAGTAAATTCAAAAGATCATAGACAAACGGCGTTGCGCCGAGCATACAGGTGCAACGCTGCTGCTCAAGCAGCGCGAGACACGCATCAGGAGTGAAAATATCTAACAACACGCTGCGAGCACCAATCAAAAAAGGTGCTGTTACGCCATGCAGAAAGCCCGTTGCGTGACCAAGTGGCGCAGGCATCATAAAGACATCCTGCCAGGTCAGATTTAGCCGCGCGCAATAAGCCCGCTCACTGGCGAGAATATTGTTATGCGTTAGCATCACACCCTTTGGCAGACCCTCGGTTCCGGAGGTAAATAGCACAGCGGCTAATTCATCGCCGTGGACCGTTATCGCCGTGGTCAGAGGAGTATTGTCGGCGAGAATCTGACTTAATGAGAGGGAAGAGGTGGCGGGAGCCAGTTTGTCCACGCCGACAATTTGTTGTAGTTGTGGAAGCTGATTTTGCAGCGGCAGGATTAAATCTACCGGACGCGTTTGTTTAAACAACGTCGGTGCAAAGAACATTTTTGCCTGACACTTATTGAGCACCCACACCAGTTCTGCTTCCCGCCAGGAAGGTAACAGCGGCACGGAAACCGCACCGGTTTTCAGGCAGGCAAGATAGATAACGGTAAATTCACACCAGCCTGGCAGTTGAAATGCGATGCGATCGCCTGATTCAATACCCTTCGCTAACATCCAGTTTGCCAGACAGCTCGCGGCGTGATCGAGCGCGCTATAGGTGTACGTTGCACCATGATTGTCGACCACGGCAATTTTGTCTGGCATCGCACGAGCGGTCTGCTGCCAGTAATCGGCCAGCGAAGCATCGCCCCATAACCCTTGCTGACGATACGCCGCACGACGTTGTTCGTTGAACGTTAATGTCACTTTCATTTTGGACTCTCGAAACAGAACATCAGGCCCGAGATGCGGGCCTGTGGGATGCATGATTAGCCGTAGCGAAATTCAATACCGAAGGTGCCTGCGGGATATTGCCACTGTTCGAGAATAGTGTTGCCGCACAGCACCCGACAGGTGCCGCACTCCAGACAACCGGCGGAATCGAAATGAATGTTTCCTGCGTCATCCTGCTTATAAAGTCCGGCAGGGCAAGCTTTCATTAATTTACGGAATTCATTGATATCGGGATTTGCCGCCAAAATGATATGCGGGTGGCCCTCATCAACATGGAATTTATTGACGCCTAATTTGATGTCGACGTTAACCGTAGCGTTCTGGCTCATAGCGCGGTTGCTCCCTTAATGCCATCTTTCAGCAAGTTGATCAGCCCAATTTTCTTCGCGTGTCCCATGATCATTTTGCGTACCGGCTGGTTTGGTTTGCCGTCAATGGTGAACATATCGTTCATGATGTCGGCGACCATTCGTGGGTATTGGCTAAACAGGCGCGGGTTTTCCATCAGCGCCGGGATCTTGCGGAAATGCTGCATATCGCGCATAACACAACTTTGTTCCAGCTCACGTTTGTATTGCGCCAGACTGCTGGCGGAGAAATCCGCGCGTTCTTTGGCGGCGATCACCGTTGTGGCGGCAGCCTGAGCTGATGCAATGGCTAAATCCATGCCGCGAACTGTAAAACCCAAATTCAGGCAGAAGCCTGCGGCGTCACCAACGATCATCACGCCATCGTTAACCAGCTGCGGCACCATTGCCAGACCGCCCTCCGGCACCATATGCGCGGAATATTCAAGCAGTTTGCCGCCGCTAATCAGCGGGCGAATGGCGGGGTGTTGTTTAAAATCTTCCAGCATTTGCGGCACGCTTTTTTGCGCATGGGCGATATCACTCAATCCACAAACCAGCCCCAACGATACGGAATCTTTGTTGGTATAGAGGAATCCGCCGCCCATCAGGCCGTCAGAAGGGGAACCGGCAAACAGCCAGGCGGCACCTTCCTCGCCCGTAACATTAAAGCGATCGTTGATCTGTTCTGGTGTCAGGCCTATAACCTCTTTAACACCAACAGCGTAATGATGCGGATTGGAAGCGGAAACCATTCCCAGCGAGCGGCCAAGCATCGAGTTAACGCCATCAGCCAGAATCACCACATTCGCTTCGAGAATATCATCCCCGGCCTGGACGCCAGTGACCTTGTTTCCTTCACGAACCAGCGCATCGACGCGTACGCCCGGGATAAACTGCGCGCCCGCCTGCTCGGCTTGTTCCATCAACCACGGGTCCAGACGATTACGCAATACGGTATAAGACGCGTGTTGCGGAACATCTGGTTGCTCGCGGTGAAAATCGAGGGTAACGGCGCTTTCTTCGGTTAAGAAGGAGATTTTCTCGCGTGTGACCTTGCGTTCTACCGGCGCTGATGCTGCAAAGCCTGGAATAATTGCTTCAAGTGTGTGGGCATAAAGACGCCCGCCGGTCATGTTTTTACATCCGGCACTGTCGCCGCGTTCTATCACCAGGACATCCAGCCCGGCTCGCGCCATGACCAGTGCGGCAACGCTACCGGCAACGCCCGCACCGACCACAATGGCATCAAATTTGTCATCCGACATGCGTTATGCTCCCTTCCCGCTGCGTTTACAGCGGGAGATGTGGTTGAAAGGGAATTAGCGACTCAACTGGCTAATCAGGGCAGGGACGACTTTGTAGATATCGCCCACCAGACCGTAGTCGGCATAGTTGAAGATTGGCGCATTTTTATCTTTATTAATGGCGACAATCACTTTTGCGCCGTTGCCGCCAACCATATGCTGGATCTGCCCGGAGATCCCCAGCGTCAGGTAGAGATCGGATTTCAGCAACACGCCGGAGACACCGATATAACGTTCACGCTCCATCCAGTTCTCGCCTTCGGCAATTGGACGTGAACAGCCGACTTCAGCATTCAGCACCGCCGCCAGTTCGTGGACCATTTTCAGGTCATCCTGCGCCGCCAGACCACGACCGACGCCAACCACACGTTTTGCTTTGCTCAGGTCCACGCTGCTTGCCGCTTTCGCACGGCGTTCGCGACAGAGAATTTCATGACGCGGGGCAACATAAGGTACCGTTTCTGTCGGGCACTGATGAGAGATATCACGGGTGCACGGCTCCTGAACACCGGGTGCAAGGGTAATGATCGCCAGCGGGCTGTTGATCTTTTCCTGAGCGAACGCTAACCCGCCATACATCCGGTGTTCGGCGCAAATGTGACCATCGACAATATCCACCGCCGTGGCATCGTTCACCAGCGCCGCATTCAGTTGCACACTTAACCGTGCTGCCAGAGCTTTACCACGTTTCGTCGCGGCCAACAGCAACATAGCGGGGTGTTTATCTTTCAGCAGGGCAGCAATGCTTTCGGCGTAATTTTCAGTACGTTGCAGCGCGTCGTTTTGCTCAAGAACATAAATGCATTTTGGCCCATAAGGCATAACTGCCTGCGCCTGCTCGGTATTTTGTACAATGGCATACACCTGTTGGCCCCATTGCTGAGCGCCGCCAAACAGTTCAGCATAACGTTCAGGATTATCGCTAAAGACCCAGACGCTGTTTAATTGACTCATCGTTTCTTCTCCGTAGGCTTCAGTTCAGGGCTTTCTTCAGATGTTCCGCCAGCTCGGCAATGGCCTCCGGCGAATCGTTATCGAGAATGATGTGCTTACGTTCTGTTTGCGGCGGTACGCGAATGCCGGTCAGTTCAGCAAGTGGTGCGCTCTGGCTCCAGCCAATATCACTTGCCTGCCACTGATTTACCGGTTTTTTACCCGCGCCGAGAATGGCTTTCATCGAAGGAATACGTGGCACGTTAATATCGGAGGTGACGCAGAGCACGGCTGGAACAGAGAGTTCAATAACTTCAACATCATCTTCAAGCGTGCGTTCAATCACCAGTGTATTGCCCTGACGCTGAATGGCACTCACTGCATTAATCACCGGAAGTTGCAGAATTTCTCCGACCAGCAAGCCAACCTGCTGGGCATAAAGGTCGCCGGAACCTTCACCAAAGATCAGTAAATCGAAGCCGATCTTTTCAACTGCTGTCGCCAGCGCCTTTGCGGTATCGAGAGGCAGTGCATGCTCAAGTTGTGCATCCTGCACCATATACAGGCTGTGCGGCCCGCGGGATAGCACGTCTTTGCGCACTTTCGAGTTCTGCAACAAAGAGCCGCCGACGGTCAGCGCGGCTATCTCATCGTCATCTGTTGCAAGCTGGCTTGCAGCTTCAATGGCATTGAGATCGAACTGGCTGATTTTGGCGTCGGCATTGTCGAAATTCAGGGTGTATTCTGGAGTGACAACAATGTCCTGTTCTTCAGGCACCAGCTTAAAGCAGGTTATTATTTTCATGATTTCTCCTGTGAGTCGCATACGGAACCATCTCCGATGGAAGGTAAAAATGGCCTGAAAATAGTGTGCGATAGCGGTGCGGGGTTTTCGACGGAGCAAGCTGTTTTCCTTGCCAACAATCTTGCAAAAAAAATGCGATCGCTAAAACAAAAGTGCAATTTGCGGCAATATAGTTATTCCATGACCGTGCAATCTTGCATTCAGTGTAAATAATCTTGTTTAGCTCTCGCTAAACGCGGTTGTATAACCGCAATACACGCCGTATTTTATCCGGCATATATTGTTTTTGTTTGCTCATGGAATAGGGAGGTTGTCATGTATCAACGCTGTTTTGATAATGCCAGTGAAACGCTGTTTGTCGCCGGTAAAACGCCACGGCTTTCACGTTTCGCATTTAGCGATGATCCAAAATGGGAGTCTGGACATCACGTTCATGACAATGAAACCGAGCTGATTTACGTCAAGAAAGGGGTAGCAAGGTTTACCATCGATTCTTCGTTATATGTCGCGCATGCCGATGACATTGTGGTGATAGAACGTGGCAGGCTGCATGCGGTGGCCTCTGACGTTAACGATCCGGCAACGACGTGTACCTGTGCGCTGTACGGCTTTCAGTTTCAGGGGGCTGAGGAAAATCAGCTACTGCAACCGCATTCTTGCCCGGTAATTGCCGCAGGGCAGGGAAAAGAAGTCATTAAAACCTTATTTAATGAGCTAAGTGTGATTTTGCCGCAAAGTAAAAATAGCCAAACATCTTCGTTATGGGACGCATTTGCCTATACGTTAGCAATTCTTTACTACGAAAACTTTAAAAATGCTTATCGTTCGGAGCAGGGATATATTAAAAAAGATGTTCTGATAAAAGATATTCTTTTCTATCTGAATAATAACTATCGCGAAAAAATCACTTTAGAGCAGTTATCGAAAAAATTTCGTGCCAGCGTCAGTTATATCTGCCATGAATTTACCAAAGAGTATCGTATTTCCCCTATTAACTATGTTATTCAACGGCGTATGACGGAAGCGAAATGGTCACTCACTAATACTGAATTATCACAGGCAGAGATCTCCTGGCGTGTGGGTTATGAAAATGTCGATCACTTTGCCAAACTGTTTTTGCGCCATGTCGGCTGTTCGCCCAGCGATTACCGCAGGCAATTTAAAAACTGTTTTGCGGAACAAGAAATCCTATCTGAATTTCCTCAACCAGTAAGTCTTGCCGGATAAATCTGGCGGCGCAGTTTGTTAAGAAGCTGCGCCGCCTGCAGATTATTTGTTCTGATAATCTTTCAGGATCTGCCGACCTGCTACGTAAATCATAATTTCGTCTGTACCGCCGCCGATACGTTCACAACGGACATCACGCCAGAAGCGGGAGACGCGCGCCTCATCGGTATAGCCCAGACCGCCCATGATTTGAATCGCATCATCAATGACTTCCATTGCGGTACGTGCGCAGTACAGTTTTGCCAGCGCCGCGCTGGTGCGCAGTGACTGATGCTGATCGGCTTGCCATGCCACTTTCAACACCATGTTGCGCATGTTGTCGATCTTAATCGCCATCAGCGCCAGTTTTTCCTGGATCATCTGGTTATGACCAATGGGCTTACCAAAAGCGATACGCTGGTTGGCATAGCGGGCGGCATCTTCGAATGCGCATTCGGCAAAGCCGGTGCTGCGCGCGGCGTTGATCAGGCGCTCCATCTCAAAGTTGTACATCACATTGAGGAAACCCATTCCTTCTTCGCCCACCATGTCGCTCTCTTCAACTTCCACGTTGTCGAGATAGACTTCGCAGGTGCTGAGCATATGCCAGCCGATTTTATGCAGTGGATTGATTTTAATGCCGGGTTTACTGGAGTCGACCCACCACAGAGTAAAGGCCTTTTTCGGATCTTTCGGTTGCGGATCGCGCGCCAACACCAGCATATATGGGTACTCTTTCGCACCGGTAATAAAGGTTTTCTGTCCGTTGATGTAAACCTTGCCGTTTTTACGCGTGTAAGTGGTAGTGGCACTGTTGTTGTCTGAGCCTGCGCCTGGCTCTGTCAATGCCAGGGCATAGGCGGGATCACCCGTTTCCAGGGTGCTCTCTGCCGTTTTACGTAGCTGCTCTGCAGAACCGAAACGGCGCATACTGTGAATACATTGACCGTTGGTAATCAAAAATGCCGGAGCACCGCATTTTGACACTTCCATCAGCGCCAGCATTTGGGTGACGTAATCCGCAGGGATACCACCAAATTCTTCCGGCACGCCAAGCATGGAAATACCGTTATCCGCCAGTGCCCGCATAAACTCACGCGGGTATGTCCCGTTTTGATCGCAGGTGCGGAAATACTCTTCCGGAAAGTTAGTCGTAATCAGTTCGCGAATACTGGCCAGCAGCAGTTCTTGTTCTTCAGTTAAAGAAAAATCCATCATTATACTCCTGTTAATGAGCCGCTTCAGGCAGGACAAAACCCATCGCCGCATCGATAAATAATCTTTCGTCCATCAGTTTCAGTTCTGGCGAAATCACTGGGGTGAAATCCATTTTGTCGAGAATATCTTTTTGTAAATCGACGCCAGGAGCGATTTCGATTAAATGCAGGCCGTCTTCTTTTAACGTGAATACGGCGCGCTCAGTGATATAACGAACATCCAGCCCTCGCTCGAGAGCGATTTTTCCGCTGAAAGTTATTTCCGGTAGTTCCCGAATAAATTTCTTCACCCGTCCTTCCTGGACGATATTTAATTTGCCGTCGGTAATTTCTGTTTTTAAACTGCCCGCAGTTAATGTGCCGCAGAACACGATTTTCTTGGAAGTGGCACTGATATCAATAAATCCACCGGTGCCCATGATTTTACCATTGAATTTATGCACGCCGACGTTACCGTGCTGGTCGACTTCAGCAAAACTCAAATAACAAACATCCAGACCACCACCGTGATAAAAATCAAACTGGGACGTCATATCCAGAATGGCGCGGGTATTCACGTTCGCGCCAAAGGCGATCCCCTGTGAAGTAATACCGCCAATCGGACCTGTTTCTACCGTCAGAATAAAGTCATCAGCACAACCTTCTTCCCGGGCGACCAGGCCAATGCCGTCAGCAATACCGACGCCGACATTCCCCACTGCGCCTTTGCGCATTTCGAATAATGCACGCCGTGCAACTAATTTACGTTGGTTTAGGGGCAGGCTAAGTTTGGTGCTGTCATCAAGAGTGAAGTCACCAGAAATAAAGCGGTTAACCGGCGCACCGCCATACAGTTGGGTTTGATCCGGATCGACCACCACAATATCCACCAGATAACCCGGAATACGGACAGATTTAGGATGCAGCGTGGCTTTCTTAACCATTTTCTGCACCTGCATCATCACAATACCGCCGTTATTGTGCACCGCCTGGGCAATAACCAATGCGTCGAGATACATCACCTCATCTTCAAAAGTGGCGTAGCCTTCGCTGTCGCAGGTGGTAGCGCGAATGAAGGCGATATCTGGCGCTATCGCTTTGTAATAGAGATATTCTTTGTTATCAAACTCGACCAGTTTAATCAGATCTTCTTTAGTGACTTCATTCAGTTTGCCGCCTTGCTGGCGTGGATCGACAAATGTTCCGATGCCAATATCACTAATAATACCAGGCTGGTGGGCTGCGGCGGCGCGTAAGGTTTGTGTAAGTACACCTTGTGGATAGTTATAAGCAATAATTTTATTTTGTTCTGCGAGATCAGAAATACGCGGCGATTGTCCCCAGTGACCGCATAATGCCCATTTCACCAGACCTTCTTGTGCCAGCGGACTAATACCACGGTCGGCGCGATCGCCAAGCCCTGTTGGACTAATAATCGATAAATTACGTGGTGTTTGAGTCTGTTTATATTTATCAGCAAGAGCAGTAATTAACGTGGTGGCTTCCAGAATACCGCCGCCAGCGCCTAACACACAAAGTGTTGCTTCGTCGGGAATATAATTCACCGCTTCCTGTGCCGACAGGACCGGCACTCGTCCATTAATACGAGGTGGTTTTACAGGTTTCATTGTTAATTCCTGATTCAGGTGTGATTTTCCCTACGCCAGATGGAGAATTAGCGCACAGAGACTCACGAAATATTTTTATTAAATACGGTTAAAAATACTTTTTTTAGTTCGGCGGGAGAGGGTATTCCCGCCGAAAATATTATTGCTTATGCCTGATGTAAAATAGTTAATACCGTACGCAAATCATTTACCGAGATTTGCCCTGGCGCAGAGGCTTTTTTTACCGCACCAAAAGTTGCCGCCGACCCAAATACTTCACCAGCCAGACGAGAAATTACGCCAGTTTTTGCCATCGACATCGTGATGATTGGACGATCGGCATACTGCTCCTGCATCTCCAGGGTCGCGGCAAGCAACGTCAGCACATCGCTGGTACTTTGCGGCATCAGCGCAATCTTAGGAATATCGGCGTCGAAGGACTGCATTTTGCGCAGACGGGCAATGATTTCTTCGGCTTCCGGCGTTTTATGGAAGTCATGGTTGGACATGACAACTTTCACATCATGCGCGTGGGCGTAGGCGACGGTTTCTTTAACCTGATCATCGCCGGTAAATAACTCCAGATCGATCATATCAACCAGGCCGCTGTCGATGGCTGCACGATTGAGTGCAATATAAGCCTCGGTGGAAATCGCCTGCTCGCCGCCTTCTTTGGCACTGCGGAAGGTAAACAGCAGCGGTTTTTCTGGCATGGTTTCACGGAGAATTTTTGCTGCCGCCATGACAGACTCCACATTGGAGAGGTCGGCATAGTGGTCCACACGCCATTCCAGAATATCAAAGTCCGCTTCACGATAGGCGAGAGCTTCGGATTTCACGCTGGCGATATCTTTCGCCATCAGCGAGACGATGATTTTAGGTGCGCCCGTACCAATGACGAGATCTTTTACAGTTACGGTTTTCATTTTTTACCCTTTCTGCACGCGGTCAGCCTGTCAGGCACCGAACCCCATGACCTGTTTAACATATTCCAGAGGGAAATCTTTGCCAGTCCATAACGTGAACTGTTCAGCCCCTTGCCACAACAACATGCCGTATCCATCAATCGTTTTGCAACCCGCTTGTTGCGCCTGCTGCAATAACTTCGTCATATGCGGGTTATACACGCATTCAGTGACCAGAAGTCCCGGATGTAACAGACTGATATCATTAACCAACGATTCATTCTCAAGGGGTTTCATACCCACTTTGGTGCCATTGGTTAAAATGTCGGCGGAAGCCAGGGCTTCTGCAAAGGCTTGCTGATCGGCGAGATCGGTGACTGTCACGACGCAATCGGTGTTTTCGTTAACCCGCTGCGCGAAGGCGAGGGCTTTATCGAAGAACTCATCCCGACGGTTAAAGAGTTTAATTTCTTTTAAACCTTCAATTGCCCCCTGCGCGCCAATTGCCGTTGAGGCACCTCCGGCCCCTAACAGCACCATCGTTTTGCCTTTGATATCAAAACCGCTCTCTTTAATGGCGCGAATATGGCCCGTGCCGTCGGTGTTATAGCCACGCAGATAGCCATCATCATTAACGATGGTGTTGATGGCACCCACCAGTTTGGCTGCTGGCGTTAATTCATCAACATATTCACACGCCAGTTGTTTGTTCGGCATTGATACACCAGTTCCGCGCATTTTGAGGGCTTTTAATCCTTCAATTGCTGCGGGAAAACTATCGTTATCCACTTCAAAGGCCATATAGGTAAATGGCAATCCCGCTTTTTCTAAGGCTTTATTCTGCATTTCGGGCGATAAACTGTGGCGGATGGGATAGGCCATCAACCCAATCAATTCGTATTTTGCGGTAACATCCATAATTAACTCCTTTAACCTCTATGCTTAATTGTGTTTAACCGGGTGCTAAATTTATGCTCGCCAAACCGCACATCATTTTCAGGAATAATGAAAACGCGGTAATAGCGGATAAAAACAATAATTGCGGTAATCAGGGCCAGCAGCGCGAAAGTAAAATCGAGAACAATGATATATTGCAGGCCGATGTTCGACAGATAACCGGTAATCAGCGGAATAACAAAGTTAGCCAGTCCACCCATCATCATATATATACTGGTGACTTTGGCTTTGCTTTTGGGGAAAAACTCTGACATGACCGAAACGCCGAGCTGTAAAATGCCGCCAGCTGCTGAGAAACCGATAACAAAGGCTCCGGCATTACACACCAATGGAGAAGGGTACAGGTAGATAATGGCAGCTGTTATTGTTGCCAGTGCAGAGTTAAATACATTAGCCCAGATGGGCCGGACCATTTTTTTCAGCAGTGCGGCAAAAATAAAGACACAGACCAGCGAACCCATACTGTAATAAGAGATGGTTTTTAATGCCTCAGCTTCTGACATACCAGCAAAAGCCATCGCATATTTGGGCATCCACACCACAATCACATAAAAGGTCGAGAATGCGGCTACACCGAACAGTACTGATGAAACACCTTCCAGCCAGACTAACGGTTTGCTGTTCATTTGCGGTAATTCATTAGCTACGCTGGCGTCCACCAACTGGCTGGGGAATTTGCTTTTCAACAGCATCAGCGTGATCAGTACAAACAGAATACCCGGAATAATCAGCCCATAGCCGTACCAGATGTTATTGAGCAACATATAGCTCACCAGCATTGGGTAGAACATTTGCCCGAATGACACCATCGCTTTAACCAGTATGACCGCCGAACCAGAGGCTTTCGGAAAGCATTCCATAAGCGCGGGGTAGCCACCCGTATCCAGCGCTGAGTTAGCGATACCTACGCACACTGCCAGACAGTAGGCGAGAGTTAAATTCGGGCAAGCAGGAATACCAAAGAAGAATAGCAGATACATTATTACTGCCATTAATATCACCGCCCGACGACCAAACTTATCGGAGATCACTCCGAAGAATAAAATACTGATCAATCGCCCCAATCCGATACCGGAAATTAAATAGGCAATGCCCGCGTTGTCAGTGGAAAACTTTTCTGCCAAAGATGTCATGTTTTGGGCAAGCGTAATAACACTAATGCCGTGCAGGAAATAGCTGAAGTAAATACAAAGAACAGCCAGGATAAATGGCGTGCTGAAAGCCTTATTTTGAGACATTTTCACAGCTCCTTGCTGAAAGATAATTTCGTTACCGTACGTATTGTTCTCCGACGGTTTACATAATTACTATACTGAAGATGATTTTCCCTGGGTACATGGCATAAAGTTTATGTTTCCAGGAATATTGCATGTCATAGTTTGTTTTTGATCGCGATTTTCCTTAGTTAGCGCAGAAAGAGTTATTTATCCGTAAGATCTTGCATAACCTGAAAAGAATATTGCATTACCCACCCGGAGCGATATTTTCCTTTAGCGTGTGATGCCGCGTTTCTTTGCGACTGCGTAAGCCAATAAACAGTGCCAGTATAAAGCCGATAGCAGCGATGGCGGTATCGAACCACATAATATCGGCAATACTTCTTTGCGAAAGATGAGCCGTAATCAACGGAATGGTAAATGTTGCAATGCTGCCCGCACTGTAATAGATCCCCGTTGCTTTTCCTTTAGCGTAGGGAAAACGTTCCGCCATTAACGTCAGGCCAATTTGTACAACACCGCCTGCGGAGGTAAAACCGATGACGAAAGCAAATATTATCACCACATAAAATGTGGGATGCAGGCAGACGGTGAGCAGGGCGATAAATGAGATAAAGGTGTACAGCATCAGTAATGTTGTTGGGCGAACGGTATTACGAATGAGTGGAGCAGTAATAAATACACACAGCAGCGAACCCACGGTGTAGATACTGAGTAATTTGATCGACATGGTGTATGACATGCCAGCGACAAATTGTCCGTATTGTGCCAGCCACTGGCTAACCAGATAAAACGTTGCCATTGAGATATAGCCATATAGGGAATAACTGGCTAAATCGATAATTGAACAGCGATGTTCCGTAGAGCTGGTGGTTTTCTTTATGACAGGTAAGTGACGACCCGGATGGGGTGGGAACGTACAACGGTATAAAAACAGAGCGTTAATAAACATAATGCCTGCGGCAATCATAAAGGACCAACCGAACCACAGTTCAGCCCACACTAACAGGCTGATAATTAGCGGTAATAAAAACTGTCCGCTGGAAACAAATGCTTTAATTAAAATATTGGCTGTACCCGGTGAGCGTGGAAAAGCTTCCATCAAACTGGGATAGGTGCCTGCATCGAGAAAACTGTTTGCCATTCCCGCCAGAAAGCCAAAAACATAAGCGATAATGATGTTATTGGTGTGCAGGATGCCAAAAAAGAAGGCCATATAGCAGCACATCCCGAGCATGATAAAAGGGCGGCGACCAAAGCGATCGGATAATAATCCTGCAAAAAGCAAGACACTTAATCGACCAATGCCCAGTGATGAGATAACTATCGAGACGCCCGCGGCATTAGTTTGCCAAAGCGTCTCCAGCGAGGCCATATTCAGGCTCATCAAAATGACGCCCATACCATGCACCAGGTAATTAAAATACAACCCAAGTGCGGTAGGGTAATAGGGATTTTTCATAGGTTCTACTTAGCAAAGGTGCTTTAAAAAGTGTAGCGATGTTGTGTCAGTATCCGTTCATTATTGTTGTAACAACGACAATTCCTTTCTGTGGAGAAATTAACAAAGCCGCTCCAGATCGTGTGCATATAATTCAGCGGCTACCGATTGATAGATCTTCCAGTCAATAAAATTGCCATCAGGGTAGACTTGTTGAAACGCGGTTAAGTCGGGGAAAAAACGCATGGTGTTGTTGCCGATGCGGTTATTTATTTTCTCTATGATGGCATGAAGATGTTTTTTTCGTTGCTGACGCATAGCCAACAGTTGCTCGACTACACAATCAGGAATGGCGCATTTGCCATTTTCCCACTGACGCCAGCTTTCACTGTTACCGGTCTGGGCAATCCAGGTCGCGCATTCATCAATAGTCATGGCAAAAATATGGCGAAGTGCCTGGAGTTCATAAGCGTTCATCGTGTAATGGCTGCATGAAATAAACAATAAAATATAAATAACATTATCAGCCTGCTGACGGCTTGAAGAGAGTCACAGTATCTTGTGCAACATTATTGGAAAGAGTGAGGGGCGAGGTAGCGAAGCGGAAAAATGTTAAAAAAAAGCCCATCGTGGGAGATGGGCAAAGACTACACACAGCAATTCGTTGTTTCACTCAGGGGATTTCCATGCTTATAAATCAATATGTTGATTTATAACCGTGAGCTAATAGTAGGCATACGGACTTTTTGCGTCGATCAGATTCGTCTCATTAGTTTAAAAACTGTAAAGAATTTGCGACAGGTACTACCAGCTGAATAGCGGTAAGCAGGAAAATATGGGGAAGAGCAAGCAAATATCAATTAGCAGGGGTTAACAATCAGGCGGCAGAGCCGCCTGATGAGAAATTACTTATTCGATTTCTCGATTTCGCCAAGTTCTTCGAGAATTTCTTCCGGTTGGTCCGTCGGCGGTGGGACTTCTTCCACCCACGCGGCAAAAAGACGCCAGGAAACGGCTAACAGAACCGGACCAATAAACAGACCGATCATCCCGAAAGCAATCAAACCACCAATAACGCCAGAGAGGATCAGGATCAGCGGTAAATCGGCACCCATGCGAATTAACATTGGGCGGATGACGTTATCGAGCGTGCCAACCACACCGCTCCAAACTAACAATACCGTTCCCCAGGTGGTATCGCCAGTCCAGTAGAGCCAGATAATCGCCGGAATCAGTACCGGCAACGGTCCAAGCTGGACAAGGCAGGAGAGGATCATTAACACCGTTAGCAAAGTTGCATAAGGTACGCCGGATACGGCGAGGCCGATACCGCCAAGCACTGCCTGTACTAACGCCGTCACCACCACACCCAGCGCCACCGCGCGGATAGCCTGTGCCGCCAGCAGCACGGCGGCATCTCCGCGAACGCCTGCCAGACGGGTTGCAAAATGGCGAATGCCTTGTGCCACCCGTTCACCGCGCCAGTACAGCAGGGCGCTGAAGAGAAGCATCAGCGCACAATGCACCATAAAGCGCCCGATATGCGCCGCCTGCCCAACGAACCAGGTGGTGGTGGTGCCAATATAAGGACGGACTTTCGCCATGATCGCCGTCCCCCCCATATCCAGCAAATTGTGCCAGCCTGCATATAGCTTCGCGCCAATCACCGGAATGGTATTAAGCCACGCCAGATCGGGTAACGTCATGTCACCACTGGAAATGGCTTTAATTAGCGGGCCGCTGCCGTCGACGATACTGTTAACCAGCAAAGCAATAGGGATGATAAACACCATCACTAATAACAGCGTCATCACCAGAACGGCGAGAGAGCGGCGACCAAACATGATCTTTTGCAAACGTAACAATACCGGCCAGGTGGCGATAACCACTGTACCGGCCCATGCAAAGCCGAGAATAAAGGGTTGTACAATCCACAGACATGCCACAATCATGATGGCTAAAAACAGCACCGAAAGCAGAATTTGTGCGACATCCCTGGGCTGACGAACATTTACCATAACTACTTTTCACCTTTTTTGTGCGTCAAATCGTCGACGCGACGTGAACACGCGAAACTCACCTGCATAATGATGAGCAATTTCAGCGGTTTTTAACAGGTCGATTCTGCCCTTAATTCTGATGGGCGTGTAAGAAAAAAATGTGGTACAACAACTCAGGCAACACGCAAACGATTAATCTCTCATCACAGACCGCAGGAAAGGGTCAATAGAATGATTCCACAGATTTCCCAGGCACCCGGCGTCGTTCAACTGGTGCTTAATTTTTTGCAAGAGCTGGAGCAACAGGGTTTTACCGGCGATACGGCGACAAGTTATGCCGATCGTCTGACAATGTCGACTGACAACAGTATTTACCAACTTCTCCCCGATGCGGTGGTATTTCCGCGTTCAACCGCAGATGTAGCGCTGATCGCCCGTCTTGCCGCGCAGGAACGCTATTCATCGTTGATCTTTACCCCCCGCGGCGGCGGCACCGGCACTAACGGTCAGGCGCTCAACCAGGGGATTATTGTTGACATGTCCCGCCATATGAACCGCATCATCGAAATTAACCCTGAAGAGGGCTGGGTGCGCGTTGAGGCCGGGGTGATTAAAGACCAACTCAATCAGTACCTGAAACCCTTTGGCTACTTTTTTGCGCCAGAACTTTCGACCAGTAACCGGGCAACGCTCGGCGGGATGATCAATACCGATGCATCCGGTCAGGGATCGCTGGTCTATGGCAAAACGTCAGATCACGTACTTGGCGTACGCGCGGTGTTGTTGGGGGGCGATATTCTCGATACGCAACCTTTACCCGTCGAACTGGCGGAAACGCTGGGTAAATCCAATACCACAATCGGGCGAATTTATAACACGGTTTATCAACGTTGCCGTCAGCAACGCCAGTTAATCATCGACAACTTCCCCAAGCTTAACCGCTTTCTTACCGGTTACGATCTGCGTCATGTCTTTAACGATGAGATGACCGAGTTCGACCTGACGCGCATTCTGACGGGTTCAGAAGGGACGCTGGCCTTTATTACCGAAGCGCGACTGGATATTACGCGCTTGCCTAAAGTACGCCGTCTGGTGAACGTCAAATATGACTCTTTTGACTCCGCGCTGCGTAACGCGCCGTTTATGGTTGAGGCGCGGGCGCTTTCGGTAGAGACGGTGGACTCAAAAGTGCTGAATCTGGCGCGGGAAGATATTGTCTGGCATTCCGTCAGCGAGTTGATTACCGATGTGCCTGATAAAGAGATGCTCGGGCTGAACATTGTGGAATTTGCCGGTGATGATGAGGCACTGATTGACGAGCGAGTTAATGCACTCTGTGTGCGGCTTGATGAGCTGATTGCCAGCCAACAGGCAGGAGTGATCGGCTGGCAGGTGTGCCGCGAGCTGGCGGGTGTTGAACGTATCTATGCGATGCGCAAAAAAGCCGTTGGTCTGCTTGGCAATGCCAAAGGTGCTGCTAAGCCAATTCCGTTTGCTGAGGATACCTGCGTACCGCCGGAACACCTGGCGGATTATATTGCTGAATTTCGCGCGCTGCTCGACAGCCACGGCTTAAGCTACGGTATGTTCGGTCACGTCGACGCAGGTGTCTTGCACGTCCGTCCGGCACTGGATATGTGCGATCCGCAACAAGAGATTTTGATGAAGCAAATCTCTGATGACGTGGTGGCGCTGACTGCGAAATACGGTGGTTTGTTGTGGGGCGAGCACGGCAAAGGTTTTCGCGCTGAATACAGCCCGGCGTTTTTCGGTGAGGAACTTTTTGCAGAACTGCGCAAAGTGAAAGCGGCATTTGACCCGCATAACCGACTCAACCCAGGGAAGATTTGCCCGCCAGAAGGTCTCGATGCGCCGATGATGAAAGTGGACGCGGTGAAGCGCGGTACATTCGATCGGCAGATCCCCATTGCGGTACGCCAGCAGTGGCGCGGTGCAATGGAGTGTAACGGCAACGGTTTATGCTTCAACTTTGATGCTCGTAGTCCGATGTGTCCGTCGATGAAGATCACCCAGAACCGGATTCATTCACCGAAAGGGCGCGCAACGCTGGTGCGTGAATGGCTGCGTTTGTTGGCGGATCGCGGCGTTGACCCACTCAAACTGGAACAAGAACTGCCTGAATCCGGCGTCAGTTTGCGGACGTTAATTGCCCGCACGCGCAATAGCTGGCATGCGAATAAAGGCGAATATGACTTCTCACACGAAGTCAAAGAGGCGATGTCGGGCTGTCTGGCCTGTAAAGCTTGTTCGACCCAGTGCCCCATCAAAATTGATGTGCCGGAGTTTCGCTCTCGTTTTCTGCAGCTCTATCACACCCGTTATTTACGCCCTCTGCGCGACCACCTTGTCGCTACGGTCGAGAGCTACGCACCGCTGATGGCACGCGCGCCGAAAACCTTTAACTTCTTCATTAACCAGCCGCTGGTGCGCAAACTCTCGGAAAAACATATTGGCATGGTTGATTTGCCGCTGCTGTCGGTCCCCTCGCTGCAACAACAAATGGTGGGGCATCGCTCGGCGAATATGACGCTGGAACAGCTTGAAGCTCTCAATGCAGAGCAGAAAGCGCGCACGGTGTTGGTGGTGCAGGACCCCTTTACCAGCTATTACGATGCGCAAGTGGTGGCGGATTTTGTCCGTCTGGTCGAAAAATTAGGTTTCCAGCCTGTGTTACTGCCATTTTCGCCAAATGGCAAAGCCCAGCATATCAAAGGCTTTCTTAATCGTTTTGCGAAGACGGCGAAAAAGACGGCGGATTTCCTCAACCGTATGGCGAAGCTGGGGATGCCAATGGTGGGCGTCGATCCGGCGCTGGTACTTTGTTATCGCGATGAATATAAACTGGCACTGGGCGAAGAACGTGGCGAGTTTAACGTCTTACTGGCGAATGAATGGCTGGCAAGCGCACTTGAGTCACAGCCAGTGGCTACAGTCAGCGGTGAATCATGGTATTTCTTTGGTCACTGTACCGAAGTTACCGCCTTGCCGGGCGCGCCAGCACAATGGGCCGCGATATTTGCCCGTTTTGGCGCGAAACTGGAAAATGTCAGCGTGGGTTGCTGCGGCATGGCAGGGACTTACGGACATGAAGCGAAAAACCATAAAAATTCGCTCGGGATCTATGAGTTATCCTGGCATCAGGCGATGCAGCGACTACCGCGTAACCGCTGTCTGGCGACCGGATATTCCTGCCGTAGTCAGGTAAAACGGGTTGAAGGCACAGGGGTACGCCATCCTGTGCAGGCTTTACTGGAGATTATTAAATGATATGGAAACGAAAAATCACCCTGGAAGCACTGAATGCTATGGGGGAAGGAAACATGGTGGGATTGCTGGATATTCGCTTTGAACATATTGGTGATGACACCCTTGAAGCGACAATGCCAGTAGACTCGCGGACAAAGCAGCCTTTCGGGTTGCTGCATGGAGGGGCATCCGTGGTACTGGCCGAAAGTATCGGTTCCGTTGCCGGTTATTTATGTACCGAAGGTGAGCAAAAGGTGGTTGGTCTGGAAATCAATGCTAACCACGTCCGCTCGGCACGAGAAGGGCGGGTGCGCGGCGTATGCAAACCGTTGCATCTCGGTTCGCGTCACCAGGTCTGGCAGATTGAAATCTTCGATGAGAAAGGGCGTTTGTGCTGTTCGTCACGATTGACGACCGCTATTTTGTGACGTTGTCACCAGAAAAGTGTGACGCATATTGCTTTTGGTTATTATCTGCACAGTAAACGGTGGTATACTGTGCAGGTCTTGTCTAAAAGCGAGGATGCTATGTCTACTCAACTTGATCCCACCCAACTGGCCATTGAATTTTTACGCCGTGACCAAAGCAATCTTTCACCTGCCCAATATCTCAAGCGTCTGAAACAATTAGAACTTGAATTTGCTGACCTGCTTACTCTCTCTTCTGCTGAATTAAAAGAAGAAATCTACTTCGCCTGGCGTCTGGGCGTGCATTGATCCTGATTTAATGTCGCGAGTTCGCCAAATCGGCCTGGATTAATCTTCGTCCAGGTTCGAGGGCCTTTTTAATACAGCCTATCTACCCGCCTGATAACGTTCAAAAATAATACAAATCGCAGTTTGTGTTAAAACAGTGGGTTAGCTTTATGAGATTATCCTTATCGCCCCTTCAAGAGCTAAGCCACTGAGAGTGCCGGAGATAAGCGCCGGATGGGGTAGAAACCCTTAAGCCTGTGTCGCACAGACTTAAGGGTTTTCTTATTTCTGAACGCTGCACTTTTTTACCTATCTCTTAAATAGTCATTTTCAATACAACTTTTTCTTTTTCATCACAGCCTTAATGCTCCTTAGATAATAATCATTATCTAACAATGAGATACCTAATTCTTAGCGTGCCTGTTAACCCACACATCAGGGTCTATGCTTATTAAAAGCAGGTAAAAAGCATGTTTTACGCTAAAGCCCCTGCGTTTGCTGGGTTGAACTGATAATCATTATCACTAACATGCTGTTATACGCTGAAAGCGATGAAGTGAGGTAAATCGATGGACATGCATTCAGGAACCTTTAATCCACAGGATTTCGCCTGGCAAGGCTTAACGCTGACACCCGCAGCGGCGATACACATCCGCGAACTGGTGGCAAAGCAGCCTGGTATGATCGGCGTGCGCTTAGGCGTTAAGCAAACGGGCTGCGCGGGCTTTGGCTATGTGCTCGACAGTGTTAGCGAGCCGGACAAAGACGATCTGCTGTTTGAACACGACGGCGCGAAGCTGTTTGTCCCGCTGCAAGCGATGCCTTTTATTGATGGCACGGAAGTCGATTTCGTTCGTGAAGGACTTAATCAGATATTCAAATTTCACAACCCTAAAGCCCAGAATGAATGTGGCTGTGGCGAAAGCTTTGGGGTATAGGCGGTACTATGTCTCGTAATACTGAAGCAACTGACGATGTCAAAACCTGGACCGGCGGCCCGCTGAATTATAAAGAAGGATTCTTCACCCAGTTAGCCACCGATGAGCTGGCAAAGGGGATAAACGAAGAGGTGGTGCGCGCAATTTCGGCGAAGCGTAATGAGCCGGAGTGGATGCTGGAGTTTCGTCTCAACGCCTATCACGCATGGCTGGAGATGGAAGAACCGCACTGGTTGAAAGCGCACTACGACAAGCTGAATTATCAGGATTACAGCTACTACTCGGCACCATCGTGCGGTAATTGTGACGACAACTGCGCGTCTGAACCCGGCGCGGTGCAGCAAACTGGCGCGAACGCCTTTTTAAGTAAAGAGGTGGAGGCGGCGTTTGAGCAGTTGGGCGTTCCCGTGCGGGAAGGCAAAGAGGTGGCAGTGGATGCCATTTTCGACTCTGTTTCGGTTGCCACTACTTATCGCAAAAAACTGGCGGAGCAGGGAATTATTTTTTGTTCCTTTGGCGAGGCGATCCACGATCACCCGGAACTGGTGCGTAAATATCTCGGCACCGTGGTGCCGGGGAATGACAACTTCTTTGCCGCACTTAATGCGGCGGTAGCCTCTGACGGTACGTTTATTTATGTGCCTAAAGGCGTGCGTTGCCCGATGGAACTTTCCACCTATTTTCGCATTAACGCGGAAAAAACCGGGCAGTTTGAGCGCACCATTCTGGTGGCCGACGAAGACAGCTACGTTAGCTACATTGAAGGCTGTTCCGCTCCGGTGCGTGACAGCTATCAGTTACACGCGGCGGTGGTGGAAGTCATCATCCATAAAAACGCCGAGGTGAAATATTCCACGGTACAAAACTGGTTCCCTGGCGATAACAACACCGGCGGTATTCTCAACTTCGTCACCAAGCGTGCTTTGTGCGAAGGCGAAAACAGCAAAATGTCATGGACGCAATCAGAAACCGGCTCAGCGATTACGTGGAAATATCCCAGCTGCATTTTGCGCGGCGATAACTCCATTGGTGAGTTTTACTCAGTGGCGCTGACCAGCGGTCATCAGCAAGCGGATACCGGCACCAAGATGATCCACATCGGTAAAAACACCAAATCGACCATTATCTCGAAAGGGATCTCTGCCGGACATAGTCAGAACAGTTATCGCGGCTTAGTGAAAATCATGCCGACGGCAACCAATGCGCGCAATTTCACTCAGTGCGATTCAATGCTGATTGGCGCTAATTGTGGGGCGCATACCTTCCCGTATGTCGAATGTCGCAATAACAGCGCTCAGCTGGAGCACGAGGCAACGACATCACGTATTGGTGAAGATCAACTGTTTTACTGCCTGCAACGCGGGATCAGCGAAGAAGATGCCATCTCGATGATTGTTAACGGTTTTTGCAAAGACGTGTTCTCGGAACTGCCGCTGGAATTTGCCGTTGAAGCACAAAAACTCCTCGCCATCAGTCTTGAACACAGCGTCGGATAAGGAATAAACATGTTAAGTATTAAAGATTTACACGTCAGCGTGGAAGATAAAGCTATCCTGCGTGGATTAAGCCTCGACGTTCGTCCCGGCGAAGTTCACGCCATTATGGGGCCCAATGGTTCGGGCAAAAGTACCTTATCGGCAACGCTTGCCGGGCGAGAAGATTATGAAGTGACGAGCGGCACGGTTGAGTTTAAAGGCAAAGATTTGCTTGCGCTGTCGCCGGAAGATCGTGCAGGTGAAGGCATCTTTATGGCCTTCCAGTATCCGGTGGAAATTCCCGGCGTCAGTAACCAGTTTTTCCTGCAAACGGCACTTAATGCGGTGCGCAGCTATCGCGGGCAGGAAACGCTCGACCGCTTTGATTTTCAGGATTTGATGGAAGAGAAAATCGCTCTCCTGAAGATGCCGGAAGATTTATTAACCCGTTCGGTAAACGTTGGTTTTTCCGGCGGCGAGAAAAAGCGCAACGATATTTTGCAAATGGCGGTGCTGGAACCGGAGTTATGCATTCTTGATGAGTCAGACTCCGGGCTGGATATTGACGCATTAAAAGTGGTTGCCGATGGCGTGAACTCGCTGCGTGACGGCAAGCGTTCATTCATCATTGTTACGCACTACCAACGCATTCTCGACTACATCAAGCCTGATTACGTCCATGTGCTGTATCAGGGACGAATTGTGAAATCCGGCGATTTCACGTTGGTCAAACAACTGGAGGAGCAGGGTTATGGCTGGCTTACCGAACAGCAGTAACGCACTGCAACAGTGGCATCATTTGTTTGAAGCTGAAGGGGCGAAACGCTCCCCGCAGGCACAGCAGCATTTACAACAATTGCTGCGTACCGGACTGCCGACACGGAAACATGAAAACTGGAAATATACGCCGCTGGAAGGGCTGACCAATAGCCAGTTTGTCTGCATTGCGGGAGAGATATCCCCACAGCAGCGAGATGCCTTAGCGTTAACGTTAGACGCCGTGCGGCTGGTGTTTGTCGATGGACGTTACGTGCCCGCGCTGAGCGATGCAACTGAAGGCAGCGGATATGAAGTGAGCATTAACGACGACTGTCAGGGGTTACCCGACGCTATTCAGGCGGAAGTGTTTCTGCATTTGACGGAAAGCCTGGCACAAAGCGTGACGCATATCGCCGTGAAGCGCGGTCAACGACCGGCAAAGCCATTGCTGTTAATGCATATCACCCAGGGCGTGGCAGGTGAAGAGGTGAATACTGCCCATTACCGACATCATCTGGATCTGGCGGAAGGTGCCGAAGCAACGGTGATCGAACATTTTGTCAGCCTTAATGATGCTCGTCACTTCACCGGCGCACGGTTCACTATCAACGTCGCAGCGAACGCCCACTTGCAGCATATCAAGCTGGCGTTTGAAAACCCGGTCAGTCACCACTTTGCCCATAACGATTTGTTGCTGGCTGACGATGCCACCGCATTTAGCCACAGTTTCCTGCTGGGTGGCGCAGTGTTACGACACAACACCAGTACGCAACTCAATGGCGAAAACAGCACGCTGCGGATCAATAGCCTGGCGATGCCGGTGAAAAACGAGGTGTGTGATACCCGTACCTGGCTGGAACATAATAAAGGTTTTTGTAACAGCCGACAGTTGCACAAAACTATCGTCAGCGACAAAGGCCGTGCGGTGTTTAACGGTCTGATCAACGTCGCGCAGCACGCCATCAAAACGGATGGTCAGATGACCAACAATAATCTGCTGATGGGCAAACTGGCGGAGGTGGATACGAAACCGCAGCTGGAAATCTATGCAGATGATGTGAAATGCAGCCACGGCGCGACGGTGGGGCGTATTGATGATGAACAGATGTTCTATCTGCGCTCGCGCGGGATCAATCAGCAGGATGCCCAGCAGATGATCATTTACGCCTTCGCTGCCGAACTGACGGAAGCACTGCGTGATGAGGGGCTTAAACAGCAGGTGCTGGCCCGAATCGGTCAACGGCTGCCAGGAGGTGCAAGATGACTTATTCCGTCGACAAAGTGCGGGCCGACTTTCCGGTGCTTTCGCGTGAGGTAAACGGTTTGCCGCTGGCTTATCTCGACAGCGCCGCCAGTGCACAGAAACCGAGCCAGGTGATTGACGCCGAGGCCGAGTTTTATCGTCATGGCTACGCGGCGGTGCATCGCGGTATTCATACCTTAAGCGCCCAGGCGACCGAGAAAATGGAGAACGTGCGCAAGCGGGCATCGCTGTTTATTAATGCCCGTTCGGCGGAAGAGCTGGTGTTCGTCCGCGGCACGACGGAAGGGATCAATCTGGTCGCCAATAGCTGGGGTAACAGCAATGTGCGGGCGGGCGATAACATCATCATCAGTCAGATGGAGCACCACGCTAACATTGTCCCCTGGCAGATGCTTTGTGCACGCGTTGGCGCAGAGCTGCGTGTGATCCCGCTCAACCCCGACGGTACTCTGCAACTGGAGACGCTGCCTACGCTGTTTGATGAGAAAACTCGTCTGCTGGCAATTACTCATGTCTCCAACGTGCTTGGGACAGAAAATCCGCTGGCGGAGATGATCACACTTGCGCATCAACATGGCGCAAAAGTGCTGGTGGATGGCGCTCAGGCGGTGATGCATCATCCGGTGGATGTTCAGGCGCTGGATTGCGATTTTTACGTGTTCTCCGGGCATAAACTGTATGGCCCTACCGGAATTGGCATTCTTTATGTCAAAGAAGCCTTGTTGCAGGAGATGCCGCCGTGGGAAGGGGGCGGTTCTATGATCGCCACCGTCAGCCTGAGTGAAGGCACTACCTGGACCAAAGCACCATGGCGGTTTGAAGCCGGTACACCCAATACCGGAGGCATCATTGGTCTTGGCGCGGCGCTGGAGTATGTTTCGGCGCTGGGGCTTAATAACATAGCCGAGTATGAACAGAATCTGATGCATTACGCGTTATCACAGTTGGAATCTGTACCGGATCTCACTCTCTATGGCCCACAAAACAGGCTTGGCGTTATTGCTTTTAATCTCGGTAAACACCACGCCTATGATGTTGGCAGTTTTCTCGATAATTACGGCATTGCTGTGCGTACCGGACATCACTGCGCAATGCCATTAATGGCCTATTACAACGTCCCTGCGATGTGTCGGGCATCGCTGGCCATGTATAACACCCATGAAGAAGTGGATCGTCTGGTGACCGGCCTGCAACGTATTCACCGTCTGCTGGGATAACAGGGAGGCACTATGGCTTTATTGCCGGATAAAGAAAAATTGCTGCGTAATTTTTTACGCTGCGCCAACTGGGAAGAGAAATATCTCTACATTATTGAGTTGGGTCAGCGTCTGCCAGAATTACGTGACGAAGACAAAAGCCCGCAAAATAGCATCCAGGGCTGCCAGAGTCAGGTGTGGATTGTGATGCGTCAAAATGCGCAGGGAATTATTGAATTACAGGGCGACAGCGATGCGGCCATTGTAAAAGGGCTTATTGCGGTCGTCTTTATTCTTTACGATCAAATGACGCCGCAGGATATTGTCAATTTCGATGTGCGCCCGTGGTTTGAAAAAATGGCGCTCACCCAACATCTCACCCCATCACGCTCACAAGGTCTGGAAGCGATGATTCGCGCAATTCGCGCCAAAGCCGCTGCACTTAGCTAAACTAAAGGGACAGCTTTCATCCGGTTGGCTCACATTGCCGGGTGGTCAATGTTTACACTGGCCTGCACAGGAGTGTTTTGGTTTCAGGTGAACATAAGCGCCATCCGACGTTTCAGCGTGAGTCTCCGGCAAATACAGGAGGTTTACAATGAAACGCGCGTCTTTGCTTACACTCACGCTTATCGGCGCTTTTAGCGCCATCCAGGCTGCCTGGGCGGTTGATTATCCGCTACCACCAACCGGCAGTCGACTGGTTGGGCAAAATCAAACGTATACGGTGCAAGAAGGGGATAAAAACCTTCAGGCCATCGCCCGACGTTTTGATACTGCGGCAATGTTGATCCTTGAAGCCAATAACACTATCGCCCCGGTGCCAAAACCCGGTACGACGATAACTATTCCTTCACAACTATTATTACCTGATGCGCCGCGTCAGGGGATTATTGTAAACCTTGCAGAGCTGCGCCTTTATAATTATCCGCCGGGAGAAAATATCGTGCAGGTTTATCCGATAGGTATTGGTTTGCAGGGGCTGGAAACGCCGGTGATGGAAACGCGTGTGGGGCAGAAAATCCCTAACCCAACCTGGACGCCTACGGCGGGCATTCGTCAACGTTCGCTGGAACGTGGCATTAAATTACCACCAGTCGTTCCTGCCGGGCCCAATAACCCACTAGGACGTTACGCACTGCGCCTCGCGCATGGTAATGGCGAATACCTCATTCATGGCACCAGTGCGCCGGACAGCGTCGGTTTGCGCGTCAGTTCGGGCTGTATTCGCATGAATGCACCGGATATTAAAGCTTTATTCTCCAGCGTGCGGACGGGAACGCCGGTGAAAGTGATCAACGAGCCGGTGAAATATTCCGTGGAACCTAACGGGATGCGTTATGTTGAAGTACATCGACCACTATCGGCAGAAGAACAGCAGAACGTTCAGACAATGCCGTACACGCTGCCAGCAGGCTTTACGCAATTTAAAGACAATAAGGCTGTAGATCAGAAATTAGTCGATAAAGCGTTGTATCGTCGGGCAGGGTATCCGGTTGCGGTGAGCAGTGGAGCAACTCCCGCAGCCAGCAATGCGCCTTCAGTAGAGTCAGCGCAGAATGGTGAACCAGAGCAAGGGAATATGTTACGCGCGACGCAGTAGCGGTGAATAGCAGGCAAAAAAAATGGCGCACAGTGTGCGCCATTTTTCACTTCACAGGTACTATTACTTGCGGTATTTAGTAGCCATGTTGTCCAGACGCTGGTTAGCACGAGCTGCGTCATCTTTAGCAGCCTGAACGTCGGAACGCATTGCGTTCACGTCGTTGCTCAGCTGGTCAACTTTAGCGTTCAGAGTCTGAACGTCAGAAGACAGCTGATCGATTTTAGCGTTGCTGGAGCAACCTGCCAGCAGAGTAGAACCCAGGATTACCGCGCCCAGTACCAGTTTAGTAGCTTTCATTATTAATACCCTCTAGATTGAGTTAATCTCCATGTAGCGTTACAAGTATTACACAAAGTTTTTTATGTTGAGAATATTTTTTTGATGGGAAGGCACTTATTTTTGATCGTTCGCTCAAAGAAGCATCGAACGCTGGGTTTTAGATAAAAAAATTGAGAGAAAACAGGATGCTTCCATCGGATTCATCTTAGATAAAGTGAGATTATATAGTGAAATCCGATTTGATTTTTTATTGCTTCTGGTTATCGATTAAATAAAAAAAGCGCCCATCAGGGCGCTTCGATATACAAATTAATTCACAAAAGCAATATTACAGGACGTGAACAGATGCGGTGTTAGTAGTGCCGCTCGGTACCAGTGCACCAGAAACCATAACTACGACGTCACCTTTGTGTGCCAGACCGCTCTGCAGAGCCAGTTCTTTACCCAGACGGTAGAAATCATCAGTAGAAGTGATCTCTTTAACCAGCTGCGGCACAACGCCTTTGCTCAGTACCAACTGATGAGCCGTTTTTTCGTTGGTGGTCAGTGCCAGGATGGTGGCATCCGGGAAGTATTTACGTACTGCGCGAGCAGATTTACCGCCCTGGGTAGCAACCACGATCAGCGGGGCATCCAGTTTTTCAGCAGTTTCAACGGCACCACGGCATACCGCTTCGGTAATACGCAGTTTACGGTTGTCATTGTTGAACTCGAGACGGCTGTTCATCACGCGGTCGGTACGTTCGCAGATGGTCGCCATGATAGAAACCGCTTCCAGCGGGTATTTACCTTTTGCGGATTCACCAGACAGCATCACTGCGTCAGTACCGTCGAGGATGGCGTTTGCAACGTCACCGGCTTCTGCGCGAGTCGGGCGTGGGTTTTTGATCATGGAATCCAGCATCTGGGTCGCAGTGATAACAACTTTACGTGCACGGATACATTTTTCGATCATCATCTTCTGGGCGAAGATAACTTCTTCTACCGGGATTTCTAC
Organism: Escherichia sp. WS1118; assembly: GCF_046487695.1. NCBI lineage: Bacteria > Pseudomonadati > Pseudomonadota > Gammaproteobacteria > Enterobacterales > Enterobacteriaceae > Escherichia > Escherichia sp. WS1118. The sequence goes on along the minus strand of NZ_JBJQIZ010000005.1, from coordinate 147,047 downwards.
ACCCAGGTCGCCACGCGCAACCATGATGCCGTCAGAGGCTTCGAGGATTTCGTCGAAGTTGTTGAGGCCTTCCTGGTTTTCGATTTTGGAGATGATGTGGATGTTTTCGCCGCCGTGCGCTTTCAGGTGCTCACGGATTTCGATAACGTCAGAACGCTTACGAATAAAGGAAGCAGCAACAAAGTCTACGCCTTGTTCGCAACCAAAGATCAGGTCCTGTTTGTCTTTTTCAGCCAGTGCTGGCAGGGCAATGGAAACGCCAGGCAGGTTCACACCTTTGTTTTCGCCCAGGTCGCCGTTGTTCAGCACTTTACAGATAACTTTGTTACCTTCAATGGCGGTAACTTCCATACCGATCAGACCGTCGTCAACCAGTACGGTGTTGCCAACAGACAGGTCAGTAGTGAAACCTTCATACGTTACCGCAACCATTTCGCTGTTGCCGATAACAGATTTATCAGTAGTGAAAGTAAAGGTCTGACCCGCTTTCAGAGAAACGTCGTTACCGCCTTCCAGTTTCATGGTGCGGATTTCTGGACCTTTGGTATCAAGCAGGATAGCGGCGGTTTTACCAGTTTTGCTCATCACGTTGCGCAGATTCTGAATGCGCTGACCGTGTTCTGCATAGTCACCATGAGAGAAGTTCAGACGCATAACGTTCATGCCAGCGTCCAGCATTTTAGCTAACATCTCTTCAGATTCGGTTTTCGGTCCGATGGTGCAAACAATTTTGGTCTTTTTCATGACAGTCTTAGTCTTTAAGTTGAGAAGGATGGGAGAAACTTGCTTTCTGGGCGCACTGCCGGAAAGCGAATCCGGTATTACGAAAGTGGTTGTGCCTCGCTCTAAGGATAGGTGACATCGAAAAAGCGTGCAGAGGAATGTGTGCTTGTGTCTCAGCCCAACGTGAGTGCCTGTTTTTGAGTCGTTGAGTTCTACAGTCCAAAGTGCTGAAACCATTCAAGAGTCAATTGGCGCGCATTATACGCTGAAATTAATCCAAAAGGAAAACAAAAACAGCGTTTCAAAAAATATACAACTTGTAAGACAATAAATTGTTATCAAAGATTCAGCGTTCCAGGGAAAAGGTTACGCAAAAACTTCGTTGTTTGCGCAACGTCTGGTGCCGGGGTTGTCAGTGTGAGGATAAGTGAAAAGTTCATCCGGTGTATAAATACATCATCGCTCAATTGCTACAGTTAAAATAATTTATCACGTTATTTGTCTGATTTTGTTTGATTTTTGTTTAGTTGGTTAGATTGATATATGCTGATAGTTGGCATGATAAATAGGTATAAAGAATGGGAAACCGGACAAAAGAGGATGAACTGTACCGAGAAATGTGCAGAGTTGTCGGTAAAGTTGTGCTGGAAATGCGCGATCTGGGGCAGGAACCAAAGCATATTGTTATCGCAGGCGTATTACGTACAGCATTAGCCAATAAACGCATTCAGCGCAGTGAGCTGGAAAAGCAGGCGATGGAAACAGTCATTAACGCACTGGTAAAATGACCATTCAGGATGAGGCGGTAAGCTTCATCCTGATATTGTTAGTTCAGTTGCGGTCCAGTTAATCATTCTAAATAACAACTGCTGAAATTATACGAATTTCGGTGTATATTTTAATTTATAGCGATAAAGTTATTTTTATTTTCTGCGATGAACTTCACAAATAATTGTCGGTTAAGTTAAATTTATTTCAAATGATAATAAATATCAGTTCACTTATAATTTCTTGCTTTGTGATTTTAATTGATAACGATCAATGTTAAGAGCCCAGAATAATCACATTATTTTTTCTCCTAACCATAAAGGATTAGTTTATCAGCGTTAAATCTTTTCTCATACACTATCGGGTTAGGGAAAATATCTGGTGCTGAGGACAGAGTCAGCAGCGTATTAGTTGAGTGCCTAATATCAGGCTGCTGAATTGTCAGCACTGTGTTTGCGAAGAGGATGCGAAATAAATGAACCCGGTTGATCGTCCACTATTAAATATTGGCTTAACGCGATTAGAATTCTTGCGTATATCAGGAAAAGGCCTTGCTGGTTTAACAATTGCCCCTGCTTTACTGTCACTTTTGGGTTGCAAACAGGAAGATATTGATAGCGGCACAGTAGGGTTGATAAATACACCCAAAGGGGTGCTGGTGACCCAACGTGCGCGATGCACGGGTTGCCACCGCTGTGAAATCTCTTGTACCAACTTCAACGATGGCTCAGTAGGGACATTCTTCTCCCGTATCAAAATCCATCGCAATTATTTCTTTGGCGACAACGGGGTTGGCTCTGGCGGCGGCCTGTATGGCGATCTCAACTATACCGCGGATACCTGCCGTCAATGCAAAGAGCCGCAATGCATGAACGTCTGCCCGATTGGTGCGATTACCTGGCAGCAGAAAGAAGGCTGTATTACCGTCGATCATAAACGTTGTATTGGCTGTAGCGCCTGTACTACGGCATGCCCGTGGATGATGGCCACCGTAAATACTGAAAGTAAAAAATCCTCGAAATGTGTGTTATGCGGTGAATGCGCAAACGCCTGCCCAACAGGGGCGTTAAAAATTATCGAGTGGAAAGATATTACTGTGTGAATCTTGCAAAGGAAAAAATCATGGCTAACGGTTGGACAGGTAATATATTAAGAGTCAATCTCACGACAGGAAATATTACCCTCGAAGATTCCAGTAAGTTTAAAAGTTTTGTCGGTGGCATGGGCTTCGGCTACAAAATTATGTATGACGAAGTACCGCCAGGCACGAAACCTTTCGATGAAGCGAATAAATTAGTTTTTGCTACCGGCCCATTAACTGGATCTGGTGCCCCCTGTAGTTCTCGCGTAAATATCACCTCACTTTCTACTTTTACCAAAGGAAATTTAGTCGTCGATGCCCATATGGGGGGCTTTTTTGCAGCGCAAATGAAATTCGCTGGATACGACGTCATTATTATCGAAGGGAAAGCGAAATCACCGGTATGGCTGAAGATTAAAGATGACAAAGTTAGCCTTGAAAAAGCCGATTTCTTATGGGGAAAAGGGACGCGCGCAACGACGGAAGAAATTTGTCGCTTGACCAGTCCGGAAACCTGTGTGACGGCTATTGGTCAGGCTGGGGAAAACCTTGTTCCTCTCTCTGGCATGTTGAATAGCCGTAACCACAGCGGCGGTGCGGGAACTGGCGCAATAATGGGTTCGAAAAACCTGAAAGCGATTGCGGTTGAAGGGACGAAAGGGGTCAACATTGCCGATCGTCAGGAGATGAAGCGTCTCAACGATTACATGATGACTGAACTTATCGGTGCGAATAACAACCATGTCGTGCCAAGTACGCCGCAATCGTGGGCAGAGTATTCAGATCCCAAGTCACGTTGGACAGCACGTAAAGGGCTGTTTTGGGGCGCGGCTGAAGGTGGTCCGATTGAAACGGGGGAAATTCCTCCAGGCAATCAGAACACGGTCGGCTTTCGTACCTATAAATCCGTTTTTGACTTAGGTCCGGCGGCAGAGAAATACACAGTAAAAATGAGTGGCTGCCACTCTTGCCCGATCCGTTGTATGACCCAAATGAATATTCCTCGGGTGAAAGAGTTTGGCGTGCCCAGCACAGGTGGTAACACTTGTGTAGCAAACTTTGTCCATACCACCATCTTCCCGAACGGGCCGAAAGATTTTGAAGATAAGGACGATGGTCGTGTGATTGGTAACCTGGTTGGTCTGAATTTGTTCGATGACTACGGCCTATGGTGTAACTACGGGCAGTTGCATCGCGACTTTACTTATTGTTACAGCAAAGGTGTGTTCAAGCGTGTTCTGCCTGCTGAAGAGTATGCGGAAATTCGCTGGGATCAACTGGAAGCGGGTGACGTTAACTTTATTAAAGATTTTTACTACCGTCTGGCGCATCGCGTGGGTGAGTTGAGTCACCTGGCTGATGGTTCATATGCCATCGCAGAACGCTGGAATTTGGGTGAAGAGTACTGGGGCTACGCGAAAAATAAACTCTGGTCGCCGTTTGGCTATCCGGTTCACCATGCCAATGAAGCGTCAGCGCAAGTCGGTTCCATTGTTAACTGTATGTTCAACCGTGACTGCATGACGCATACCCATATCAATTTTATTGGTTCCGGCTTGCCATTGAAACTGCAGCGTGAAGTGGCGAAAGAGCTTTTTGGTTCTGAAGATGCTTACGATGAAACCAAAAACTACACACCGATCAATGACGCAAAAATTAAATATGCTAAGTGGTCGCTGTTGCGGGTCTGTTTGCATAACGCCGTCACCCTGTGCAACTGGGTCTGGCCAATGACCGTTTCGCCGCTGAAAAGCCGTAATTACCGGGGCGATCTGGCACTTGAAGCCAAATTCTTCAAAGCGATCACTGGCGAAGATATGACTCAGGAAAAATTAGATTTAGCTGCAGAGCGTATCTTTACGTTGCATCGCGCCTACACGGTAAAACTGATGCAAACCAAAGATATGCGTAATGAACACGATCTTATCTGTTCCTGGGTATTCGACAAGGATCCGCAGATCCCGGTCTTTACTGAAGGTACAGACAAAATGGATCGTGACGATATGCATGCTTCGCTCACGATGTTCTACAAAGAAATGGGCTGGGACCCACAGCTTGGTTGTCCGACCCGCGAAACATTGCAGCGTCTGGGGCTGGAAGATATTGCCGCCGATCTGGCAGCACACAATCTACTGCCTGCGTAAGGAATGGGAGAGATGAACCATCAGGATGAATTGCCGTTAGCGGAAGTCAGCGAAATTGATGAGGCGAAGCGGCAATGGTTGCAGGGGATGCGTCACCCCGTTGATACGGTAACCGAACCAGAACCGGCTGAAATCCTGGCAGAGTTCATTCGCCAGCATTCTGCGGCTGGGCAGCTGGTGGCGCGCGCTGTGTTTCTCTCGCCGCCCTATTCGGTTGCAGAAGAGGAACTGTCAGTTTTGCTGGAAAACATTAAGCAGAACGGAGACTACGCGGATATCGCTTGTATGACGGGAAGCCAGGATGATTACTATTACTCAACGCAGGCCATGAGTGAAAACTACGCGGCGATGTCTTTGCAAGTTGTGGAGCAGGACATTTGTCGCGCCATTGCACACGCCGTTCGTTTTGAGTGCCAGACGTATCCTCGTCCTTACAAAGTCGCCATGCTGATGCAAGCGCCATATTACTTCCAGGAAGTGCAGATTGAAGCCGCGATCGCCACGATGGATGTTGCACCTGAATATGCCGATATACGGCAGGTGGAGTCATCGACGGCAGTGTTGTACTTGTTTAGCGAGCGATTTATGACCTATGGCAAGGCGTATGGCTTATGCGAATGGTTCGAGGTAGAGCAGTTTCAGAACCCCTGAAATTTCAGGGGGATGTCATGGATAGGGTGGACAGTTGCAGCCACTGCATTAGGGGATAATCAGATGTCCTTCACTCGACGCAAATTTGTTCTGGGGATGGGAACAGTAATCTTTTTTACTGGTTCTGCGTCTTCTCTGTTAGCGAATACGAGGCAAGAAAAGGAAGTTCGGTATGCCATGATTCATGACGAGTCACGGTGCAATGGCTGTAATATCTGCGCCCGCGCATGCCGTAAAACTAACCACGTCCCCGCTCAGGGAAGCCGTTTATCGATAGCACACATTCCAGTCATCGATAACGACAATGGAACGCAGTATCACTTTTTTCGCCAGTCATGTCAGCACTGCGAAGATGCTCCTTGCATCGACGTTTGCCCGACAGGGGCGTCGTGGCGTGATGAGCAGGGGATCGTGCGGGTAGAAAAATCGCAGTGCATCGGCTGCAGTTATTGCATTGGCGCTTGCCCGTACCAGGTTCGCTACCTTAACCCTGTCACTAAAGTGGCAGATAAATGTGATTTCTGCGCTGAGACCCGACTGGCAAAAGGCTTTCCGCCCATTTGCGTCAGTGCCTGCCCGGAACACGCATTGATCTTTGGTCACGAAGATAGCCCAGAAATTCAGGCGTGGTTGCAGGAAAATAAATACTATCAATATCAGCTACCTGGCGCCGGGAAACCGCATCTGTATCGCCGGTTCGGTCAACATTTGATTAAAAAGGAAAATGTATGAACCCGTCGCAACATGCTGAACAGTTTCAGAGCCAGTTGGCGAACTATGTGCCACAGTTCACCCCCCAATTTTGGCCGGTGTGGTTGATCATTGCCGGACTATTGCTGGTTGGGATGTGGTTGGTGCTGGGGCTACATGCCTTGCTTCGTGCTCGTGGCGTGAAGAAATCAGCCACCGATCATGGTGAGAGGATTTATCTTTACAGCAAAGCGGTCAGATTATGGCACTGGTCGAATGCGTTACTCTTTGTATTGTTGCTGGCAAGTGGGCTGATAAATCACTTTGCGCTGGTGGGCGCAACTGCGGTTAAAAGTCTGGTTGCGGTGCATGAAGTTTGCGGATTTTTGTTACTGGCATGCTGGCTCGGCTTTGTTCTGATCAATGCCGTTGGGGGTAATGGTCACCACTATCGCATTCGTCGTCAGGGGTGGCTGGAGCGAGCGGCAAAACAAACGCGATTCTATTTGTTTGGCATTATGCAGGGGGAAGAACATCCTTTCCCGGCAACAACCCAGTCTAAATTTAATCCCTTACAGCAGGTTGCCTATGTTGGTGTCATGTATGGATTGCTGCCGTTGTTACTATTGACGGGGCTGCTGTGTCTCTATCCGCAAGCCGTGGGAGATATGTTTCCTGGCGTAAGATACTGGTTATTGCAGGCGCATTTTGCTCTGGCATTTATAAGCCTCTTTTTTATCTTCGGTCATCTTTATCTTTGCACCACGGGGCGTACGCCACACGAAACCTTTAAAAGCATGGTCGATGGCTATCACCGGCACTAACGAATGATCATTACACGAGCAGACCTGCGAGAATGGCGTATCGGAGCGGTGATGTATCGCTGGTTTCTGCGCCATTTCCCACGCGGCGGTAGTTATGCCGATATTCATCATGCACTGATTGAGGAAGGATATACGGACTGGGCGGAGAGTCTGGTTGAGTATGCGTGGAAAAAATGGCTGGCGGATGAAAACTTCGCGCATCAGGAAGTTTCTTCTATGCAAAAACTGGCCACAGATCCCGGAGAGAGAGCATTTTGCAGTCAGTTTGCCCGCAGCGACGATCATGCTCGCATCGGCTGTTGTGAGGATAATGCCAGAATCGCAACTGCTGGGTATGCCGCGCAAATTGCCAGTATGGGTTATAGCGTGCGGATTGGAAGTGTCGGCTTTAACAGTCACATTGGCAGCTCCGGTGAACGCGCACGGGTTGCTGTAACCGGTAATTCTTCGCGGATAAGCAGCGCTGGAGATAGTAGTCGGATTGCGAATACCGGAATGCGAGTACGCGTTTGTACATTGGGTGAACGGTGTCATGTCGCCAGTAATGGTGACCTGGTGCAAATCGCCAGCTTTGGCGCAAACGCCAGAATTGCCAACAGCGGCGACAATGTACACATCATTGCCAGCGGTGAAAATTCAACGGTAGTGAGCACGGGCGTGGTCGACTCAATTATTCTCGGGCCAGGAGGAAGCGCCGCACTGGCATATCATGACGGCGAAAGAGTTCGCTTCGCCGTCGCCATTGAAGGTGAAAACAATATTCGAGCCGGAGTCCGCTATCGCCTTAATGAACAGCATCAGTTTGTTGAGTGCTGATAGCTTTACATTTGATTAAACGAAAGACGCCGACGAGCACGGGATGCAGGTTTTACGACCGCCCGAGCCATCGCCTCTCCAATTTCTGCACATGCCGTAAGTCCCTGAACGAAAGGCTGGTCGTGCATCAACCAGGGCAACGCGCCGAACGCTACGCGCCCACGAATATCTTCGGGTTGCTGTAACGTATAATCTTCGCCAACATCAGGGATTTCATCCCCTGTTTTCTGTAATTGTTCGCGTAGTCCAGGGAAAGGAATATCTTTCACTTTAAGCGGACGCTGCCCACGGGCATCAATAAAAACGTCAAACGAGTAGCTATTGTCTTCCGTTTTCAGGACGGTGCGCGACTCATTAATTTCCATTTCGTAGTCTTCACCGAGGGCGAGAATATGAATGATTCCCGCTTCACGTAAGGCCAGTAGTCGACGAATAGACTCTGAAGGGATTGTCGCATAATTATCGATGAAAACCCGGGCAAGGCCTTTACTGAACCGTTTATGGTCGTGTTCATTCAGATGAGGAACAATTTCCTGTACGGCTTCATGCAGGCGCAGAATGACATAACGCCAGGGAACAGTATGATTTTCTCGTTTATTGCGTTCGACCTCCTGGAGATTTTTTTCTGCCCAGTCGAATGGGTCGCGTTGTTTGCGCTCGGCAAACCAGGCTTGAGCAAAGGAATCGACATTCAGGCTTTCTAAGGCTATGCGTTGGCTCCAGTCTGGATCAGCAAATTTGATTTCCTCTACTATCAATCTAAATACCCGATCCAAAAGGCCCTCTTCGCCTTTTTGAATCTCAGCATTTAATGCTTGATCAGTGACGATGTGTAAGGGCTCGTAGGGAATAGGGCAATAGAAATCGGCTTCGGGTAAAATACCTGTGCGCGACATTAACGTAATATTTAGCTTTTCACTTGCGTTATCGCGGTGAAAAATGACGTGTTGTTTATCATCTTCAATGAACGAACCATGCTGAATAGCCACTGCCATTGCCGCATCCAGTCCGCTCAAGGATGTTCCCATAATACCCACGTTACACGCATCGACCTTTGCTTCCATCAGGCCTGACCACGGGCTGGGAAAATACGTTCTGGTTGCTTCTTCTTCATCAGGCCAGACGTGCCCCGTTGCGATCACCACTAAATCAAACGTCTCGCTGGGTAAATCCAGATTTGTAGCGAGCATGACGCCAGCATTTGTAATTTGCAGATCGGTAACCTGGCATGATTCATAAACAGCCACTGCAAATTTTTGCTGTCGTGCCTGGTCTACTAATCGTAAAAATTGATCGCGGAAATATTCGCCCAGCAGAATTCGCGGTAAAAACTGACGATCGTGCAAAGTTTCTTTTTTAACGCCATAACGTTGGAGATGGCTGGCTTCTTGCTTTTGTAGCCATTCGAGATACGTACAATAAATCGGCGGTATTTCAATACTGGCAATATTTGCCAGCATCAGTTTTGAGTTTTCCTCATCACTGTATGGCATCCCGACACCGGCTTCATCAGCCTGCTCGAAGATAGAAATAGAAAGTGGCGTTTGTTGCTGTAGAAGCGAGAATAAGGTGTAGATCCCCGTAGGCCCGGCACCCACAATAGCAATTTTTTTCATTGTTACTTACCTGTACGCATTCTTTCGAATTTAGTGTTATCAGATAAGTTTGGTTGAGATTTTTAGAATTTGAGAAATTTCAGACAGGGATGAAAAGGGCGCTAACCGCCCTTGATTAAATTCTGTCAGGCGAGTTTTGCCTGATTGATTTGACTCAGTGGCTCATTGACATCGAAAACTTTGGCGACAACTTCCTCAACGCCGAGATTTTTCAGTCGGGCAGTATGTTTTTCCAGATAGGCAAGGGCGCTTTTTTCATCAGTAAAAAGGTAGATCCCACCGGCTTCGTGGTTCTTTTCACTTTCTGTCCATACCTTCCACAGAAAACTAGGTTCCTGATTAATCGACTCAGCAAGAGGTTTAAGCTGCTCAGCCATTGCGTCGCCAAATGGGCCATTGAAAGAAAAATGAAGTTGTAACAAAGTTGCCATAGCGATTCTCCTTCTGATAACGCATACGAAGACAGTGTAAATCTTTTAACGTATTGGATACAGAGAAGAAACATAGGGAAAAAAGGAGAAGACCAGATTAAGAAAATCTGGTGCGTCCGAGTGGACTCGAACCACCGACCCCCACCATGTCAAGGTGGTGCTCTAACCAACTGAGCTACGGACGCAGGATGGTGCGTTCAATTGGACTCGAACCAACGACCCCCACCATGTCAAGGTGGTGCTCTAACCAACTGAGCTATGAACGCAACGTTGTAGGTGACAACGGGGACGAATATTAGCGGCAGAGTGGGAAGGTGGCAAGAGGCAAAACGTAATTTTCTGCGCTATTTCGACCGTTTGCAGAGCTTTTAAGCAAATTGGCTATATTTTGTTGATTTGCAAGGGTGATTTTTATTCAGGATCGCATTTACATCTGACACAACCCAATAATCCGTGTATCAGAGTTTAAACAGAGTTGTTTGCCACCATCTCAAATCTGTCGTGGATAAATCCTTCGTAGCCTTTACACTTAGGTAGCAATAAAGGCACACAGATGCAGCAAAGGAATAAATCATGGGATCTGATGCGAAAAACTTGATGAGCGACGGGAACGTGCAAATTGTTAAGACCGGCGAGGTTATTGGCGCGACGCAACTTACTGAAGGCGAGTTGATTGTTGAAGCTGGCGGAAGAGCCGAAAATACCGTGGTCACGGGGGCTGGCTGGTTGAAAGTGGCAACCGGTGGGATAGCCAAATGCACACAGTACGGTAACAATGGCACACTATCGGTCAGCGACGGTGCCATTGCCACAGATATTGTTCAGTCCGAGGGAGGCGCAATTAGTCTCTCTACTCTCGCTACGGTTAATGGCCGCCATCCCGAAGGTGAATTCAGCGTTGATAAAGGTTATGCCTGCGGTTTGTTGCTGGAAAACGGCGGTAACCTGCGTGTACTGGAAGGCCATCGCGCGGAAAAAATCATTCTCGATCAAGAGGGCGGCCTGTTGGTCAATGGGACAACCTCAGCGGTCGTGGTAGATGAAGGTGGTGAATTGTTGGTGTATCCAGGTGGGGAAGCCTGCAATTGTGAGATTAATCAGGGCGGCGTTTTTATGCTGGCGGGGAAAGCCAGTGATACGTTGCTTGCTGGTGGCACCATGAATAATCTCGGTGGTGAAGACTCTGACACTATTGTTGAGAATGGATCCATTTATCGTCTGGGGACGGATGGTATTCAGCTCTACAGTTCCGGTAAGACGCAAAACCTGTCCGTTAATGTGGGTGGTCGGGCTGAAGTGCATGCTGGTACGCTGGAAAACGCGGTAATACAAGGTGGGACAGTGATTTTGTTGTCACCCACCAGCGCGGACGAAAATTTTGTCGTAGAGGAAGATCGTGCACCGGTTGAACTGACCGGGAGTGTTGCATTACTGGACGGCGCTTCAATGATTATTGGCTATGGCGCAGAGCTGCAACAATCAACGATTACTGTACAGCAGGGCGGTGTGTTGATTCTCGACGGCAGTACGGTAAAAGGTGACAGTGTCACTTTTGGTATTGGTAACATCAATCTGAATGGCGGAAAACTGTGGCTGATCACTGATGCGGCAACGCAGGTGCAACTGAAAGTGAAACGCCTGCGTGGAGAGGGAGCCATTTGCCTGCAAACCAGTGCGAAAGAAATTTCACCTGACTTCATCAATGTGAAAGGGGAAGTTACCGGTGATATACACGTTGAGATAACAGATGCCAGTCGGCAAACTCTGTGTAACTCTCTGAAATTACAGCCAGACCAAGATGGCATCGGCGCAACGCTCCAGCCTGCGTAAAAACACAGGCGCAACCCGTGAAGGTTGCGCCTTGTCTTTATTAGCGGGATGCTCGTTGCAGAATGATGGCTGACGGCAGACGTTGCAGGAACCGCATACGCAGCATCATCATAATGGCTGCCGACGTCAGGCCAATAATAAAGCCTATCCAGAAGCCTGCTGGCCCCATAGGTTCAACGACCAGATCGGTCAGTGCCAGAATATAGCCGCTTGGCAAGCCCAGCACCCAGTAAGCCGTAAAGGTGATATAGAAAATGGAACGCGTATCTTTATAACCACGCAAAATTCCACTGCCAATCACCTGGATAGAGTCAGAAATCTGATATACCGCCGCCAGCAACATCAAATGTGCAGCCAGCGTTACAACCTCGGGATTGTCGTTGTACAACAGGGCGATTTGCTCCCGCAGTGAAACCGTGAATATGGCCGTCAGGGTTGCCATACAGACACCCACCATAAGCCCGGTCCGCGCAGCGGTTTGCGCATCCAGCGTTGAGCCTTGACCCAGACGATAACCTACGCGGATGGTTACCGCTGCCGCCAGCGACATGGGAAGCACGAACATCAGTGAACTAAAGTTCAGGGCAATCTGATGTCCTGCGACATCAACAATACCGAGCGGAGACACTAACAGAGCCACGACGGCAAACAGCGTTACTTCAAAGAACAGTGCCAGCGCAATTGGCAAACCGAGTTGAATCAGTCGTTTCATAACCGCAGGATCGGGCTTCGCGGTGCCTTTTTCGTTACGAATATCGCGCATCGAGCGGGCGCGTTTAATGTAAGAAACCATGGCAAGGAACATGACCCAATACACCGCCGCAGTAGCCACGCCACAACCAACTCCACCGAGCTCAGGCATACCGAAATGACCATAAATAAAGATATAGTTAACCGGAATGTTCACCAGCAGGCCGATAAAGCCCATCACCATACCCGGCTTGGTTTTTGCCAGACCTTCACACTGGTTACGGGCAACCTGGAAGAAAAGATAGCCCGGCGCGCCCCATAGCAACGCACGCAGATAACCCACGGCTTTGTCCGCCAGAGCCGGATCGATGTTTTCCATGGAGCGGATAATGTAGCCTGCATTCCACAGCACCAGCATAATGAGAACGGAAACAAAACCCGCCAGCCAGAAACCTTGTCGCACCTGATGCGCAATGCGCTCACGTCGACCGGAACCATTTAATTGCGCGATAACCGGCGTTAATGCCAGCAGCAGTCCGTGACCAAAGAGGATCGCCGGAAGCCAGATAGAAGTACCGATAGCGACCGCCGCCATGTCGGTGGCACTATAGCCGCCCGCCATCACGGTATCGACAAAACCCATCGCAGTTTGGGCGATTTGCGCGAGAATCACCGGGATTGCTAATGCTAATAACAGACGCGCTTCACTGATATACTTCTGCACGTGAACACCTTTTATTTGTAGTTATATGAGAGACTAAAAAGCCGCCTGAATGGGCAGCAAAAAGAAGAAGCAGGGGAAGTTCAGTCTATTGTAGCGAGGATTTATTAATTCTCCAGTGAAAAAATAGCCATTCTTACCCCTTCACTGGTAAGGGCGTTTTCCACCTGCTATTGTGCTGAACAGAATGTCTTAACTGATTTCAGGAGTTGTAAGTATGTTTACGGGGATTGTACAGGGCACCGCAAAACTGGTGTCGATTGACGAGAAACCAAATTTTCGCACGCATGTGGTGGAGTTACCCGACCACATGCTGGACGGTCTGGAAACCGGTGCTTCCGTGGCGCATAACGGTTGCTGCCTGACCGTGACGGAAATTAACGGCAACCATGTCAGTTTTGACCTGATGAAAGAAACGTTACGCATTACTAATCTTGGCGATTTAAAAGTGGGGGATTGGGTAAACGTTGAGCGTGCGGCGAAATTCAGCGATGAAATTGGCGGACACTTAATGTCAGGTCATATTATGACCACCGCTGAAGTAGCGAAAATATTAACCTCGGAAAATAATCGTCAGATCTGGTTTAAAGTCCAGGATAGTCAGTTGATGAAATATATCCTGTACAAAGGATTTATTGGCATCGACGGTATTAGCCTGACCGTCGGCGAAGTCACGCCAACGCGTTTTTGCGTCCATTTAATTCCGGAAACACTCGAACGCACGACTCTTGGGAAGAAAAAACTCGGCGCACGCGTCAACATTGAAATCGATCCACAAACTCAGGCAGTGGTAGATACGGTAGAACGTGTGCTGGCGGCACGAGAAAATGCCATGAATCAACCAGGTACAGAAGCCTGATCTGAAATCGCCCCCGGAGAGGGGGCGATAGAATAGCCTTTAGCGAGCGACTCGAAGGCCGTTTTCAACACCGCGTGAGAACACGACCTGCCAGAGCTGAATATCACGGGCGCGGAAAGCACCTGCACAGGCATTCAGATAATAGGTAAACATCCGTTTAAAGCGTTCACTGTAGTTATCCGCAATTTCTGGCCATGCGGCGAGGAATCGTTCATACCACGCCATCAATGTAGTATCGTAATCAGCACCGAAGTTATGCCAGTCTTCCATCACAAAGTGGGGTTCGCTGGACTGAGCAATCTGGCGTACAGAGGGCAGGCAACCGTTCGGAAAAATATATTTATTAATCCAGGGATCAACATTCAGATCGGTTTTTTTCGAACCGATGGTATGGAGCAGGAATATACCTTCCGGTTTCAAATTACGATCCACCACCGCAAAATAGGTATCGTAATTTTTCGGTCCGACGTGTTCGAACATCCCCACAGAAACAATACGATCAAACTGGTCGTTCAGGTCACGATAATCTTGCAGCAAAATGGTGACATCCAGGCCTTCACAGCGTTCCTGAGCCATTTTTTGCTGTTCGGCAGAAATGGTGACGCCGACCACGCTTACGTCATAATTAGACGCCATGTAGTGCGCCAGTCCACCCCAGCCACAGCCAATATCCAGTACGCGCATCCCTGGTTTTAACTGCAATTTTTCACAAATCATTTTGAGCTTCGCCTGCTGGGCTGATTCCAGATTATCGGCATCTTTCCAGTAAGCACAGGAATATTGCATGAAGGGATCAAGCATGCGGCTGAACAAGTCATTACCCAAATCGTAATGCTCTTTGCCGACTATCCAGGCACGTTTTTTACTCTGCAGATTGAAGAGACGAGCGCCGGCAATACGTAGCGTGTCTTTGAAATGATGGGGAAGTTGGTTCTCGAGACCTGCGCGTAAGACTTTGCTAAAAAACATATCCAGTCGGTCACATTCCCACCAGCCATCCATATAACTTTCGCCTAACCCCAAAGAACCTTCCTGCAGAACGCGTTTAAAAAAATCGGGGTTTTTGACACGAATATCCGCCGGGGCAGAACCGTTAATGGCTATACCGGCACGGCTAAGTAATTCGTTGGCGATACGGTACCAGTTGTCATCCGGTACACTGACTTCTTCTATACACGATGAACTCATAGTTTCTCCATCACTGGTCGGTGATCAGAACCTTAAAACAGCGTAGACGCTTTTTGGGCTTTGTGAGAAATCTCGCAGAAAAAACCGCGAGTCTATAATCCGACGTAGAACAGAGGGAAAGGAGGAACCCTTGCCGAAATGACCATCCATAGTGAGTCGGGAACGATCCTGTCCCCGTAATAACATAATATTTATCGTAGTTTTAACAACTCGAAATTAGTATAGGCCGCTAATTTCAATCATACAACAAAATTTTGTTAGCAGCCTAAGTATAAGTATATCGATATAGATCAGTGTGATTCGCTATGAGCGACTTCGGCATTGCCATGATTCTGGCAGCCAACTTCTTCACAACGTTGCATCATGTAACCCAGAGCGACCAGCACTACTGTTGATAACATCACGCTGGTGGTGGTGAGCAATGGCGTGCTGATACTGATAAGCCAGGAAACTACCAGACTTGCGAGGAAGCACAGACCCAGTTGCAGAGTGTTCTGCAACGCTGCGGCGCGACCGGTTGCATGTGGGAAGGGACGCAGCGCCTGGGCGACAACAATCGGGTAGATCGCACCGTTGGCAATCGCCATCACACAGAATGGGATCAGGATTTCGACCAGCGACACATGGCTAATGAAGCCCGCAGCCCAGGTCGCAATGACGCTGACAGCAAACAGTACCAGCAACCACGGTAATAACTGCTTGCCTTGCCATTTCTGCAGCGCGGCACGACAGCCATAACCACCAATCAGAAACGCGATAGTTTGCGGGACATAACTTAAACCAATAACTGCCGGACTGTAACCCATTTCACTAAGGATGAACGGTGAACCGGTCAGCCATGCAAAAAAACTGGCTGAACAGGCCGCGTATATCAGCACGTTGCCGCGATAGGTTTTAGAACGTAGCAGGTCGGTAAAGGTCAGACCATCCTGACTATTGTTACGGGCCTTCGTCGTGGGTTTGAGCCAGAAAATAGGCAGAATCAGCACCACGGTAATGGCAAACAGGGTGGCGAAAATCGCCTGCCAGGAAAAATGGACCAGCAGCCAGCTTCCTAACAGAGGAGCCAATGCCGGAGACAGACCCACCAGCGGCATGATGGTCGCAAAAATACGGTTAACTTTCTGTGAAGGATAATAATCTGTCACTAATGCTTGCCAGATAACCGCCGCGGCGCAGACACCCACAGCCTGTACAAAACGCAATATCAGCAGCGTGGCGGCGTTTTCTACCCACAGCATCCCCAGACTACCTAACGCAAAAATTGTCAGGCCGATGAATAACACCGGTTTACGACCATAACGGTCGGAGAGTGGCCCCCACAGAAGCTGGGCTGCGGCAAAACCGGCAAGGAACAGACTAAGGCTGGCACTGACAGCAGACGCAGGCGTTTGCAGGTCGGCCTGTATGGCGGCGAAAGCAGGCAGATACATATCGGTTGCCAGAAAACCGAGTACGCTCAAACCTGCCAGCCAGACTAAAAATCTTTTCCCAGGTTGCATGTATATTCTCTAAATCTCTCAATTAAACACCGCCGCAAAGTGTAGGGAGTGAAATTAGTGTTGTGAAACGGTAATATTTGATGATTGGTTTCAAAAATTTTGCAGGCAGACTATGTGGTCAGAATATTCTCTGGAAGTTGTTGATGCGGTAGCGCGTAATGGTAGTTTTAGCGCCGCAGCCCAGGAGTTGCATCGCGTTCCTTCTGCGGTCAGCTACACCGTGCGTCAGCT
Organism: Escherichia sp. WS1118; assembly: GCF_046487695.1. Taxonomy (NCBI): domain Bacteria; kingdom Pseudomonadati; phylum Pseudomonadota; class Gammaproteobacteria; order Enterobacterales; family Enterobacteriaceae; genus Escherichia; species Escherichia sp. WS1118. The sequence continues at coordinate 130,282 of NZ_JBJQIZ010000005.1, read as the reverse complement.
GGAAGAGTGGCTGGCGGTGCCGCTTTTTGAACGACGTCACCGTGATGTGGAACTGACCGCTGCCGGGGCGTGGTTTCTCAAAGAAGGACGCTCTGTTGTCAAAAAAATGCAGATCACCCGCCAGCAATGTCAGCAGATAGCGAACGGCTGGCGCGGTCAGTTAGCTATCGCAGTGGATAATATTGTCAGGCCAGAGCGAACACGGCAGATGATCGTTGATTTTTATCGCCATTTTGATGATGTCGAACTTCTTGTCTTTCAGGAAGTGTTCAACGGTGTCTGGGATGCACTTTCCGACGGGCGCGTGGAACTGGCGATTGGCGCAACACGCGCGATTCCGGTAGGCGGTCGTTATGCCTTCCGGGATATGGGGATGTTAAGCTGGAGTTGCGTTGTTGCCAGCCACCACCCGCTGGCGTTGATGGATGGCCCGTTCAGCGATGATACGTTGCGCAACTGGCCGTCGTTGGTGCGCGAAGACACCTCGCGAACGCTACCTAAACGTATTACCTGGTTGCTGGATAACCAAAAAAGACTTGTCGTGCCTGACTGGGAATCATCGGCAACCTGTATCTCGGCAGGATTATGCATAGGGATGGTGCCAACACATTTCGCCAAACCGTGGCTTAATGAGGGGAAGTGGGTAGCACTAGAACTGGAAAACCCCTTCCCGGATTCGGCATGTTGTCTGACATGGCAGCAAAATGATATGTCGCCTGCGTTAACCTGGTTGCTTGAGTATCTCGGCGATAGTGAGACGCTGAATAAGGAGTGGCTGCGGGAGCCGGAAGAGACTCCCGCAACAGGTGATTAACGACGATAGTCGCGGAACGGGCCGTCAGCCACGGAGCGGCGTTCAATCAACCGCGGATGCACTTCAATGGACTGCGGTTCTTCACGTTTGTTGACGATACGATCCAACAGCATGTTGAACGCTGTTTCGCCCAGCGAATCTTTTGGCTGATGGATCGTGGTCAGCGCCGGCGTAAAATAGCGGGCGTTGCGCACGTTATCATAACCGATCAGCGAAACATCCTGCGGCACGCGCAGACCCATTTCATCAGCAGCACAAAGTGCGCCCATTGCCATGATATCGCCACCACAGAAGACGGCAGTAGGGCGATGCGACTGCGACAGGATTTGCTGCATGGCGCGATAACCGGATTCAGGTTCAAAGTCACCCTGCACAATCCAGCTTTCCGGCACTTTGATCATCGCTTCTTCCATCGCCTTCATAAAACCGGCAAGGCGGCCTGCGCCGGTGTTACGTTCCAGCGGGCCAGGGATAACGCCGATTTCGCGATGACCGCGTTCAATCAGATAACGCCCGGCCATGTAGCCGCCTTCGAATGCGTTATCAATGACCGCATCGGTGAAGTCAGCTTTTGCTTCACCCCAGTCCATCACCACCATTGGGATATGGCGATACTCTTCCAGCATCGCCAGCAACGGCTCTGGGTACTCAGAACACATCACCAGCAGACCATCGACGCGTTTTTGCGCCATCATCGACAGATAAGCCCGCTGTTTCTCAAGATTGTTCCACGCATTGCCCAGAATCAGGGTGTAACCTTTCTGGAAGCAATTTTTTTCGACCGCTTCAATGATCTCGGCAAAATAGGCCGCTTCGCTGCTGGTCGCCAGCAAACCGATAGACTTGGTGTGGTTAACCTTCAAGCTACGCGCCACCGCGCTAGGGGAGTAGTGTAATTCTTTGATTGCTGCCCACACGGCATTGCGCGTTTCTTCAGCGACGAAACGTGTTTTGTTGATCACGTGTGACACAGTTGTAGTTGAAACGTTTGCTCGTTTCGCTACATCTTTTATTGTTGCCATTCCATTTCACTCCAGACCCTAACTTCAGCTCCTGCAAATTCGCAAGGTAAACGTTTGCCTTTACACACCTTACGCACAACAAAAATGTTGCGGTACGCCGGAAAAACGACACGGAGCGTCAGGAAGGGGTCAATGGCCAGTACGCAAATAATGTAAGCGTGGAATTTTGGCCGATCTTGACGAAAAGGGGAAGTAGTAAAAACACTTATCATTATAAATGACGGGAGATTTTTTCATCACAGTGTGTAAAAATGCGTAATATCACTTTTTGTGTGGTAATAAAAAAGGAGAAAACTTGATGAGCACCGACCTTAAATTTTCACTGGTAACAACGATTATCGTCCTCGGTTTGATCGTGGCCGTGGGTTTGACTGCCGCGCTGCACTGATTTCCTCTCGAGGGAGCGCGTTCTCCCTCGCATCTCCTTCCTGTTTGTTAGCAAAATGGCAAAAGTGTTTTCTCTTTTTGTTATTTTCATTTTTTTGTGATTACTGTCATGCTTTCGCCACTTTAATGAATATCGCGTAATGACGCGAAGAGGTGGAGATAAGGCATGAAAATTAACTATCCGTTGCTGGCGCTGGCGATTGGCGCGTTTGGTATCGGGACAACGGAGTTCTCGCCAATGGGCTTGTTGCCCGTCATTGCGCGCGGTGTGGATGTCTCGATTCCCGCTGCCGGAATGTTAATCAGTGCTTATGCAGTTGGCGTAATGGTTGGCGCGCCGCTGATGACGCTTCTACTTTCTCATCGTGCCCGCCGCAGTGCGTTGATTTTCCTGATGGCGATTTTCACGCTTGGCAACGTACTTTCCGCCATCGCGCCGGATTATATGACCCTGATGCTTTCACGCATTTTGACCAGCCTGAATCACGGGGCATTTTTTGGTTTGGGTTCAGTCGTGGCCGCAAGCGTAGTGCCAAAACATAAACAGGCTAGCGCAGTTGCCACTATGTTTATGGGGTTAACCCTGGCAAATATCGGTGGCGTGCCGGCGGCGACCTGGTTGGGCGAAACCATCGGCTGGCGGATGTCATTTCTGGCAACAGCGGGGCTGGGCGTGATTTCAATGGTAAGTCTGTTCCTCTCATTACCTAAAGGTGGCGCAGGGGCGCGACCTGAAGTGAAAAAAGAGCTGGCGGTATTAATGCGTCCGCAGGTGCTGTCTGCATTGCTGACGACGGTGCTGGGCGCTGGTGCAATGTTTACCCTCTACACCTATATCTCTCCGGTACTGCAAAGCATTACCCACGCCACACCGGTGTTCGTCACGGCAATGCTGGTGCTGATTGGTGTCGGATTCTCTATCGGTAACTATCTCGGCGGCAAACTGGCAGATCGTTCAGTTAACGGCACGTTGAAAGGCTTTTTGTTGCTGCTGATGGTGATTATGCTGGCAATCCCGTTCCTGGCCCGCAATGAGTTCGGCGCAGCTATTAGCATGGTGGTGTGGGGAGCTGCAACCTTTGCGGTCGTACCGCCGTTACAGATGCGCGTGATGCGTGTCGCCAGTGAAGCGCCAGGTCTGTCTTCATCAGTCAATATTGGTGCCTTTAATCTTGGAAATGCGCTGGGAGCAGCTGCTGGTGGTGCGGTAATTTCCGCTGGGCTGGGATACAGTTTTGTGCCGGTGATGGGGGCGATTGTCGCGGGACTGGCATTATTGCTGGTGTTTATGTCAGCCAGAAAACAACCTGAAGCAGTTTGCGTTGCCAACAGCTAATTAAACAAAAACGCAGAAGGATAACCTTCTGCGTTACAGTTGCTGGCAACGTGCGATTTATCTTGCCGAATGCGCTGTTAACGCCTCATCCGCGTTGGCATGGTAAGCGAAGCGCATCAGATAATGTTGCATTTGCCATCAGTTATTATGCAGCGAGATTTTTCGCTACGAATTCCCAGTTCACCAGCGCCCAGAAGTGCTCCAGATAGCCAGGACGTGCATTGCGATAGTCGATGTAATAAGCGTGTTCCCAGACATCAACGGTCAGCAGCGGAGTCGCATCGGTGGTCAGTGGAGTACCCGCGTTAGAGGTTGAAACGATAGCCAGTTTGCCATCGCTGTTTTTCACCAGCCAGGTCCAGCCAGAACCAAAGTTTTTGATCGCTGCATCAGTAAACTGAGCTTTGAAATCGGCAAAGCTGCCAAAAGATGCGGCGATAGCTTCAGCGACTTTTCCAGTCGGTTCGCCACCCGCGTTCGGTGCCAGGCAGTTCCAGTAGAAAGTATGGTTCCAGACCTGAGCTGCGTTGTTGAATACGCCACCTTCAGAGCTGCGAATAATCTCTTCCAGTGATTTACCTTCAAACGCGGTACCTTTGATCAGGTTGTTCAGGTTAGTGACATAAGTCTGATGATGCTTGCCGTAGTGATACTCGATGGTTTCCGCAGAAATGTGCGGTGCCAGAGCATCTTTAGCATATGGTAGTGCAGGTAATTCGAATGACATTGCTACTCTCCTTTATTATTAATTTGCATACGTACAATAGCCTTATTGTGCGTATGGATAGGGTAGCAAATTAAAAGGTGAGACAAAAGATGAACTTACCCTGTTGCCGTAACAACAGGGTAAAGTTTTAGCGAAGTGTTTTTGGGGTCATTACCCGGCGAGCGCCAACATAGTGGCGCTGCCAGTAGTCTTCACTGAGAGAAGTGATTTGAATTTCCTGGCCCGTGCGCGGTGACTGAATAAATTTGCCGTTGCCGACATACACGCCGACATGATCGGCTGTACCGCGTCCCTGAGTACGGAAGAAGACCAGGTCGCCGTTTTTCAGTTCACTACGTTCGATTGGCGCTGCATCGCGCAGGTGATACATTTCATTCGCCGTACGCGGAATACGAATTTTCACCAAATCTTTATAAGCGTAATAAACCAGACCGCTGCAATCAAAACCGGTACGCGGTGAACTGCCACCCCAACGATATGGCTTACCAATTTGCTGCATCAGTTTATTCATTGCCACTTTTGTGGCTTTTTGCACCTTCGCTTTGTGCGCGTCGGCAAGGGTTCCTGACGCGGCATTTTTGACTTTCACACAATGCGATTTATAGCCCTTACGTTTGGTACACTTTTCGGTAAAGCTGGCTGAGGCCGTTTTATTGACGGCGTGTTTGCTGCGAGTTTTGGCGTTTTTAGAAGCGGTAATGGAAGATTTTTTAACGGAAGAAGCGGTTTTGCTTTTGGTCGTACTTTTACTGGCGGCTTTTTTCGCTGTTTTCTGGCTGGCTTTCTGGGTCTTTTGGGTGGTTGCCGTGCTTTTCTTTTTATCTGCTTTTTTGGTGATATGAGTGGTAGCAGAACTCTCCCTGGCTTGCTTTGAAGCATGGGCCATAGGCGTTAAAGGCAGGGTGGTAAAAAGTAAAGCACAGAGCGTGATCGAAATACGGTTTATCCGCGCCACTGAGCGTCCCTCTGTTAAGGCAGGTCTATCATGCCTGCGTCTGATTTACAAAACTTGATGATTCTAATGCATAGAAGAAGAGAAAGTTAATAGCTTTTATTGTTAAAAAATACGTTTCGTCGGCGAGCGCAAAAAAATGCAGCAGTGAAAGCTAAAAATGGTTATAAATACGCCAGTTTGCCGTGCATCAGGGAAGAAACGAATATTTGAAATGCAACAAATAGAGCAAAGGGATAAAATAGCAAAAGCGTGATGAAAATGTTATTTTCCGATGCCGCACTGACCCGCTACAATGTCAGATTACTGCCGTAAAGAAGTTTGAGGAAGCAAGACAATGAGCACCACTATCGAAAAAATCCAACGCCAGATTGCTGAAAACCCGATCCTGCTGTACATGAAAGGTTCACCGAAACTGCCGAGCTGCGGTTTCTCTGCCCAGGCAGTCCAGGCGCTTGCCGCATGTGGCGAACGTTTTGCCTATGTTGATATTCTGCAGAATCCGGACATTCGTGCGGAACTGCCGAAATATGCGAACTGGCCGACCTTCCCGCAACTGTGGGTTGACGGCGAGCTGGTGGGCGGTTGTGATATCGTGATCGAAATGTATCAGCGTGGTGAACTGCAGCAGCTGATCAAAGAAACTGCCGCTAAATACAAGTCTGAAGAGCCGGACGCGGAATAATCCGTCCTGCAATACTGACGGATGCGAACGGGCATCCGTCAGTCCTTTCTCTATCCCCAATCCAGCCCTTGTGGCGAACTTGAAAATCCCGCCTCACGTAACAGCGTAAACATCGGCGTTTGCCGGACCGGTAGGTCATTCACTTCTGTTAGCGTAAAGCGCAGCCGTGGTTCGCGACTGGACAGCGGTCGGCTGTTTAAAGGCGCGAAGAAACCAGTCGCGGGTCGCCGGTGAAAACACGTCCGGCAGGGGCGATGAAGGGTTTGGATTATTTGCCATTAACGCTATTCCCCGTGAATATCATGCATGATGCGTGGAATAGCCTCACTATAGATGCCTGAATCATTGCATGTCATCAGGCATCAACTCGATTACACTTCTGCGGCGGCAGGCAGCGGCCAGCCTCCCAGACGTTTCCAGCGGTTGACGATTTCACAAAACAGCACAGCAGTGCGTTCGGTGTCGTACAGCGCGGAGTGCGCCTGGGTGCTGTCGAAGTCCATGCCAGCTGTCTGGCAAGCCTTTGACAATACGGTTTGTCCGAGTGCCAGCCCGGCCAGTGCAGCAGTGTCAAAAGTGGCGAAAGGGTGGAACGGGTTACGTTTCAGTGAGGCGCGTTCTGCGGCGGCCATCATAAAGCTGTGATCGAAATTGGCGTTGTGTGCCACCATAATGGCGCGGTTACAACCGCTCGCTTTAATACCTTTACGTACAACTTTAAAAATTTCGTGCAGCGCCTCGTACTCGCTGACCGCGCCGCGATCGGGATCGTTTGGATCAATGCCGTTGAAGGCAAGGGCCTCTGGTTGCAAATTTGCGCCGACAAATGGTTCGACGTGGAAATGTAATGTGGTGTCCGGCATCAGCCAGCCTTGTTCATCCATTTTCAGGGTGATGGCGGCAATCTCAAGCAGCGCATCGGTTTTGGCGTTAAATCCGGCTGTTTCAACATCGATCACAACAGGATAAAAACCACGAAAACGGTCGCACAGACCGGTAAGTTGAGCGTTATCGGACATCTGATTCTCTTAATACGGATAAATTGCAGCGCGCATTATGACAAATATTACTTGTCGATGCAGTAAAGATGCGGGCGCGATGAGTTCACGCCCGGCAGGAGATTAGTTGCCCAGACCGCGACCGGCGTCTTTCTCTTCGATTAATTCAATTTTGTAACCGTCCGGATCTTCCACAAACGCGATAACCGTAGTACCGCCTTTTACCGGACCCGCTTCACGGGTCACGTTACCCCCGTTTTGACGGATTTTTTCGCACGCTTCAGCGGCGTTATCTACGCTAAGCGCGATGTGACCATAAGCAGTGCCGAGTTCGTATTTATCCACGCCCCAGTTGTAGGTCAGTTCAATCACTGCTTCTTCGGTTTCCGGGCCGTAACCAACAAACGCCAGTGAGTATTTGTATTCCGGGTTTTCGCTGGTACGCAGCAGTTTCATGCCCAGCACGTTGGTATAAAAATCGATGGAGCGTTGCAGATCGCCAACGCGCAGCATGGTATGAAGAAGACGCATCTTTATATCCTCAAAATGGCTAACAGATTCAAAAAGTTGTTTTAGTATAGCGGCGGCTTTGCGCCGCTCGCAATGTTGGATTACAGCGTCGGGTAATCAGTGTAACCTTCAGCACCGCCACCATAAAAACTTTCGGCACGCTGCGGGTTAAGCTCAGCTTTGCGCTGCAAGCGGGCGACCAGATCCGGGTTCGCAATCCAGTCACGACCAAATGCTACCGCATCAATTAACCCTTTGCCGATCAGCGTTTCAGCTTTTTCTACTGTGTATGCACCTGCGCCGATAATCGGACCGTGGAAACGGGCGCGTACTTTTTCGCGAAACGCATCAGTATATGGTTCACCTCCCGCCCAATCTGGTTCTGACATATGAAGATAAGCAATGCCGCGTTTACCCAGTTGTTCAATCAGATACAGTGCATCGGCTTCTTCATTCGGGCCGTTATCCGTGTTCTGGAAAGTACCGATTGGCGAAATGCGAATGCCAATGCGATCGGCACCCCATTCTTCAATCCCGGCATCGACCACTTCCAGCACCAGACGCGCGCGATTTTCCACGCTGCCGCCGTACTGATCGGTACGATGGTTTGAAGAAGGGGAAAGGAACTGATGCAGCAAATAACCGTGAGCAGAGTGGAGCTCTACCAGATCAAAACCGGCTTCACGCGCGTTAGCAATGGCCTGACGGAAATCATTGACGATACCCGGAATCTCTCCCAGTTCAAGCGCACGCGGCATGGATGTTTCAACACGGATCACCTGACCATTTTCATCGCGCAGAGAAGTACGTGTTCCCGCGCTAAGTGCTGAAGGCGCTACCGGTGCCTGACCGCCAGGTTGCAGGCTGGCGTGAGAAATGCGTCCGGTGTGCCACAGCTGTACGGCCATATGACCATTTTCAGCATGAACGCCAGCGGTAATTTTTTTCCATGCGGCAATTTGTTCCGGGCTATGGATGCCAGGTGCACCTGCGTATCCTTTTGCCTGGGCAGAAATTTGCGTGGCTTCGCTAATAATCAAACCGGCACTGGCACGTTGGCGATAGTATTCCGCCATCAACGGGGTAGGGATGTCACCCGGTTCGATACTGCGCAGACGCGTCAGCGGTGCCATAAAAATACGATTTGCCGCCGTGATCGCGCCCACTTTCAGTGGGGAATACAGTTTTTCAGATGACATAAAGGCTCCCGGTCGTCTGGTGATAAAAAATGCCTGCTAAACGGCAGGCGTCGCAATAATGTTTTTTACATGGGCCAGCGCGTTTTCCAGTGGCTCGAAACTGCGCGAAATTTTGGCCTGCAGATTCGCGCCAAGCCACAGTGCGTAAAGCACTTGTGCCTGTTGCAGCGGTTCGCCACAAAAGGTTAAACAATGGTTCTCACGGCCATTTTCCAGCGCCTGAGAGAGCAGGGCGATCACGCCGCGAGCCCCTTTATCCATTGCGCTGCGCATATCTTCTGACAGATCGCACACTTCGGCAGAGAGTTTTACTGTCAGGCAACCACTGATGGTTCCATGTTGGCAAAACTGGTTCAGTGTTTGCTGGTAATAAGCCAGTATGCGGTCGCGGTAGTTACCTTCGCCGGATTGCAGCAACTCAGTCAGTCGCTGGTGATATGCGGCGTAATGGCGCTCAAGCATAGCAACGCCAAACGCTTCTTTAGAACGAAAGTAGTGATAGAAGGACCCTTTCGGCACTTCAGCGGTTTTTAGGAGTTCGCTTAGCCCCATCCCGGTGAATCCACGTTGCAGGCAAAGTTGCTCGCCCGTCGCCAGGAGATGTTCGCGAGTATCATGTTCGGTGTGTTTGTTCATGCGTTGGAGTGTAGTAGACCAGTCGGTCTAGTGCAAGCAAAGTTGCTACTTTGGACATTAACAGCTTCAATAATGGTAATAATCTTATCTGAGGAGGGCGAGGTGACGGAGCAATTAGAGTTCTTTCCCGTCCAGAGCCCGTGCCGGGGAATTTGCCAGTCTGACGAACGGGGATTTTGTCGCGGCTGTTTTCGTAGCCGGGATGAGCGTTTTAACTGGAATAAGATGAGCGATGGCGAAAAACAAGAAGTGTTGCGCCTTTGTCGGCAGCGATTAATGCGCAAATTACGTGTAAATAAGCCAGCGCCATCAGACGAACCGGAGCAACCATCACTCTTTTGAGCCTAATCTTGCGTATACTCCTCTCATATCTGATAAGAGGAAGCGATTATGGTTCAGCGTATTACTATTGCGCCGCAAGGCCCGGAGTTTTCCCGTTTTGTGATGGGCTACTGGCGATTGATGGACTGGAACATGTCCGCCCGCCAGTTGGTCAGTTTTATTGAAGAGCATCTGGATCTCGGCGTGACCACCGTGGACCATGCTGATATTTATGGTGGCTATCAGTGCGAAGCGGCGTTTGGCGAGGCGCTGAAACTGGCACCTCACCTGCGTGAACGGATGGAAATCGTCAGTAAATGCGGTATCGCGACGACCGCGTGTGAAGAAAACGTCATTGGCCATTACATCACTGACCGCGATCACATCATTAAGAGCGCCGAACAGTCGCTAATTAATCTCGCGACCGATCATCTGGATCTGCTGTTAATCCACCGACCAGACCCGTTAATGGATGCCGATGAAGTGGCGGACGCCTTTAAACATCTGCATCAGAGCGGCAAAGTGCGTCATTTTGGTGTATCAAACTTTACACCTGCGCAATTTGCGCTGTTGCAATCACGCCTGCCATTTACTCTTGCCACTAATCAGGTGGAAATATCCCCGGTGCATCAGCCGTTACTGCTGGATGGCACGCTCGACCAACTGCAACAACTGCGTATTCGTCCGATGGCGTGGTCCTGCCTTGGTGGTGGTCGTCTGTTTAATGATGATTATTTCCAGCCGCTGCGTGATGAACTGGCTGTGGTGGCAGAGGAGTTAAACGCGGGCTCGATTGAACAGGTAGTTTACGCCTGGGTACTACGTTTACCGTCGCAGCCGCTGCCAATTATCGGCTCAGGTAAAATTGAGCGCGTACGGGCAGCTGTCGAAGCAGAAACACTGAAAATGACCCGTCAACAATGGTTTCGTATCCGTAAAGCGGCACTAGGTTACGACGTACCGTAAGCACTTTTAGGAATAGCCGCCGTTCAAAAATGTGTCACTGGTTTACACTTATTCAGGAATGCACAATGAACGGAGGTCCTATGAAACGTTTTAGTCTGGCCATTCTGGCGCTGGTTGTTGCGACCGGCGCACAAGCTGCCAGTGAAAAAGTCGAGATGAACCTCGTCACGTCGCAAGGGGTTGGGCAGTCAATTGGTAGCGTCACCATTACTGAAACCGATAAAGGTCTGGAGTTTTCGCCCGATCTGAAAGCATTACCTCCCGGTGAACATGGCTTCCATATTCATGCCAAAGGAAGCTGCCAGCCAGCCACCAAAGATGGCAAAGCCAGCGCCGCAGAATCCGCAGGCGGGCATCTTGATCCACAAAATACCGGTAAACATGAAGGGCCAGAAGGTGCCGGGCATTTAGGCGATCTGCCTGCACTGGTAGTCAATAATGACGGCAAGGCGACCGATGCCGTCATCGCGCCTCGTCTGAAATCACTGGATGAAGTCAAAGACAAAGCGCTGATGGTCCACGTTGGCGGCGATAATATGTCCGATCAACCCAAACCGCTGGGCGGTGGCGGTGAACGCTATGCCTGTGGTGTAATTAAGTAATTAAGAAGCCAGCGTACCTTGCGGCGGTGCTTGCTCAAGTTGCGAAAGCGAGCAGTACAGCCGCCAGACAATTGCCGCCAGTTCTCGGGCGGCAGGTTGATGATGACGGGCAAGGCTGTCGCAAATTCGCTGTAATTCTTCAAGTGTGGCCGCCAGTGATTTTTGCTGAACGCCACGCTCACTCATCACTCCCCGCAACAGTGAAATACAGTTATCCCGTACTCGCGATAACGGATCGGAACGCGATTCCCAGTCGCGCAATTGCCAGACAACATGAGAACAGTTCAGCAACACTACACCCCAGCGTAATAACCAACGGCGAGCCAGCGCATCCTGGCTGTTACTCAACTGACTGACGTGATGATAAGTGAGCGATTCAAATTCGCTTTCACTCAGTGTTGGATGGCGGCTTAGTTGATCGACAAAATCCCGGCGCAGCGCGCGAATATGGCGGCGGCTTTTACGAGCATCCGATCCTGGACGCAGAATGGCGAACGCTAACCACGCCAACGCGACGCCAACAATTTTTGCCAGATTATCGTTAAGAAAATCAGCAAAATCATACACCGGGGGATTAGTGACAGCGATAAACGAACCCATAAAAACAATCAGTTGCCCCCACAGTGCGGCAAATTTGGGCATCTGCAATTTAAGAAGCTGCATTGTCGCCAGCAGTGGAAAGAGAAACAGTAAAAATTGCCACAGATCGCTAATCTGCACCATCAGGCCAAATTTGACCACAAAGCTGAATAGCGAAAGTAACACCAGCGTGCGCATCAGCAGTGACAACGACTTAAACGGTGCTGCGACGGCGGAGTAGAGTACGCAGCTAATTGCTGCCAGCGTTAATGCATTGGCACCGGCATCCCATTGTGAAGCAATACTCCATGCGCCAATCATCATCAACGTACAAAATGTACGCAGCCCGCTCCACATAGCTTCGGCGTTATCGGTATGACGAGCCAGGCCGGATGTCCATGGGAGTCTGGCATGATCATCTACACCGCTTTGCAGACGATGTAATTCCTGACTACTTTGCAGATAAAGGCGGCAAAAATAACGTAGTCGCTGCCAGAAGGCGATGTGCCGGTAGTCGGCGACGTTGGTCGGGCGTAGTGGGGAGATAATACGTGCGACGGTGTAAACATCTGTTTGCGAACTGGCGAGCGCCGTCAGCAGCTGTTCGAGAATTTCTCGCGTGGCATCTGGTGGTGAGGGCCAGTTGAGTAACATACGTCGCAGGCTGGAGATGACACTGGTCATACGTAATTGCTGGTGGAGTAGCGCATTAAGGCGCGCGTTTTGCTGGCGAAAACGATAGTGGCTCCAGAAAGCCTGGATACGCAGCAAATTCATGGTCAGTATCTGCCCAATCACCCCTTCATGTGCTGCACGAATGGCATCGGTTGTTTCAGGCCGCCAGAGTAAACTGGCATGTTCCAGTAATCGGGCGTGCATGTTTTTCAATGCGGTTAAAAGGGCTGTAGCATCGGAACTGCTCGGCAGGATCATCATCATCATGCCGCCGCACAAAATACCGACTATCACCTCGCAAACACGCGCCTGAGCGATATCCCACAGCTGGCTGGCCTCAGTAATATTAACCATCGGAAAGGCGATGATGGCAGCCGTGTAGCCCGCCAGTTGAAATGCATACGCGACGTTATTCGTGAAGTGCGCACAGGCCCAGGTACAAAAGCCAAGCCACGCCGACATGCTCAATAGAAAAAAACACGGCTCATTGAGCGTATGTCCGGCAAGAAGCAGTGCCGCAATGGCTCCGAGCAAACTGCCAGCGATGCGTCCGAGGCTTTTGCTGATGACACCGCCAACGGTGGGAAAGCTAACCACCGCAGCCGAGGTCATCGCCCAATAGGGCTCATCAAGATTCAAATAATAGGCAACCGTCAGCGCCAGACACATGGCAATGGTATTGCGTAACGCATAACGCCATTGCGCCAGCGTGGCCCTGAACCAGGGCAAATTGCGCAAGGACCATGACGATGCGTTCATTATTGACCTACGGCAATGCTACAGGTGGTGCCCGACACCAGCGTGACATCGCCTGGGACTTTATCCAGCGTAAAGCGGACGGGAACGCGTTGGGCGAGGCGAACCCAGGGGACGTTAGGTTTCACATCCGGAATAAGGCTTGAGTCACTTTCAACGCTCTGATCATAAATCGCCCGACCGATACTGGACACGTGACCCTGTAACGTTTTGTTATCACTATAGAGGGTAATTTGTGCTGGTGCACCTTCGCGGATATGGCGCAACTTGGTTTCTTCAAAATAACCAATGACGTAAAACGAGTGGCTGTCGACAAGGGCAAACAGCGGTTTCCCGGTGTCAGCGTAGTCGCCGATGCGGGTAGTGAGATTAGTCACCCATCCACTCACCGGGGCGCGAATTTCCGTTTGTGCCAGTTGCCATTGTGCCTGTTTCAGCGTCGCCTGTGCGGCATCAACGCTGGCCTGCATCGCTTTAACATTGAGGTTAGCGGTATCGAGTTCTTCGGCAGAAATAAAATTTTGTGAGAGATGACGACGACGATTCGCTTCGTTATTGGCTTTTGCGAGGTCAGATTGCGCTTTCGCCAGCTGAGCCTGTGCGTTCAGCTCGGCGATCTGAAAGGGAGTTTTATCGATCGTGAGCAGAAGATCCCCCGCGTTAACCAGCTGGTTGTCTTTTATATTCAGCTCAATAATACGTCCCGACACCTGTGGGGTGATAGAAACCTGTTCTGCACGTATTTTCCCGTCGCGTGTCCACGGAGATTGCATGTAATAATTCCACAGCCACCATCCGGCAAGAACCGCAACTACCGCTACAATGATTGTTGAGAAATACTTAATTGTTTTAATTGACATAGTTACCACGCAATCAGTATTGCCAGAGCAAGGCAAACGCAAATCGCAAACAGCGATAAATCCATTAACAAGGGATGCCAGATGTCACCAGCGTAGATCCAGCCACGAAGCAGGCGGTGTATGACAAGCCAGATGACGAATCCAAACGCGAAGGCTTTGAAAAACGGAGGAAAGTAGACGGACGCACCGAACACCAGATCTTGTAAGGGCAATCCTGTTGCATTGAGCATAAACTTCACAAAGTAGATTCCTTTACGACAGAATATATTGCGTTAGATTAATAAATATTCTTTAAGTGCGAAAAATTTACGCGCAATTTCTGAAAAATATGTCTGACGGTAACCAAATGCAGCAATACATTTGTTTTAGCAATACAATTGCTGCACACTATTCTAAAAGCCGCATAATATCTTAGCAAGCTAATTATAAGGAGATGAAATTGGAATCGCCACTAGGTTCTGATCTGGCACGGTTGGTGCGCATATGGCGTGCTCTGATAGACCATCGCCTGAAACCGCTGGAGTTAACACAAACCCATTGGGTTACGTTACACAATATCCATCAGTTACCTCCAGACCAGTCGCAAATTCAACTGGCAAAAGCGATTGGCATCGAGCAGCCATCACTGGTCCGTACGCTGGACCAACTGGAAGAAAAAGGGTTAATTTCGCGTCAAACTTGTGCCAGCGATCGTCGGGCTAAACGTATTAAACTGACGGAAAAGGCAGAGCCACTGATCAGCGAAATGGAAGCCGTTATTAACAAAACCCGCGCGGAAATTTTACATGGCATCTCCGCAGAGGAACTGGAACAACTGATTAAGCTCATCGCAAAACTTGAGCATAATATCATTGAGTTACAGGCCAAAGGGTGAAATGAAGGGGGCGTGTGGTCAGTAACCTGACCACACGCAAACTTATTTAGCGCGGGGAAACGGTCACCTGACTGCCATTGCTGGCCAGTACGACACGTTGGCCTGGAGAGAAATGAGTGTTCCCTTGTTTCTGTACCACCATGATGGTGTTGCCATCATCTTTACGAATTTCCAGCTCGACACCCTGCGTTTTGTTCATTGCACTCTGTACGCCCTGACCGGCTACACCACCTGCAACAGCCCCTGCTGCAGTAGCCAGAGAACGCCCGGTTCCGCCGCCAATAGTATTTCCCAGGAAACCACCAAGTACAGCACCACCAATTGCGCCGATAACGTTGGAATCATCACCGCCCTGAATCTGTACCTGACGTACATTAACGATGGTGCCATAGCTGACATTCTGTACTTGTTTCGCTTCAGAAGCGGTATAAACATCCCCTGACAGGGTGTCGTTATTAACACAACCGACAAGAGACAGACCTACCATTGAAACAACCAATACGCGTTTAATCATTGAAAAATCTCCTGTTCACCATGAAACGCCACGCAAGCATCCCTCATGGTCAAAGTATATGGCATATGTGAATCCATGGTTACATGTTCTACCAAATATGAGCAAATCATAATGAAAGTAGGATCAACCAATTATAAACAAAATATTCATGATGATTATTGATTTGAAGATAATGTTTTACTACCAACGGTAAAAATTGGTCATTCCGCATGGTATTCACGAAAAGTTTATGTTTGAGTGGTGCGCAAACGTCAGATTGAAAAAGGATGAACTATGAAATCGGGCCGCTTTATTGGCGTTATGTCAGGCACCAGCCTTGATGGTGTTGATGTTGTGTTGGCGACAATTGATGAACACCGGGTCGCACAGCTGGCAAGTTTGAGCTGGCCGATCCCGGTGTCTCTGAAACAGGCTGTACTGGATATTTGCCAGGGCCAGCAGCTTACACTTTCGCAGTTTGGACAGCTTGATACTCAACTTGGGCGACTTTTTGCTGATGCGGTCAATGCCTTGCTTAAGGAACAAAACCTGCAGGCGAGAGATATAGTTGCGATCGGCTGCCACGGTCAAACCGTCTGGCACGAACCGACGGGCGTGGCACCACACACTTTACAGATTGGCGATAACAATCAAATTGTGGCGCGCACCGGAATTACGGTTGTCGGTGATTTTCGCCGTCGCGATATTGCCTTGGGAGGACAAGGTGCACCGCTGGTACCTGCGTTCCATCATGCGCTGCTGGCTCACCCAACCGAGCGACGAATGGTGCTCAATATTGGCGGCATCGCCAATCTGTCACTGCTCATTCCTGGCCAGCCGGTTGGGGGCTACGATACCGGTCCTGGTAACATGCTGATGGATGCCTGGATCTGGCGTCAGGCCGGTAAACCTTACGATAAAGATGCCGAGTGGGCACGGGCGGGTAAAGTTATTCTCCCACTGCTGCAAAATATGCTCTGCGACCCATATTTCTCGCAACCCGCACCGAAAAGCACCGGACGCGAATACTTTAACTACGGCTGGCTGGAGCGCCATTTGCGCCATTTTCCGGGGGGTGATCCCCGTGATGTGCAGGCCACACTGGCAGAACTCACCGCCGTGACCATTTCTGAACAAGTTTTGTTGAGCGGTGGCTGCGAACGATTGATGGTATGTGGTGGAGGTAGTCGTAATCCGCTACTCATGGCGCGTCTGGCGGCATTACTGCCAGGCACAGAAGTCACCACCACCGATGCCGTTGGCATTAGTGGCGATGACATGGAAGCATTGGCGTTCGCCTGGCTTGCCTGGCGAACGCTGGCGGGATTACCAGGAAATCTGCCTTCCGTCACTGGCGCAAGCCAGGAGACGGTACTGGGGGCTATTTTCCCCGCTAACCCGTGATATCAGAGTTAACTGAATTTTTCTTACCGCGTCTGCCGTTACACTTGGAACGTTAGGGAGGGCGTATTGCCCTCCAGACCAGGAAAGTCTTCGGGATATGTCTATGAAAAAACTGTTACTGATCTGTTTGCCGGTGCTTCTCACCGGCTGTAGCGCGTTCAATCAACTGGTTGAGCGCATGCAAACCGATACGCTGGAATACCAGTGTGATGAAAAACCGTTGACGGTCAAACTGAATAATCCGCGCCAGGAAGTCAGTTTTGTTTACGATAATCAACTACTGCATCTCAAACAGGGAATTTCAGCGTCTGGTGCACGTTACACCGACGGAATCTATGTTTTCTGGTCGAAAGGCGAGGAAGCGACTGTCTATAAACGCGACCGCATCGTCTTGAATAACTGTCAGTTACAAAATCCGCAGCGTTGAGATTTTTCCAGGGGCGGCGCACAATAGCGTCACCCACTGACAATCCGTAAAGAAAACCATGTCTGATAACGACGAATTGCAGCAAATCGCGCATCTGCGCCGTGAATACACCAAAGGCGGGTTACGCCGCCGCGATCTACCCGCCGATCCATTAACCCTTTTTGAACGTTGGCTCTCTCAGGCTTGTGAAGCCAAACTGGCTGACCCTACCGCGATGGTGGTCGCTACCGTGGATGAACATGGTCAGCCTTATCAGCGCATCGTTTTACTCAAACATTACGACGAAAAAGGCATGGTGTTTTACACCAACCTCGGCAGCCGTAAAGCACATCAAATCGAAAATAATCCGCGCGTTAGCCTGCTGTTCCCGTGGCATACCCTTGAACGCCAGGTGATGGTGATCGGTAAAGCGGAACGACTTTCGACTCTCGAAGTGATGAAATATTTTCATAGCCGCCCGCGTGATAGCCAGATTGGTGCATGGGTTTCGAAGCAGTCCAGTCGCATTTCTGCCCGCGGTATCCTTGAAAGTAAATTCCTGGAGCTGAAGCAGAAGTTTCAACAGGGCGAAGTGCCATTGCCAAGTTTTTGGGGTGGTTTTCGCGTCAGCCTTGAACAGATTGAGTTCTGGCAGGGCGGTGAGCATCGCCTGCATGACCGCTTTTTGTACCAGCGTGAAAATGATGCGTGGAAGATTGATCGTCTTGCACCCTGAAAAGATGCAAAAATCTTGCTTTAATCGCTGGTACTCCTGATTCTGGCACTTTATTCTATGTCTCTTTCGCATCTGGCGAAAAGTCGTGTACCGGCAAAGGTGCAGTCGTTATATACATGGAGATTTTGATGGCAAGCAGTAACTTGATTAAACAATTGCAAGAGCGGGGGCTGGTAGCCCAGGTGACGGACGAGGAAGCGTTAGCAGAGCGACTGGCGCAAGGCCCGATCGCGCTCTATTGCGGCTTCGATCCTACCGCTGACAGCTTGCATTTGGGGCATCTTGTTCCATTGTTATGCCTGAAACGCTTCCAGCAGGCGGGCCACAAGCCGGTTGCGCTGGTAGGCGGCGCGACGGGTCTGATTGGCGACCCGAGCTTCAAAGCTGCCGAGCGTAAGCTGAACACTGAAGAAACTGTTCAGGAGTGGGTGGACAAAATCCGCAAGCAGGTTGCCCCGTTCCTCGATTTCGACTGTGGAGAAAACTCTGCTATCGCGGCGAACAACTATGACTGGTTCGGCAATATGAATGTGCTGACCTTCCTGCGCGATATTGGCAAACACTTCTCCGTTAACCAGATGATCAACAAAGAAGCGGTTAAGCAGCGTCTCAACCGTGAAGATCAGGGGATTTCGTTCACTGAGTTTTCCTACAACCTGTTGCAGGGTTATGACTTCGCCTGTCTGAACAAACAGTACGGTGTAGTGCTGCAAATCGGTGGTTCTGACCAGTGGGGTAACATCACTTCTGGTATCGACCTGACCCGTCGTCTGCATCAGAATCAGGTGTTTGGCTTGACCGTTCCGCTGATCACCAAAGCAGACGGCACCAAATTTGGTAAAACTGAAGGCGGCGCAGTCTGGTTGGATCCGAAGAAAACCAGCCCGTACAAATTCTACCAGTTCTGGATCAACACTGCGGATGCCGACGTTTACCGCTTCCTGAAGTTCTTCACCTTCATGAGCATTGAAGAGATCAACGCCCTGGAAGAAGAAGATAAAAACAGCGGTAAAGCACCGCGCGCCCAGTATGTGCTTGCAGAACAGGTGACACGTCTGGTGCATGGTGAAGAAGGTTTGCAGGCGGCAAAACGTATTACCGAATGCCTGTTCAGCGGTTCCTTGAGTGCGCTGAGTGAAGCGGACTTCGAACAGCTGGCGCAGGACGGCGTACCGATGGTTGAGATGGAAAAGGGCGCAGACCTGATGCAGGCGCTGGTCGATTCTGAACTGCAACCTTCTCGTGGTCAGGCGCGTAAAACTATCGCCTCCAATGCCATCACCATTAACGGTGAAAAACAGTCCGATCCTGAATACTTCTTTAAAGAAGAAGATCGTCTGTTTGGTCGTTTTACCTTACTGCGTCGCGGCAAAAAGAATTACTGTCTGATTTGCTGGAAATAATGCATTAAGTGGAAAGGGGGAGTGAGAAATCACTCCCCCTGGTTTTTATACAGGGAACATGATGAAAAATATTCTCGCTATCCAGTCTCACGTTGTTTATGGTCATGCGGGTAACAGTGCGGCAGAGTTTCCGATGCGCCGCCTGGGCGCGAACGTCTGGCCGCTGAACACCGTTCAATTTTCTAATCACACCCAATACGGCAAATGGACTGGCTGCGTGATGCCGCCCAGCCATTTAACCGAAATTGTGCAAGGCATTGCCGCCATTGATAAATTACACACCTGTGATGCCGTATTAAGTGGCTATCTGGGATCGGCGGAGCAGGGTGAACATATCCTCGGTATCGTTCGTCAGGTGAAAGCAGCGAATCCACAGGCGAAATATTTTTGCGATCCGGTAATGGGTCATCCGGAAAAAGGCTGTATCGTTGCACCGGGTGTCGCAGAGTTTCATGTGCGGCACGGTTTGCCTGCCAGCGATATCATTGCGCCGAATCTGGTTGAGCTGGAAATACTCTGTGAGCATCCGGTAAATAACGTCGAAGAAGCGGTTCTGGCAGCGCGCGAACTCATTGCGCAAGGGCCACAAATTGTGTTGGTTAAACACCTGGCGCGAGCTGGCTACAGCCGTGACCGTTTTGAAATGCTGCTAGTCACCGCCGATGAAGCCTGGCATATCAGCCGTCCGCTGGTGGATTTTGGTATGCGCCAGCCGGTAGGTGTTGGTGATGTGACGAGCGGTTTACTGCTGGTGAAATTGCTTCAGGGGGCAACGCTGCAGGAGGCCCTGGAACATGTGACCGCTGCAGTATACGAAATCATGGTGACCACAAAAGCAATGCAGGAATATGAGCTGCAAGTGGTTGCTGCTCAGGATCGTATTGCCAATCCAGAACATTATTTCAGCGCAACAAAGCTCTGAAATATCTCATTTCGGCCCACAACGACCTGTGGGCCGATGGCTATTACTTTAAGCCTTCCGCTGACAGCGCGTCTTGTACTTCCGGACGTTCAGCCATACGTTGCATAAATGCCGCAATGTGCTCTAACCCTTCCAGATTCAGTTTCACCGCGTATGCCCAGCGCAGAACCGTAAACAGATAGGCATCAGCAATTGTGAATCGTTGCCCGCAGATCCAGTGCTCATCCTTCAGTGCCTCGTTCACATATTGCAGCTTCTTCTCCAGCTGCGCGCGAACTGTCGGTTTGTACTCTTCCGGTGTATCAGGGCGAAACAGAGGTGTGAAACCTTTATGCAGCTCGGTGGCGATGTAATTCAGCCATTCGATGGTTTTATAGCGGGAAATACTGTTTACCGGTGCCAGCAACTGGCGGTCGGGGACGCTGTCGGCAAGATACTGCATAATCGCTACGCCTTCCGTCAGCAAAGTACCATCGTCCAGCAGCAATGCAGGTACCTGTCCCTTAGGGTTAACGGCAAAGTAATCGTCACCGTTTTCGAGACGTTTTTTCATTAAATCCACACTGACGAGCGTAAAATCCTTTCCGCTCTCACGCAGGGTGATATGGGAAGCGAGAGAGCAGGCGCCCGGTTTGTAGAACAATTTCATCGGTAACTCCTTTTGTCTGTGGTTTAAAGTATGGTAGTGCGTTGCTGAACAAAAAAAAGCCGCTAACGAAAAGTTAGCGGCTTGTAAAAGAGTTTCCCTGAATTTTACGCTACGGCTGCTTTCGCCGCTTTGTCTGCAGCGTCATCCTGCGTCATGCGGTGCAGTTTCGGCGCGGTAAACAGCATCAGTACTGCAATAACGGCAGTAGCGACACCAATCTGCAAGAATACGCGACCATAGACTTCCAGTGACATCAGCGGATCGGTAACGTTATCCGGCACAGCCATCATACCTGCAACATAACCACCAATCAGGTTTGCACCGGCAGTGGTCAGGAACCAGCTACCCATAATGAAGCCCATCAGACGCTGCGGAACGAGTTGTGCAACCATTGCCAGACCCAGGCCAGAGATCATCAGTTCCCCGATACTCTGCAGGCCATAGCTCGCGACCAGCCAGCTTACAGACACGATACCAGCGTCAGACGCGAATTTCGCACCCAGCGGCAGAATCAGGAACGCACCAGAACACATCACCATGCCGATAGCAAACTTGGTTGGCATTGGCAGGGTATCGCCCATCTTGTTATAGATAGCGGCCAGAATCGGGCTACCAATGATGATCCAGAACGGGTTCAGTGCCTGATACTGCTCAGGTTCTACGGCCAGGCCCAGAATGGTGTGTTCAACGTTACGAATCGCAAAGAAGTTCAGTGACGTTGGCATCTGGCTATAAAGCACGAAGAAAATAATGGCTTCGAGCATCAGGATGAAGGCAACGATCATTTTACGACGCGCAGCACCTTTCATCGCGAAGGCTTCTTTACCGAAGATAACCACGATACCGAAGGCAACAACGCCCAGCGCCATACGCGCAACTTCCTGATTGTGCAGCAGCCAGGTGGCGATAGCGATCAGTGCCACAACACCAATAATGGTCAGCAGCAGGTTACGGTAGTTGATAGGCTCGAAGTCTGGTTTTGAACCGTACTGTTTAACCCAACGTTGGCAGAAGGCGAAGTTAACGATAGTGATCAGCAGGCCTACAACGCTCAACGCAAACGCAACACTCCAGCCGTATTTCGCGGCCAGCCACGGCGTAGCAATCATAGAGAAGAAAGAGCCGATGTTGACGGACATGTAGTACATGGTGAATGCACCGTCCAGACGCGGGTCGTTTTTCTCATAGCATGTAGAAAGCAGAGAAGACGGGTTAGCTTTAAACAGGCCGTTACCGACCGCAATAGCCGCCATACCCATATAAACGATACCGGCGTCGTGACCAGACCAGGCAACCAGAGCATAACCAATCGCCAGCACAATAGCGCCGAGCATAATTACGCGTTTAGTACCCAGTACCTTGTCACCTAACCAGCCGCCGATAGCGACCAGACCATAAACCAGGGCACTAAAGGAAGAGAAAAGGGTGATTGAATCCGCTTCAGACATACCCAGTTGTTTAACCAGGTAAACAGCCATAATTCCTTGTAGGCCGTAATAACCAAAACGTTCCCATAACTCAATCGAGAAGATGAGATAGAACGCCTTCGGTTGTTTAAAAGCGTTCAAACTGACGCTTTCAGTTGGTTTTTGGTTTGCAGTGGACACTTTTACCTCTTTTTTTACATCCCATATTAACGGGGGTGCTTTCTCGCGTTATGTCTAAAAAACATACGCGCAATTGTTATAGTGGGAGGGGAAACGGCAGGTAATGTTCACTATCTTGCACTTTCAGACAAGTCCTTTGTAATAATCTGTTACATATAACTGAGGCGGGGAATTCAACCATTCCGGGAAATGTTATCCAGCGTTAAATTTTTCAAAAAACGTAACGGCAGATTTTTTCACTACCCTGAGAGGGTGATGATGGCTTAATGGCGATATGTTCTACTATTTGGCGTTTTTCCTAGTGAGATAGTCCAGTTTCTGAAAAATAGCCAGTGTAATGTTTTGTAGGTCAATATTTGTTGCGTGTGTAAATTTAAATGATTTTAACCTGATTCTTGCAATGTTTTTACATTGCCACAGCATCGTGATCTTGATCACGAATGAATAGAAAATTTCGCTATTAAAAAAACAATTAACCTGCATTTTTGGTTATCTGCAAACGGATTACCTGATGATAACGCTAAGCAATGGCATCATTGACGTTAAAAAGATGTTTTAAAAGAGGATAAAGAAAGGTTATGAATGGGGTAATCGGTGTTACCCCTGATCTTTAGATGTCAACTTTCTCTTTGTATTCACAAAGATCTTCAATAATACAAGAGCCACAGCGAGGCTTGCGGGCAATGCAGGTATAACGCCCGTGCAGGATCAACCAATGGTGGCAGTCGACTTTAAACTCTGCCGGAACCACTTTCAGTAGCTTTTCTTCTACCTGTTCGACGTTTTTCCCCGGCGCAAATTGTGTACGATTACAAACGCGGAAAATGTGCGTGTCGACAGCAATAGTCGGCCAGCCGAATGCAGTGTTTAATACGACGTTGGCTGTTTTACGACCTACACCAGGCAGGGCTTCAAGCGCAGCACGATCTTCCGGAACCTCGCCATTATGTTGTTCCAGTAATATACGGCAGGTTTTGATGATATTTTCTGCTTTGCTGTTATAAAGGCCAATCGTTTTGATATAGGTTTTCACCCCTTCAACGCCCAGTTCAAGCATCGCTGCAGGCGTATTAGCCACCGGGTAGAGTTTCGCCGTCGCCTTATTAACACTGACATCGGTCGCCTGAGCGGAAAGCAGTACGGCAATCAGCAATTCAAAAGGCGAACTGAAATTAAGCTCGGTGGTGGGATGAGGATTGTTCTCACGCAGGCGAGTGAGGATCTCCAGGCGTTTTGCTTTGTTCATCAGACATTCCCTGTTTCACCGTTTGGCAATGCACGTTCGGCAGCTGCTTCAGTACGGCACTTTTTCATTTTTTCATCAATCAGGTATTTTCCTGCCAGCATCAGTCCCAGGCCAATAAATGCACCTGGTGGCAGCATCGCCAGCAGGAAAGGGGAGTCGGTGTGGAAAATCTCCACGCGTAATACTTTCGCCCAGCTACCTAACAGCGCATCTGCACCGTCAAACAACGTGCCATTGCCGATAATTTCGCGTAGTGAACCCAGCACGAACATAGCGCAGGTTGCGCCCATACCAATTGAAAAGCCGTCCAGTGCCGAAAGCGCCGGACCTTTTTTGGCGGCGAAGGCTTCAGCGCGGCCCACAACGATACAGTTAGTGACAATCAGCGGAATAAAAATCCCTAATGATTGATACAGGCCAAAGGCGTAGGCGTTGATCAGCATCTGTACAGCGCTGACCACCGAGGCGATGATCATCACGTAAATGGGAATGCGGATCTCGGCGGGTGTCCAGTGACGCAGCGTCGAAATGGTCAGGTTGGTTAGCGTCAGTACCAGCGTAGTCGCAAGTCCTAAACCCAGAGCGTTAGTGGCAGTGGACGTGACCGCCAACAGAGGACAAAGGCCGAGCAGCTGGACCAGCGCAGAGTTGTTTTTCCACAACCCCTGAACAATAACGTCTTTAATTTCGCTCACGTTTTATTCTCCACAGGCAGGAAGTTGAGAAAGTTGTGCCGGTAACGTCTGAGCGTACAATCCGGCGCGTTTTACCGCATTAACCACCGCGCGGGGAGTAATCGTCGCGCCGGTGAACTGGTCGAAATCACCACCATCTTTCTTCACCGCCCAGTTCGCATCATCCGCACCACTGATTTTTTTACCCGCAAAATGGGTGATCCAGTCAGAAAGGCGCAGTTCGATTTTATCGCCAAGCCCTGGCGTTTCGTGGTGCTCAGTCACGCGCGTGCCAAGTACCGTGCCGTTAAAATCGGCTCCTACCAGCAGCTGAATCGCACCTGAATAGCCATCTGGCGCGGTTGCTTCCAGAACGGCAGCTACCGGTTTGTCATCCTGTTTGGCGATGTAAACCCGATGCTCACCTTTACCTAACTCTGGCGCAGTTACCAGATAGCAACTCTGTGCCAGCGCATTGTTATAGCGTTCAGCTGGCAGCACCTGATCAAATAACGCCTTTTGTTGCAGACTGGCCTGTTCAGCAATTGTCGTTTTGGTCATCTGGTTGATGGCCGCAGTTAACCCTGTTGAACCCGCTGCAAAGAGCGCCAACGTAATGCCGTGTTTTCGGATAGTTTTCAGCATGGTTTACCCTTTGCGATGGCCGTAGACGCGCGGACGCGTGTAGTAATCGATCAGAGGAACCGTGATGTTCGCCAGCAGGACGGCAAAAGCAACGCCGTCAGGATAGCCGCCGAAACTGCGGATCATCCAGACTAATAAGCCCGCCAGCGCGCCGAAAATAAGACGACCACGATTGGTCGTAGAAGCGGTAACCGGGTCAGTCAAAATAAAGAATGCGCCGAGCATGGTCGCTCCAGACAGCAGATGAATTTGCGGTGCTGCCAGTGTTTCTGGTGAGAACAACCAGCCCAACGTTGCGCATAACGCCAACGTTGCTAAGAAGCTGAGGGGAATATGCCAGCGAATCGCTTTCTGCCATAGCAACCACACGCCGCCAGCCAGCCAGGCGAGATTTACCCATTGCCAACCAGCGCCCGCCAGAATACCGCTGTAGATCGGATATTGCATAATCTCTTCAACCGAATGACCGGCACGGACAGAGGTTTTAAATGTATCCAGCGGTGTCGCCTGACTAATGCCATCAATACCTAAGCGTAGCGTGTTCATATCACCACCACTGGTGGTATGACCACTGAAAATAACCTGTATGGTGTCGATAAAACCAGGGATGTTGACCGCAATTTCATGTGGCGGTAACCAACTGGTCATCTGCACCGGGAAGGAGATCAGTAAGACCACATAACCAATCATTGCCGGATTAAACGGGTTTTGCCCCAGACCGCCATACAACTGTTTAGCGATGATCACCGCAAACACCGTACCCAGCACGACCATCCACCATGGCGCGAGGGGGGGAATACTTACCGCCAGCAATAAGCCTGTCAGCAATGCTGAGTTATCTTTCAACGTTGCAGCTACCGACTGCTTGCGTAGTTTGAGGACGAGAGCTTCGGCCAGAAGAGCACTGACCGACGCCAACAGGATCTGAACGAGAGTACCCCAACCAAAAAACCACAGTTGCGCTGCGATTCCTGGCACGGCTGCGAGCAATACCAACAGCATAATGCGCGATGTCTGGCGCTGGTTATGGGTATAAGGGGAGCTAGCTATTCTGAATACCATTTAGTCCTCGTTTACAACCTTTTGCTGGGCGGCTTTTTTGGCCTGAACGCGGGCAATAGCCGCAGCAACTGCCGCTTTGCGCGGATCAATCTGTTCTTCTGGCTCTGCATTAGCCTGTTGCTGTTCCAGCTTGCGCGCTTTGGCGCGTGCAATAGCCGCTTCGATGGCGGCTTTGCGTGGATCAACCTGTTCTTCTGGTTCCGCATTAGCCTGTTGTTGCTGTTCCAGCTTGCGCGCTTTGGCACGGGCAATAGCCGCTTCGACGGCAGCTTTGCGCGGATCAATCTGTTCTTCTGGCTCGGCATTAGCCTGTTGCTGCTCCAGCTTGCGCGCTTTGGCACGGGCAATAGCGGCTTCGACGGCGGCTTTGCGCGGATCGACCTGTTCTTCTGGTTCCGCATTAGCCTGTTGCTGTTCCAGCTTGCGCGCTTTGGCGCGGGCGATAGCGGCTTCAACGGCAGTTTTACGTGGATCAGCAACGGTTGCTGCGTCGTTAGTTTGCTGCAGTTCTGCCTGTTTCGCTCTGGCTTGCGCTTTACGAGCTTCCCGTGCTGCAATAATTGCACTGTTATCCGGGCGTTCGCCCGCTTTAATCACAATAGGCTGTGTAGCCTGGGCCTGTTTCTCTTTCACCCGCGCCAGAGCGGCAGCAATCGCATCTTTATCTTTGGCTGCAGGTTGAACGGCTGCGCTCTTATGTCGTTCAAGGCGAGCCGCTTTTTCGCGCTCAAGGCGAGCCTGGCGCGCTTCGAAACGCGCTTTGGCTTCTGCGGCGCGCTTTTCTTCCTGACGAATAGCCGCAATTTCAGCTTTTTCCTGACGGAAATATTGCACCAGGGGAATATTGCTCGGGCAAACCCACGCGCAAGCCCCACATTCAATGCAGTCGGCAATGTTATGCGTGGTTGCTTTATCGTGTTGCTGACCTTTGCTGAACCAGTACAACTGTTGCGGCAAAAGATCCGCAGGGCAGGCGTCAGCACAGGCGCTACACCGGATGCAGCTTTGTTCTTCCTGTGGTTCGCCAAGTTCATTGGCCGAGGGAGCTAACAGACAGTTGGTAATCTTTACGACCGGGACATCCAGCCATGGCAAGGTAAAGCCCATTAGCGGGCCGCCCATAATCACCATTTGATCGGCAGAGGGGCAGAATCCGGCATCATTCAATAAATGACGCACTGGCGTACCCAGCCGTGCCCAGACGTTGCCCGGGCGTGCGATTGCTTCGCCAGTCAGGGTTACAACACGCTCGGTAATCGGCTCGCCATCAATAACGGCACGTTTCACTGCATAAGCAGTGCCGACGTTTTGCATTAATACGCCGATATCGGATGAACGCCCGCCATGTGGAACCTGCTTCCCGGTCAGAATATAGGTTAATTGTTTAGCACCGCCAGAAGGATATTTGGTTGGAATCACTCGCAGAGAAATATCGTGAGAGTCCGCCAGCACCGCGCGCAGCATGGAAATCGCCTGCGGTTTGTTATCTTCAATGCCGACAAGAATTTCGCGTGGCTGCAGAATATGCGCAAGAATGCGAATACCCTCTACGACCTGAGCCGCGCAATCCTGCATCAAACGGTCATCGGCGGTAATGTACGGCTCGCACTCAGCAGCGTTGATAATCAACGTTTCAATCTTATCTCCACCACCCTGCAATTTAACGCCTGTCGGGAATCCTGCACCGCCCAGCCCGGCAACACCAAACTGATGAATGCGCTCGATTAACTCTTCGCGACTGCGAGAGCGATAATCGGCCCAGCCGTCGCGCGGGATCCAGCAGTCTTCACCATCGGCATCAATAATCACGCTTAATTCAGCTAAAGCTGAAGGATGAGCCGTAGAGTGGGGCGCAATAGCCGTAACGGTACCCGAGGTGGGCGCGTGAACAGGCAGCATTTTGCCGCGACCACGGGTAAGCGGCTGGCCGCGCAATACTTTATCGCCGACGCTAACGCACAACTCACCTTCAGCGCCAATATGTTGTTTCAGTGGAATGACAAAACGCTGCGCCAGTGGTACCTGGCGCAGGGGTGTACCGTTGGACTGGGTTTTCATCTCCGGTGGATGGATGCCGCCGTTGAAATCCCAGATTTTATTTCTTCTGAATGCAGAGAATAACTTAAGCATGGTGTTCCACGGGAATGATACGCACGGGAATGGTGTTCAGATCCCATTTCCAGGAGTCAGGAGTTTCTGCGACCGGTTGCAACGAGATGCAGTGTGTCGGGCACGGATCAACACATAAGTTGCAGCCCGTACAGAGATCACTCATTACCGTATGCATGGCGCGGGTAGCGCCAACGATGGCGTCTACCGGACACGCCTGAATACATTTAGTGCAGCCAATACAGTTATTTTCATCAATAACCGCCACCATCCGCGCTGGCGTTAGCTCTTGCGCTTCGCCATCCAGCGGCTGCGGCTCGACATTAAGTAACTCGGCAATTTTTAGCATCACAGCTTCGCCACCTGGGGCGCA
This sequence comes from Escherichia sp. WS1118, assembly GCF_046487695.1. Lineage (NCBI taxonomy): Bacteria > Pseudomonadati > Pseudomonadota > Gammaproteobacteria > Enterobacterales > Enterobacteriaceae > Escherichia > Escherichia sp. WS1118. The sequence goes on along the minus strand of NZ_JBJQIZ010000005.1, from coordinate 101,654 downwards.
ACGGTTGATTTTTTCACCGTTACAGCTGATGGCTTCCGCGTAGGGGCGACAGCCGGGATAACCGCACTGACCACACTGGCTCTGCGGTAAGATTTCGTCAATTTTCTCAACGACCGGATCGTCTTCCACCGCAAAACGGCGGGAGGCATAACCCAGAATGGCGCCAAACGCCAGGCCCAGCAGGCTCACGGCGGCAACGGCAATCCAGATAGCATTCATTACAACTTCACCAAACCACTAAAGCCCATAAAGGCCAGAGACATAAGACCTGCGGTAATTAACGCAATGGCATTACCGCGAAAAGGTGCCGGGACATCAGCCACAGCAAGGCGTTCGCGGATGGCGGCGAAGAGCACCATCACCAGCGAGAAACCGACAGCGGCGGAAAAACCGTACAGCGCTGACTGCAAGAAATTGTGCCCGAGATTGATATTCAGCAATGCCACGCCGAGCACGGCACAGTTGGTGGTGATAAGCGGCAAAAAAATCCCCAGCAGACGGTAAAGTACCGGGCTGGTTTTGCGCACCACCATTTCGGTGAACTGCACAACCACAGCAATCACCAGAATAAACGCCAGGGTGCGCAGGTAAATCAGATTAAGTGGGATCAAAATCCACGTATCGATAAGCCAGGCGCAAATAGACGCCAGCGTCATTACAAACGTTGTTGCCAGCCCCATGCCCATCGCGGTTTCCAGCTTTTTGGAAACCCCCATAAACGGACAGAGACCGAGAAACTTGACCAGTACAAAGTTATTGACCAGTACAGTTCCGACAAACAGTAACAGGTAGTCAGTCATTTTTCGGCCTGAAATAAAAAAGCCGCCTATTATCCGTTAATCCAGAGCAGGCGACAACAGGTTAACTGTAAGGTTATTACGGATTCACAAACGTCGCTTTCACCCGCGACGAGCGTTTGAAATAGGGGACGATCAATGCGGTTGCCAACAAAGTAAACAGCAACTGGCGAACGGCTATGCCATCTTCTACGGGTGAAAAAGCGAACGCTTTTACTGCCAGCAATACGGAAATAAGCAGCCAGATAATATAGTGTTTAGGAACACAACGCCGACGTTTAAAGAAAGCGATGGTCAACCACAGTGTGTAATACCACATGGCGATAGCGGTAATAAAAGAAACGCCCCATAAGATTTGTGTCGTCAGTGCTTGTCCGCCGAGCGTTTGAAATGTTTGCGGAGAAGATAACGCAGCGGTATACAGCAACAACGCCAGCGTCGTACTCAACAGAGCGACTAAAAGCCAGGCCAACGGGCCAAGCAACCAGCCTCCAATACGTTGTGGCGTTGTGGTGGTCATAGGTTCTCCAGAATAGCGACGCAAACAGACAAATCTAATTTTAGGGGCGTTATTATAAGGCTTTTATAACCGATCGCTACTTTCTTTACTGGACATAACGCCAGACGGACTTCGGTACCTGGCCGAGGTCAAACAAACGCCCGCCAGAAACCAGCTCTGCGCGACGGTGATCGGCAGCACGATACATATTGATCAGTTCCTGATCGTCCGTCAGGGTGTAATTAAGATGGTCGTAGAGTTTTTCCAGACTTTCGAGTGAACTGATTTTGCGAAATTTTAATAAGTAGTCCTGAACAGTCATAAAAGGTCCATAAAATAATTAATACCAAAGGGGTAGGTATTATTAGTGATGATAAAATTTCACCAAAAGTGAACGCTTGTGTTATTACAATAATAAGAATGTGCTGATGGCAAATATTCAGGGATGAAAAACTGCTCTGGAAAGAGTAACGCGCTTTACTATCCCTGACAATCATCAACAACATCGAACAAGATAATAAATTCCTGGTTTAATATCCGACAAGTGAAAACATGCACCCGGACGGGCAGCATGTCGCTCAACAAGTGCAGAGCTTACTTGTGTTGTACTGTAGTACTCTGTTCAGGTGGCTGATAGTTGTCAATGTGACTCGCCACGCCAAGAAGAATGACTGAAACGACAAGAACGATCCAACCTGTTAATTCAATAAGACGATTCATTACAGCCCACATCTCTGTTGATTGATCCATTAACTTCAGGGGGTAAATGTTACTTAGCAATAATAGCTCCAGCAAGATTTTTACTGAGGTTTTTGCAATATTTAGCTTTTGTCGTTGGAAAAATCGCTATTTTTTTGACTTAAGTTAAACAACATCCCTTATTGCTGGCAGGTTATTAAACTGTTGAGCGAGGGTAAAGGATAGTGTCAAATAGCCATCATACTTCAATGAGAGGCAATGACATGAGCGACAACATCCGTGTTGGGTTGATTGGGTATGGTTATGCGAGCAAAACCTTCCATGCACCCCTGATTGCGGGCACGCCCGGGCTGGAGCTGGCGGTAATCTCCAGCAGCGATGAAACAAAAGTAAAAGCTGACTGGCCAACGGTTACGGTTGTCTCTGAGCCGAAGCATCTGTTTAACGATCCCAACATAGACCTGATTGTCATTCCTACACCCAACGATACCCATTTTCCGTTAGCCAAAGCGGCGCTTGAGGCGGGTAAACATGTGGTCGTTGATAAACCCTTTACCGTGACACTGTCACAAGCACGAGAGCTGGAAGCGCTGGCAAAAAGCCTGGGGCGAGTGCTGTCTGTATTCCATAACCGTCGCTGGGATAGCGATTTCCTGACGCTAAAAGGTTTGCTCGCGGAAGGCGTGCTGGGTGAAATTGCTTACTTTGAGTCCCATTTTGACCGCTTCCGCCCGCAGGTGCGCGATCGTTGGCGTGAACAGGGCGGCCCAGGCAGCGGTATCTGGTACGATTTAGCACCGCACCTTCTTGATCAGGCCATTACGTTATTTGGTTTACCGGTTAGCATGACGGTAGATTTGGCACAGTTACGGCCCGGAGCGCAGTCGACCGATTATTTCCACGCTATCTTGTCCTATCCGCAGCGGCGAGTGATTTTACACGGCACCATGCTGGCAGCAGCCGAGTCAGCACGGTATATCGTGCATGGATCCCGAGGCAGTTATGTGAAATATGGCCTCGATCCACAGGAAGAACGTCTGAAAAATGGCGAGCGTCTGCCGCAGGAAGACTGGGGCTACGATATGCGCGATGGCGTACTTACCCGCGTGGAAGGTGAGGAACGTGTCGAAGAAACGCTGTTGACAGTGCCGGGGAATTATCCGGCTTACTATGCGGCTATTCGTGATGCGTTAAATGGCGATGGTGAAAATCCGGTTCCGGCAAGTCAGGCAATCCAGGTAATGGAGTTGATTGAGCTGGGCATCGAATCCGCCAAACATCGCGCGACTTTGTGCCTTGCGTGAAAAGGGGATGGTGCAATTAGCACCATCCATTTTTGTTACTTCGCGGCAACTTTTTCTCGCAGTGCGCGTTTTTCCTCTGCGCTGAGGAAAGCCATTTCCAGACCATTAATCTGTGCCTGGCGGATTTGCTCGCGGGATAACCCAGCAGCTGGCGCGGCAACGGTATATTCGTGAATGATATCCACTCCCTGCACGCCGGGATCGTCAGTGTTAATGCTGGCACGAATGCCATGCTCAAGGAACGTTTTCAGCGGATGTGCAGCCAGATCCGCCACGGTGCTGGTCTGAATATTGGAGGTCAGACAGGATTCAATACCAATTTGTTGCTCGGCGAGAAAATCCATCAGCGCCCGATCTTCAATGGCTTTTACGCCATGTCCAATACGCTCCGCCCCCAGTTCACGAATCGCCTGCCAGATGCTTTCCGGTCCGGCAGCTTCGCCTGCATGGACGGTAATATGCCAGCCCGCATCACGCGCGCGGTTGAAATGAGAAAGGAACAGACTTCCCGGGAAACCAAGTTCATCACCGGCTAAATCAAGTGCGGTAATCTGGTCACGGTGGGCTAAAAAGGCCTCCAGCTCTTGCTGACAGGCGGCTTCGCCGAAGGTCCGGCTCATAATACCGATAAGCTTCGCCTGCACACCAAAGGTGCGGCAACCTTCACGTACGCCATCGATCACCGCTTCGACAACACCCGCTACAGGCAGCTGATGTGCCATTGCCATGTAGCCTGGTGAAAAACGCAGCTCGACATAGTGCAGGCCGTTACGGGCTGCATCTTCAATGTTTTCAAATGCCACGCGGCGGCAGGCATCAAGAGAGGCGAGAACTTTAACGCCCCAGTCAAGTTTAGTCAGAAAGCTCACCAGATCGGGTTCGTTGGCAATGACCTGAACGTGGGGAATCAGTGTTTCCAGGGATTGTGCAGGAAGCGAGATATTATACTGGCGGCCAAGTTCAAGAATGGTCTGGGGACGAATGTTGCCATCAAGGTGGCGATGGATATCAGTTAATGGCAGGGTGGTATCAATCATGGTCGCACTCTTTTTCTGGATATAAAAGTGCGCACCATTATAAAAACAAAGCAGGGTAAAAATCCACGATTGCGCAACGATTTTTTACGTTGCGCAATTGGGGTTAACCAACAGCGCGGATGGCGTTAATTAATCCAGCCACACCTTTTTCCAGTTTCGAACGTGGGCAGCCGGCATTGAGTCGGATAAAACCACGACCTTCTTCACCGTAGGTATATCCCGGCATGATCGCGATCTTTTCTTGCTCGATAAGCGCTTTTTGCAACGCGTTGTCGTCAATATTCAACGGACGTAGATCAAGCCAGGCCAGATAAGTGGATTGCGGGATCTGCCAGTTGAGTTCAGGAAACGCAGCGTTCATTTTATCTGCGATATACGTCAGGTTATCTTTCAGATAGACGCGTAAGGCATCCAGCCATGGCGCGCCTTGCTGATAGGCGGCGATATGAGCAGTTAACGCCAGTACCGAAGGGGAAGAAAGCCCATCACGTCCTTTCAGTGCCGATAAATAGGCATCGCGGCTACTGCTATTTTCTATAATCCCGTAAGCACCGGTCAGGGCGGGAATATTGAAACTTTTTGATCCCGACGTTAGCAACGCCCAGTCTCCGCGCGCCACATTACTCCAGGGAATATGCGGCTGCTCGCCCCAAACCATATCCATATGGATTTCATCGGAAATAACCCGCACACCATGACGCTCGCACAGGTCAGCCATGATCTCCAGCTCATCGCACGTCCACACTTTCCCGGTAGGATTCTGTGGGCTACACAGGAGCATAATTTTACATTCTGGTTTCGCCAGCACGGCTTCCAGCTTGCCCATATCGCAAAACCAGCCGTCAGCCTGCTTCTCTAAAGCAACGGGCATTACTGTGCGCTGGTTACCTTCAATGGCCTTGTAAAATGCGTCATAGGCGGGTGTGTGGATCACCACGCCTTCACCTGTTTCAGACCACTGACGAATCAGTTCTGAAACCATATAGATAACAGAAGGGCCATACACCACCGACTGAGGATCGATGGCGGTGTAATGCTGGGTGGAAAACCAGTGGGCAATAGCCGCGAGAAACTCATCGTTTTTCCAGCGGCTGTAGCCAAACACGCCGTGTATCAGGCGCTGATTCAGCGCCTCGATAATGCAGGGGGCAGTGGCAAAATCCATGTCTGAAATCGTGAACGGTAACAGGTCAGCAGTGCCGAAACGGTCAGCGACATAATCCCACTGCGTACACCATGTGCCATGACGATCCACGACCTTTGAAAAATCGAACATATCTTATCCTTATGCCTGGACAGTACGCATCAGACCGACCATTTCATCTTTTACTGACTGAACTTGTGGCCCGATAACAACCTGCAGATTATGTTGATTAAGTTGTACTACGCCAATTGCCCGATTGTCCTTCAGTGCCTGCACATTAACAAGCGACATATCTTTTACAGACAAACGCAGACGCGTAATGCAGTTATCGAGACTGACAATATTGTCGGCACCGCCTAAGGCTTCGAGGATTGCCGGAACGTTGTAACCTGATTTACCCGGCGCACCGGCAACGGCTTTTTCGATTGAACTGGCAACTTCACTATCGCGCCCCGGGGTTTTGAGATTGAAGCGGGTGATAGCGAAACGGAAGATGATGTAGTAAACGACAAACCAGATTGCCGCCACTACTGGCACCATGTACCACTTGGTTGACAGACCATGCAAAATACCGAACACCACAAAGTCGATGATATTGCCGTCGGTATTACCGATGGTGACGCCGAGCACAGACATGACAGTGAAGCCGAGGCCGGTTAACAGCGCGTGGATGACATACAGAACTGGCGCTACGAACAGGAACAGGAATTCCAGCGGTTCGGTCGTGCCGCCAACGACACAGGCGATCAGGCCAGAAATCAGCAGACCTTTAATTTTATGGCGATTTTCCGGGCGCGCACAGTGATACATAGCTAACGCTGCACCTGGCAGACCGCCGAGAAACGCAGGCATTTTACCTTGCGAAAGGAAACGCGTGGCGCTTTCAGAAAAACCGTGAGTGGTTGGGCAACTCAATTGCGCCTGGAAGATGGTCAGTGCACCGCTGACGGTTTGACCGCAGACTTCCTGCGTGCCGCCTGCGTCGGTAAAGCGAATTAATGCCACCAGAATGTGATGCAGACCAAACGGCAACAGCAGACGTTCACCGGTACCAAACAGCATCGGTCCGAAATCACCCGCGCTGTTGATCATATGGCCTAAGCCGCTAATACCCATGGCGAAAATCGGCCAGACTAATGGAATCACCAGGCCGACAAGACCCATCACCAGCGAGGAGATGATTGGTACGAAGCGCGTACCGCCGAAGAATGCCAGCGCATCTGGCAGGCGGATATTATGGAATCGCTCATGCAGCATCCAGACGATAATACCGGCGATCACCGCACCGAGGATCCCGGTGTCGATCGACTGGATCCCAAGAATGCTCTGAATGTTATTGGCTTTCAGAACCGCGGCGTCCGTGGTTGGCAGAATGCCTTTATTGGTCAACCAGAAGTTTACCGCGAGGTTCATTACCGCATAACCGACGAAGCCAGCGAATGCCGCTACGCCTTTGTTTTCGCGTGCCAGACCCAGCGGGATGGCGATACAGAACATGACTGGCAGGAAACTAAAAGCAAACGAGCCAATCTTACTCATCCAGGTAAAGATAGCCTGCAACACGGGGTTGCCCAGGACCGGGATCAGGGTGATGACATCATGGCTGCTAAGAGAACTACCAATGCCGAGCATAATGCCGCAGAACGACAATAATGCCACGGGTAACATGAAGGTTTTGCCTAACTGCTGGAAGAACTCCCACAGCGTGACTTTCGGTGCTGTTTTCGCCGTCATAAAACGACTCCTCGTAGAGAACAATCTGGATTCAGTAAATTGCGCGAGAAGATAAAACGTTTTATCAAATTTTAGTGAGGCATAAATCACATTACACAACGATAATAGCGGGTATAAGATAAATAAAAGGTAAAACGTTTTATCTGTCACATAATCAGGGAGTAGGTCATCTGCATGGCTACCGCCAAAAAAATAACCATTCATGATGTTGCGCTGGCTGCGGGCGTGTCGGTAAGTACCGTTTCGCTGGTGCTTAGTGGCAAAGGGCGAATCTCTACCGCCACAGGAGAACGCGTTAACGCCGCCATTGAAGAGCTGGGATTTGTGCGCAATCGCCAGGCGTCGGCGCTGCGCGGCGGGCAAAGCGGCGTCATTGGTTTGATCGTCCGTGATTTATCTGCGCCGTTTTACGCCGAATTGACGGCCGGATTGACGGAAGCTCTGGAAGCGCAGGGACGGATGGTTTTTTTGCTTCACGGCGGTAAAGACGGCGAGCAGCTGGCACAGCGGTTTTCACTATTACTGAATCAGGGTGTCGATGGTGTGGTCATTGCCGGGGCTGCAGGAAGCAGCGATGACCTGCGACGGATAGCAGAAGAAAAAGCTATCCCGGTGATTTTCGCTTCCCGTGCCAGTTATCTTGATGACGTTGATACGGTTCGCCCGGACAACATGCAGGCTGCACAGTTGTTGACGGAGCATCTCATTCGCAATGGGCATCAGCGTATCGCCTGGCTGGGAGGGCAAAGTTCCTCATTAACCCGGGCAGAACGGGTGGGGGGCTATTGTGCGACTCTACTAAAATTTGGCCTGCCGTTTCACAGCGATTGGGTGCTGGAGTGCACTTCCAGCCAGAAGCAAGCCGCGGAAGCTATCACGGCGCTTTTACGTCATAACCCGACCATCAGCGCCGTGGTTTGCTATAACGAAACTATTGCGATGGGGGCATGGTTTGGTTTGCTGAAAGCAGGGAGGCAAAGCGGGGAAAGCGGAGTCGATCGTTACTTTGAGCAACAGGTTTCGCTGGCGGCATTTACCGATGCAACGCCAACCACACTTGATGATATACCCGTTACCTGGGCCAGCACGCCAGCGCGGGAACTTGGTACCACACTTGCGGATCGCATGATGCAAAAAATCACCCATGAAGAGACGCATTCTCGCAATCTTATTATTCCCGCCCGGCTCATTGCGGAGAAATAATCCTCTCTTTATCTGCTATACCTGGTAGTGTCCTTTCCTCAAGGTTAATGATAAAAAATGTGGCACACAGGCGGTGCCTTTTATTTTTACTGAAGTTCACAGGAGGTTTATGTGTTTAATTCTGACAACCTGAGACTCGACGGAAAATGCGCCATCATCACAGGTGCGGGTGCAGGTATTGGTAAAGAAATCGCCATTACATTCGCGACAGCTGGCGCATCTGTGGTGGTCAGTGATATTAACGCCGATGCAGCTAATCATGTTGTAGATGAAATTCAACAACTGGGTGGTCAGGCATTTGCCTGCCGCTGCGATATTACTTCCGAACAGGAACTCTCTGCACTGGCAGACTTTGCCGTCAGTAAGTTGGGTAAAGTTGATATCCTGGTTAACAACGCCGGTGGCGGTGGGCCTAAACCGTTTGATATGCCAATGGCAGATTTTCGTCGCGCTTATGAACTGAATGTATTTTCTTTTTTCCATCTGTCACAACTTGTTGCGCCAGAAATGGAAAAAAATGGCGGTGGCGTTATTCTGACCATTACTTCTATGGCGGCAGAAAATAAAAATATAAACATGACCTCCTATGCATCATCTAAAGCTGCGGCCAGTCATCTGGTCAGAAATATGGCGTTTGACCTGGGTGAAAAAAATATTCGGGTGAATGGCATTGCACCGGGGGCAATATTAACCGATGCCCTGAAATCCGTTATTACACCAGAAATTGAACAGAAAATGTTGCAACACACACCAATCAGACGTCTGGGCCAACCGCAAGATATAGCTAACGCGGCGCTGTTCCTTTGCTCGCCTGCAGCCAGCTGGGTAAGCGGACAAATTCTCACCGTCTCCGGTGGTGGGGTACAGGAGCTCAATTAATACACTAACGAACCGGTAAACAGCCGTATGTGTTATTTACCGGGATAGCGTGTGCAACTCATCAACGTCTCTGCTAAACAACTGGCAGCCAAATCACGGCTATTGGTTAACCAATATCTGGATAAAAAGCTTACGAATTGAGTGTGCCTTCGCACTATTCAACAGCAATGATAGGCGCTCACCTGACAACGCGGTAAACTAGTTATTCATGCTAACTATAATGGTTTAATGATGGATAACATGCAGACTGAAGCACAACCGACACGGACCCGGATCCTCAATGCTGCCAGAGAGATTTTTTCAGAAAATGGATTTCACAGTGCCTCGATGAAAGCCATCTGTAAATCCTGCGCCATTAGTCCCGGGACGCTCTATCACCATTTCATCTCCAAAGAAGCCTTGATTCAGGCGATTATCTTACAGGACCAGGAGAGGGCGCTGGCCCGTTTCCGGGAACCGATTGAAGGGATTCATTTCGTTGACTATATGGTCGAGTCTATTGTCTCTCTCACCCATGAAGCCTTTGGGCAACGGGCGCTGGTGGTCGAAATTATGGCGGAAGGGATGCGTAACCCACAGGTCGCCGCCATGCTTAAAAATAAGCATATGACGATCACGGAATTTGTTGCCCAGCGGATGCGTGATGCCCAGCAAAAAGGCGAGATAAGCCCAGATATCAACACGGCAATGACTTCACGTTTACTGCTGGATCTGACCTACGGTGTACTGGCCGATATCGAAGCGGAAGATCTGGCGCGTGAAGCGTCGTTTGCTCAGGGATTACGCGCGATGATTGGCGGTATATTAACCGCATCCTGATCCTCTCTCTCTTTCCGCGGGCTGGTGACAACTGAGCCCGCGTTTCATATCGTAATTTCTCTGTGCAAAAATCATCCTCCCAGGGATCGGAGAATCCCACCTAAATATTCATCGTAGCAATATATCATGAGGGTTTATCGCTCCCAATATGTTCGAACGAACGTTCGATTGCTTATTTTGTGGCTTCTGTCAACGCTGTTTTAAAGATTAATGCGATCAATATCACGCTGTGGGTATTGCAGTTTTTGGTTTTTTGATCGCGGTGTCAGTTCTTTTTATTTCCATTTCTCTTCCATGGGTTTCTCACAGATAACTGTGTGCAACACAGAATTGGTTAACTAATCAGATTAAAGGTTGACCAGTATTTTTATCTTAATGAGGAGTCCCTTATGTTACGTCCTGTAGAAACCCCAACCCGTGAAATCAAAAAACTCGACGGCCTGTGGGCATTCAGTCTGGATCGCGAAAACTGTGGAATTGATCAGCGTTGGTGGGAAAGCGCGTTACAAGAAAGCCGGGCAATTGCTGTGCCGGGCAGTTTTAACGATCAGTTCGCCGATGCAGATATTCGTAATTATGTGGGCAACGTCTGGTATCAGCGCGAAGTCTTTATACCGAAAGGTTGGGCGGGCCAGCGTATTGTACTGCGTTTCGATGCGGTCACTCATTACGGCAAAGTGTGGGTAAATAATCAGGAAGTGATGGAGCATCAGGGCGGCTATACGCCATTTGAAGCCGATGTCACTCCGTATGTTATTGCCGGGAAAAGTGTACGTATCACTGTTTGTGTGAACAACGAACTGAACTGGCAGACTATCCCGCCGGGAATGGTGATTACCGACGAAAACGGCAAGAAAAAGCAGTCTTACTTTCATGATTTCTTTAACTACGCCGGGATCCATCGCAGCGTAATGCTCTACACCACGCCGAATACCTGGGTGGACGATATCACCGTGGTGACGCATGTCGCGCAAGACTGTAACCACGCATCTGTTGACTGGCAGGTGGGGGCAAATGGTGATGTCAGCGTTGAACTGCGTGATGCGGATCAACAGGTGGTTGCAACTGGACAAGGCACCAGCGGGACTTTGCAAGTAGTGAATCCGCACCTCTGGCAACCGGGTGAAGGTTATCTCTATGAACTGTGCGTCACAGCCAAAAGCCAGACAGAGTGTGATATCTACCCGCTGCGCGTCGGCATCCGGTCAGTGGCAGTGAAGGGCGAACAGTTCCTGATCAACCACAAACCGTTCTACTTTACTGGCTTTGGTCGTCATGAAGATGCGGATTTGCGCGGCAAAGGATTCGATAACGTGCTGATGGTGCACGATCACGCACTAATGGACTGGATTGGGGCCAACTCCTACCGTACCTCGCATTACCCTTACGCTGAAGAGATGCTCGACTGGGCAGATGAACATGGAATCGTGGTGATTGATGAAACTGCAGCTGTCGGCTTTAACCTCTCTTTAGGCATTGGTTTCGAAGCGGGCAACAAGCCGAAAGAACTGTACAGCGAAGAGGCAGTCAACGGGGAAACCCAGCAGGCGCACTTACAGGCGATTAAAGAGCTGATTGCGCGTGACAAAAACCACCCAAGCGTGGTGATGTGGAGTATTGCCAACGAACCGGATACCCGTCCGCAAGGTGCACGGGAATATTTTGCGCCACTGGCGGAAGCAACGCGTAAACTCGACCCGACGCGTCCGATCACCTGTGTCAATGTAATGTTCTGCGACGCTCACACCGATACCATCAGCGATCTCTTTGATGTGCTGTGCCTGAACCGTTATTACGGTTGGTATGTCCAAAGCGGCGATTTGGAAACGGCAGAGAAGGTACTGGAAAAAGAACTTCTGGCCTGGCAGGAGAAACTGCATCAGCCGATTATCATCACCGAATACGGTGTGGATACGTTAGCCGGCCTGCACTCAATGTACACCGACATGTGGAGTGAAGAGTATCAGTGCGCATGGCTGGATATGTATCACCGCGTCTTTGATCGCGTCAGCGCTGTCGTCGGTGAGCAGGTATGGAATTTCGCCGATTTTGCGACCTCGCAAGGCATATTGCGCGTTGGCGGTAACAAGAAAGGGATCTTCACCCGCGACCGCAAACCGAAGTCGGCGGCTTTTCTGCTGCAAAAACGCTGGACCGGCATGAACTTCGGTGAAAAACCGCAGCAGGGAGGCAAACAATGAATCAACAACTCTCCTGGCGCACCATCGTCGGCTACAGCCTCGGTGACGTCGCCAATAACTTCGCCTTCGCAATGGGGGCGCTCTTCCTGTTGAGTTACTACACCGACGTCGCTGGCGTCGGTGCCGCTGCGGCGGGCACCATGCTGTTACTGGTGCGGGTATTCGATGCCTTCGCCGATGTCTTTGCCGGACGAGTGGTGGACAGTGTGAATACCCGATGGGGAAAATTCCGCCCGTTTTTACTCTTCGGTACTGCGCCGTTAATGATCTTCAGCGTGCTGGTATTCTGGGTGCCGACCGACTGGAGCCATAGCAGCAAAGTTGTGTATGCATATTTGACCTACATGGGACTCGGGCTTTGCTACAGCCTGGTGAATATTCCTTATGGTTCACTTGCTACCGCGATGACCCAACAACCACAATCCCGCGCCCGTCTGGGCGCGGCTCGCGGGATTGCCGCTTCATTGACTTTTGTCTGCCTGGCATTTCTGATAGGACCGAGCATTAAGAACTCCAGCCCGGAAGAGATGGTGTCGGTATATCATTTCTGGACAATTGTGCTGGCGATTGCCGGAATGGTGCTTTACTTCATCTGCTTCAAATCGACGCGTGAGAATGTGGTACGTATCGTGGCGCAGCCGTCATTGAAGATCAGTCTGCAAACCCTGAAACGGAATCGCCCGCTGTTTATGTTGTGCATCGGTGCGCTGTGTGTGCTGATTTCGACCTTCGCGGTCAGCGCCTCGTCGTTGTTCTACGTGCGCTATGTGTTAAATGATACCGGGCTGTTCACTGTGCTGGTACTGGTGCAAAACCTGGTCGGTACTGTGGCATCGGCACCGCTGGTGCCGGGGATGGTCGCGAGGATCGGTAAAAAGAATACCTTCCTGATTGGCGCTTTGCTGGGAACCTGCGGTTATCTGCTGTTCTTCTGGGTTTCCGTCTGGTCACTGCCGGTGGCGTTGGTTGCGTTGGCCATCGCATCAATTGGCCAGGGCGTTACCATGACCGTGATGTGGGCACTGGAAGCTGATACCGTAGAATACGGTGAATACCTGACCGGCGTGCGAATTGAAGGGCTCACCTATTCACTATTCTCATTTACCCGTAAATGCGGTCAGGCAATCGGAGGTTCAATTCCTGCCTTTATTTTGGGATTAAGCGGATATATCGCCAATCAGGCGCAAACGCCGGAAGTTATTATGGGCATCCGCACATCAATTGCCTTAGTACCTTGCGGATTTATGCTACTGGCATTCGTCATTATCTGGTTTTATCCGCTCACGGATAAAAAATTCAAAGAAATCGTGGTTGAAATTGATAATCGTAAAAAAATGCAGCAGCAATTAATCAGCGATATCACTAATTAATATTCAATAAAAATAATCAGAACATCAAAGGTGCAACTATGAGAAAAATAGTGGCCATGGCCGTTATTTGCCTGACGGCTGCCTCTGGCCTTACCTCTGCTTACGCGGCGCAACTGGCTGACGATGAAGCGGGACTACGCATCAGACTGAAAAATGAATTACGCAGGGCTGATAAGCCCAGTGCTGGCGCGGGGAGAGATATTTACGCATGGGTACAGGGAGGATTGCTCGATTTCAATAGTGGTTATTATTCCAATATTATTGGCGTTGAAGGCGGGGCGTATTATGTTTATAAATTAGGTGCTCGTGCTGATATGAGCACCCGGTGGTATCTTGATGGTGATAAAAGTTTTGGCTTTACCCTGGGGGCAGTAAAAATAAAACCCAGTGAAAGTAGTCTGCTTAAATTAGGTCGCTTCGGGACGGATTATAGTTATGGTAGCTTACCTTATCGTATTCCGTTAATGGCTGGCAGTTCGCAACGTACATTACCGACTGTTTCTGAAGGAGCATTAGGTTATTGGGCTTTAACGCCAAATATTGATCTGTGGGGAATGTGGCGTTCACGAGTATTTTTATGGACCGATTCAACAACCGGTATTCGTGATGAAGGGGTTTATAACAGCCAGACGGGAAAATACGATAAACATCGCGCACGTTCTTTTTTAGCCGCCAGTTGGCATGATGATACCAGTCGCTATTCTCTGGGGGCATCGGTACAGAAAGATGTTTCCAATCAGATACAAAGTATTCTCGAGAAAAGCATACCGCTTGACCCGAATTATACGTTGAAAGGGGAGTTGCTCGGCTTTTACGCGCAACTTGAAGGTTTAAGTCGTAATACCAGCCAGCCCAATGAAACGGCGTTAGTTAGTGGACAATTGACCTGGAATGCGCCGTGGGGAAGCGTATTTGGCAGTGGTGGTTATTTGCGCCATGCAATGAATGGTGCCGTGGTGGATACCGACATTGGCTATCCCTTTTCATTAAGTCTTGATCGTAACCGTGAAGGAATGCAGTCCTGGCAATTGGGCGTCAACTATCGTTTAACTCCGCAATTTACGCTGACATTTGCACCGATTGTGACCCGCGGCTATGAATCCAGTAAACGAGATGTGCGGATTGAAGGCGCGGGTATCTTAGGGGGTATGAACTATCGGGTCAGCGAAGGGCCGTTACAAGGGATGAATTTCTTTCTTGCTGCCGATAAAGGGCGGGAAAAGCGCGATGGCAGTACGCTGGGCGATCGCCTGAATTACTGGGATGTGAAAATGAGTATTCAGTATGACTTTATGCTGAAGTAAGAAAAAACGCCGGAGAGAAAAATCTCCGGCGTTTTGGCTGTGAATTACTGCTGCGGAATAGCGGGTACAGCCGGAACGTTTAATGCCGGCATCGCAAACATACCCACGAAATCTTCCAGTGGCATTTTCTGCCCGTTTAACGTTATCTGACCGTTAGCATATTGCAGGCTGGTGGTGATGGTATTGTCCTGCAAGGTGGTCAGACGGAACATCTGCCCCATTGCTGATGCACCTTCAACTTGCTGTTTCGCCAGTTTTTTCGCTTGATCTTCCTGATAACCTTCCAGCTTCGCTACCTGAGTCATCAACTCAGTTGCCATATCCACCGGAATGGTCAGTTTCGCATCCAGAGATTTAACCGAGCGGTCCACTTCCTGCGCCAGCGTTTGCGGCGCTTCTTTAGTCGTTGCCGGATCTTTCAGGAACAGCGACAGATTCAGCGCACTTTCACCCTGACTGTTTTTCCAGCTTAGCGGCGCGATAGTAATCACCGGATCGCCTTTCAGCATCAGCGGCAGAGCGCTAAAGAAGGCTTCCGTCACTTTCTCCTGATAAAGTTCGGGATTGTTGGCAATTTCTGGCTGTGCCAGCAGCGCCTGAGTTTGCGCGTTATATTGCTGGCTAAACTGATGCCAGGCTTCGCCATCAATTTGGCCGACTTTTAAAGTCAGCTTGCCACTGCCCAGATCCTGATTCTGTACCTTCAGGCTGTTTAGCGAGTAATCCAGTTGGCTATTGACCGTTTTACCGTCATTGACCAGATCCGATTTACCGCTGATCTCCATGCCTTCCAGCAGTGCCAGTTCTTTGCCCTCCACTGAAATGGTCATTTTTTCCAGCGACAGTTTTTGGTTTCCTACGCGCTCACCAAAACTTGCCAGCGTGCTGGAACCGTCGGTTTTCAGATTATTAAAGGTTAACTGCACTTTCTGGTTGTATTCGTTAACCGCGTCTATCCGACCACTTTGCGCCTCCCCGGAAAGGGAGATAGCTTTGCCGTCTCTGTCTGCATTTAACTGGAACTCGCCGCCGCTAAAGGCGACTTTTTCATCCTTTTGCTCGTAATTCAGTGGCTTGAGCGAAATGTCGGAACTGGAATCTCCGCTGTAACCAATGCGGGAGTTAATCTCAAAAGGCGTTTCACCTTTTGCCATATCAAACAGTGGTTTGCTTACTTCGTTATTAACCAGCGTGGTTTGAATTGATGCCATCGACGGGATCAGATTCAGTTTTTTAAGCTGGGCAAGCGGGAAGGGACCATGATCAACCGATTCGTTGAAGATGACGCTCTGACCGCTTTTAATCCACGGATTTACTTTTCCGGCAATGGGTTTCACCAACAGTTGCAACTGGCTGCTGAATACGCCGCGATGATAGTTTTGATAACTGACTTCCAGGTTGGATTCAGGAGCTGTCAGTTTGAGTTGCGCGTTCGCCTGCGCGACCATGTCTTCGAGATGGGTTTCAATCTTCTTGCCTGTATACCATGCGCCGCCTGTCCAGACTACGCCTAGCGCAACAATGACGCCTACCGCTACCAGCGATTTATTCATAATGATTATCCATAAAATGAAATCAGGCGGACTGGCCGCCTGAAGGTGTTATAAGCCTTTAATAAGCTTAGCAAGAGATGTTAATTTTTTCAGTAAGCTCTTACAGCTTGTTGTAAACACGCGCTAAACGGCCGTGGCCTTTGACAGTCACCGGTGATTCGTTGGCGGCAATAAACGCTGATTCACCCGGTTTAAGCTGTAACTGCTGAGAACCTTTACACAGCGTTGCATCGCCTTCGACGCAGAACAAAATGGCGGCACTCTGCTGGCTGATGGTGGTTTCTTTATCACTAAGGTCATGCAACGAGAAGGCAAAATCATCCACAGGAATCGGGAAGTCCAGTTCTGCACCTTGTTTTACCGGCTGGGTCAACAACTGGTTAGCCGGTTTGGCTTCGAACTTCACGTTGGCAACCAGTTCCGGAATATCAATGTATTTAGGCGTCAGACCTGCACGCAGCACGTTATCGGAGTTCGCCATCACTTCCAGCGCCACGCCTTGCAGGTAAGCGTGCGGTGTTTCAGCGAACAGGAACATCGCTTCGCCAGGATTCAATTTCACCACATTCAGCAACAGCGGGGAGAACAGACCGCTGTCTTCCGGGTAAAATTCAGAAATTAAACGAATCGTTTGCCATGGTTCACCCTGCTGGCTGTCGAGGGCCGATTTTAAAATCGCCAGCGCGCGGGATTTTTCTTCACCCTGCATATTCAACAGGCTGGCGAACAGTTCGCTTAAACGTTCGGCATCAGGCTGTTGTAAAAAGTGAGCAATCGCCGGATGTGCACCTGCGACTGGCTGGAGCAGGGAGACAATCTCGGAAAACTCACGAAACGCGTTCATCGCGAGGAAAGGGGTCAGGGCGAAAACCAGCTCAGGCTTGTGATTAGGATCTTTATAGTTACGCTCAGCGGCATCCATCGGAATACCTGCAGCATTTTCTTTGGCAAAACCGATTTCAGAATTGCGTTTGTTTGGATGAACCTGAATGGAGAGCGGCTGGGCTGCGCATAATACTTTGAACAGGAAAGGCAACTCGCCAAAGCGTTTGGCAACGGCATCTCCCAAAAGAGTCGCTTTATCACTCTCAATCACATCACGCAGTGAAACGATATCTCCTGCGGCATCGTGCACACGTGAACTGCTCTTTGGATGCGCGCCCATCCACAACTCGGCCATCGGCTGGCTGGACGGATTTTCCATACCATAAAGTTCAGTCAACGCCGTTTTGCTGCCCCAGGCATAGTTTTGCACTGAGTTAATGAGTTTTTGCATGATCAATCCCTGTTTTAATGTGGAAATTAATCCCGCTATTAAAGCAAGAATCCTACGGGAAGTAACCTGGAGCCGCAAAAAGTCGTACTAGTCTCAGTTTTTGTTAAAAAAGTGTGTAGGATATTGTTACTCGCTTTTAACAGGGCAACGGAACACCCGCCCAGAGCATAACCAAACCAGGCAGTAAGTGAGAGAACAATGTCAAACAAACCCTTTCATTATCAGGCTCCTTTTCCACTCAAAAAAGATGATACTGAGTATTACCTGCTAACCAGCGAACACGTTAGCGTATCTGAATTTGAAGGGCAGGAGATTTTGAAAGTCGCACCCGAAGCGTTAACTCTGTTGGCGCGTCAGGCGTTTCATGATGCGTCATTTATGCTGCGTCCGGCTCACCAACAACAGGTGGCCGACATTCTGCGTGACCCGGAGGCCAGCGAAAATGATAAATATGTGGCGCTGCAATTCCTGCGTAACTCCGACATCGCGGCAAAAGGCGTTCTGCCAACCTGTCAGGATACCGGCACCGCGATTATTGTTGGTAAAAAAGGGCAGCGTGTATGGACCGGTGGCGGTGATGAAGCGGCGCTGGCGCGCGGTGTCTATAACACTTATATCGAGGATAATCTGCGCTACTCGCAAAACGCGCCGCTGGATATGTATAAAGAGGTGAATACCGGCACCAACTTGCCAGCGCAGATCGATCTTTATGCCGTTGATGGCGACGAGTACAAATTCCTCTGTATCGCCAAAGGTGGCGGTTCGGCAAACAAGACGTATCTCTATCAGGAAACCAAAGCGTTACTGACGCCGGGAAAACTGAAAAATTACCTGGTTGAGAAGATGCGCACGCTGGGTACGGCGGCCTGTCCTCCGTATCATATTGCGTTCGTTATTGGTGGAACTTCTGCAGAAACGAATCTTAAAACGGTGAAACTGGCTTCCGCTAAATACTATGATGAACTGCCAACGGAAGGGAATGAGCACGGTCAGGCGTTCCGCGATGTGGAACTTGAAAAAGAATTGCTGATCGAAGCGCAAAATCTTGGTCTGGGTGCGCAGTTTGGTGGTAAATACTTCGCTCACGACATCCGCGTGATTCGCCTGCCACGTCACGGCGCATCCTGCCCGGTCGGTATGGGCGTCTCCTGTTCTGCTGACCGTAATATCAAAGCGAAGATCAACCGTCAGGGGATTTGGATCGAAAAACTGGAACATAATCCAGGCAAATATATCCCGGAAGAGCTGCGCAAAGCAGGAGAAGGCGAAGCGGTGCGCGTTGACCTTAACCGTCCGATGAAAGAGATCCTCGCACAGTTGTCGCAGTATCCCGTTTCTACACGCTTATCGCTTAACGGCACGATTATCGTTGGTCGTGATATTGCTCACGCCAAACTGAAAGAGCGGATGGATAACGGTGAAGGGCTGCCGCAGTATATTAAAGATCATCCGATTTACTACGCGGGTCCGGCCAAAACGCCGGAAGGTTATGCCTCCGGTTCTCTTGGCCCAACGACCGCCGGACGGATGGATTCTTATGTCGATCAACTGCAAGCGCTGGGCGGAAGTATGATCATGCTGGCGAAAGGCAACCGCAGCCAGCAGGTGACGGATGCTTGTAAAAAACACGGCGGCTTCTACCTCGGCAGTATCGGTGGTCCGGCAGCTGTATTGGCGCAGGGAAGTATTAAGAGCCTGGAATGTGTTGAATATCCGGAACTGGGAATGGAAGCCATCTGGAAAATTGAAGTGGAAGATTTCCCGGCGTTTATCCTTGTGGATGATAAAGGAAATGACTTCTTCCAGCAGATACAACTCACACAATGCACCCGCTGTGTGAAATAAACAGAGCCGCCCTTCGGGGCGGTTTTTTTACATGGCACGAAAGACCAAACGTTTGTTATCAAATGGTAAATAATGAGTGAGCTAAAAGTTGCTTAACGAAAGCAAAACAGAAAGAAAAAATTAATCAGGTGAGGAGCAGGCCATGAATACAGTACGCAGCGAAAAAGATTCGATGGGAGCGATTGATGTCCCGGCAGATAAGCTGTGGGGCGCACAAACTCAGCGCTCGCTGGAGCATTTCCGCATTTCGACGGAGAAAATGCCCACCTCACTGATTCATGCGCTGGCGCTAACCAAGCGCGCAGCGGCAAAAGTTAATGAAGATTTAGGCTTGTTGTCTGAAGAGAAAGCGAGCGCCATTCGGCAGGCGGCGGATGAAGTACTGGCAGGACAGCATGACGACGAATTCCCGCTGGCTATCTGGCAGACCGGCTCCGGCACGCAAAGTAACATGAACATGAACGAAGTGTTGGCTAACCGGGCCAGTGAATTACTCGGCGGCGTGCGCGGGATGGAACGTAAAGTTCACCCTAACGACGACGTGAACAAAAGCCAAAGTTCCAACGATGTCTTTCCGACGGCGATGCACGTTGCGGCACTACTGGCGCTGCGCAAGCAACTCATTCCACAACTTAAAACCCTGACCCAGACGCTGAGTGAAAAATCCCGCGCATTTGCCGATATCGTCAAAATCGGTCGTACCCACTTGCAGGACGCGACGCCGTTAACGCTGGGGCAGGAGATTTCCGGCTGGGTAGCGATGCTGGAGCATAATCTCAAACATATCGAATACAGCCTGCCTCACGTAGCGGAACTGGCTCTGGGCGGTACAGCGGTGGGTACTGGACTAAATACCCATCCGGAATATGCGCGTCGCGTAGCAGATGAACTGGCAGTCATTACCTGTGCACCGTTTGTTACCGCGCCGAACAAATTTGAAGCGCTGGCGACCTGTGATGCCCTGGTTCAGGCGCACGGCGCGTTGAAAGGGTTGGCTGCGTCACTGATGAAAATTGCCAATGATGTCCGCTGGCTGGCCTCTGGCCCGCGCTGCGGAATTGGTGAAATCTCAATCCCGGAAAATGAGCCGGGCAGCTCAATCATGCCAGGGAAAGTGAACCCAACACAGTGCGAAGCATTAACCATGCTCTGCTGTCAGGTGATGGGGAACGACGTGGCGATCAACATGGGTGGCGCTTCCGGTAACTTTGAACTGAACGTCTTCCGTCCGATGGTGATCCATAATTTCCTGCAATCGGTGCGCTTGCTGGCAGATGGCATGGAAAGTTTCAACAAACACTGTGCAGTGGGCATTGAACCGAATCGTGAGCGAATCAATCAATTACTCAATGAATCGCTGATGCTGGTGACTGCGCTTAACACCCACATTGGTTATGACAAAGCCGCCGAGATCGCCAAAAAAGCGCATAAAGAAGGGCTGACCTTAAAAGCGGCGGCCCTTGCGCTGGGGTATCTTAGCGAAGCCGAGTTTGACCGCTGGGTACGGCCAGAACAGATGGTCGGCAGTATGAAAGCCGGGGGTTAATCTGCAACATACAGGTGCAGCCGTGGAATGATTAAACGAAGCGGCTGCGCCTGTGGTTTATAACGGTGCTGCACATTGTCGGCATCGTAATTTAACAACTCACCAACGTCTGGCACGCCCGCGCCATTATCCCGATTAATCAGTGCAATCAGCGGCGTAGGGCAGGCGTGTTGTACTTGTTTTTGATCTCCTTTGTACCAGACGCGGGCAATCGGCTGCACCTTCACCGGACGTTTGATTTTTAACTTCGCGTTCTGTGGCAGGGCAGCGATATCCTGATATTCTCGCTCCAGTTTTCTTTGCCACTCCTCGCGCGTCCACGGTGCGACACTGCGTGGTGATTTCAGGCTTTTTTCCAGCTGTGCCAGGACTTCATCACGATGCAAATTTTTAATGATATGTTTATTAGCCCAGCCAAAACGTAAAGTGGCGGGGTCGTGCAGAACGGTGAGCGTGCGGTAAGCATTAAGTGTAATCAGCCCCGGCAAATGACGATGCACCCATTCAAAACGTGCCGCGGAGGGGAGTTCTGATTCAACCGTGACGATATGCTCGAACGTGGTCTTGAGTTTATTGATGTGCTGAATATGACTGACTAACGCTGCTTGCGAAAAGTTATCGACCTGGTAACACAACACGCCAGGCAGACGGACAGCGGCCTTGCTGCTGCGATTTTCGGACTGTTGTTGAATAAATAAATGGCGAAAATGACGCAACGCCAGCGATTGCGCGTCGTTGCCGAGATGTTGTTTTACCTCAATACGATTAAGCGGATTATGCTCATCCTCTTTTTTTACCTCCGGCAAAGAGAACACGCGGGCAACCAATAGCTTGTGTTGCTCAAGATGAGCGGCAAATGCAGCCAGCTCTTGTTCCATCTGGCGAAAAGTAGTGTTGAGTCGGTCTACGAGATCGTAACGCGCCATAATATTAACCACTTTAGTTACAACATCCTTATTTTATAGCACAATGGTGGTGACTTGACCACCGTGCGCATAGTGTCAGGCAGAGGTAAATTGCGGGATGTTATGCCATAACGGCCAGCTGAACGAGAAGCGGGCACCACCCAGTTCGCTGGTGTCACAATTAACCGTACCGCCCATTGCCAGTGCTATAGAGTGGACAATGGCCAGCCCCAGCCCGCAGCCGCCGGTTGAGCGATCCCGGCTGGGATCGAGGCGAACAAAAGGTTCAAAGATATGTTCGCGGTTTTCTGGGGCAATCCCTGGGCCATCATCCTCAACAATTAATGTCGCTCTATTCCCCGACAGTAGCAGGCTGGTTTCAACCGTTGAGTGACAGTAGCGCAGGGCGTTATTGAGCAAATTATCCAGCACGCGCTCCATTAAGCGCATATCCAACGCCGCATAATGGCCTTGCATGAGCGTTTTTATCCGTACCGTTTTATCGGGCGTTACTGCCTGAATATCTGCCAGATGCGTTGACAGCCACAACGGCAGGTCTGGCTCGCTAAGATGAAGCTCATTTTGTGGGCGATCGAGTCGGGCATAAGTCAGCAGCTCTTCAATTAAAGCTTCAAGTTGACTGATATCGCGATTCAACGCCTGGGATTCGGCGGCGCTCAGGTTATCGCTCATCTCCAGTCGATAACGCAGGCGCACTAACGGTGTTCGCAGTTCGTGAGCGATACCGTCAATAAGCTGTTTTTTGCTGGCAATCAAGGCGTTGATATTGTCCGCCATCTGGTTAAATGCGACGCCAAGTCGTTCAAAGCTCGAACCTTCATCAAAGTGGATACGCTCACTGAGATGCCCATCGCCAAATCGTTGCGCCGCTGCTTCCAGTTTTAACATATCCTGCCAGTGCGGACGCATCCAGATAAACACCGGAAAGGCGAGGGAAATGGCAATAAAAGCGATCAGGGCGATATCCAGCAATCGCATCTGATGGAGGTAATAAAGATAAGGAACAGGACCAACTGCCAGCACGTAGTGGCTGCGCGGGATACGTTGCAAAAAAGTGTACTGATCGTCCAGAGCGACAATTTCGCCGCCACGCAGCCGGTGCATGGAAATATCATCAAGATGGTATTTACTCAGTGGCTCGACACGCAGATCGAAAGAGAGATTTAAATCCATCTCTTTCAGCGTCTTACCCCAGTCGTGTGGGGGGATCTCACGCAATTCGCTGCGCATCAGATACAGCGAACTGTTCATCAAATCATCCAGCGACTGTTTGCCTGCGCGTTCGGCGGTAAATTTGTACACCAGCCCGACCAGCAGAGACATCACAAGGAAGCAGACAAACAATAACAGGTAAAACTGGATAAACAGTTTTTTCATCGCTTATTCCCACGCATGAGGCGCAAAAAGATAGCCTTTGTTACGCACGGTTTTAATACGATAAGGTTCTGCGGCGTTATCGAGCAGTTTTTTTCTTAACCGCGAAATAGCCACGTCCACGCTACGATCCAGTCCGTCATAACTGACGCCGCGTAAATTTTTCAGCAATGCATCGCGGTCCATGATTTGCCCGGCATGGGTAGCTAATTCCCACAATAATTCGAAATCAGCTGTCGAGAGCGAGATTTCAGTGTTAGCCAGGGAGACTACGCGGTTGATGGGATCGATGGTCAACGTGCCGAAATGCAGGGCTTTGTAGGGAGTCAGAGACGTTTCCTGAATACCTTTGGTCACTGTGGCTTGCTCATTCTGACGCAAATGCAAGCGTAAACGCGCTAGCAAAACAGCAGGGGGCGTCGTTTTGAGAATATAGTCGCAGGCGCCCATTTCCAGTGCCAGGATGTGGTTCATATCGCTATCGAGAGAGGTTAGAAGAACAATCGGTCCGGACCACTTTGCGCGTAAATCACGACAAATGGTCATGCCGTCCTTGCCTGGTAGCATGATGTCGAGTAACACCAAATCCGGATTTTCTCGCAGAATAGTTTCTTCGGCCCGGTCGCCGCGCGGCTCTACGGTAACCTGCATATCATGTTTTGCCAGGTATGCGGCAATCAGTGCACCGACTTCCGCATCATCTTCCACAAATACGATAGTGTTCATAACATTCACGGTAGATATAAAAACGTCACAATACACCGCACTGTTTTTACTTACTATCAATCGTTTCTAAACAAGGTTTCATCAGGTATTCTACTGATGACTTGTTATGGAAGTGTTAAGGTAAAAAGATGGGGCTGGTAATCAAAGCCGCGCTCGGTGCGCTGGTAGTGCTGTTGATTGGTGTTTTAGCAAAAACGAAAAATTATTATATCGCCGGGCTGATTCCACTTTTCCCGACCTTTGCGCTTATCGCGCATTATATTGTTGCCAGCGAACGCGGCATTGAAGCCTTACGCGCAACCATCATTTTTAGTATGTGGTCGATTATTCCCTATTTTGTTTACCTGGCGTCCCTATGGTATTTCACCGGAATGATGCGCTTGCCCGCTGCTTTTGTTGGCTCTGTTGCGTGCTGGGGAATAAGCGCATGGGTGTTGATTATATGCTGGATTAAGCTGCATTAACGCAGATGACGACCGCCATCAAGTGGGAGACTGCGTCCGGTGACAAAGCAGCTGGTAAGTAAGTAATCGACCAGGTCGATCACTTCTTTCTCGCCAGGCGCGGTTTTCATCAGTGATTTATTCAGCGCCTGTTGTCGATATTCGGCATCATCATGTTCATTAAACAGGATCAGCGATGGCGCGATAGAATTCACTTTCACTTCCGGTGCCAGCTTGCGGGCAAACGAGCGGGTCATATTATCCAGTGCCGCTTTGCTTGCAGCATAGGCAATATGTTTGTCGCTACCGCGCTCCACCACATAATCGGTAAAGTGAATGATATCGCTGGCGGCGTGTCCGTGCCCACGCAGTAATCTTTCCAGAGCATGGTTGAGCAGGTATGGGGTATTAACGTGGATCTGCATCATGCAAGCCAGTACGTCGGTCAGTGGCGCACCCGGTTTTTCCGCCATCCACGCGCTGGCGTTATGCAAAATAGCACGCAGACCATGGGTGCTTTTTAGTACTTCATCGGCAAACGCCATCACACCGTCGTTGGTCGAAAAATCAGCCTGAATACACTGCGCACCTGCTTTAATCAGTCCATCAATGGCGGGATAGTGCGTCCGATAGCTGACAATCACCGGTTGCTTTTGATTAATGAAATGCCATGCGAGGGCGAGGCCGATGCGGCGACCTCCGCCAGTAATTATTATTGGCAAGGGCTGGGTTTTACCCATCGTGATCTCCTTTGCTATCCAACGATGGGATGAACGTTATCCCACCAGCATCCAGGTCGCCGGAACTGAGGCAATTAACAGCATGCCAATCAGCACCATTTCCTGACGGTTCAGTACATTATCATGTGTATGCGTTTTACGCGCGTACAGGAAAACCAGCAGCCCCGGCGCATACAGAACAACGGATAACAGCAAGTGCATTGGACCAGAGGCGTACAGTAACCATAAGCCATAAATGCAGGCACCGACACCTACCGCCTTATGCAGTGGACGGGTTGCGATTTTCAGCAAGAACGCGCCGACCAGGAAATAGGGCACCAGAATCATTTCTGAGGCGATGGTCAGCAATGTGTTGTAATCGGAACCGGTCAGCCAGATGAGCACCAGACAAATTTGCACGCAGATGTTGGTCAGCCACAGTGAAGCGGATGGCGCAGCTTGTGCGTTCTGGCGCGCAAAAATGCGCGGGAATGCTTTATGAGTGGCTGCAAGGAACGGAACTTCTGCTGCCATGATGGTCCAGCTTAAGTACGCGCCGCAAACGGAAACGATCAAACCGACAGCGATGATGATTTCGCCCCACGGTCCCATCATTTCCACCATCAGACCGGCCATTGACGGGTTACGAATTTCAGCCAGTTCAGGACGTGCCACCACGCCCAGCGAAAGCAGCGTTACCAGCAAATAAACGCCCAGAGCGGAGAGAACCGCCAGCAGTGTCGCTTTGCCAACATCACGCTTATTACGCGCACGCGCAGAAACAACCACGGCACCTTCCACACCAATGAAAACCCACAGGGTGATCAGCATGGTGTTTTTCACCTGTTCCCACACGGGTACGCCAAGTGCAAGTCCGGTGAAGTCGAGCTTGAAGGTATCCAGTTTGAACATCATTATCGCCAGCACAACAAACAGACCCAACGGCAACAATTTTGCCAGTGTCGCCACAAGGTTAATGCTGGCAGCGGTTTGCACCCCGCGCAGGATCAAAAAGTGAACAATCCACAATAAAGCCGATGCACCGACGATCGATTGCCAGGTATTACCATCGCCAAACAGGCGCAATTCCGGCGTGTCCGTAAAAAAGCTTAACGCGGAAAAAACGATCACCAGATAGGAGACGTTGGCGATGACCGCGCACAGCCAGTATCCCCATGCGGAACAAAAGCCGATTAGCTCGCCAAACCCTTCGCGGGCATAGGTAAAGATACCGCCGTCAAGTTCGGGGCGAATGCGCGTGAGGATCAGCATGGCAAAGGCCAGCAATAAAATGCCAGCGCCAGTAATACCCCAGCCGATGAGCAGTGCTGCCGGGCTGGCAACTGCCGCCATATTTTGCGGCAGACTGAAAACACCCGCGCCCAGCATTGAGCTTAATACCAGCGCGGTGAGTGCGCTCAGTCCCAGTTTCTTTTCCATCGATATCCAGTGATTAAAACGTGACAAGAAGAATAAATATTAGGGCAAAACGCATAAAAATGGAGTTTGCCACTGAAGCGCGGGATTTTACGAAGAGATGTGTCTGCATGCAATGGTCGCAGGGAAATTTATGACTAAAAATGCGAAAGGCGGCATCAAGCCGCCTTATAGGAGTAACTGAATAGTTATTTATACAGATCTGCGCTGACGGTCAGGTTATTACCACGTTCCTGCCACTGGCGGGTGATGTGGTAATACTTAGCACCTTTCTTCGCGGCACGTTTCGCAACCTGATAGGAGACTTCGGTCATGTTGCCGTAGTTGCCAGAGAATTTGATGCTGTCGAACGGGACCATCATCGCTGCTGTCGCTTTGTTCAGTTCTTCGACTTTAGTGCCGTCCGGGAGCGTGACGGTGTAACGCCCGCCTTTTGATGACTGGGTTTCAAAGAAGCGACCGACTTCAGAACTTGGTGATGCGGTAGTCGCAACCCCCGGGATCTCAACTTTCTTCGCGGCTTCGCCACCGGCAGCCAGAGCTGCACGTCCTGCTTCGGAATCTGCCGGGATTACATCCGGGCTCTGGACAATACGTTTCTTAGCATCTTTTTTATAGATGAATGCAGTAATACGCTGGTTACCGCCCTGGTTGGCATCGATTTGACGAACAATGTAGAAAGAGTAGGCACCTTTCGCTTTTGCCGCTTTGGTGATGGCATCATTGACTTCTGGCTGGCTACGATAGAAGCCCTGGACGGTGACCGTGTCAAACGGTTCAATCAGAACAGCCTGATCTTTCGGCAGTTCGACAACACCGTTAATTACGCGATTACTTGTTTCTTCTGCTTTTTCAGCATCGGCTTTATAGAGGTCAGCGACCACACGCCAGTTACCGCTGTTACCAAAATCAGAAGTGTCGACAACATAAAAAGAGGCGGCACCTTCTTTATCTGCGCGACGAGAAACGGCTTTCACCGCTTCGCCAATAGCATTAAAACGACCGGTAACCACTACACGGTCAAAAGGTTTAACCGCTGCCGCTTGCTCCGGTGTCAGTTCTGTTGCTGCGTTAACGGAGAATGCCGTAGCAGAAAGCAGTGCCGACGCCAGGAGGGTGTTCTTAAGCTTCATAAAAATAATCCTTCGCCTTGCGCAAACCAGGTACTGGTATTGTTATTAACGAGAAACGTGGCTGATTATTGCATTTAAACGGTGTAACTGTCTGCGTCATTTTTCATATCACATTCCTTAAACCAATTTTAATTCTGCTCAAATGACCGTCTATGCTTAAAAAACAGCCGTATCACCATCAATACTACTGAAGCAACTGAATTGTATAAGTTAATTTAATGTTAAGTAGTGATTTGTGCCGGGGCGATGTCTCGTTTTACCCGGCCGTCGAAGACAATTATCAGTCTTTATCCGGCGTTCTAAGGTGTTTATCCCACTATCACGGCTGAATCGTTAATATTTTGCGAGTTCACGCCGAAATACTGATTTTTGGCGCTAGATCACAGGCATAATTTTCAGTACGTTATAGGGCGTTTGTTACTAATTTATTTTAACGGAGTAACATTTAGCTCGTACATGAGCGGCTTGTGTGGCTCCTGACACAGGCAAACCATCATCAATAAAACCGATGGAAGGGAATATCATGCGAATTGGCATACCAAGAGAACGGTTAACCAATGAAACCCGTGTTGCAGCAACGCCAAAAACAGTGGAACAGCTGCTGAAACTGGGTTTTACCGTCGCGGTAGAGAGCGGCGCGGGTCAACTGGCAAGTTTTGACGATAAAGCGTTTGTGCAAGCGGGCGCTGAAATTGTAGAAGGGAATAGCGTCTGGCAGTCAGAGATCATTCTGAAGGTCAATGCGCCGTTAGATGATGAAATTGCGTTACTGAATCCTGGGACAACGCTGGTGAGTTTTATCTGGCCTGCGCAGAATCCGGAATTAATGCAAAAACTTGCGGAACGTAACGTGACCGTGATGGCGATGGACTCTGTGCCGCGTATCTCACGCGCACAATCGCTGGACGCACTAAGCTCGATGGCGAATATCGCCGGTTATCGCGCCATTGTTGAAGCGGCACATGAATTTGGGCGCTTCTTTACCGGGCAAATTACTGCGGCCGGGAAAGTGCCACCGGCAAAAGTGATGGTGATTGGTGCGGGTGTTGCGGGTCTGGCCGCCATTGGCGCAGCAAACAGTCTCGGCGCGATTGTGCGTGCATTCGACACCCGCCCGGAAGTGAAAGAACAAGTTCAAAGTATGGGCGCAGAATTCCTCGAGCTGGATTTTAAAGAGGAAGCGGGCAGCGGCGATGGCTATGCCAAAGTGATGTCGGACGCGTTCATCAAAGCGGAAATGGAACTCTTTGCCGCCCAGGCAAAAGAGGTCGATATCATTGTCACCACCGCGCTTATTCCAGGCAAACCAGCGCCGAAGCTAATTACCCGTGAAATGGTTGACTCCATGAAGGCGGGCAGTGTGATTGTCGACCTGGCAGCCCAAAACGGCGGCAACTGTGAATACACCGTGCCGGGTGAAATCTTCACTACGGAAAATGGTGTCAAAGTAATTGGTTACACCGATCTTCCGGGCCGTCTGCCGACGCAATCCTCACAGCTTTACGGCACTAACCTCGTTAATCTGCTGAAACTGTTGTGCAAAGAGAAAGACGGCAACATCACTGTGGATTTTGATGATGTGGTGATTCGTGGCGTGACCGTGATCCGTGCGGGCGAAATTACCTGGCCGGCACCGCCGATTCAGGTATCAGCTCAGCCGCAGGCGGCACAAAAAGCGGCACCGGAAGTGAAAACTGAGGAAAAATGTGCCTGCTCACCGTGGCGTAAATACGCGTTGATGGCGCTGGCAATCATTCTTTTCGGCTGGTTGGCAAGCGTTGCGCCGAAAGAGTTTCTTGGGCACTTCACCGTTTTTGCGCTGGCCTGTGTTGTCGGTTATTACGTGGTGTGGAATGTATCGCACGCGCTGCATACACCGTTGATGTCGGTCACCAACGCGATTTCAGGGATTATTGTTGTCGGA
Source organism: Escherichia sp. WS1118 (assembly GCF_046487695.1). Lineage (NCBI taxonomy): Bacteria > Pseudomonadati > Pseudomonadota > Gammaproteobacteria > Enterobacterales > Enterobacteriaceae > Escherichia > Escherichia sp. WS1118. Next base: position 71,762 of record NZ_JBJQIZ010000005.1, on the reverse strand, counting down.
GCACTGTTGCAGATTGGCCAGGGCGGCTGGGTTAGCTTCCTTAGTTTTATCGCGGTGCTTATAGCCAGCATTAATATTTTCGGTGGCTTCACCGTGACTCAGCGCATGCTAAAAATGTTCCGCAAAAATTAAGGGGTAACATATGTCTGGAGGATTAGTTACAGCTGCATACATTGTTGCCGCGATCCTGTTTATCTTCAGTCTGGCCGGTCTTTCGAAACATGAAACGTCTCGCCAGGGTAACAACTTCGGTATCGCCGGGATGGCGATTGCGTTAATCGCAACCATTTTTGGACCGGATACGGGTAATGTTGGCTGGATCTTGCTGGCGATGGTCATTGGTGGGGCAATTGGTATCCGGCTGGCGAAGAAAGTTGAAATGACCGAAATGCCAGAACTGGTGGCGATCCTGCACAGCTTCGTGGGTCTGGCGGCAGTGCTGGTTGGCTTTAACAGCTATCTGCATCATGACGCGGGAATGGCACCGATTCTGGTCAATATTCACCTGACGGAAGTGTTCCTCGGTATCTTCATCGGGGCGGTAACGTTCACGGGTTCGGTGGTGGCGTTCGGCAAACTGTGTGGCAAGATTTCGTCTAAACCGTTGATGCTGCCAAACCGTCACAAAATGAACCTGGCGGCTCTGGTCGTTTCCTTCCTGCTGCTGATTGTATTTGTTCGCACGGACAGCGTCGGCCTGCAAGTGCTGGCATTGCTGATAATGACCGCCATTGCGCTGGTATTCGGCTGGCATTTAGTCGCCTCCATCGGTGGTGCAGATATGCCTGTGGTGGTGTCGATGCTGAACTCGTACTCCGGCTGGGCGGCTGCGGCTGCGGGCTTTATGCTCAGCAACGACCTGCTGATTGTGACCGGTGCGCTGGTCGGTTCTTCGGGCGCTATCCTTTCTTACATTATGTGTAAGGCGATGAACCGTTCCTTTATCAGCGTTATTGCGGGTGGTTTCGGCACCGACGGCTCTTCTACTGGTGATGATCAGGAAGTGGGCGAGCACCGCGAAATCACCGCAGAAGAGACAGCGGAACTGCTGAAAAACTCCCATTCAGTGATCATTACTCCGGGGTACGGCATGGCAGTTGCGCAGGCGCAATATCCTGTCGCTGAAATTACCGAGAAACTGCGCGCTCGTGGTATCAACGTGCGTTTCGGTATCCACCCGGTTGCGGGGCGTTTGCCTGGACATATGAACGTATTGCTGGCTGAAGCAAAAGTACCGTATGACATCGTGCTGGAAATGGACGAGATCAACGATGACTTTGCTGATACCGATACCGTACTGGTGATTGGTGCTAACGATACGGTTAACCCGGCGGCGCAGGATGATCCGAAGAGTCCGATTGCTGGTATGCCTGTGCTGGAAGTGTGGAAAGCGCAGAACGTGATTGTCTTTAAACGTTCGATGAACACTGGCTATGCTGGTGTGCAAAACCCGCTGTTCTTCAAGGAAAACACCCACATGCTGTTTGGTGACGCCAAAGCCAGCGTGGATGCAATCCTGAAAGCTCTGTAACCCTGACGGCCTCTGCGGAGGCCGTCACTCTTTATTGAGATCGCTTAACAGAACGGCGATGCTTTGACCTCCCGCTGTTTGTTCAAGCGCAATTTTGACAATAATTGTCAACGGCACGGAAAGCAGCATACCCACAGGTCCTAACAACCATCCCCAAAAAATCAACGACAAAAATACCACCAATGTGGAAAGCCCCAGCCCACGTCCCATGATGCGCGGCTCCAGAATATTGCCGAAGACCAGATTAATCAGCAGATATCCCGCCAGCACCAGCAACGCTTCGTAGAAGCCATTAAACACCAGTACCTGAGCGATAGGGGGGATTGCCGCGAGAACTGAACCAATATTCGGGATGTAATTAAGCGCAAAGGCCAGCAATCCCCAGACAAAAGCGAAGCGAACATCGAGTGCGGCGAGCATCGCCCAGGCGACCTGGCCGGTGATGATGCTGATGGCTGTTTTCAGCACCAGATAATGAGACACACTGTCAATCGCACGCTGAATCGCCGCCATCCCTTCAACCGGACGCGCCATCATTTGCTGAAATTTTCCGGGCAATTGTGGCACTTCGAGCAACATAAACAGCACCGTCAGCAGCAATAAAAAGATTGATGACATGGCATTAGATAACTGCGTCAATAAGTTGGTGAGCAACGTCATCGCCGCGTTCGGATCAATGTAATGCGCCAGCTGGTCAACTGAGACATCAATCCCTACGCGTTGCAACAACGGTTCAATCGCTTGCAGCGGCGTCATAATAGAGTTGCGATATTGCGGTAACGTCCGCGTCAACTCATTGAGCGCGGAACCCAGATAAGCTAACAGCAACACCATCACGATGATGGTCATCAAAATTGACACTGCCAGTACACGCGGCACACGCCAGCGGACCATGTGTTGCACCAGCGGGTTAAGAATAACAGCAATAAATAATGCGAGAATAAACGGCACGATGATCTCGGCGGCAAAACGGATACCGCAGAGAATAATGACCAGCATTCCCAACATAATGACGATTTTTAGGCCATTGAGCGTGATGATCGGCTTTGCCATGCTTGTCCCCGTTTTTTCTTCCTTTGCTAATAATAATGTCTTTTTCGCTCCGTCATCATAACGAAAATCAAACCGCTCAGGTAAAGAAGTGAAAATATTTTGAGTTAATTCTTAAGCTATGATACAAATCAGGCGTGTTCAACTACCGAGGACAATTATCATCCGCGAGGACGAGAAGCAACACTGCGGATAATTGTAATATTATGGACAATTTGTTCAGGACGTTATTTTCTACATTTACCCATCTTCGTACCTCATCCACTATCTTGCTCGTAGGTGAGCAGCACTGGCGCAACGCGCTTTAGTCCTTTCTTCTGCCAAAGCTTGCGCTAAGCGCGGGGCTTGACCACTTTACTTTGGTTTCGCTGAATTAAGCGAAAATTAAAATAATTCTCTTGCAGGAGAAGGACAATGTATATTTATTGGATTTTATTAGGTCTGGCTATTGCTACAGAAATTACCGGTACGCTGTCCATGAAATGGGCGAGCGTCAGTGAGGGAAATGGCGGCTTTATTTTAATGCTGGTGATGATTTCTCTGTCGTATATATTTCTCTCTTTCGCCGTTAAAAAAATCGCCTTAGGCGTGGCTTATGCGCTGTGGGAAGGTATCGGTATTTTATTTATTACCTTGTTTAGCGTTTTGTTATTCGACGAAAGTTTATCGCTGATGAAAATTGCCGGGTTAACCACCCTGGTCGCCGGGATTGTATTGATCAAATCAGGTACCCGTAAAGCGCGTAAACCTGAACTGGAGGTGAACCATGGCGCAGTTTGAATGGGTTCACGCCGCCTGGCTGGCATTGGCAATCGTGCTGGAAATCGTTGCTAACGTCTTTTTGAAATTTTCTGACGGCTTTCGTTGCAAAATATTTGGCTTGCTTTCCCTGGCGGCGGTGCTGGCTGCCTTTAGTGCGCTTTCTCAGGCCGTTAAAGGGATCGACTTGTCTGTCGCTTATGCATTGTGGGGCGGGTTTGGTATTGCCGCCACGTTAGCCGCAGGTTGGATCTTGTTTGGTCAACGGTTAAATCGTAAAGGCTGGATTGGCCTGGTGCTGCTGTTGGCTGGAATGATCATGGTGAAACTTGCCTGATGAACACGCTGCCCGCGCTGTCGGGCAGCGTTTGAACATTATTTTTGCGACAGTTGATCCAGCTTGTCGCGAAAACCGGTAACAGAAATGGCCCGGTTATCGGCGCGCCAGCGATCTTTCGCGGCAGGAGCCGAGCTTTGCACCCCAATTAATTGCCAGCCGTCATCGGTATGCAACATCAGAGGCGAACCGCTGTCACCCGGCAAGGTATCGCACTGATGCGACATCACCGACGTTTGCGCCCAGCCAGTCACTTCACAGTTTTGATGACTGTACAACGTATCGAGATGATCTTCAGGGTAGCCCGCCTGAGTCACTTTACGACCAGCCGCTTTTAATGCGGCGGTAAGCGCGGCTTTATCTCCCTCAAATAACGGCAACGGTGTAATGCCAGAAGGGGGATTACGTAGCACAATCAAACCGAAGTCCCAGGGCGCAGCTGCGGGAGGTACAATCCAGCCATCCCCATCTGCTTTTAACCGCTTTCCCAGTGTCGGATCAACGCGGCCTTCTATGTCGTGGATCTCATAGCGCCAAAGACCTTTATTTGACACGAAACGCAGCGCTACCGCTTTATCGGCTTTACCCTTTGGCGGCGTCAATAAACAGTGTCCTGCCGTTAATGCCAGATTGGGTGCAATCAGTGTCGCCGTACATAAATTGCCGCTGGCCGTTTCCAGTTGGCCAACCGCATCCCACGGTGATTGGGTCGTGTCATTCACTGGCACACGATCATCATGACCAAAAAACAGGGTGCTGACCTCATCGTTTGCCGATTTGGCAACGTCTGGTTTATCTGCAAACACAAAAGCAGACGTCAAACTAATTGCACCCAACACTACAGCAATGGTTGTACGCATATCACACTCTGGTGGGTAATTATGATTATTAAAAGCAAACCCTCATAAATACTATAGACGGGACGGGATGAAAGTGGGAGTAAAATCAGATAACTACGATCAGGAAAGATAAAAACGGGCGGCAATCAGTGCGCATAAAATAAGGATGATAAGAATGAACTCAAAGCGATAACGGCCCACCATACTACCCTCCGCTAAAGGCGGTGCTAAACGTTACCCGCTTAGCACCGTAATTTTCAGGCGCGAGGGGGCGCGCCAGCATTACTGTTGAAAACTTACGCTGCGGGTTGTGCAGCAGGTTTTGCCGGTTGCTGATGGCTGTGTTTCTTGGCGTGTTTCTTCGCCGCCTGCGCTTTTTGTTCAGGGGCTTTCTGTTCAGCTTTGGCATTTTTATGATGCTTTTTAGCCGCCTGCGCTTTCTGGGCAGGTGCTGCTTTATGCTGTTTTTTATGATGTGTGGTTTTCGCAGGCGCTGCTTTGGTGGTCGTCGCAGTCGGAGCAGGTGTGGTCGCAGTCTCTGCAGCAAAGGCAGCAGAAGACAGACCCATAGCAGCGGCAACAACCAGAGCTAATACTTTTTTCATTGTCATACCCTCAATTTGTTTTTTCATTTAACCCCACTGCGGGGCCGTTGAAATAACTATATCCCTGGGAATGGCAGACTTCCGTGAGTGGTTGGTTTCAGCGTGTAACGATATGTACAAACGCTGAATAAATTACAGCATTGATAATAACGTATTGTGACTTAAGGAAAATTTAGCTACCAATAATAGTAGTCTTGATCGTGTTAACTATTTTACTACTTACAAAGCGGTAGAATAACTGCGCATCAGTAATAAATGACACACAGCAAAATGAATCCGTTTATTTGGGTACTTATAATCCTGATGACGCTAGATGCGCTGCGGGAATTGGCTGGCGCTTCGTCTATTTTAGGATGGCTATTAACGTTGGTTTGAGCAGGCAATAAGTCCGGACGGGTATTTACCTCAGTCCGGACTTATTTTTTCAGGCGTGCAGACGATGATGCAAACGCGTCCCGACCAGCAGAGCAATGACCAGCATCAGAGCAATAAATGCGCCGACGCCGTTCCAGCCATAGTTATGCCAGAAAACACCACCCAGCGTCCCGGCAATACTCGACCCCAGATAGTAACTGAACAGATACAGCGAGGAGGCCTGGCCTTTAGCGCGTTTTGCGCGGGGGCCGATCCAGCTGCTGGCAACGGAGTGGGCTGCGAAGAATCCGGCTGAGAAGAGTAACATTCCGGCAAAGATCAGCCACAGCGAGCTGAATAAGGTCATCAGTAAACCAAACAGCATAACCCCCGTCGAAAACAACATCACCGGACCGCGTCCATAGCGGGTGGTCATGGTTCCGGCTTTGGGTGAGCTCCATGTACCGGTCAAATAAGCCAGCGATAATAAGCCAACCACGGCCTGACTGACATGCCAGGGGGAAAGCATCAACCTATAGCCGATGTAATTAAACAGCGTGACGAACGACCCCATCAGCAAAAAGCCTTCTGCGAACAATAACGGTAATCCCCGGTCACGCCAGTGCAGACGAAAGTTGATGAATAACGTCTTAGGGCGCAGCGAAGTCGGGCGAAAATGGCGTGATTCAGGGAGGATTTTCCAGAACATCAACGCCGAGGCCAACGCGAAACAACCGATTGCCGCCAGAGCAATTCGCCAGTTAAAAAAGTCCGTGAAGACACCGCTAATTAAGCGTCCGCTCATGCCGCCAATTGAGTTGCCGCTGATATACAACCCCATTGAAAAGGCCACGAAACTGGGGTGGATTTCCTCGCTAAGATAAGTCATGCCAACGGCTGCCACGCCACTTAACGAAAGCCCAATCAAGGCGCGCATAATCAAAATGCCGTGCCAGCTGGTCATCATTGTCGAAAGTAACGTACAAATGGAGGCCAACAGTAGCGCCGTGACCATCACTGGTTTGCGACCAATGGCATCGGATAGCGGGCCAGTAAACAGCAAACCGATAGCCAACATCGCCGTTGAAATGGACAGTGAAATACTACTGTTCGCGGGCGTTAAGCCAAACTCTTGTGAAAGCACCGGAAGGATAGGTTGCACACAATAGAGAAGTGCGAAAGTTGCCAGTCCGGCAGAGAAAAGCGCCAGGGTGACGCGCATAAATTGCGGCGTACCGCGTTTAATAAATTGATTTGGCTGAGAAATGCTTTGCTTGTCAGTGTCGCTTGCCGGAGCGCCATCAACAGTTGTAGTACGGCTCACTTGAAATCCTTGCTAAATATGCCTGTGGATCAGGCTTATGAATAGATTAGGAAAATCGAATTGTTCTGTCTAATATATTAATAATCTCAAATAAGATGTTTTAAATATGAATATTGAACTTCGTCATCTGCGTTACTTTGTCGCTGTTGCAGAAGAGCTGCATTTCGGGCGTGCCGCTGCCCGCCTGAATATTTCGCAACCACCTCTAAGTCAGCAGATTCAGGCGCTGGAGCAACAAATTGGTGCCCGACTGCTGGCACGGACCAATCGCAGTGTATTGCTGACGGAAGCAGGAAAACAGTTTCTTGTAGATAGTCGGCAAATCCTGTCTATGGTGGATGATGCTGCCGCTCGCGCTGAAAGGCTGCATCAGGGCGAAGCGGGGGAGTTGCGCATTGGTTTTACTTCGTCCGCTCCTTTTATTCGGGCGGTGTCCGATACGTTATCGCTGTTTCGCCGTGATTATCCCGATGTCCATTTACAAACCCGCGAAATGAACACTCGCGAGCAAATCGCTCCGCTCATTGAAGGAACGCTGGATATGGGATTGCTGCGTAACACAGCGTTACCGGAGACGCTTGAACACGCAGTCATCGTCCATGAACCGCTTATGGCGATGATCCCGCACGATCATCCCCTGGCAAATAACCCGAGTGTAACGCTGGCTGAACTGGCGAAAGAACCCTTTGTCTTTTTTGATCCGCACGTCGGAACAGGGCTGTATGACGATATTCTCGGGCTGATGAGACGTTACAATTTGACGCCCGTCATCACTCAGGAGGTGGGTGAGGCAATGACCATCATCGGTCTGGTTTCCGCCGGTCTGGGTGTTTCAATTTTGCCTGCGTCATTTAAACGTGTTCAGCTCAACGAAATGCGCTGGGTGCCGATTGCTGAAGAGGATGCGGTTTCTGAAATGTGGTTGGTCTGGCCGAAACATCATGAACAAAGTCCGGCTGCGCGTAACTTTCGTATTCATCTGCTGAATGCTCTCAGGTGAGGGAAATTTCAGCGAAAAAGCCCGAAAAATGTGCTGTTAATCACATGCCTAAGTAAAAATTTGACGACACGTATTGAAGTGCTTCACCATAGCCTACAGATTATTTCGGAGCGCGAAAATATAGGGAGTATGCGGTGGTTGCTGAAAATCAGCCTGGGCACATTGATCAAATAAAGCAGACCAACGCGGGCGCGGTTTATCGCCTGATTGATCAGCTTGGTCCAGTCTCGCGTATCGATCTTTCCCGTCTGGCGCAACTGGCTCCTGCCAGTATCACTAAAATTGTCCGTGAGATGCTCGAAGCACACCTGGTGCAAGAGCTGGAAATCAAAGAAGCGGGGAACCGTGGCCGTCCGGCAGTGGGGCTGGTGGTTGAAACTGAAGCCTGGCACTATCTTTCTCTGCGCATTAGTCGCGGGGAGATTTTCCTTGCTTTGCGCGATCTGAGCAGCAAACTGGTAGTGGAAGAGTCGCAGGAACTGGCGTTAAAAGATGACTCGCCATTGCTGGAGCGTATCATTTCCCATATCGATCAGTTTTTTATCCGCCACCAGAAAAAACTTGAGCGTCTGACTTCGATTGCCATAACCTTGCCGGGAATTATTGATACGGAAAATGGTATTGTACATCGCATGCCGTTCTACGAGGATGTAAAAGAGATGCCGCTCGGCGAGGCGCTGGAGCAGCATACCGGCGTACCGGTTTATATTCAGCATGATATCAGCGCATGGACGATGGCTGAGGCCTTGTTTGGTGCCTCACGCGGGGCGCGCGATGTGATTCAGGTGGTTATCGATCACAACGTGGGGGCTGGCGTCATTACCGATGGTCATCTGCTACACGCAGGCAGCAGTAGCCTCGTGGAAATAGGCCACACACAGGTCGACCCGTATGGGAAACGCTGTTATTGCGGGAATCACGGTTGCCTCGAAACCATCGCCAGTGTGGACAGTATTCTTGAGCTGGCACAGCTGCGTCTCAATCAATCCATGAGCTCGATGTTACATGGACAACCGTTAACCGTGGACTCATTGTGTCAGGCGGCATTGCGCGGCGATCTACTGGCAAAAGACATCATTACCGGGGTAGGCGCGCATGTCGGTCGCATTCTTGCCATCATGGTGAATTTATTTAACCCACAAAAAATACTGATTGGCTCACCGTTAAGTAAAGCGGCAGATATCCTCTTCCCAGTCATCTCGGACAGCATCCGTCAGCAGGCCCTTCCTGCGTATAGTCAGCACATTAGCGTTGAGAGTACTCAGTTTTCTAACCAGGGCACGATGGCAGGCGCTGCGCTGGTAAAAGACGCGATGTATAACGGTTCTTTGTTGATTCGTCTGTTGCAGGGTTAACATTTTTTAACTGTTCTACCAAAATTTGCGCTATCTCAATTTGGGCCAGGAAAGCATAACTTAGACTTTCAAGGTTAATTATTTTCCTGGTTTATATTTGTGAAGCATAACGGTGGAGTTAGTGATGCTGAAGCGTTTCTTTATTACCGGTACAGACACTTCTGTAGGGAAAACGGTGGTTTCCCGCGCATTGCTACAAGCGTTAGCCTCCCAGGGAAAAACGGTTGCGGGATATAAACCCGTAGCGAAGGGGAGCAAAGAGACACCCGAAGGGCTGCGTAATAAAGATGCCCTGGTGTTGCAGAGTGTTTCAACCATCGAACTGCCTTATGAAGCAGTTAATCCTATCGCGTTAAGCGAAGAAGAAAGTAGCGTGGCGCACAGTTGCCCAATCAATTACACCCTCATTTCAAACGGCCTGGCAAACCTGACCGATAAAGTCGATCATGTCGTGGTAGAAGGGACTGGCGGCTGGCGCAGTCTGATGAATGATTTGCGTCCGCTCTCTGAATGGGTGGTGCAGGAACAACTGCCGGTGTTGATGGTTGTCGGTATTCAGGAAGGTTGCATTAACCATGCACTGCTAACAGCTCAGGCGATTGCCAACGACGGGCTGCCGCTCATTGGCTGGGTGGCTAACCGAATCAACCCAGGACTGGCGCATTATGCGGAAATCATTGATGTGCTCGGTAAAAAACTTCCGGCACCGCTCATTGGTGAACTGCCTTATCTGCCGCGCGCCGAACAGCGTGAACTGGGGCAATACATCCGCTTAGCTATGCTTCGCAGTGTGCTGGCGGTAGATAGAGTCACGGTGTAACGTCCGCGAAATTACCGACGCAATTACGCAGGCAATCAATAAACCGGGGAGTAGCTGATACTCCCCGGTCATTTCACATATCATCAACGTCGACATAATCGGCGCGTGCGTGGTCGCCGCCAACAGTGTCGCCATCCCGGTCAATCCGAGTAAAAGCGTAATTTCTTCGCCATCAGGTAACCATAATCCCAGGCTACGACCATACAACATGCCAATGGCAAGACCGATAAATAGCGTCGGTGTAAAGACACCACCGGGCGCGCCAGAACCACTACTCGCCAGCACGGCACACAGTTTACAGAGGAAGATCCCGGCAATGATCATTAACAGTGGCGGAGCGGTTAAAAAGGATTGTACGGTGCTATAGCCGTTGCCCCACACTGCAGGTGTGAACAGGGAAAGCAGACCCACGATCAACCCGCCCAGTGCCAGTTGCCAGGGCGGCGCAAGCTTGAGACTCACAAATCCACGATGACAGGCGTTCATTAACGTTAACAACAGTGGTCCGCACAGACCTGCCAGCACACCTGTACTGATAATCAGCGCATAGTCACGAGCCTGAACCGTCACTGAGAGTTGTACGCTGTAGAGTAATGCGTCGCTATGATTAATAAGATTGCTAATCAGCAACGCCACGACGGCGGAAATAATCACCGGGCCGAGAGAGGCCAACATCATAGTGCCAAACAGCACTTCGGCTATAAATAAACTGCCAGCAAGCGGGGCGCGATAGGCCGCAGCCATTCCCGCCGCAGCTCCACAGGCGATCCATAATTTCCACTCCTGGCGTGGCGTAAAACGTTGGGCAAAACACGAGGCTGCAAGGGCAGCTAAAAGAATCATCGCACCTTCGCGACCAATTGCACTGCCGCTGGTTACTACCAGTAGAGAGGCAAGCGATTTAACCAGGCTTGCTGCGTAATCAAACTGACCATCGGTTTGCAACGCTTCCATGTAATCGGTCGGCGCATGAGGGCGTTGCTGGGTAAATTTCTGCCAGCCCATCAGCAACAAACCCGCCGCCAGTCCGCCGAGCGCCGGGGTTAGCAGCCGTCGCCACGGGGAAAGATTTGTCGCTGCATTGACCAGACTGCCGGAGTCATTATTGAGGAACAGCCACTCCAGTAGCAGCATCGCATGACGAAACCCGGCAACGGCAAAGGCCGCAAGAATACCGACGATTGTTGCGATAAGCAGACGGCGGAACATAGTGCGCAGATCCGGATAGATGTGTAGATGATGCATGAGCAGAAATGGGCAATGAAACACGGGCGACTATTTTGCGGCAAAAGAGGCCAGCCGCAAAAGCAGTGCGTGCTTTAAGAGATAAAAAACGTGACACTGTAACCTATTAATTGCCGAATTGCGTGTAATCGTCACCATCCGGCAATAATACGGTGATCCTATCGAAACAGCGGTTTAACCGCGACAGGAATCAACAGTTGTGATTGCCATTGCGCCAGCGTTAAGCGAGCGAGTTCACCCAGTGCACGGTAGAAAGGGTGTTCTGCTTTTTCGATAAAAACGTCAAGAAAACGTGTTGACCACGGAAAAAGGTGCCATGCCAGCAATTCTTCGCATTCTGTCTGGCGACCATTCTCCGCCAACCACGCAGCCATCAGCAGCAGTGAACCAAAATGATCTTCCGGTTCGTTTTGCTTCATTTCGAACTGAATGCCTTTCTCGCGCATCCACTGACGAAGTGCCAATGTTGAATCGCCAAACAGCACAGATTCGCGATCCAGCCAGACCGATCCCCACGGCGGAGACGGCAGTGCCCACGGGCCGACAAACAAACGCTGCCAGGCCTGGGCGTGAGTCTCTTCACTCTGTGTCTGAAAAGCCGTCACCAGCGGCGCTAATGACGCTTCTGGTAGAGGCCACTGAGTTTCCCAGCCGTCACGGGTGAGTACCGCAACCAGAGGTGCGGCTTCTGCACTCTCTGGAGCGTAATAAAACAGCGCGCCCAACACGCGCGCCGCAACAGAAAAATTATCTTGCTGTGAAAAATGGGTCATTCCTAACATCCTGAAATGTGCGGGTTGCCCCGCACCAATTTGTTAACCTGCAATAGCCATTCCTACTGTCATGTGCAGGCCATAAAAGAGCACACGCCCGATCATCTCACCGCCAAGAATGAGGATTAACCCCAGAACAAGTCCGGCAACGTGAGGTTCACGGCGACGAATGAGCGGACAAAGCCAGCATCCTAGACCTGCGCATAACAATACCACACGCCAGACCTGTAAGGAGGCGTAATCTGGTACCAGTGCGCTGGCTTGTTGTACGGATGAGTGAATAGACGCCAGAGACAAACCTTGCAGCACAATCAACCCGGCACAAGCGATCAGCGCCAGAATGCTAATGATGGCAAATGGTGTGGTATTAAATGTAACGCGGGCTGCACGTAGAATTGTGGCAGCAAGTATTGGACCGCTCAACAATACCGTCAGGAAGAAAGCCAGCGTAGTGTAACCGTTATGCCAGGTTGGCACAGTGTCGATTTGATACACGCAGGTCATCATCCAGACGAAAATGATGCCGAGCGCCATGCTGACAAGTAACCAGAGTTTCCCCAACGCTTGCGGCATTTTACCGATGACCGCCACCAGCCACCATAATCCGCCAACGGCAAAAAATATGGAACCGGCAGCAATCTCGTTACTCAGACCAGAAGCTCCGATTCTATTCAGCGAGTTAAACGCCCGCAGTGGCGATCCCAGGTGCATGACAGAGGCAATAAACCCGATGCCCATCAACAGCCAGAGGAAAAACATGCCACGAATAATGTGCTGACGGTCTGCGTCATTTTTGGCGGCGAACCAGCCAATTCCGCTAACAATCAGCGCGCCTACTACGCATTGACCCAATACGGTAAAGATAACCAGTGGCCATTCATGCCATCCATTTCCCATTTTACACTTCCTCCGGATTAGCCAGATAACCAGTGGTATCGCCGGTCGGGCGGCTGTTGGCGTTAGGTTTGATAACGATATTGGGTTTTGTGAAATGTGCGCGCGGCAGTGGCGCGACGGCAGCCAGAGTGCCGTGCTTCTGGCGCATCTCTTCAATTGGACCGAACTCAAGTGCACGCAGCGGGCAGGATTCGACACATATGGGTTGTTTCCCCTCGGCGACGCGCGAATAACAACCATCGCACTTCGTCATGTGCCCTTTTTCAGCATTGTACTGTGGCGCGCCGTACGGACAAGCCATGTGGCAGTAGCGGCAGCCGATACAAACATCTTCATCAACCACCACAAAGCCATCTTCACGCTTATGCATTGCGCCGCTGGGGCAGACTTTTGTACATGCGGGGTCATCGCAATGGTTACAGGAGATGGAGAGATAATAAGCGAACACGTTCTGGTGCCAGACGCCATTATCTTCCTGCCAGTCGCCGCCAGCATATTCATAAATACGGCGGAAACTGACTTCCGGGCCAAGATCTTTAAAATCTTTGCACGCCAGTTCGCAGGTTTTACAGCCAGTACAGCGGCTGGAATCGATAAAAAATCCATATTGTGTGGTCATGGGCTACTCCTTAAACCTTTTCGATCTGGACAAGATTGCTGTGCGACGGGTTTCCCTTTGCCAGCGGTGAAGGGCGGTGAGAGGTCAGAATATTGATACTGCCGCCGTGATCGACCCGGTCACCAAACATATCCGCTTTAAGCCACGCACCTTGCCCGATGGCGGTAACGCCAGGCAGAATACGCGGAGTCACTTTTGCGGCAATCAGCATTTCTCCATTATTGTTAAATACCCGCACGGTATCGCCATGACGGATACCGCGTGCCTGAGCATCAATAGGGTTGATCCACACCTCTTGTGGGCAGGCCTGCTGTAACACATCAATATTGCCGTAGCTGGAGTGGGTACGCGCTTTGTAGTGGAAGCCCGTTAGTTGCAGTGGATAGGTTTTCCGCAGGGGATCGTCCCAGCCATCAAAACCTGGGGTATACGCAGGAAGGGGATGAATAATTTCATCTTTTTTCAATTCCCAGGTATCTGCAATCTTCGCCAGTCGTTCAGAATAAATTTCGATTTTCCCCGAAGGTGTTTTCAACGGATTTGCCTGTGGATCTTCACGGAATGCGCGGAAAGCGACGTAGTGTTCTTCCGGGCATTTTTTCTTAAAGATCCCGGTCGTTTTCATCTCCTCGTAGTCGGGCATCTCAGGGTTACGTTCCTTCGTTTTCGCATGGAGATATTTGATCCATTCATGCTGACTGCGACCTTCAGTAAAGGTTTGATAAACGTCTGGTCCTAAGCGTTTGGCGACTTCGCTCAGCATCCAGTAGATGGGTTTGCGTTCAAATTTTGCTGAGGTTGCGGGTTGGGCGAGGATCACATAGCCCATATTCCCGGCAGACTCATGAGAGATAAGGTCTTCTTGCTCTGTTGGCATCAGGTCGGGTAACAGGATATCGCAATACTTAGCCGAGGCAGTCATGAAGTGGTCAATGCCAACAATCATCTCGCACTTGCTGTCATCCTGAAGCACCTCATGGGTGTGATTGATGTCGCCATGTTGATTGATCAATGTGTTACTGGCGTAGCACCATAAAAACTTGATGGGGACATCCAGTTTTTCTTTTCCTCGAACACCATCACGGGTCGCGGTCATTTCCGTACCATGGTCGATGGCATCTGTCCATGTAAAGACGGAAATCTGCGTTTTAACTGGATTCTCGAGCATCGGGAACCATTCTACCCCCAGATCCCAGCTACCTTCGCGTACACCTGAGTTGCCGCCGTTTATGCCGACGTTACCGGTGAGAACGGAAAGCATGGCAATAGCGCGGGACGTTTGCTCGCCGTTGGAATGTCGTTGTGGCCCCCAACCCTGACAAATATAAGCCGGTTTTGCTGAACCGATCTCTCGTGCCAACTGGATAATTTTTTCTGCTGGGATGCTGGTGATTTTTGCTGCCCATTCCGGCGTCTTAGCTATGCTGTCAGTCCCTTCGCCCAGAATATAGGCTTTATAATGCGCGTTACGTGGAGCGTTAGCTGGCAGCGTTTTTTCATCGTAACCAACACAATATTTGTCGAGAAATGGCTGATCGACCATGTTTTCAGTAATCAGTACCCAGGCAATCGCACAGGCCAGTGCGCCATCGGTGCCAGGGCGAATGGGCAGCCATTCATCTTCACGCCCGGCAGCTGTGTCGTTATAACGTGGATCGATGACGATCATGCGTGCGTTTGAACGTTCGCGGGCTTGCTCGACGTAGTAAGTGACACCACCGCCGCTCATCCGTGTTTCTGCCGGGTTATTTCCGAACATAACGACCAGTTTCGTATTGGCGATATCATCCGGGCTGTTGCCATCATTGGCACCGAACATATAACTCATTGCGGCACTGATCTGTGCGGTACTATAGCTGCCATAGCGACTGAGAAAACCACCGCAAGAGTTCATCAGACGGTACGGGACGTTTGAGTTGGTGATGTTTCCGCCATCTACGCCTGTTCCATAGAGAACATGTACAGCCTCATTGCCGTAATCTTTTAGGATCCGCCGAAGATTATCACTGATGGTATCCAGGGCTTCGTCCCAACTTATCCGTTCAAATTTACCTTCACCGCGCTTGCCGACGCGCTTCATGGGATATTTCAACCTGTCAGGATGATTCATCCGTCGGCGGATAGAGCGCCCGCGTAAACATGCCCGAACCTGATGATTACCGTAAACGTCGTCACCTGTCGTATCAGACTCTACCCAGTACACGGTGTCATCTTTCACATGCAAACGTAACAGACAGCGGCTCCCGCAGTTAACGGTGCAGGAACTCCAGACCGCTTTCTCTTCTACCGGTGCCTGTGCCGCTCGGACCATTTGGGAAAACGGCAAAGTGAAAGCACTGCTTGCCAGCGCGAGACTGCCAAGTGCGGAGGTTTTCATCAGACTTCTACGACTGATTTCAGCCGACATGAGCGCCTCTGTGTTATGGATTTTCAT
This sequence comes from Escherichia sp. WS1118, assembly GCF_046487695.1. NCBI lineage: Bacteria > Pseudomonadati > Pseudomonadota > Gammaproteobacteria > Enterobacterales > Enterobacteriaceae > Escherichia > Escherichia sp. WS1118. The sequence continues at coordinate 55,820 of NZ_JBJQIZ010000005.1, read as the reverse complement.
CATTACTCACTTATTGCTTTTCAAACAAAATGTCATGTCAAAATTTATGGTCGTAGTGGGTTATATTTTTTCGATCTCGACCAGATTAGTGTGCTGCGGGTTTCCCTTCGCCAGTGGTGAAGGGCGCAGAGTGGTTAGCGTATTCACACAGCCGCCGTGGTCGATTTTATCGCCAGACATATTGGCCTCGTGCCAGGCTCCCTGGCCCATAGCACTAACTCCAGGGAGAATGCGTGGTGTCACTTTGGCTGGTAGCCGAACTTCGCCACGATGGTTAAACACCCGCACCATATCGCCGTTGGCAATCCCACGTTTCTGTGCATCTATAGGGTTGATCCACACTTCCTGACGGCAGGCTGCCTTCAGGACATCAATGTTGCCGTAGGTCGAGTGCGTACGGGATTTGTAATGGAAACCAAACAGTTGCAGTGGGAAGGCACTACGTTCAGGGGAGTCCCAGCCTTCAAAGGTTGAGGCATAAACCGGCAGTGGGCTTATCACTTCATCTTTTTCCAGTTCCCAGGTACGGGCAATTTCCGCCAGCTTGCTGGAATAAATTTCAATCTTACCGGAAGGCGTTTTAAGTGGATTTGCCTCGGGGTCGTCACGAAATGCTTTGTAGGCGACAAAATGACCATTGGGATCTTTACGCTTATAGATACCCATTTTTTTTAATTCGTCGTAAGACGGTAATGCCGGATCTTTGGCAAGCATTTTGGCGTACAGATGTTGTAACCAATGTTCCTGCGTGCGACCTTCAGTGAACTTTTGATAGACGTCAGGTCCAAGACGTTTCGCGACTTCACTCAGGATCCAGTAAATTGGTTTGCGTTCGAATTTTTCGCTGGTGACAGGCTGGAGGAAAATGAGATATCCCATGTTACCGGCGTAGTCGTTAGGAATAATATCTTCCTGCTCAACGGTCATCAGGTCTGGCAGCAGAATGTCGGCATATTTTGCCGATGAGGTCATAAAGTTTTCGATGACCACAATCATTTCGCATTTCGATTCGTCCTGCAGAATTTCATGCGTTTTGTTGATGTCAGAATGCTGATTAACCAGGGTATTTCCCGCGTAGTTCCAGATGAACTTAATGGGCACATCTAGTTTATCTTTGCCCCGGACGCCGTCGCGGATTGCCGTCATTTGCGGGCCATGATCGATAGCATCTGTCCAGCTGAAGCAGGAGATTGACGTTTTGACCGGATTATCCAGCACCGGCAAGCGTTCGATGGTAATGGTGTAGGTCGATTCACGCGCACCACTATTTCCGCCGCTGATGCCGACATTGCCCGTCAAAATAGGCAACATAGCAATAGCGCGTGCCGTCAGCTCGCCGTTTGCCTGGCGTTGCGGCCCCCAGCCCTGGCAGATATAAGCGGGTTTTGCTGTGCCAATTTCACGCGCCAGTTTGATGATACGGTCTACCGGGATACCTGTAATTTGCGAAGCCCACTGCGGCGTTTTCGCTGTTTTATCATCACCTTCACCAAGAATATAGGCTTTATAGTGACCATTTTTGGGTGCATCTGCGGGTAAGGTTTTTTCGTCATAGCCGACGCAGTATTTATCGAGAAAAGGTTGATCAACGAGATTTTCGTTAATCAATACCCAGGCAATACCCGCAACCAGCGCGGCATCGGTGCCCGGGCGAATAGGAAGCCATTCATCTTCACGACCAGCAGCCGTATCGGTATATCGCGGATCGATAACAATCATTTTTGCGTTCGATTTCTCGCGCGCTTTTTCAAGAAGATAAGTGATGCCACCGCCGCTCATGCGGGTTTCAGCCGGGTTGTTACCAAACATCACGACCAGCTTGCTGTTTTCAATATCCGTGGTGCTGTTGCCATCATTACTGCCGTAGGTGTAGGGCATGGCACAGGAAATTTGCGCAGTGCTGTAGGAGCCATACTGATTTAGTGAACCGCCGTAGCAGTTCATCAGGCGTTTGACCGCCGAGGCTGATGGAGAAGAGCGGGTCATATTGCCGCCAACAATCCCCGAAGAGTACTGAATATATACAGCCTCATTGCCATATTGTTTGACGGTTTTTTTCAGGCTACTGGCGATAGTATCCAGGGCTTCATCCCAGCTAATCCGTTCGAATTTGCCTTCGCCGCGTTTGCCCACGCGTTTCATTGGGTAATTCAGGCGATCGGGATGATTAATACGCCGACGGATGGAGCGACCGCGCAAACAGGCGCGTACCTGATGGTTGCCATACTCGTCGCTGCCGGTGTTGTCAGTTTCCACCCAGGTCACTTCATTATCTTTAACATGCAGACGAAGTGCACAGCGGCTACCACAGTTGACGGAACAGGCACCCCAGACCACTTTTTCGCTGGCCTGTTGTACCGCTGCTGCTGCACTGCGCAGGGTAAACGGCAAAGAAAAACCGCCTGCAGCCAGCGCCAGAGAACCTATCGCGGTAGATTTAACGAGTGTTCTGCGGCTGATGCCCACCATTTGTTTATTTTTGGACATAACTCACTCCCTGTTTTTTATCGTTATATAAATGTTTATATATTGAATATTTAGCGCGCTAACAATAGAGGGAGTCTACCCATTTGGGGTTAATAATTATTAATCCATATCAATAGAAGGGTATGAGTAATAAGGTGGGATTATGTTGTATGTTCAAATCGCCGGATGTGTCGTATCCGGCGTTCAGTCGATAATGTGTTACTGCGGTTCAGCAGGCGCGTTATCCTGGGTAGACTGCGCGGGAGCAGAGACGTTACCGCTGGTGGTACGGGTGTAGAGAATTTTATGCGTATCATTAGCGCAATGCCCGACGACCTGGGAATCAGGCTGATCAACCTGGTCATTGGGTACAATACTTAACGTGAAGCTGTTTTCGGGTACGCCATTATTGATAATGCGCTGTGATATATCGCTCTGTATGCGCTCACAGGATCCCGGCGCGGCGAGTGCCGTGGGTGAGGCGAGGGCGAGCAGAAGCGCGGCACAGCAGGTTGAGAGTTTCATCATAAGCTCCTTACGCGAAGATAACTTCTTTAAGCATAGCATTTAACGTGTAAAGTACTGTATTTGCTACTATGATTGAGAATCATCTCTACTCTCAGGTGACTGTTGTGAAATACAAATTACTGCCATGCTTACTCGCGATATTACTCACAGGATGTGACCGCACAGAGGTAACACTTTCATTTACCCCGGAGATGGCCAGTTTCTCTAATGAATTCGATTTTGATCCGCTGCGTGGTCCCGTAAAAGATTTCACTCAGACATTAATGGATGAGCAAGGTGAAGTGACGAAACGTGTTTCGGGGACTTTGTCGGAAGAAGGCTGTTTTGATTCTCTCGAATTACTGGATCTGGAAAATAATACCGTGGTTGCCCTGGTACTGGACGCCAATTATTACCGTGATGCCGAGACGCTGGAGAAAAGAGTTCGTTTGCAGGGAAAATGCCAGCTAGCAGAATTACCTTCTGCCGGGGTGAGTTGGGAAACCGATGATAATGGTTTCGTGATTAAAGCCAGCAGCAAACAGATGCAGATGGAATATCGCTATGATGATCAGGGGTATCCGCTGGGTAAAACCACGAAAAGTAACGATAAAACATTATCTGTCAGCGCCACGCCATCAACGGACCCGATCAAAAAATTAGATTACACAGCGGTTACTTTACTGAATAATCAACGGGTTGGAAATGTAAAACAGAGCTGTGAATATGACAATCACGCCAATCCGGTGGACTGTCAGCTAATCATTGTTGATGAAGGAGTAAAACCCGCCGTCGAACGGGTTTACACCATCAAAAATACGATCGATTATTATTAATACTATTGTGCGGTCGGCTTCAGGAGAGTCTGACCCGGTGTTTTGTGCTCAGCCAGATACTGATGCTGGAATATACACATGCGAATGGCATTACGATATTGACCATTAATAAAGAACTCATGCATCAATTCACCTTCAACCGTAAAGCCAAGCTTGCGGTAAATGTGAATCGCTTTTTCATTCTCTTTATCAACGATCAGATACAGCTTATAGAGATTGAGAACGGTGAAGCCATAGTCCATTGCTAATTTGGCGGCACGGGTTGCCAGACCTTTCCCCTGATACTCCGGGGAGATAATTATCTGAAATTCTGCGCGGCGATGAACATGGTTAATTTCCACCAGCTCCACCAGACCGGCTTTTTCGCCGTCACATTCCACCACAAAGCGCCGTTCGCTCTGATCGTGAATATGCTTATCATACAGATCAGAGAGTTCAACAAAGGCTTCGTAGGGTTCCTCAAACCAGTAACGCATCACACTGGCGTTATTGTCGAGTTGATGTACATAGCGTAAATCTTCACGCTCCAGCGGGCGTAGCTTAACACTGTGGGCGCTTGGCATAACGTGTCCTTACATTCCTTAAATCAATAACAGGTTAGGGGATAATAACGCGGCCAGTTCGACGGTCCAGGCAGCGCAAAGTATTTGGCTCCCAGTAGGCATTGATGTTGGCGCTTTGCTCACATTTATCGCGGTTATCAAAAGCAGCGTCGGCTTTATCCCACTCTTTTTCAGTGCGTTTATTCACTTTCTGGCGCAGATTACGCGTGTCATTCCATTGCTCTTTTTCCATAGCGGCGCGCTGGCGGCTTTGTGCACTGTCGCCAGACTCAATCACCAGTTTGTTAGTTTCGGCATGAACAGTTGTGCTCAATGCCAGTGCGCAAGGCAGCAGAAAAGCGAGCAGGCCGATTCGTTTGCTGAGAGTGATTTTCATAATTCATTCCCTGTATGAATGATTAAAGCTGATTCTACACCATCCACTGCGAACGCAAAACGTTCAAGGAGGGTGTTTATATTGATGATATTATGTCGCCCTATAACTATACGTGATGTCAATAAGTGACAAAGATGATTAAAACAACGTTACTATTTTTTGCTACTGCGCTGTGTGAAATTATTGGATGCTTTTTGCCCTGGCTGTGGTTGAAGCGAAACGCCAGTATCTGGCTGTTGCTTCCGGCGGGGATTTCACTGGCGCTGTTTGTCTGGTTGTTAACGTTGCATCCTGCGGCGAGTGGGCGTGTTTACGCGGCTTATGGTGGCGTTTATGTTTGCACGGCGTTGATGTGGCTGCGCGTTGTGGATGGCGTGAAACTGACTCTTTATGACTGGACGGGGGCGTTAATTGCGCTTTGCGGCATGTTGATCATTGTTGCGGGCTGGGGGCGCACGTAGGAACATAAATCCATTTTATCAATAAGATACGAGGAAGTGTCAGCTGACAAAAGGTATTCTATTTCATCTTTTGTCAACCATTCACGGCGCAAATATACGCCTTTTTTTGTGATCACTCCGGCTTTTTTTGATCTTCATACTTGTATGGTAGTAGCTCAGTTGCGTAGATTTCATGCATCACGACAAGCGATGCAAGGAATCGAACATGAAGATCGTAAAGGCTGAAGTTTTTGTTACCTGTCCGGGGCGTAATTTCGTCACATTAAAAATCACCACTGAGGACGGTATTACGGGCCTTGGGGATGCCACCCTAAATGGACGTGAGCTTTCCGTGGCCTCTTATTTGCAGGATCACCTTTGTCCGCAGCTTATTGGTCGCGATGCACACCGTATCGAAGATATCTGGCAGTTTTTCTATAAAGGTGCTTACTGGCGTCGCGGTCCGGTTACGATGTCGGCCATTTCAGCGGTTGATATGGCGCTGTGGGATATTAAAGCCAAAGCTGCCAACATGCCGCTTTACCAGTTACTCGGCGGCGCGTCTCGTGAAGGGGTGATGGTTTATTGCCATACCACCGGTCACAGTATTGATGAAGCTCTGGATGATTATGCCCGTCATCAGGAGCTGGGATTCAAAGCCATCCGCGTGCAGTGCGGAATCCCTGGTATGAAAACCACCTACGGCATGTCGAAAGGTAAAGGTCTGGCTTATGAACCCGCAACCAAAGGACAGTGGCCGGAAGAGCAGCTGTGGTCGACGGAGAAATACCTCGATTTCATGCCGAAATTGTTTGACGCGGTACGTAACAAGTTTGGTTTTGATGAACATCTGCTGCATGACATGCACCATCGCTTAACGCCTATTGAAGCGGCGCGCTTTGGTAAGAGCATTGAAGATTATCGCATGTTCTGGATGGAAGACCCGACGCCTGCGGAAAACCAGGAATGCTTCCGTCTCATTCGCCAACATACCGTCACACCCATCGCGGTGGGTGAAGTCTTCAACAGCATCTGGGACTGCAAACAACTGATTGAAGAGCAACTCATCGATTATATCCGCACCACGCTGACCCATGCAGGCGGAATTACCGGTATGCGTCGGATTGCCGATTTTGCTTCGCTGTATCAGGTACGTACTGGCTCACACGGTCCTTCCGATTTGTCACCAGTCTGCATGGCTGCGGCGCTGCACTTTGATCTGTGGGTCCCCAATTTCGGTGTCCAGGAATACATGGGTTATTCCGAACAAATGCTCGAAGTCTTCCCGCACAACTGGACTTTCGATAACGGCTATATGCATCCGGGAGAAAAACCGGGCCTTGGCATCGAATTCGATGAAAAGCTGGCGGCGAAATATCCCTATGAACCTGCTTATCTGCCAGTCGCACGTCTGGAAGATGGCACGCTGTGGAACTGGTAAGGAGTAAGGTAATGAAAAGCATTTTAATTGAAAAACCGAATCAACTGTCGATTATCGAACGTGAAATACCCACCCCGTCAGCGGGTGAAGTACGAGTAAAAGTTAAACTTGCCGGAATTTGTGGTTCAGATAGCCATATTTACCGTGGGCATAATCCTTTTGCGAAATATCCGCGCGTCATTGGTCATGAATTCTTTGGCGTCATTGATGCAGTGGGTGACGGCGTGGAAAGCGCCAGAGTCGGTGAACGCGTTGCTGTCGATCCGGTGGTCAGCTGTGGGCATTGCTATCCGTGCTCTATAGGTAAGCCGAACGTTTGTACGACACTTGCTGTATTAGGTGTGCACGCTGACGGTGGTTTCAGTGAATATGCCGTGGTTCCGGCAAAAAATGCGTGGAAAATTCCTGAAGCTGTGGCCGATCAATATGCGGTGATGATCGAACCTTTTACCATTGCGGCTAACGTTACCGGTCATGGTCAACCGACTGAAAATGATACCGTTCTGGTTTACGGTGCCGGCCCAATCGGCCTGACGATCGTTCAGGTATTAAAAGGCGTCTATAACGTTAAAAATGTGATTGTTGCCGATCGCATTGATGAACGACTGGAAAAAGCGAAAGAGAGCGGGGCAGACTGGGCGATTAATAACAGCCAGACACCGCTTGGCGAGAGTTTCGCTGAAAAAGGCATCAAGCCGACTTTAATTATCGATGCCGCTTGTCATCCTTCAATCTTGAAAGAGGCCGTAACGCTGGCTTCTCCAGCGGCACGTATTGTATTGATGGGCTTCTCCAGTGAACCGTCTGAAGTGATTCAGCAAGGAATTACCGGAAAAGAACTCTCTATTTTCTCTTCACGCTTAAATGCAAATAAATTCCCGGTCGTTATCGACTGGTTAAGTAAAGGGTTAATTAAACCAGAAAAACTAATTACCCATACATTTGATTTCCAGCATGTTGCGGATGCCATTAGTTTATTTGAACAGGATCAAAAACATTGCTGCAAAGTCTTACTCACTTTTTCTGAATAATACCAATAACGGCGAGTAAGTAGTACGCATCTTACCTCTTTTTTAGAGATAACCATTATGACAATAGAAAAACACGAAAGAAGTACTAAGGATTTGGTGAAAGCAGCAGTATCGGGATGGTTGGGCACTGCGCTTGAATTTATGGACTTCCAGTTATATTCGCTCGGCGCAGCGTTAGTGTTTCATGAAATATTTTTTCCTGAATCATCAACGGCAATGGCGTTAATTCTGGCAATGGGAACCTATGGTGCAGGTTATGTGGCACGTATTGTCGGAGCATTTATTTTCGGCAAAATGGGCGACAGAATAGGGCGTAAAAAAGTGCTCTTTATTACCATCACCATGATGGGGATCTGTACCACCTTAATTGGTGTGTTACCGACTTATGCACAAATTGGTGTTTTTGCCCCCATCTTGCTGGTGACGCTGCGTATTATTCAGGGGTTGGGTGCAGGTGCGGAAATTTCCGGTGCCGGTACGATGCTGGCGGAATATGCGCCAAAAGGTAAGCGCGGAATTATCTCTTCATTTGTGGCTATGGGAACTAACTGCGGAACCTTGAGCGCAACGGCAATCTGGGCCTTTATGTTCTTCATTCTCAGTAAAGAGGAACTGCTGGCGTGGGGATGGCGTATACCTTTCCTGGCGAGCGTTGTCGTGATGGTCTTTGCTATCTGGTTGCGTATGAATCTGAAAGAAAGCCCGGTCTTTGAGAAGGTTAACGACAGCAACCAACCGACAGCAAAACCTGCACCTGCTGGTAGCATGTTCCAGAGCAAATCCTTCTGGCTGGCAACAGGGCTGCGTTTTGGTCAGGCTGGTAACTCAGGTTTAATTCAGACTTTCCTTGCAGGCTATTTAGTGCAGACGTTATTGTTTAACAAAGCAATTCCAACAGATGCATTGATGATCAGTTCGATTCTCGGCTTTATGACCATTCCGTTCCTTGGTTGGTTATCCGATAAAATTGGTCGCCGGATCCCGTATATTATTATGAATACCTCTGCAATTGTGCTGGCGTGGCCAATGCTTTCTATCATCGTAGATAAAAGCTATGCCCCGAGCACCATTATGGTTGCACTGATTGTGATTCATAACTGTGCGGTGCTTGGATTATTTGCTCTGGAAAACATTACCATGGCAGAAATGTTCGGCTGTAAAAACCGCTTTACCCGAATGGCTATTTCTAAAGAAATTGGTGGTCTTATCGCTTCCGGTTTTGGTCCTATCCTGGCGGGGATTTTCTGCACCATGACGGAATCCTGGTATCCGATCGCCATTATGATCATGGCATATTCTGTGATTGGTTTAATCTCTGCGCTGAAAATGCCAGAAGTGAAAGACCGTGATTTAAGTGCGCTGGAAGACGCCGCAGAAGATCAACCACATGTTGTAAGAGCTGCGCAACCGTCCAGAAGTCTGTAAATCCTCAATCCCTTCTCTTACCGGAGAGGGGATTTTTATTCATATAACAAAACATGTAGCTTGCTATATTTAATTTTAAGGAATTGTTATGGGAAATCATTTGTTATCAGCAAAAGCGACGCTCCCTGTTTATGATCGTAATAACCTGGCCCCAAGAATTGTTCATTTAGGCTTTGGTGCATTTCACCGTGCGCATCAGGGCGTGTATGCCGATATTCTTGCTACGGAACATTTCAGTGACTGGGGATATTATGAGGTCAACTTAATCGGCGGCGAACAGCAAATTGCCGATTTACAACAGCAAGATAATCTTTATACCGTTGCGGAAATGTCGGCCGATGCGTGGACGGCTCGCGTCGTTGGCGTCGTTAAAAAAGCCTTGCACGTACAGATAGATGGCTTAGAAACCGTGTTGGCTGCGATGTGTGAACCGCAAATCGCGATTGTCTCTCTGACAATCACCGAAAAAGGGTATTTCCACTCTCCGGCGACCGGACAGTTAATGCTCGATCACCCGATGGTCGCTGCCGACGTGCAAAATCCCCACCAGCCGAAAACTGCAACAGGGGGGATTGTCGAGGCGCTGGCTCGCCGTAAAGCGGCAGGACTTCCCGCATTTACCGTCATGTCATGTGACAACATGCCAGAAAACGGTCATGTTATGCGTGACGTTGTCACTTCCTACGCGCAAGCTGTTGATGTAAAACTGGCACAATGGATCGAAGAAAACGTGACTTTCCCATCAACAATGGTGGACCGTATTGTGCCCGCAGTGACAGAGGATACGCTGGCGAAAATCGAACAACTTACCGGTGTGCGCGATCCGGCAGGCGTTGCCTGTGAACCTTTCCGCCAGTGGGTAATTGAAGATAACTTTGTTGCCGGACGTCCGGAATGGGAAAAAGCGGGAGCCGAACTGGTTAGTGATGTGCTGCCTTATGAAGAAATGAAACTGCGCATGCTCAATGGCAGTCATTCATTCCTGGCGTATCTGGGGTATCTTGCCGGATATCAGCACATTAATGACTGCATGGAAGATGAACATTATCGTCATGCAGCGTATGCCTTAATGTTGCAGGAACAAGCGCCGACGCTGAAAGTGCAGGGCGTTAATTTGCAAGATTACGCTAACCGATTAATTGAACGCTATAGCAACCCGGCGTTACGTCATCGAACCTGGCAGATTGCGATGGATGGCAGCCAGAAATTGCCACAGCGGATGTTGGATTCTGTTCGCTGGCATCTGGCGCATGACAGCAAGTTCGATCTGCTGGCGCTGGGCGTCGCGGGTTGGATGCGTTATGTCGGTGGTGTTGATGAACAGGGAAATCCGATAGAAATCAGTGATCCACTGTTACCTGTTATTCAGAAGGCAGTACAAAGTAGTGCTGAAGGGACAGCGCGCGTCCAGTCACTGCTGGCAATTAAGGCGATCTTTGGTGATGATTTACCAGGCAATAGTTTGTTTACGACAAAAGTAACGGAAGCGTACTTGTCTTTATTAGCGCATGGCGCGAAAGCGACCGTGGCGAAATATTCCGTGAAGTAAAAAAAGCAATGCCGCCATCGGCGGCATTCACACGCTTAGTTCATGCCGAGACGAATCAGGTCCAGAGGTGCCAGTTTCTCTTCACAACCTTCAACAACTACGGTTTTTCCGCGGCGGATTTGCTCAGCGGTCAGACCTTCAGTATCAATCGACAGGATCTTGCCAGTGTGACCGGTGCCGCTAACCATAACACGGCTGCCAGTGGTGATTGCGTTACGGTTACGATCGTAGGTCGTCATAGGTGTTTTCTCCTTTCTGATTTACAGTCGAAGCCCACGTAACGGGCGCAATATAAATACTCCTGTCGAGTGAAATATTTTTTGTTTTTGATCAAGCTCACATCTTTTTTGATGCATGCATGAGCCATAAGGCGGGGCGAATAGACTCTCACCCCGGATGGGATGAGAGGAAATGAATTACTCTTCGCTAAACCAGTCGCTGTTTTCCTGGCGGATCTGGCGCACGGATTCGCTGATTTCCTGCAAATGTTGCGTCATTGCACGTTCTACCGCATCGCCATCACGTTTTTGCAGGGCAGAGAAAATATCAAGATGCTGGCGTAACAGCATTTCTGGTGGAGAAACGTGGTCGAAACTCATATAGCGCACGCGATCAACGGTCGCTTTCAGGTTCTCAATGGTATCCCACGCCAGTTGACAGTCGGCAATCTGGGTCAGGAGTTGATGGAAGTTGTCATCAAGTTCAAAAAAATCATCCAGTTGCTTGCGCTCAATGGCAATGCGTTGCTGGTGAAGATTTTGTTCCAGTTGGTAGCACTGGCTTTCGGTAATCATGCTCGCCGCCCGACGCGCCACCGCGCACTCAATGGCCTGACGGATAAAACTGCCGTTGCGCACCTGGGCCATGGAAATTTTGTTGACGTAGCTGCCACGCTGCGGACGAATTTGAATCAGGCCGTTTTCCGCCAGTTTAATAAAGGCTTCACGAACCGGCTGGCGTGACACATTGAAACGAACAGAAACTTCTTTTTCCGACAACGGTGTGCCTGGTGCAATCAGGCAATGGACAATGTCGCGACGAAGAATACGATAAATTTGCTGATTGACAGGCTGTGTGGGATTAAGTTGCGTTTCGACGGTCATTCGTTCTTGCTTGTGAGTGAGTTAACTGCATGAGTCTACCACTTTTTTGTGACAAGCAATAACCCGGCAGTTACGCCGGGTATAAAAATTACTGACGGTGGACATTCAGTCCGGCATAGCTTTGGGTAACCGGCATCATTTCCAGGGTATTGATATTGACGTGAGCAGGCAGCGTTGACACCCACCAGACGGCTTCGCTGACATCTTCTGGTGTCAATGCAACGGTATTTTGATAGGTTTTTTCCGCTTTACCGTCATCGCCTTTAAAGCGGACATTGGAAAACTCGGTGCCACCCACCAGACCCGGTTCGATGTCGGTGACGCGCACCGCCGTACCATGCAGGTCCGTACGCAGATTCAGGCTAAACTGACGAACAAACGCTTTCGTCGCACCGTAAACGTTACCACCGGCATACGGCCAGCTACCTGCCGTTGAGCCAATGTTAATAATATGACCATGATTACGTTCAACCATACCCGGTAAGACGGCGCGCGTCATATATACCAGGCCTTTGTTGTTGGTATCAATCATCGTTTCCCAGTCTTCAACGCTGGCTTTATGCGCAGGCTCCATGCCCAACGCCAGGCCAGCATTGTTTACCAGGATATCAATATTGCTCCACTCGGCAGGAAGCGATGCCAGCATCTCTTCAATAGCGGCGCGGTTGCGAACGTCCAGTTGGGCGATATACAGATTATCTCCCAGTTCGTCTTTTAACTCCTGCAACCGCTCCTGGCGACGGCCAGTGGCGATAACTTTATGCCCTTGTTGAATAAAACGACGAGTAATGCATTCACCAAAACCTGCCGTTGCTCCAGTTACTAAAACGATCATCTCACTGTTCCTCAACGCTTTTGTGTGTCAATAACATAGCACGTGATGCTTAAGAGCGGGTAATACTGGTTTGCAAGATTGCACTCCGTTATCAGTAAGCCTACGCTATGGAACACCTCGCGTTCAGGAGAAGAAAATGACAACAATGAATCCTTTCCTTGTGCAAAGCACACTGCCGTATCTGGCTCCCCATTTTGATCAAATTGCCAACCATCACTATCGCCCGGCATTCGATGAGGGAATACAGCAAAAGCGGGCAGAAATTGCTGCCATCGCGCTTAACCCGCAAACACCTGATTTCAACAATACTATTCTGGCACTGGAACAAAGCGGAGAATTACTTACCCGCGTTACCAGCGTCTTTTTTGCGATGACTGCGGCGCATACCAATGATGAATTACAGCGTCTTGATGAACAGTTTTCCGCTGAACTGGCGGAACTTGCGAATGATATCTATCTGAACGGGGAATTATTCGCGCGGGTAGATGCTGTCTGGCAACGCCGTGAATCCCTGGGGCTTGATAGTGAATCCATCCGCCTGGTGGAGGTGATTCATCAACGTTTTGTCCTTGCCGGAGCCAAACTTGAGCAAGCTGATAAAGCAAAATTAAAAGTACTGAATACAGAAGCTGCGACCCTGACCAGCCAGTTTAACCAGCGGTTACTGGCAGCAAATAAATCCGGCGGTCTGGTTGTGAACGATATCGCGCAGCTGGCAGGAATGAGTGAACAAGAGATTGTGCTGGCGGCAGAGGCGGCTCGCGAGAAAGGTCTGGATAACAACTGGCTGATTCCGCTGCTGAATACCACCCAGCAACCAGCGCTTGCTGAACTGCGCGATCGCGCGACGCGTGAAAAACTGTTTACTGCGGGCTGGACGCGAGCGGAAAAAAATGATGCCAATGATACCCGCGCTATCATTCAACGTCTGGTGGAGATCCGCGCGCAGCAGGCGAAACTGCTTGGTTTTCCTCATTATGCCGCATGGAAAATCGCCGATCAGATGGCAAAAACGCCAGAAGCAGCGCTCAACTTTATGCGGGAAATTGTTCCAGCGGCGCGTCAACGTGCGAGCGATGAATTAGCCTCGATACAGGCGATTATCGATAAGCAGCAGGGCGGGTTTAGCGCGCAGTCGTGGGACTGGGCATTTTATGCCGAGCAGGTAAGACGTGAGAAATTCGATCTCGATGAAGCGCAGCTCAAGCCTTATTTCGAATTAAACACGGTGTTGAATGAAGGCGTATTCTGGACTGCGAATCAGCTCTTCGGTATTAAGTTTGTCGAACGTTTTGATATTCCTGTCTACCATCCTGACGTTCGTGTGTGGGAAATTTTTGATCATAATGGCGTGGGGCTGGCGTTATTTTACGGTGATTTCTTCGCCCGTGATTCAAAAAGCGGCGGTGCATGGATGGGCAATTTTGTTGAGCAATCAACGCTGAATGAAACGCACCCGGTAATTTATAACGTCTGCAATTATCAGAAACCCGCTGCCGGTGAGCCTGCGTTGTTACTCTGGGATGATGTAATAACCTTATTCCATGAATTTGGTCATACGCTGCACGGCCTTTTTGCCCGCCAGCGTTATGCCACGCTTTCCGGCACCAACACGCCGCGTGATTTTGTCGAATTTCCGTCGCAAATCAACGAACACTGGGCAACACATCCGCAGGTATTTGCTCGCTACGCCCGGCATTATCAGAGCGGGGCCGCAATGCCTGACGAACTTCAACAGAAAATGCGTAATGCCAGTCTGTTCAATAAAGGGTATGAGATGAGCGAACTGCTTAGCGCCGCACTTCTCGATATGCGCTGGCATTGCCTGGAAGAAAACGAAGCAATGCAGGACGTCGATGATTTCGAATTGCGGGCGCTGGTGGCGGAAAATATGGATCTTCCTGCTATACCGCCACGCTATCGCAGCAGTTATTTCGCCCATATTTTTGGTGGCGGATATGCCGCAGGTTATTACGCTTATCTGTGGACGCAAATGTTGGCCGATGATGGTTACCAGTGGTTTGTTGAGCAGGGCGGATTAACGCGTGAAAATGGGCGGCGTTTTCGCGAGGCGATTCTTTCCAGAGGTAACAGCGAAGATCTGGAACGCCTGTATCGACAATGGCGCGGTAAGGCACCTCAGATTATGCCGATGCTGCAACATCGTGGCTTGAACGTATAAACACCACCAATGGCTGGCCTGGATTTATCGCCAGACCAGCTTCGTTATAGCAGTAATTGCAGCAACTGGGCGAGGGCAAACTTCACCGCTAATGCGAATGCCGTTTCGCAGTCGCCAGCAAAATTACTTTTTTTGTATACTCTTCCGTTATAATAATTTTCAAATTCAGCCGGACCAGATGATCAACATTAGCGGCAGTCTGGATAAGAAAAGCGCGCCGGCCGTCGTTCGGGTCACTCAGTTGCAGAAATAAAAATAAATTAGCCTGATGGCCTGAACTACTGGGCCATTAGGGTATTGGGTTATGCTATTTGTCATCCTTTTAATTGCGATAATGCAGAGTTAATTTATAGAATTAAACACTTTTTTATCTGCTGATTTTGTTTTAAATCACAATGTTATCTCAGAGATGCTCATAACTCCGGATTTCTATGAAAATATTGACGTAATTTTGCTTTTCTCTCGTTAGAATAGCGCACACAAGGAACTGTGAAAAAGGAGTGGCAATGATCAAGAAGACAACGGAAATTGATGCCATCTTGTTAAATCTCAATAAGGCTATCGATGCCCACTACCAGTGGCTGGTAAGTATGTTTCACAGCGTGGTCGCGAGAGATGCCAGTAAGCCAGAAATAACGGATAACCATTCTTATGGGCTGTGCCAGTTTGGTCGGTGGATTGATCATCTGGGGCCACTCGATAACGATGAATTACCTTACGTTCGGCTAATGGATTCTGCCCATCAACATATGCATAACTGTGGTCGGGAATTAATGCTGGCTATTGTTGAAAATCACTGGCAGGACGCGCATTTCGACGCTTTTCAGGAAGGGTTGCTTTCTTTTACTGCGGCATTAACCGATTACAAAATTTATTTGCTGACGATCCGTAGCAGTATGGATGTTCTGACGGGATTGCCGGGTCGTCGGGTTCTTGATGAATCCTTCGATCATCAGTTACGCAATGCTGAACCTCTGAATCTTTATTTAATGTTGTTGGATATAGACCGATTTAAATTGGTTAATGATACCTACGGGCATTTAATCGGCGATGTAGTATTACGCACCCTCGCAACTTACTTAGCCAGTTGGACGCGCGATTACGAAACGGTTTATCGCTACGGGGGCGAAGAATTTATCATTATTGTCAAAGCGACTAATGATGAAGAAGCATGTCGTGCAGGTGTCAGAATTTGCCAGTTAGTCGATAACCATGCCATCACACATTCTGAAGGGCATATCAACATTACCGTGACTGCTGGTGTGAGTCGTGCATTTCCTGAAGAGCCTCTGGATGTGGTCATTGGAAGAGCGGACAGGGCAATGTATGAGGGTAAGCAAACCGGAAGGAATCGCTGCATGTTTATTGACGAACAAAATGTGATTAACCGAGTTTAAGCTCCGTTTAACATTCATTGAGAAAACTGATGCTACTGTGTCAACGATCCGTTATCAGTGCAGGAAAATGCCTGTTAGCGTAAAAGCAAAACACAAATCTATCCATGCAAGCATTCACCGCCGGTTTACTGGCGGTTTTTTTTTCGCCGTCATAAAAATCAGGCCCCTTGTACACAACTGTAACAAGGGGCCGGTTAGGTGAGGGATTATCTCCGTTCATTAGTCATCCCATTTGTGGCTGAAATACGCGGCCAGAAACCCAGAAAATAAAATTATTCCCAGTACGGCCATAAAAACATTCATATTACCCAGCATTATTTGCCTCCGTTTATGGTGTGGTGTGTTTCCTCGCTTACCTTAATTTTCATCTCAATGAGAAAGATATTAGCAGAGGTAACCTAAACGAAGGCTGAATTAAATTCTTATTGTGTTCGACTTAAATCAACAAAGCGCGGGCTGCCCCCACGGTCTTGCACGAATTCCTTTTAACATCAGCACCCACGCAACAACGATCACCAACGCTAAGATGATAAACAGCGAGAAAGGCGGCAGACTGGTAAGTACTATGCCACTCACTAATGGGTTAATCGCAGCACCAAGCCAGCCTAAAGACTGGGCGGAAAAATAGCTGGCTTTCATTCCTGGCGGCGCAATATGGTCAATCAACATATACTCGCCCGGCGCATAAATGATTTCACCGACAGTAAATACCGCAGCTGACATACCCCACAATAGCAGGCTGTTGCCGGAAAAAATAAAACCGACCAGCCCGATGACGAAACAGAGGGTGCCTGCTGTCATCAGCGCGCGGATGTTAGCCGGGTTAAGGCGGCGGCCCACGGAATATTGCAACGTAACCACCATGGCAGCATTCACCGGAAGAACAACCGCGACCACCTTTTCGGCAAAATCACCATCAGCAATCACCATCACATATTGTGAAATGCATGAAGCAAATGCGCCGCTAACAAAAGAAGCCAGAAAGCCAGAGCAGGTAAACCACAACAGTGCTTTATCTTGTAATAAAACTTTCGGCGACCAGACACTGCCTGTTTCCGTGGCGATGATTTTCTCGCTGCGCTTTACCCAAATTTGAATGAAAAGCATGGGGAACGCGGAACAGATAGCTGCCAGCCAGAAGGGCAGATTGATGCTCTGCATCACCAACAGCGTGCCTAGCGGCGGACCGATGGTCCAGCCAATGTTGAGCATGGTGTAGTTGATTGAGAAGATTTTCGTTTTGCTGGTGGACGAAAGATTGTCGGCAAACCAGGCTTTCAACACGGTAGCAAAGACGGAATAGGCGCAGTTAATAAGGGCAAAAAAGAGCACCACCAGCGTCACGTTATTCACTAAAGGAATGGCAATAAAACCGCTGGCGAAGGCGGTAATTGCCAGTAACATATAGCGTTTCTTGTCGAACTTATCCGCCAGGATACCAAAACCGAGGCTAAAAACGACGCCAATAGTGAGCGCAATTGTCATCGCATAACCGATTAGATCGACACTCAGGCTGTACTGGCGACTCAAGTAAATGGTCATAAACGGCAGCGTAGCGCCGCGTCCGATGGTTAATAACAACGACGAGGCAAGAAGGGCGCTGGTAGAGCGTCGTAGGGATAAGTTCATTTGTCTGTCCGGCAGTGCGTTTCGTTATGTTTTGTTTTAGAGATGTAAAGAAATAGCATGGCAAAAATCCGAAGTATAGCGACTTATTTGCGCATTAATGCCGTCGTAATCGGCGACTAACGAATCAACTGTTAAAGAAAAGTAAATTCAGCTAAGTTGATTGCTTACAAAAGATGAAATTCAGAGGCGGTAGAATGTCGCGAAAAGATGGGGTGTTGGCGCTACTGGTAGTGGTTGTATGGGGGCTAAATTTTGTGGTCATCAAAGTGGGGCTTCATAACATGCCACCGCTGATGCTGGCCGGTTTGCGCTTTATGCTGGTTGCTTTCCCGGCCATCTTTTTTGTCGCACGACCGAAAGTACCACTGAATTTGCTGCTGGGGTATGGATTAACCATCAGTTTTGCGCAGTTTGCCTTTCTGTTCTGCGCTATTAACTTTGGTATGCCTGCTGGACTGGCCTCGTTGGTGTTACAGGCACAAGCGTTTTTTACTATCGTGCTTGGCGCGTTTACTTTCGGTGAACGACTACATGGCAAACAATTGGCGGGGATCGCCTTAGCGATTTTTGGCGTACTGGTGTTAATCGAAGATAGTCTGAACGGTCAGCATGTGGCGATGCTCGGCTTTATGTTGACCCTGGCGGCAGCATTTAGTTGGGCGTGTGGCAACATCTTCAATAAAAAGATCATGTCGCACGCAACGCGTCCGGCAGTGATGTCGCTGGTAATCTGGAGCGCATTAATCCCAATCATTCCCTTCTTTGTTGCCTCGCTGATTCTCGATGGTTCCGCAACCATGATTCACAGTCTGGTTACTATCGATATGACCACCATCTTGTCTCTGATGTATCTGGCGTTTGTGGCGACAATTGTTGGTTATGGGATCTGGGGGACGTTACTGGGACGCTATGAAACCTGGCGGGTTGCACCGTTATCGTTACTGGTGCCTGTAGTTGGACTGGCAAGTGCGGCACTATTGTTGGATGAACGCTTAACGGGTCTGCAATTTTTCGGTGCGGTGCTCATTATGACCGGGCTGTATATCAATGTATTTGGCTTGCGGTGGCGTAAAGCGGTAAAGGTCAGAGGCTAAACCATACGCACAGAATGTGATGCCAGCACTCTGTGCGTCTGCTTTTATCGCGGGAAAAAGTACTTTACCTGGAACTCGAAAATATTGCTGTAAAGTAACGAATAATCCAGCGGAATAGAGTTACTATCCACAGCCTGGGTCTGAATTTTAAGTATGGGATCCCGTGGGCTGATCCGTAAAATACTGGCGATTTCTGGGGTAGGAAAAGTCGGGGAGAAAGTTTCAAAGGTGCCAATGATTTTGATCCCGCATTCGTTCTCAATATACGAAAATTTGGATTTTTGCATATGCGATACGGTTAAATCAGGAAAACGTGCCACTGACATCCACGTTTCTTCTAATTGTGCTGCATTATCCTCAATGAATCGCAGTCTCTTTATGTAATAAACCTGCTCACCAGTCACTAAATTCAGCTCAGTCGCAATAGTAGGAGAAGCATCCTGCACTTCAAATTTCATAATCTGACTTCCTGCCTCTTTGCCGCTTTTATGTGCAATTTCACTGAAACTGTTCATGTGATCAATGTGTGCAACAAAATTCTTTTTTTGAATGTATGTTCCTGAACCATGCTTTCTGTGAATAATTCCTTCGCCTTCCAGCAGGGATAATGCCTTACGCAGGGTATTACGCGAAACATTATAACGAACAGCGAGTTCCGCTTCTGACGGCAACAAATCACCAACATGCCATGAATTGCCATTGATCTCGGATTTAAGTAAGCGGGCAATCTTTTGAAAAATCACTTTTGCACCTTTTAAGAGCCATTGAAAACAAGGAGTTGAGACCTGATTAGTTTATCGTATGGCCGAGTCGTTTAATTATCACCCTGTTGTTGAACAACTTTATTGCTGTATTACTGTGATCAATGTACCAGGACGTGTAGCTACTGTGGGATATGATATTTACACAATGTAGTCTGTTATATACCAGTAAGGAAAAATATGAAAAAGATATTGTTAGTTTGCGCTGCGGGCATGTCAACCAGTATGCTGGTTAAACGTATGATTGATCATGCTACCGCTATTTCACTTGAAGTTAATATTTCCGCATTGGCGATTGCAGAGGCTAAAGGGAAAATTAAAAATAACGAAGTTGACGTTGTTTTACTTGGTCCGCAAGTTCGCTTTCAGAAACCAGAGATTGAAGCCGTTGCACAGGGGAAAATGCCTGTAGCCGTTATCGAGATGAAAGACTATGGCACAATGAACGGACAGGCAGTTCTTGAATTTGCGATGAAACTACTGCAAGAGTAAGAATCTAATATTATTAAACTATTACCTGAACTAACTTTTCACACATCATAAAATGGATATGGCATACATGCTTTATTGGGATGTATAAATATCCAGAACAACAGGTATAAAAAAATGGGATTAATGGCATCATTCGAACGTGGAATGGAACGTTTTCTTGTTCCAGTTGCTATCAAGTTAAACTCACAAAAACATGTTGCAGCGGTGAGAGATGGATTCGTTTTTACGTTTCCAATTATCATGGCAAGCTCATTAATTATATTAATTAACTTTGCCATATTATCGCCCGACGGTTTTATTGCCGGATTACTGCATCTGAACAGCATTTTCCCCAACCTTGAAAAAGCACAAGCTATTTTTACTCCGGTAATGAATGGTTCTGTAAATATCATGTCAATTATGATTGCTTTCCTGGTCGCCAGGAATGTGGCGATTAGCTATGAGCAAGATGATCTTTTATGTGGATTAACGGCAATAGGAGCATTTTTTATTGTTTATACCCCATACCAGATGATAGATGGGCAGGCATTCCTGACGACAAAATATCTCGGCGCGCAGGGGTTGTTTGTTGCTGTTATCGTTGCATTGATCACCAGTGAAATATTTTGTCGCTTAGCTCGAAACCCCAAAATCACCATAACGATGCCGGCAGCTGTACCTCCTGCGGTAGCGCGTTCATTTAAAGTTTTATTGCCAATATTTTTTGTCATGGTGTTCTTTTCCGCACTTAATTATTGCCTGACATTGATATCCCCGGCAGGATTAAATGATCTCATTTACACATTAATCCAGACGCCGCTCAAACATATGGGAACGAATATCTTTGCGGTAATTATCCTGGGGGCTGTGGGTAATTTCCTCTGGGTGCTGGGGATCCACGGACCTAATACAACGTCGGCAATTCGAGAAACCGTTTTTTCTGAGGCTAATCTGGAGAATCTCTCCTGGGCCGCTCAACACGGCACTACCTGGGGCGCGCCATATCCGATTACCTGGACTTCTATTAATGATGCATTCGCCAACTGCGGCGGTTCAGGTATGACGTTGGGGTTATTGTTGGCTATTTTTATCGCTTCTAAGCGTGCGGAATACCGTGATCTGGCAAAAATGTCATTTATCCCCGGTATTTTCAATATCAATGAACCGATAATGTTCGGCCTTCCTATTGTACTTAACCCCATCATGATGGTGCCGTTTATTATGGTTCCCATTGTTAACTGTGCCATTGGTTACTTCTTTGTTTCGATGGAAATTATTCCACCGGTTGCTTATGCCGTGCCCTGGACTACGCCCGGACCTTTAATTGCTTTCCTCGGAACCGGGGGAAACTGGCTGGCATTACTGGTTGGTTTTTTATGTTTAGGTGTGGCGACAATGATCTATTTACCTTTTGTTATCGCCGCCAACAAAGTCAATAACATGACAACTAACGGATAATTCCATTTACCCAGGAAGGAGATTGTGATGTTTGCAGATGAAGAACTTGTTATGGAGTTACTGATCAACGCGGGACAGGCTCGTTCTGATGCGATGGAAGCCATACGTTGTGCCGGGCAAAAAGACTGGCAGGGCGCAACTAAACTAATGGCCAGCTCTGAATCTGCCTGTCTTCAGGCGCATAAGATTCAGACCGCGTTAATTAGTCAGGATGAAGGCTGTGGCAAAATAGAAGTTAATTTAATTCTGATACATGCACAGGATCATTTGATGAATGCAATATTATGCCAGGATTTAGCCAGGGAAATTATTTCATTAAGAAAAGAGCTCCATGCCTGATTTTTTCTCCAGTGCGATATCTGGAGGAAATTACTACACTCTTAAGGATAAGTTATGAATATAAAGACGCTTAACGTCAGCCTTTTGTCTATTTCTATTATTACAGCATTGTTTCCGTTGAACGCGATGGCAACAAAATTAACCATAGAGCAGCGCCTTGAATTGCTTGAAAATGAATTGTCGCAAAATAAACAAGAGCTGAAAGCAACACAGAATGAACTGGGAGTATATAAATTCCGACTTTCGACATTACAAAAAAGCATCACAGAAAATAAATATCAATCGGCCTCGCTTGCCGAAATATCAGCGACATCTCCCGTTGCTGATAACATCAAAAATGAAAACGGTGAACAGAACTCGTCTGCCGCAGCACATACTATAAATGGATCGCAGCAAATTGCCGTTATTGAAAGTAAAGGCGATAAAACCACTATCGAAAGCGTGACCCTGAAAGATATCAGTAAATATATAAAGGATGATATTGGATTCAGCTATCAGGGGTACTTCCGCTCAGGCTGGGGCACCGGTAATCACGGCTCACCACAAACTTATGCAGCGGGTTCTCTGGGACGTTTTGGTAACGAGATGAGTGGTTGGTTTGACCTGACCTTAAATCAGCGTGTTTATAATCAGGACGGTAGAACGGCAAATGCGGTCGTTACCTATGATGGAAACGTAGGTCAGCAGTATAACGATGCCTGGTTTGGTGACAGTGCCAATGAAAATATCATGCAGTTCAGTGATATTTATCTGACAACGCGAGGTTTTTTACCCTTCGCACGAGAGGCAGACTTCTGGGTCGGCAAACATAAACTCCCGCAATATGAGATCCAAATGCTGGACTGGAAAACCTTAACCACGGATGTTGCCGCGGGTGTGGGGATTGAAAACTGGGCGCTTGGTGTAGGGCTGTTTGATATGTCCTTAAGCCGAGATGATGTCGATGTTTACTCTCGTGATTTTACGCGTACCAGTCAGATGAATACCAATTCTGTGGATGTTCGTTATCGCAATATCCCGTTATGGGATGATGCGACGTTGTCATTAATGGCTAAATATTCCGCACCTAATAAAACGGATCAACAACAAGATAATGAAAATGACGACAGTTATTTTGAAATGAAAGATAGCTGGATGCTGACTTCTGTTTTACGGCAAAACTTGCAACGCGATACGTTTAATGAATTTACGTTACAGGTTGCCAATAATTCCTATGCCAGCAGTTTTGCCAGTTTCTCAGATGCCAGTAATACGATGGCGCATGGTCGCTATTACTATGGTGACCATACCAATGGGATCGCCTGGCGTTTAATCTCTCAGGGCGAGATGTATCTGACTGACAATATTATTATGGCTAACGCGCTTGTCTATTCTCATGGCGAAGATGTTTATAGTTATGAAAGTGGCGCTCATAGTGATTTTGACAGTATTCGCACCGTAATAAGACCGGCCTGGATCTGGAATACATGGAATCAGACGGGGCTTGAATTAGGCTGGTTTAAGCAACAGAACAAAACTCAGCAGGGGGTAACGCTAAATGAATCGGCTTATAAAACGACACTCTGGCATGCATTGAAAGTGGGTGAAAGTATTTTAGGTTCACGACCAGAAATTCGCTTCTACGGGACGTATATCAATATTCTGGATAACGAATTATCGAATTTTAAGTTTAATGAGAACAGCAAAGACGAGTTTATGGCCGGCATCCAGGCGGAAGTCTGGTGGTAATCTATTTAGTTAAGGAGTTGTGTATGTCAGGATTTAAAGAAGATTTTTTATGGGGCGGTGCGGTAGCCGCACATCAATTGGAAGGTGGCTGGAATGAAGGAGGAAAAGGCATCAGTATCGCTGATGTAATGACTGCTGGCGCTCACGGGGTGCCGCGTGAAGTGACAGAAGGCGTTATCGACGGACTTAATTATCCCAATCATGAAGCAATTGATTTTTATCATCGCTATAAAACAGATATTCAGTTATTTGCCGGGATGGGATTCAAATGCTTTCGAACTTCCATTGCCTGGACACGAATCTTTCCGCAAGGTGACGAACAGGAGCCGAATGAAGAGGGTTTACAATTTTATGATGATCTCTTCGATGAATGCCTGAAGCAGGGAATGGAACCTGTGGTGACGCTTTCGCATTTTGAGATGCCTTATCATTTGGTGACAAAATATGGTGGCTGGCGAAACCGTAAACTGATCGACTTTTTTATCCACTTCGCATCAACGGTCTTCACGCGCTATAAAGAAAAAGTAAAGTACTGGATGACGTTTAACGAAATCAATAATCAGGTGAATTTCAGCGAAAGCCTGTGTCCATTTACTAATTCCGGTATCTTGTATTCGCCAGAGGAAGATCTCAATGAGCGCGAACAAATAATGTACCAGGCGGTACATTATGAGTTAGTTGCCAGTGCCCTGGCGGTACAGACTGGAAAACTGATCAATCCTGAATTTAATATCGGCTGTATGATTGCTATGTGCCCCATCTATCCTCTGACGTGTGCACCCAACGATATGATGATGGCCACGAAAGCGATGCATCGTCGTTACTGGTTTACTGATGTTCATGCTCGTGGATATTATCCGCAACATATGCTGAATTACTTTGCAAGGAAAGGATTCAACCTCGATATCACACCAGATGATAACGCGATTCTTGCCAGAGGTTGTGTCGACTTTATCGGCTTTAGCTACTACATGTCTTTTACGACGCAATTTTCGCCAGATAATCCGCAACTGGATTATGTTGAACCACGAGATTTGGTCAGCAACCCTTATATCGATACATCCGAATGGGGATGGCAAATTGATCCGGCAGGGCTACGTTATTCACTCAACTGGTTCTGGGATCATTTCCAGTTGCCGCTGTTTATTGTCGAAAATGGATTTGGTGCGGTTGACCAGAGACAAGCTGACGGCACGGTGAACGATCACTATCGCATTGATTACTTTTCCTCCCATATTCGGGAAATGAAAAAAGCCGTAGTTGAAGATGGTGTTGACTTAATTGGCTACACCCCGTGGGGTTGCATTGACCTGGTTTCTGCCGGAACAGGAGAAATGAAAAAACGCTACGGAATGATTTATGTCGATAAAGACAACGAAGGGAAGGGAACGCTGGAACGGATACGTAAAGCATCGTTTTACTGGTATCGGGATCTCATCGCCAACAATGGCGAAAATATATGAGACTTCAGGAAGATATTACGGAAATGTCAGGCTCTGTGATCAGAGCCTGACAATAACTACATAGCGTGTTGATTATAATAGGGCACGCCGAGCGCATCCGACTTATCACTGCCAGTACCCATGTGATTTAAATCAAACGGTGGTTGTTCCTGCGATGTGGGAACAACCACGACATTGCCACAGGAAGTAACAACCGGCTGCGTGGTTTGTTCCGCAACGCCCTGCGCAGAAAAGAGAATAAGCGCAGTTGCTATTGCGGATAAAAGTGGTTTCATGATTGCCTCAGTGACGTTGTCACGTTATCAACTAGTTGTTGTAATGATTTAATGGATGTAAAAAGCGCGATTCACCCTGCATATTGGTCATCCGGTATTTATGCGGCGGAACATCAAAGTAATTTTTGAAGGTTCGGGTCAGAGTTTGTTGGGACTCGAAGCCATATCGTTCTGCCAGATAGAGTATCGGCTCGTTACTTTCCTTCAGCTTTTGCGCGATTTCCGTCATCTTACGGCTACGGATGTATTGACCTAATGAATGACCGGTTTCTTTTTTAAACATCCGTTGCAGGTGCCATTTGGAGTAACCCGAACGCTCTGACACTTTCTCCAGTGACAGTGGCGATTCCAGGTTGTCCTCGATCCAGTCCAAAATGCTATGAATGGTAATAGCGTCAGTATTGCGTCTGGACATCGTCATACCTCTTTTTTCGTTTACGGCAGGACTTTCTTAAGCAAATGCTCAAGTGTTGCCACTTCGTCCGCCGTCAGGTTTTTTGTTAATTCTTGATGCAGGTCCTGGCCAACTAATTGATGGCATTGTTCACATATTGCCGCGCCGCTGGTGGTAAGTTTTACCAGTACGCCGCGCTTATCATTCGGGTTCGGCAACCTTTCCACCCAGCCTTTACAGACCAGGCGATCCAGCATACGGGTCAGTGCCCCCAGGTCGACCGACAACACTTTTTTCAGTTCAACCGGAGTAATACACGCCGCGCAGCGGATAGAGCAGAGCACCTTAAACTGTGCCGCGGTAATATCCAGCGGAGACAGATACTCGTTAAGCAGGCGATCTTTCTTCTGATTAACCATATGGATTAAGCGACCCAATGGAATAATTTCATTGAACAGATCGCTGGTACTTTTCACATTAGTTGCCCTGGCAAGTAATTAGTTGCAGGGGATAATATTGCCCAGGCAAGTATAAGTCAAATGAATGAATTGACCGATGCCACGTTTTGCTAAATCGGTTCAAGTTTTGGTCAATGCGATGCAAGGTTAGCTAAAGAGTGACACTTTATCCTTGTTTACCCCTTATACTTTTCGCTGATAAACCAGATACACAGGATAACAACCACCAATGTTAGATTTGTTTAAAGCAATAGGCCTGGGGCTGGTGGTGTTACTGCCGTTAGCTAACCCATTAACAACTGTCGCGTTATTTCTTGGCTTGGCAGGCAACATGAACAGTGCCGAACGTAATCGTCAGTCGTTGATGGCCTCGGTGTACGTATTTGCCATCATGATGGTGGCATATTACGCCGGGCAACTGGTGATGGATACATTTGGCATTTCGATTCCCGGTCTGCGAATTGCAGGCGGTTTGATCGTCGCGTTTATCGGTTTTCGGATGCTCTTTCCGCAACAGAAAGCGATTGATTCACCGGAAGCGAAAAGCAAGTCGGAAGAGCTGGAAGATGAACCCAGTGCCAATATTGCTTTTGTACCACTGGCAATGCCAAGTACCGCCGGTCCGGGAACCATTGCGATGATTATTAGCTCGGCCTCCACAGTGCGTCAGAGTTCAACCTTCGCTGATTGGGTACTGATGGTTGCGCCGCCGCTGATCTTTTTCCTGGTGGCGGTTATTTTGTGGGGAAGTCTACGCAGCTCTGGCGCAATTATGCGGCTGGTGGGCAAGGGGGGTATTGAAGCGATCTCCCGTCTGATGGGATTCCTGCTGGTATGTATGGGCGTGCAGTTTATTATTAACGGCATCCTGGAAATCATTAAAACGTATCATTAAAAAAGGCCCGAATGGGCCTTTCGACTATTGCGTCTGTTCTTCGAGTGTCACTGGCCAGCGGCGAAAAATGATGATTGACCATATTAACGCAGCAAAAGCAGGCACCGCGCCTACATAACCAATCATCGACATTGACCAGTGCAGACTCACCTGATTACCTACCAACGCACCCGCGCCGATTCCAATATTAAATATCCCGGAGAATAGCGCCATCGCGACGTCGGTGGCATCTGGTGCCAGCGCCAGCACTTTAACCTGCATACCAAGCCCGATGATCATCATCGCGATCCCCCAGAAAATACTCAGCATCCCGAGGTGTATTTCACTGTTCGCCGCAGGTAGCAGCAGTGCCAGGCACACCAGCAATAGCGCAATCGCTGTACTCACCAACGCAGACGCATACTGATTACCCAGTTTACCGAAAATCACGCTGCCAATAATGCCCGCACCACCGAGTAATAACAGTAATGCCGTGGCAAAGTTGGCGCTGAATCCCGCAATGTTTTGTACAAAAGGCTCGATATAGCTGTATGCCGTGTAATGGGCGGTGACAACCACCACAGTTAACAAATAAATGCTCATCAATGCCGGGCGGCGGAACAATAGCGGGAGGCTTTTCAATGAACCGGAATGCTCACTGGGCAGCAAGGGAAGTAACTTAATCAGGCACAAAAGGGTAATAAGCGCCCCGATACCAATCGCGAAGAAGGTCATTCGCCAGCCAAAATACTGCCCCACAATGCGCCCGAGAGGTAAACCTAATACCATTGCCAGTGCTGTACCGGTGGCAATTAAACTCAATGCCTGTGCTCGCTTCCCGGCCGGAGCCATACGGATCGCCAGAGACGCCGTAATCGACCAGAAAATCGCATGTGCAAAAGCCACACCAATGCGACTGATCACCAGAACGGTAAAACTCCACGATAAAAACGACAGTACGTGGCTGGCAATAAACACCACAAACAGGCAGATCAGTAATTTGCGGCGTTCAACCTGGCTGGTCATTAACATAAAAGGCAATGACATTAGCGCCACTACCCATGCATAAATTGTCAACATGATGCCGACCTGAGCGGTTTGCATGTGAAAACTATGCGCAATGTCAGAGAGCAGGCCAACAGGGACAAATTCGGTGGTATTGAAGATAAAGGCGGCGACTGCCAGCGTAACGACCCGTAGCCACGCTACTTTGCGGGAAACAGTGTTTGTTGTCATAACAGATTATCGGGTGAGTTGCGAAAAAGTGATGAAATGATCTTAAAACGGTTAATGATGTGAATACAATGCATTTGTGATCTGGATCGCATTTCCATCTCTCTGACGGTTGTTCTGTCACGCATCAGAGAGTTGTTAACATCACATTTTAATGACGATCAGGAAGGGGGCCTGTTCTTCTTTTACTTGAGGTGCAATATTACGAACGGGAAAATCATCAGGAAGAGATATGTAATTGCTGATGCTTACTGGCGTAACCATATTTGCCCCATATAGTCATAAGTCATCGGAACATCACTATATAGAGCATATTATCCGCATGAACTATCAAAAATAGCTCATTGGTAACCCTGTTTTGCCGAGTCAGGCGCATCCAGCAGTTGAATAAATGCCTCAAGCGGACGCGTTTTCGCACCACGACGCCAGACCAGCCAGGTTGTTAACCAACGCCATTGCTCAGCTAACGGCCACGCTTCAACCTGGTGATGCCCCGGCATACTTTCCAGCATAGAGCGTGGAATAAGCGCAATGCCTGCTCCTGCGACCACACAGGCCAACATCCCGTGATAAGACTCCATCTCGTGAATAGTTCCCGGAGCGGCACCGTCAGCATGAAACCAGCTTTCGAAGTGGCGACGATACGAACAATTGGCGCGGAAGGCATAAATGTTACTGCCATTCACCTGACTGGCACGGGTTACTGGCGCATGTCCTTGTGGCGTGACGATCATTAGTTCCTCGCGGTATACCGGTATCCCGTCGATGGCAGTATGGTTAATGGGTCCATCAATAAACGCCGCATTCAGTTTTCCCTCCAGCACACCTTCCAGCATAGTGCCGGAAGGGCCGGTGGAAAGTGAAAACTGAATTTTGGGATAACGACGGTTAAATTCCGCCAGCGTGGCCGGAATGCGCACTGCAGCGGTGCTTTCCAGCGATCCCAGAGAAAATAAACCTTGCGGCTCATCGCCAGCGACAACGCTCCGCGCTTCATCCACTAACGTGAGAATTTGTTGGCTATAGCGTAAAAAGTTATGCCCGGCAGGCGAGAGACGTAAACGCTGATTCTCGCGAATAAACAGATCAACCCCCAGTTCTGTTTCCAGCTGGCGTAGACGGGTAGTGAGATTCGACGGCACGCGATGCACTTTTGCTGCAGCCTGGGTAATGCTGCCAGCTTCGGCAACCGCGTTGAACATCTCCAGTTGGGTCAGATCCATAGCATTCTCGATTCGTGAATAAGTGGCTTAATATTATTCATTTTAAAGCAAGAGTAAATCTGCGTATCTTCATACCATGACTCATAAAGGAGATACCCCGATGACCATTACTCCGGCAACTCATGCAATTTCGATAAATCCTGCCACCGGTGAACAACTTTCTGTGCTGCCGTGGGCTAGTGTTGACGATATCGAAAACGCGCTTCAGCTGGCAGCAGCAGGCTTTCGCGACTGGCGCGAGGCAAATATAGATTATCGTGCTGAAAAACTGCGTGATATCGGTAAGGCTCTGCGCGCCCGTAGCGAAGAAATGGCGCAAATGATCACCCGTGAAATGGGCAAACCAATCAACCAGGCGCGCGCTGAAGTGGCGAAATCGGCGAATTTGTGTGACTGGTATGCAGAACATGGTCCAGCAATGCTGAAGGCAGAACCTACGCTGGTGGAAAATCAGCAGGCGGTTATTGAGTATCGACCGTTGGGGACGATTCTGGCGATTATGCCGTGGAATTTTCCGTTATGGCAGGTGATGCGTGGCGCTGTTCCCATCATTCTTGCTGGTAACGGCTACTTACTTAAACATGCGCCGAATGTGATGGGCTGTGCACAGCTCATTGCCCAGGTGTTTAAAGATGCGGGTATCCCACAAGGCGTATATGGCTGGCTGAATGCCGACAACGACGGTGTCAGTCTGATGATTAAAGACTCGCGCATTGCTGCTGTCACAGTGACCGGAAGTGTTCGTGCTGGAGCGGCTATTGGCGCACAGGCTGGAGCGGCACTGAAAAAATGCGTACTGGAACTGGGTGGTTCGGATCCGTTTATTGTGCTTAACGATGCCGATCTGGAACTGGCGGTGAAAGCGGCGGTAGCCGGACGTTATCAGAATACCGGACAGGTTTGTGCAGCGGCAAAACGCTTTATCATCGAAGAGGGAATTGCTTCGGCATTTACCGAACGTTTTGTGGCAGCTGCGGCAGCCTTGAAAATGGGCGATCCCCGTGATGAAGAGAACGCTCTCGGACCAATGGCTCGTTTTGATTTACGTGATGAGCTGCATCATCAGGTGGAAAAAACACTGGCGCAGGGTGCGCGTTTGTTACTGGGAGGGGAAAAGATGGCTGGAGCAGGTAACTACTATCCGCCAACGGTTCTGGCGAATGTTACCCCAGAAATGACCGCGTTTCGGGAAGAAATGTTTGGCCCCGTTGCGGCAATCACCATTGCGAAAGATGCAGAACATGCGCTGGAACTGGCTAATGATAGTGAGTTCGGCCTTTCAGCGACCATTTTCACCACCGACGAAACACAGGCCAGACAGATGGCGGCACGTCTGGAATGCGGTGGGGTATTTATCAATGGTTATTGTGCCAGCGATGCGCGAGTCGCCTTTGGTGGCGTGAAGAAGAGTGGCTTTGGTCGTGAGCTTTCCCATTTCGGCTTACACGAATTCTGTAATATTCAGACGGTATGGAAAGACCGGGTCTGACGCTATATATTCAGCTCTGATATACTCGCAGGTCTTTTCAGACCTGCGGTCCAGGAGTAGAAAGTGGCAGTCGCCATGGATAATGCAATTTTAGAAAACATCTTGCGGCAAGTGCGGCCGCTCATTGGTCAGGGTAAAGTCGCGGATTATATTCCGGCGCTGGCTACGGTAGACGGTTCCCGATTGGGGATTGCTATCTGTACCGTTGACGGACAGCTTTTTCAGGCCGGAGACGCGCAAGAACGTTTTTCCATTCAGTCTATTTCCAAAGTGCTGAGTCTCGTTGTCGCCATGCGTCATTACTCCGAAGAGGAAATCTGGCAACGCGTCGGCAAAGATCCGTCTGGATCACCGTTCAATTCTTTAGTGCAACTGGAAATGGAGCAGGGTATTCCGCGTAATCCGTTTATTAATGCCGGTGCGCTGGTGGTCTGCGATATGTTGCAAGGGCGATTAAGCGCTCCTCGGCAACGTATGCTGGAAGTCGTGCGCGGCTTAAGTGGTGTGTCTGATATTTCCTACGATACGGTGGTAGCGCGTTCCGAATTTGAACATTCCGCGCGAAATGCGGCTATCGCCTGGCTGATGAAGTCGTTTGGCAATTTCCATCATGACGTGACAACCGTTCTGCAAAACTACTTTCATTACTGCGCTCTGAAAATGAGCTGTGTAGAGCTGGCCCGGACGTTTGTCTTTCTGGCGAATCAGGGGAAAGCTATTCATATTGATGAACCTGTGGTGACGCCAATGCAGGCGCGGCAAATTAACGCGCTGATGGCGACCAGCGGTATGTACCAGAACGCGGGGGAGTTTGCCTGGCGGGTGGGACTACCGGCAAAATCTGGCGTTGGTGGCGGTATTGTGGCGATTGTTCCGCATGAAATGGCCATCGCAGTCTGGAGTCCGGAACTGGATGATGCCGGTAACTCGCTTGCGGGCATTGCAGTCCTTGAACAATTGACGAAACAATTAGGGCGTTCAGTTTATTAATGCAGTCTCTCGATCCACTCTTCGCGCGTTTATCCCGTTCAAAATTTCGCTCTCGCTTTCGTTTGGGTGTGAAAGAGCGTCAGTATTGTCTGGAGAAAGGCGCGCCAGTCATTGAACAACATGCGGCGGATTTTGTCGCTAAACGTCTTGCTCCGGCATTACCGGCTAACGACGGTAAGCAAACCCCCATGCGCGGGCATCCGGTTTTTATCGCTCAACACGCCACCGCGACCTGTTGTCGCGGTTGTCTGGCTAAGTGGCATAACATTCCTCAGGGGGAAGCGTTAAGTGAGGAGCAACAACGTTATATTGTGACGGTAATCTACCACTGGCTGGTTATACAGATGAATCAGCCATGATAATTACGGAAATCGATAAAATGGCATTCATTAGGTATCTTTAGTTGCCGCCGTTGTCAGCGAACATGCTATCCTTTCTAAGAATTTACTTATTGCGTTGAGATAATTGCCACCCGCAATTGTATGGACAGATAATTAATGCATGTACAGCCCATTTCAACTTTCCGTTTGTTCCAGGAAGGTCATCTGCTACGTAATAGCATCGCTATTTTTGTGCTAACCACGCTGTTCTATTTTATTGGTGCAGAGTTACGGCTGGTTCACGAACTTTCTCTTTTCTGGCCGCTGAATGGCGTAATGGCGGGGGTGTTTGCCCGCTATGTCTGGCTTAATCGACTGCATTACTATGCGATCAGTTATGTAGCGATGCTGGTTTATGATGCCATAACCACCGAATGGGGGCTGGTTTCACTGGCTATCAATTTCTCCAATATGATGTTTATTGTTACCGTCGCCTTACTGGTCGCGCGGGATAAGCGTCTGGGAAAAAATAAGTATGAGCCAGTAAGTGCCTTACGGCTATTTAATTACTGTCTGCTTGCCGCATTATTATGCGCTATTGTCGGGGCGATTGGTTCGGTCAGTATTGATAGTCTGGATTTCTGGCCTTTGCTTGCCGACTGGTTTAGTGAGCAATTCTCAACGGGCGTGTTGATCGTGCCTTGTA
This sequence comes from Escherichia sp. WS1118, assembly GCF_046487695.1. Classification (NCBI taxonomy): domain Bacteria; kingdom Pseudomonadati; phylum Pseudomonadota; class Gammaproteobacteria; order Enterobacterales; family Enterobacteriaceae; genus Escherichia; species Escherichia sp. WS1118. The sequence goes on along the minus strand of NZ_JBJQIZ010000005.1, from coordinate 22,764 downwards.
TGCTGACGTTGGCAATTCCTGGAGTACTGCCGCGCTTTAAAGCAGAGCAGATGATGCCTGCTATCGCGCTTATTGTGTCGGTTATTGCCTCGGTAGTCATTGGCGGAGCGGGGAGTCTGGCGTTTCCGCTCCCTGCATTAATCTGGTGTGCAGTGCGCTATACGCCGCAGGTAACATGTCTGTTGACCTTTGTCACCGGTGCGGTGGAAGTCGTACTGGTGGCAAATTCGGTGATTGATATCTCGGTCGGTTCGCCGTTCTCCATTCCGCAAATGTTCTCCGCACGTCTCGGTATTGCCACGATGGCGATATGCCCATATGGTTTCCTTTAGCGTGGCAGCGATCAATTCGCTAATGAAGCAAGTTGCGCTGCGAGCCGACTTTGATTTTCTGACTCAGGTTTACTCACGGTCCGGTCTTTATGAGGCGCTGAAAAGTCCATCGCTGAAACAGACACAACATCTGACGGTCATGCTGCTTGATATCGACTATTTCAAAAGCATTAACGATAACTATGGACATGAATGTGGCGATAAAGTGTTAAGCGTGTTTGCCCAGCATATTCAGAAGATTGTCGGTGATAAGGGGCTGGTGGCGCGAATGGGCGGCGAAGAATTTGCTGTTGCAGTGCCGTCGGTGAATCCTGTCGATGGCCTGCTAATGGCGGAAAAAATCCGTAAAGGCGTAGAACTTCAACCGTTCACCTGGCAACAAAAAACGCTTTATCTCACGGTAAGTATTGGCGTCGGTAGTGGTTGCGCATCGTACCGAACGCTGACCGATGACTTTAATAAATTGATGGTCGAAGCCGATACGTGTCTGTATCGCTCGAAGAAAGATGGGCGCAACCGTACCAGCACTATGCGTTACGGTGAGGAAGTTGTCTGACATCTTTATTTACTCAGAGCGAATTAAATGCAATGTGTTCTACCACTTTATGATCCAAGAAAAGGCCTGTTTCCTCGATTAAACCATGATCCGCGCCACACTTTTCTCATAAAACTGCTCATTAATCATCAGGAGTTGATCAAAACAAGGGTTCGGCGTATTAAAGTTTGCTAACCTGTCGTACCAATTCAAACAGGTTGTATGACTAATCAGAAGGGAACCCATTGTGAAAACACTAAATCGTCGCGATTTTCCCGGTGCAAAGTATCCAGAACGTATCATTCAGTTTGGTGAAGGTAACTTCCTGCGCGCCTTTGTTGACTGGCAAATCGATCTCCTGAATGAGCACACCGATCTGAATTCTGGCGTGGTCGTTGTTCGTCCGATTGAAACTTCATTCCCGCCGTCACTGAGCACGCAGGATGGTCTGTATACCACCATTATCCGTGGCCTGAATGAGAAGGGTGAAGCGGTCAGCGACGCGCGTCTGATTCGCTCGGTTAATCGTGAAATCAGCGTCTACAGTGAATACGATGAATTCCTGAAACTGGCTCACAACCCGGAAATGCGCTTTGTTTTCTCTAACACCACCGAAGCGGGTATCAGCTACCATGCGGGCGATAAATTCGATGACGCGCCAGCGGTAAGTTATCCGGCAAAACTGACCCGTCTGCTGTTCGAACGTTTTAGCCATTTCAACGGTGCGCTGGATAAAGGTTGGATCATCATCCCGTGTGAGTTGATTGACTATAATGGCGACGCGTTGCGTGAACTGGTGCTGCGCTATGCGCAAGAGTGGGCACTGCCAGAAGCATTTATTCAATGGCTGGATCAGGCTAACAGCTTCTGTTCTACGCTGGTGGACCGTATCGTTACCGGTTATCCACGTGATGAAGTGGCTAAACTGGAAGAAGAACTGGGCTACCACGATGGTTTCCTCGACACCGCTGAACACTTTTACCTGTTTGTGATTCAGGGGCCGAAATCCTTAGCGACTGAACTTCGTCTGGACAAATATCCGCTCAACGTGCTGATCGTTGACGATATTAAACCGTATAAAGAACGCAAAGTGGCAATCCTCAACGGTGCGCACACCGCGCTGGTGCCGGTGGCGTTCCAGGCAGGGCTGGATACCGTAGGTGAAGCGATGAATGATGCTGAAATTTGCGCATTCGTTGAAAAAGCCATCTACGAAGAAATTATTCCGGTACTGGATTTGCCACGCGATGAGCTGGAGTCTTTCGCCAGTGCAGTCACCGGACGTTTCCGTAACCCGTACATCAAGCATCAACTGCTGTCTATCGCGCTCAACGGTATGACCAAGTTCCGCACACGCATCCTGCCGCAGCTGCTGGCAGGGCAGAAGGCAAACGGCACACTTCCGGCGCGCCTTACTTTCGCATTAGCGGCATTGATTGCGTTCTATCGCGGTGAGCGTAATGGAGAAACATATCCGGTACAGGACGATGCACACTGGCTGGAACGTTATCAGCAACTCTGGAGCCAATATCGTGACCGTGTTATCGGGACCCAGGAACTGGTAGCGATTGTGTTGGCAGAAAAAGACCACTGGGAGCAGGACCTGACGCAAGTGCCTGGTCTGGTCGAGCAGGTTGCTAATGACCTGGATGCGATTCTCGAAAAAGGGATGCGCGAAGCTGTACGCCCGTTGTGCTAATACTCTGAACCCGGTTTCGACCGGGTTTCTTATTTCACTATATTAGTTACAACATCCTATGCGCCTTTATCATTAACAGGTGCCACATGCAGCACCTGTTAATGTTGTAAGCTTGTAGGTAATTTGTAAGTAGTGTCTTGAGAATGTGATCGTAATCACGTTTAATAGGGCGACTTTTCCACGCCTGAAGATAACCATGATTGTTCGTCCACAACAACACTGGCTGCGCCGTATTTTTGTCTGGCACGGTTCAGTATTATCCAAGATATCCTCGCGCTTACTACTCAATTTTCTCTTTTCTATCGCTGTTATTTTCATGCTGCCCTGGTACACGCATTTGGGCATTAAATTCACCCTCGCACCGTTCAGCATTCTCGGTGTCGCCATCGCCATTTTTCTTGGTTTTCGTAATAATGCCGGTTACGCCCGTTACGTTGAAGCGCGAAAACTTTGGGGGCAGTTGATGATTGCCTCGCGGTCGTTACTGCGCGAGGTAAAAACGACATTGCCGGATTCGGCAAGTGTAAGGGAGTTTGCCCGGCTGCAAATCGCCTTCGCCCACTGTTTACGCATGACATTACGCAAACAGCCACAGGCGGAAGTGCTGGCTCATTATCTCAAGACTGAAGATCTTCAGCGTGTACTGGCTTCGAACTCTCCAGCTAACCGTATCTTGTTAATAATGGGGGAGTGGTTGGCGGTTCAGCGACGCAATGGACAACTTTCAGATATCCTGTTTATTAGCCTCAACGATCGGCTTAATGATATTTCAGCGGTCCTGGCAGGATGCGAGCGCATTGCCTATACGCCAATTCCCTTTGCCTACACCCTGATTTTGCATCGCACCGTGTATCTGTTTTGTATCATGCTGCCGTTTGCGCTGGTCGTGGACCTGCATTACATGACGCCTTTTATCTCTGTGCTGATTTCCTACACTTTTATTTCGCTGGATTGTCTGGCGGAAGAACTGGAAGATCCCTTCGGTACTGAAAACAATGATTTACCGCTGGATGCCATCTGCAACGCTATTGAAATTGACCTGTTACAGATGAACGATGAAGCAGAAATTCCAGCGAAAATTCTTCCCGATCGCCATTACCAGCTGACGTGATAATTACTCCGTACGGCGGGCAACAATAAACAGACGCGGAAATGCCAGCAATATCTGTCCGTTCTCCTGGAGGGGATATTGCTCTTCCAGCATCTGATGGTAGCGCGTAAGAAAATGCTGCTGTTCGCTCTCGGTCAGATCCTGTAACCACGGACGTAATCCAGTGGCGGTCACCCAATCGATAATCGCCTGGTGCGACGGCATCTGGTGATAGTAAGTGGTTCGCCAGATATCGACCTCACATCCGGCTTCACTCAGAATATCGTAGTAAGCATGAACGCCAGCCAGCGGCTCACGCCCGCGATCCGGGTAGTTTTGTTCCCAGGCAACTTCGCGCATGAGCACATGGGTCGGCTCCAGCCAGTTATCTGGCATCTGTACTGCCAGCACGCCCAGCGGACTGAGTAACGAAACGTTCAGCGGCAAAGTGCAGATATAAAGAGGGGTTCCAGTCAGACATTTTTTTACTCCCGTCAGCGCGTTACCCCAATTGTAGATAAAACTGATAAATTCGCCTCACGGCATCACCCCATTGAACAGACGTTTTTTACGCGGCCAGGTCATTAAGATTACAGATTCCGGTAGTCAAAGAAGCCACCGCATTAGGATGTGCTTTTTTAAATCCTCCTTTTTATCCGCGATCGCGGATATCGCAGCGTTTATCCCGTAGAGCGGATAAGATGTGTTTCCAGATTGACTTTATCCTCACTAAAGGATAAAACTGATAATATCCCCTTAAGCGGATAAATTTGCTGTGGACGTATGACATGATGAGCTTTCAGAAGATCTATAGCCCAACGCAATTGGCGAATGCAATGAAACTGGTTCGCCAGCAAAACGGCTGGACGCAGAGCGAGTTGGCGAAAAAAATCGGCATTAAGCAGGCGACAATTTCCAATTTCGAAAACAATCCTGACAATACCTCGCTCACGACATTTTTTAAGATTTTACAGTCGCTTGAACTCTCAATGACGCTATGCGACGCGAAAAATGCCTCGCCAGAAGCAGCAGAACAGCAAGATTTGGAGTGGTAATGCCTAAACTAGTCACTTGGATGAACAACCAGCGGGTAGGCGAGTTAACGAAGTTAGCCAACGGCGCGCACACCTTTAAGTATGCACCTGAGTGGTTAGCCAGCCGTTATGCCAGACCGTTGTCACTTTCGCTGCCATTGCAGAGGGGGAATATCACCTCTGATGCCGTATTTAACTTCTTCGATAACCTGTTACCCGATAGCCCGATTGTACGTGACCGGATCGTTAAACGTTATCATGCTAAATCCAGACAACCGTTTGATTTATTGTCAGAAATAGGGCGAGATAGCGTTGGTGCCGTGACGTTAATCCCCGAAGATGAAACCGTAACGTGTCCGATAATGGCATGGGAAAAGCTTACTGAAGCCAGACTTGAAGAAGTATTAACGGCTTATAAAGCAGATATCCCGTTAGGCATGATTAGAGAAGAAAATGACTTTCGCATCTCGGTTGCTGGCGCACAGGAGAAGACTGCGCTGTTCAGAATAGGCAATGACTGGTGCATTCCGAAGGGAATAACGCCAACGACGCACATTATCAAATTGCCGATTGGCGAAATCAGACAGCCCAATGCGACGCTCGATCTTAGCCAAAGCGTTGATAATGAGTATTACTGTTTGCTGCTGGCGAAAGAACTCGGGTTGAATGTTCCGGACGCAGAAATCATTAAAGCGGGAAGGGTGCGCGCGTTAGCGGTCGAACGTTTTGACAGGCGTTGGAATACTGAGCGAACGGTTTTACTTCGCTTGCCACAGGAGGATATGTGCCAGACATTCGGTTTACCTTCATCGGTGAAATATGAATCAGATGGAGGCCCCGGTATCGCGCAAATTATGGCTTTTTTGATGGGGTCCAGCGAGGCGCTGAAAGATCGCTATGATTTTATGAAGTTTCAGGTCTTCCAGTGGTTGATTGGCGCAACGGATGGCCATGCAAAAAACTTCTCCGTATTTATTCAGGCTGGCGGCAGTTATCGGCTCACACCATTTTATGACATCATTTCGGCATTTCCGGTCCTTGGCGGTACGGGAATACACATCAGCGATCTCAAACTGGCAATGGGGCTTAACGCATCCAAAGGCAAAAAAACGGCAATCGATAAAATTTATCCGCGACATTTTCTGGCGACAGCAAAGGTGCTGAAATTCCCGGAAGTGCAGATGCATGAAATCCTGAGTGACTTTGCCAGAATGATTCCGGCAGCACTGGATAACGTGAAGACTTCATTACCGACAGATTTTCCGGAGAACGTGGTGACGGCAGTTGAAACCAATGTGTTGAGGTTGCACGGTCGGTTAAGCCGAGAATACGGTATTAAGTAAGATATGGGGTTTTGGTCGTTGTTAATGAGCAGAACAAATCATGAACCGCCAACGACTGGATTCTCCCTTGGTTTATGTTGGTGCGCATAATGTATATTATGTTAAATTGAATTTGAGTGATGCGAAGCGATTTTCCGGTCGTCGTTATTACTTCAGGGTTCCAGAACATAAAGCCTCTCCTCTTTCATGATTGGCCTGTGCATACCGGATATAGGCTGGCTGGTATGCAGGTTTGCCGTTTGCCGCATCTTCCCTGCGTTGAAGAGTCAGGCTGGCAAACCGCGTGCAAATGAACACCCCCTCTTTTCATCAACACTTCAGACAGCTTGCGGGAATGAGTCCACTCCGGTATCAGAAATGGCTACGCCTCAATGAAGCCAGGCGACTGATGCTGAATGAACATTACGATGTCACCACTGCAGCCTATGTTGTCGGTTACGAAAGCTTATCCCATTTCAGTCGGGAATATTCGCGGATGTTTGGAGAGTCACCTAAGAGAGATATTACCAGGTTAAGAAAGTCTGTCGGTCAGCTTTAATAAACCCTGCACTTATCTGTTTAGAGCAATTCCGTGTTAGTTTCACCAGGCAAACATTAACCATAGCTAATGTTTATAGCCATATAAACTATTAGTACCTCTTGACCTTTCCTGACACTTCCCTTGTTCGCAATAATATTCTGTTTAGTCGCTGTTTATAAATAACATGCATAATGAAATCGTCATGTTATTTAGCGACATAAAATGTTTTTACAAATACTCTCTACAACAAGTGCAGCAATAAACTTGTTGTGAATAGGTGTCCTTGTAATTTAAAGATATTATCATTCTTCGTGAAATGTAATAACCATGGAAACTATATTCTCAGGGCAACATCCAATCAAGAATGATTCTTGTTTTATAAGCAATAACAGAATAACTTAATTGTTAACTCTCTTTATTCAGCTACTTAAATATAAATTTTGGAGAATTATGAAACTCAAACATGTCGGTATTATTGTCGTTTCTGTGTTGGCGATGTCGTCTGCTGCGGTAAGCGCAGCCGAGGGTGATGAATCAGTAACGACCACTGTTAATGGCGGTGTAATTCATTTTAAAGGTGAAGTGGTAAATGCCGCTTGTGCGATTGATTCAGAATCAATGAACCAAACGGTTGAGCTGGGTCAGGTTCGTTCTTCTCGCCTGGCTAAAGCGGGTGACCTCAGCTCCGCCGTTGGCTTCAATATCAAGCTGAATGATTGTGATACCAATGTTTCCAGTAATGCAGCTGTTGCATTCCTGGGTACTACTGTCACCAGTAATGACGATACATTAGCGCTGCAGAGTTCAGCGGCAGGCTCTGCCCAAAATGTCGGTATCCAAATTTTGGACCGTACAGGGGAGGTATTAGTACTTGATGGTGCTACTTTTAGCGCTAAAACTGACTTGATTGATGGCACGAATATACTGCCGTTCCAGGCTCGTTATATTGCTCTCGGGCAGTCAGTAGCTGGTACTGCAAACGCTGATGCGACCTTCAAAGTTCAATATCTATAATTCACTCTTAAGGTGACTATGCGTCATCTGAAATTGAAACAGGGTGTGTGTGGCATGGCTACGCACACCCGAGAAATTCACCAATGTTCATCTCATTATTAATGAAAAATGGTTTGTATTTTGGAGTGGTATGAAAAATCACATAATATCTAAACGATCAATAAACAACAGTAGTTAAACTTGCTGTTATTTAAAATATTTACTTGGTAGCAAGGTTTTCCTATCAAAAGAGAACCAACATTTATTACAAACGCATTAAGTCTGGAAAACCGGCGACTCGCCAATACATTAGCAATATTTACCGATTGTCTGATGTAACGGTTTCCCCGCTTATCCTCTTAACACATGGAGAATGCATCAGATGCAAACTACGCGTACCCCCTACTCTGTTTCCTTTATGGCGACAGTGTTACTTTTATTGCTCTTTGCTTGCCATAGCACCATTGCCAACGCAGCTGTCGCACTTGGTGCGACGCGGGTAATTTATCCGGCAAACCAGAAACAGGTTTTATTGCCTGTCACGAATAATGATCCTGCCAGTGTCTATCTCATTCAGTCATGGATAGAAAATGCGGGTGACCAGAAAGATACCCAGTTTGTCATTACCCCACCGCTTTTTTCCATGCAAGGTAAAAAAGAGAATACGCTTCGGATAATCAACGCCACTAATCATCAGTTACCAGGCGACCGTGAAAGCCTGTTCTGGGTTAATGTTAAAGCTATCCCTGCTATGGAAAAAGACCAGAAGAATGAGAATACATTACAGCTGGCAATTATTAGCCGCATAAAAATGTTTTATCGCCCCACGCATCTGGCAATGGCACCTGAAGAAGCGCCTGCAATGCTTCGGTTTCGTCGCAGCGGTAGCAAACTCACTCTTATTAATCCAACGCCCTACTTCATTACCGTAACAAATATGAAAGCAGGAAATAGCAATCTCCCAAACACCATGGTGCCGCCAAAAGGTGAAGTATCGGTGGATATCCCGCATGCTGTAACCGGGGATATCAGTTTTCAGACAATCAATGATTACGGTGCATTAACTCCGCGTATTAAGGCAACCATGCAGTAAGCCAGTGACCTAATTAATAATAAACTCAATCGGGATTAAAAATGACAGCCTTTCGTGCCGCATTTAAGGCATATCGTATGCATCAGGTGTTAATACTGCCTCGCTTTGCACGGCTTACCTTTGCCCTTGGCTTAGCAACTGCGGTTTTTCCCGTTGACGCAGAGTATTATTTTAATCCACGGTTTTTAAGCAATGACCTTGCTGAATCTGTCGATTTATCTGCCTTTACTAAGGGACGCGAGGCCCCACCTGGTACATATCGGGTCGACATTTATTTGAACGACGAATTTATGGCTAGTCGGGATATTACTTTTATTGCAGATGATAATAACGCAGATCTCATCCCATGCCTGAGTACAGACCTTCTTGTCAGTCTTGGCATAAAAAAATCAGCATTATTAGACAACAAGGAACATTCGGCAGAAAAACATGTGCCGGACAACAGCGCATGCACACCACTTCAGGATCGTTTGGCTGACGCATCATCTGAGTTTAATGTTGGTCAGCAACATCTATCACTCTCCGTTCCGCAAATTTATGTTGGCAGAATGGCTCGCGGCTATGTTTCTCCGGATCTGTGGGAAGAAGGAATAAATGCTGGGCTACTAAACTATAGTTTTAATAGTAATTCTATTAATAATCGTAGTAACCATAATGCAGGAAAATCCAACTATGCATATTTGAATTTACAGAGTGGCATCAACATTGGTAGTTGGCGACTGCGCGATAACTCAACGTGGAGTTATAACAGTGGGAGTAGCAATTCATCTGACAGCAATAAATGGCAGCATATCAATACGTCGGCTGAACGTGACATTATTCCCTTACGCTCACGCTTAACGGTAGGTGATAGTTATACCGATGGCGATATTTTTGATAGTGTGAACTTTCGTGGCCTCAAAATAAATTCAACAGAAGCGATGTTGCCCGATAGCCAACATGGTTTCGCTCCGGTGATTCATGGTATTGCTCGTGGCACCGCACAAGTGAGTGTAAAACAGAATGGATACGATGTTTATCAGACTACTGTCCCACCCGGCCCTTTTACTATTGATGATATCAACTCTGCGGCCAATGGTGGTGATCTGCAAGTAACCATAAAAGAGGCAGACGGCAGTATTCAGACATTATATGTTCCTTATTCGTCTGTTCCGGTTCTCCAACGTGCTGGATATACGCGTTATGCGCTTGCCATGGGGGAATATCGTAGTGGAAATAACCTGCAAAGCTCCCCCAAGTTCGTACAAGCAAGCTTGATGCATGGTCTGAAAGGAAACTGGACACCTTATGGCGGAATGCAAATTGCAGAAGATTATCAGGCCTTCAACCTTGGTATTGGTAAAGATTTAGGACTTTTTGGTGCCTTTTCTTTCGATATCACGCAGGCCAATACGACGCTTGCAGATGACACCCGTCACAGCGGACAATCGGTTAAATCCGTCTACAGCAAATCCTTCTACCAGACGGGAACCAATATCCAGGTCGCAGGATATCGCTATTCTACGCAAGGTTTTTATAACTTATCCGACAGTGCATACAGTCGAATGAGTGGTTACACCGTCAAGCCTCCTACCGGAGACACCAGTGAGCAGACACTATTTATTGATTATTTTAATCTGTTCTACAGTAAGCGTGGTCAGGAACAAATAAGCATCTCTCAGCAGCTTGGAAATTACGGTACGACATTTTTCAGTGCCAGTCGCCAAAGTTACTGGAACACGTCACGCAGCGACCAGCAAATATCATTTGGATTAAATGTGCCGTTTGGTGATATTACGACTTCGCTGAATTACAGCTATTCCAATAATATATGGCAAAACGATCGGGATCATTTACTCGCTTTTACGCTTAATGTTCCCTTTAGTCATTGGATGCGTACAGACAGTCAGTCGGCATTTCATAATTCAAACGCCAGTTACAGTATGTCAAACGATTTGAAAGGCGGCATGACCAACCTATCAGGGGTTTATGGCACTCTGCTACCGGATAATAACCTGAATTATAGTGTTCAGGTCGGTAACACCCACGGGGGTAATACATCGTCTGGCACCAGTGGTTACAGTTCTCTTAATTATCGTGGAGCTTACGGTAATACGAATGTCGGTTACAGTCGGAGTGGTGACAGCAGCCAGATTTATTACGGAATGAGTGGTGGCATTATTGCTCATGCTGATGGCATCACCTTTGGACAGCCGCTGGGCGACACAATGGTTCTGGTTAAGGCTCCTGGCGCTGATAATGTCAAAATAGAGAACCAGACCGGTATTCATACCGACTGGCGTGGCTATGCCATATTACCATTTGCGACAGAATATAGAGAAAATCGTGTCGCTCTTAACGCGAATTCCCTTGCAGATAATGTTGAACTGGATGAAACCGTAGTCACTGTCATCCCAACTCACGGTGCTATTGCCAGAGCAACATTTAATGCAAAAATCGGCGGGAAAGTATTAATGACGTTAAAGTACGGTAATAAAAGCGTTCCATTCGGTGCAATTGTCACTCACGGAGAGAATAAAAATGGCAGCATTGTCGCGGAAAATGGTCAGGTTTATCTGACTGGACTTCCACAGTCAGGGAAATTACAGGTTTCATGGGGCAATGATAAAAACTCAAACTGTATTGTCGATTACAAGCTTCCTGTAGTCTCTCCTGGAACCTTGCTGAACCAGCAGACAGCAATCTGTCGCTAAGGAACAATAGATTATGAAATACAATAACATTATTTTCCTCGGTTTATGTCTGGGGTTAACCACCTATTCTGCTTTATCCGCAGATAGTGTTATTAAAATTAGCGGGCGCGTCCTCGATTATGGCTGCACAGTCTCATCGGATTCGCTTAATTTTACCGTAGATCTCCAAAAAAACAGTGCCAGACAATTTCCAACGACCGGTAGCACAAGTCCAGTCGTCCCTTTTCAGATTACATTAAGTGAATGCAGCAAAGGGACAACGGGAGTTCGGGTTGCATTTAACGGTATTGAGGATGCAGAAAATAATACTCTGTTGAAACTAGATGAAGGAAGCAATACGGCCTCCGGTTTGGGTATAGAAATACTGGACGGAAATATGCGTCCGGTGAAATTGAATGACCTTCATGCTGGGATGCAGTGGATCCCATTGGTACCAGAACAGAACAATATTTTGCCTTACTCCGCTCGTTTGAAGTCAACTCAGAAGTCCGTCAATCCAGGACTGGTGAGCGCTTCGGCAACCTTTACCCTTGAATTTCAATAATCAGAGTCAGATATGAAAAGACTTCACAAGAGGTTCCTGTTAGCTACGTTTTGCACATTATTCACAGCAACTCTCCAGGCCGCCGATGTCACTATCACTGTTAATGGTCGGGTAGTCGCTAAACCATGCACTATTCAAACCAAAGAAGCTAACGTTAATCTCGGGGATCTTTATACACGCAATCTGCAACAACCTGGTTCTGCATCTGGCTGGCACAATATTACTTTGTCATTAACCGATTGTCCGATTGAAACAAGTGCAGTGACGGCAATCGTGACAGGTTCAACTGACAATACGGGTTATTACAAAAATGAAGGTACTGCCGAAAATATTCAGATAGAGCTAAGGGATGACCAGGATGCGACGTTAAAAAATGGCGATAGCAAAACGGTTATTGTTGATGTGATCACTCGTAATGCACAGTTTCCACTTAAGGCAAGAGCTATCACGGTGAATGGAAACGCAAGCCAGGGTACGATCGAGGCGCTAATCAATGTGATCTATACCTGGCAATAACATCAATTTGATTTTATTTTCCTCCTTTTTAAATCAATTTTTTAACCTTAGGATATATCATGGGTAAAACATTCAGTATAAAGGTCCTGTTCGGTATTTATCTTCTATTAATGGCAGGCAAAGTTTTTGCCTTCAGTTGTAATGTCGATGGCGGGTCAAGTATTGGAGCAGGTACAACCTCTGTTTATGTTAATCTCGATCCTGTAATACAACCGGGCCAGAATCTGGTTGTAGACTTGTCTCAGCATATAAGTTGTTGGAATGATTACGGCGGCTGGTACGACACTGATCATATAAACCTGGTACAAGGTTCAGCTTTCGCAGGCTCCCTACAGTCATATAAAGGATCACTGTACTGGAATAATGTGACCTACCCTTTCCCGTTGACGACAAATACCAACGTATTGGATATTGGTGATAAGACACCGATGCCATTACCGTTAAAACTCTATATTACCCCAGTCGGAGTGGCCGGTGGAGTTGTCATAAAAGCAGGGGAAGTTATTGCCCGTATTCATATGTATAAAATTGCCACGTTAGGAAGCGGAAATCCGCGTAATTTTACGTGGAATATTATTTCAAATAACAGTGTTGTTATGCCAACAGGCGGTTGCACCGTTGATAGTCGTAATGTCACCGTGAATCTCCCGGACTTTCCTGGAAGCGCAGAAATACCCCTTGGTGTATATTGCTCTAGCGAACAAAAGCTCTCATTTTATCTTTCGGGTGCCACCACTGACAGTGCCCGACAAGTGTTTGCTAACGCAGCACCAGATGCAACAAAAGCATCGGGCGTGGGTGTCTCTCTGATACGTAATGGAAAAATACTGGCAACAGGAGAAAATGTCTCCCTGGGGACAGTAAATAAAAGCAAAGTACCTCTGGGTTTAAGCGCAACCTATGGACAAACAGGAAACAAGGTTGCAGCCGGAGCCGTCCAGTCAGTCATTGGTGTCACTTTTATCTATGAATAATTGTGATTTTGACATTAGTCTATGCGCTCCATTCACGAAAATTGCGCGGATAATTATTTTGTGAAGGCTATTATCCTACACTTGTAAGAAAATCCGCGCACAATTGAAGCCAGAGTCTTATTTTTTATATTGAGAATCATGTTAATTTAAACCCTATGAGAGATGATGCTTAACTTATCGTATTTATACTACTCTATTATTTAACGATAATAGAGTAAAAATAGTAAGAGAGTAGTCCCCTACTCTTATATATTCATGTTGACGATAAATCCTTTGTATATACTTTGCATCATCGCTATTACAAATCCTAATAATTCATTTCCACACAGGATAAGCAGATGAAGAAAAAAATTGAATCCTACCAGGGAGCTGCCGGTGGTTGGGGTGCTGTTAAATCCGTAGCGAATGCAGTACGTAAGCAGATGGATATACGCCAGGATGTTATTGCCATGTTTGACATGAATAAGCCAGAGGGCTTTGACTGTCCGGGATGTGCATGGCCAGATCCTAAGCACAGTGCGTCATTCGACATTTGTGAAAACGGCGCAAAAGCAATCGCCTGGGAAGTCACGGATAAGCAGGTAAATGCCTCTTTCTTTGCTGAGAATACGGTTCAATCATTACTTACCTGGGGAGATCACGAGCTTGAGGCTGCGGGACGTCTCACTCAGCCTTTGAAATATGATGACGTCAGCGACTGTTACAAGCCATTAAGCTGGCAACAAGCTTTCGACGAAATTGGCGCTCGCCTTCAAAGCTATAGTGATCCCAATCAGGTTGAATTCTATACTTCGGGGCGCACTTCCAATGAAGCTGCCTTTCTTTATCAGCTTTTTGCCCGTGAATACGGGAGCAATAACTTTCCCGACTGCTCCAACATGTGCCATGAACCGACCAGTGTGGGATTGGCAGCGAGTATCGGTGTGGGTAAAGGGACCGTGTTGCTGGAAGACTTTGAGAAATGCGATTTAGTCATTTGCATTGGGCATAACCCTGGTACAAACCACCCTCGCATGCTGACTTCGTTGCGCGCTTTAGTGAAGCGGGGAGCGAAAATGATCGCCATCAATCCTCTACAGGAACGTGGCCTGGAGCGATTTACCGCACCGCAAAACCCGTTTGAAATGCTGACGAACTCTGAGACTCAGTTGGCCAGTGCCTACTATAACGTGCGCATTGGTGGCGATATGGCATTGCTCAAGGGGATGATGCGCCTGTTAATTGAGCGCGATGATGCTGCAAGCGCCGCAGGTCGGCCCTCATTGCTGGATGACGAATTTATTCAAACGCATACCGTCGGCTTTGACGAGCTACGCCGTGACGTGCTCAATTCCGAGTGGAAAGATATCGAACGTATTTCTGGACTAAGTCAGACACAAATCGCCGAACTTGCTGATGCATATGCCGCTGCCGAACGAACTATTATCTGTTACGGAATGGGGATCACTCAGCACGAACATGGTACCCAGAACGTACAGCAACTGGTCAATTTGCTGTTGATGAAAGGTAACATTGGCAAGCCTGGTGCGGGTATCTGCCCACTACGTGGTCACTCTAATGTACAGGGCGACCGAACCGTCGGTATCACCGAGAAACCGTCTGCAGAGTTTCTGGCTCGCCTGGGTGAGCGCTATGGCTTCACCCCACCTCATGCACCTGGACATGCTGCAATTGCCAGCATGCAAGCAATATGTACGGGGCAGGCTCGAGCATTGATCTGCATGGGGGGCAACTTTGCACTGGCAATGCCAGATCGGGAAGCGAGCGCTGTACCGTTAACGCAATTAGATTTGGCGGTACACATAGCCACTAAGCTTAACCGCTCTCATCTGCTGACCGCACGGCATAGCTATATTCTGCCGGTTCTGGGACGTAGCGAGATTGACATGCAAAAAAGCGGTGCGCAGGCGGTAACCGTTGAGGATTCAATGTCGATGATTCATGCCTCGCGTGGCGTGTTAAAACCCGCCGGTGTAATGCTGAAATCAGAGTGTGCAGTGGTCGCGGGAATCGCGCAAGCAGCACTACCCCAGAGCGTGGTAGCCTGGGAGTATCTGGTGGAAGATTATGATCGCATTCGCAATGACATTGAAGCTGTGCTGCCAGAGTTTGCCGACTATAACCAGCGCATCCGTCATCCTGGTGGTTTTCACCTGATAAACGCAGCAGCTGAAAGGCGCTGGATGACGTCGTCAGGTAAGGCTAATTTCATTACCAGTAAAGGGCTGTTAGAAGATCCCTCTTCAGCGTTTAACAGTAAGCTGGTCATGGCGACAGTACGCAGTCACGATCAGTACAACACGACGATTTATGGTATGGATGATCGCTATCGAGGGGTATTCGGTCAACGAGATGTGGTCTTTATGAGTGCTAAACAAGCTAAAATTTGCCGTGTAAAAAACGGCGAAAGAGTTAATCTTATTGCACTCACGCCAGACGGTAAACGTAGCTCACGCCGCATGGATAGATTAAAAGTGGTCATTTACCCTATGGCTGACCGCTCACTGGTGACCTATTTTCCAGAATCGAATCACATGCTAACACTTGATAACCACGATCCATTAAGTGGCATTCCTGGCTATAAAAGTATTCCGGTTGAATTAGAACCATCAAATTAATTCGCCTCCTCATTTCTTCTGCTGTCATCCGCACAGCAGAAGAATTCCTCATTGACTATTATCGCGCAATTTGCTCACATGGATTAAATTAAACCACACACTATAAGATATAAACTTCTGCCTACAGCTGTAAGAAACTCCGCTCAGTACTGAAGTACCCGTCCTATTTCCTCTATTCTCCAGCCTGTTATATTAAGCATACTGATTAACGATGCTTAACGTCATTCGTTTAATAAACACATTTGAAATGCATGCGACCATAGTGAAAAATAAAATCACGCAAAGAGACAACTATAAAGGGATCATGTCTGTAATTGTGGTTGTCTTATTACTGACCCTTACATTGATAGCCATTTTTTCGGCAATTAATCAGCTGGGTATTTCAGAAATGGGTCGCATTGCAAGGGATCTTACACATTTCATTATCAATAGTTTGCAAGACTGAAAAATAAACAGCAAATTATAAATATGAAATGTTAAAAAAGTATCGATAAAAACTTTATTGTTTTAAGGAGATAAAATGTCGCTCGTTTGTTCTGTTATATTTATTCATCATGCCTTCAACGCTAACATTTTAGATAAAGATTACGCCTTCTCTGACGGCGAGATCCTGATGGTAGATAACGCTGTTCGTACGCATTTTGAACCTTATGAGCGGCATTTTAAAGAAATCGGATTTAATGAAAATACCATTAAAAAATATCTACAATGCACTAACATCCAGACAGTGACGGTGCCTGTTCCTGCGAAGTTTTTACGTGCTTCAAATGTACCGACTGGATTGCTTAATGAAATGATTGCTTATCTCAACTCGGAAGAACGCAATCATCATAATTTTTCAGAACTTTTGCTTTTTTCTTGCCTGTCTATTTTTGCCGCATGCAAAGGTTTCATTACACTATTAACTAACGGTGTGCTATCCGTTTCCGGGAAAGTGAGAAATATTGTCAACATGAAGCTGGCGCACCCATGGAAGCTGAAAGATATTTGTGACTGCCTGTACATCAGTGAAAGCCTGTTGAAGAAAAAACTAAAGCAAGAGCAAACGACATTCTCACAGATTCTTTTAGATGCCAGAATGCAGCACGCAAAAAATTTGATACGCGTAGAAGGTTCAGTCAATAAAATTGCCGAACAATGTGGTTATGCGAGTACATCTTATTTTATTTATGCGTTCCGCAAACATTTCGGCAACAGTCCAAAGAGAGTTTCTAAGGAGTACCGTTGTCAAAGGCACACGGGTATGAACACGGACAACACGATGAATGCTTTAGCTATTTGATTATTTGCTAACGAGTAGTCAACCACACACGCTGCGTAAGAATTAAATGGGGCAGCCATTCCCTGCCCCGCGTTGTTTTTAGGCGATATATTTCTTGAAATAAATAAGTGACAGTCATCACATATTTATGCATTTGCATAACCTGTTGCATGATTATTTATGATCTCAGTTCGGCATTTTGGCAGTAAAATACAATAATTTATTAAATATCAATAGATTAGTTGTTTATCGGCGAGAAATTACTTAGTAGAACAGAAAGTAATGTCAATGCGTTATGGACTGTTATTTCCCTTTTTTTAGCTAAATTTGCTATCTATTTATGTGACTAACTTCACTTACATTAACTTATTTCTCTTCGTAAAATTACTTTGGAATTAAGTACAATAAGAAGAGGAACATTTATGAAGTCTGCATTAAAGAAAAGTGTCGTAAGTACCTCGATATCTTTGATACTGGCATCTGGTATGGCTGCATTTGCTGCTCATGCGGCAGATGATGTAAAGCTGAAAGCAACCAAAACAAACGTTGCGTTCTCAGACTTTACGCCGACTGAATACAGTACCAAAGGAAAGCCAAATATTATCGTACTGACCATGGATGATCTTGGTTATGGACAACTTCCTTTTGATAAGGGATCTTTTGACCCAAAAACAATGGAAAATCGTGAAGTTGTCGATACCTACAAAATAGGGATAGATAAAGCCATTGAAGCTGCGCAAAAATCAACGCCGACGCTCCTTTCATTAATGGATGAAGGCGTACGTTTTACTAACGGCTATGTGGCGCACGGTGTTTCCGGCCCGTCCCGCGCCGCAATAATGACCGGTCGAGCACCCGCCCGCTTTGGTGTCTATTCCAATACTGATGCTCAGGATGGTATTCCGCTAACAGAAACTTTCTTGCCTGAATTATTCCAGAATCATGGTTATTACACTGCAGCAGTAGGTAAATGGCACTTGTCAAAAATCAGTAATGTGCCAGTGCCGGAAGATAAACAAACGCGTGACTATCATGACAACTTCACTACCTTTTCTGCGGAAGAATGGCAACCGCAAAACCGTGGCTTTGATTACTTTATGGGATTCCATGCTGCGGGAACGGCATATTACAACTCCCCTTCACTGTTCAAAAACCGTGAACGCGTCCCCGCAAAAGGTTATATCAGCGATCAGTTAACCGATGAGGCAATTGGCGTTGTTGATCGTGCCAAAACACTTGACCAGCCTTTTATGCTTTACCTGGCTTATAATGCTCCGCATCTGCCAAATGATAATCCTGCTCCGGAGCAATATCAGAAGCAATTTAATACCGGCAGTCAAACAGCAGATAATTACTACGCTTCCGTTTATTCTGTTGATCAGGGTGTAAAACGCATTCTCGAACAACTGAAGAAAAACGGACAGTATGACAATACAATTATTCTCTTTACCTCCGATAATGGTGCAGTTATCGATGGTCCTCTGCCGCTGAACGGGGCGCAAAAAGGCTATAAGAGTCAGACCTATCCTGGCGGTACTCACACCCCAATGTTTATGTGGTGGAAAGGAAAACTTCAACCCGGTAATTATGACAAGCTGATTTCCGCAATGGATTTCTACCCGACAGCTCTTGATGCAGCCGATATCAGCATTCCAAAAGACCTTAAGCTGGATGGCGTTTCCTTGCTGCCCTGGTTGCAAAATAAGAAACAGGGCGAGCCACATAAAAATCTGACCTGGATAACATCTTATTCTCACTGGTTTGATGAGGAAAACATTCCATTCTGGGATAATTACCACAAATTTGTCCGCCATCAGTCAGACGATTACCCGCATAACCCCAACACCGAGGACTTAAGCCAATTCTCTTATACGGTGAGAAATAACGATTATTCGCTTGTCTATACAGTAGAAAATAATCAGTTAGGTCTATACAAACTGACGGATCTACAGCAAAAAGATAACCTTGCCGCCGCCAATCCGCAGGTCGTTAAAGAGATGCAAGGCGTGGTAAGAGAGTTTATCGATAACAGCCAGCCACCGCTTAGCGAGGTAAATCAGGAGAAGTTTAACAATATCAAGAAAGCATTAAGCGAAGCGAAATAACTAAACCTTCATGCGGCGGATTTTTCCGCCGCCTTATTGAGCGAGATAGCGATGCACGTTACAGCCAAGCCCTCCAGTTTTCAATGTAATCTCAAATGTGATTACTGTTTTTACCTTGAAAAAGAGTCGCAGTTTACTCATGAAAAATGGATGGATGACAGCACTCTGAAAGAGTTCATCAAACAATATATCGCAGCGTCTGGCAATCAGGTCTATTTTACCTGGCAAGGCGGTGAACCCACTCTGGCTGGCCTGGATTTTTTCCGTAAAGTTATTCACTATCAACAACGCTATGCCGGCCAAAAACGAATTTTTAATGCATTACAAACGAATGGCATTTTATTGAATAATGAATGGTGTGCCTTTCTCAAAGAACATGAGTTTCTGGTTGGTATCTCGATCGATGGACCCCAAGAACTACATGACCGCTACAGACGCAGTAATTCAGGTAACGGTACTTTTGCAAAAGTGATAGCAGCCATCGAGCGTCTGAAATCATATCAAATAGAGTTTAATACGTTAACTGTCATTAATAACATTAATGTCCATTACCCTCTTGAGGTTTATCATTTTTTAAAATCTATCGGCAGTAAACATATGCAATTTATCGAATTGCTCGAAACCGGGACGCCGAATATTGATTTCAGTGGTCATAGTGAGAACACATTCCGTATCATTGGTTTTTCTGTGCCTCCCACGGCTTATGGCAAGTTTATGTCAACCATTTTTATGCGATGGGTTAAAAACGATGTGGGTGAAATTTTCATCCGTCAGTTTGAAAGCTTTGTCAGCCGTTTTTTGGGGAATGGGCATACCAGTTGTATTTTCCAGGAGTCCTGCAAGGATAATCTGGTTGTTGAAAGTAATGGAGACATTTACGAATGCGACCATTTTGTCTATCCACAGTACAAAATTGGAAACATTAATAAATCGGAACTCAAAACGATGAACAGTGTACAACTGACAGCGCAAAAAAAACGGATTTCAGCCAAATGTCAGCAATGTGTATATAAACCTATCTGCAATGGTGGTTGCCCTAAGCATCGTATTACTAAAGTAAACAATGAGACTGTTTCCTATTTTTGCGAAGGTTATAAAATCCTTTTTTCAACCATGGTACCTTATATGAACGCCATGGTGGAGTTAGCTAAGAACAGAGTACCGCTTTACCACATTATGGATGTTGCAAAACAAATGGAGAATAATTAATAACGCTCCCCCTTAGCTCCATTCTTAGCCTCCTTCTTATGACCTTAACAAGGCACCCGACATAAATTCCTGTCGGGTGTTTCGTCTTCATCATCTTCCTTTGCGAAAATATTGCCGTATCTAATAAAGGCGATTTAAGTTTCCCTGCGCAGCAAAAATCACTTATCGCGCTGGCTAATAAAGCAGTAAGCGGAAGCGGCGTTGGTGAACTCTCCTCTTCCAGCCTGAAACGCTGGAGTGCGGAAAACTCGGTAACCATGAGCAGTAAAGTCAGTGGCATGAATACGTTGCTCTCCGTTAGCGTGCGGACTAATAACCCTGAACCTGGTTTCCAGTTGATTAACCAGCGAATCACCCACAGCACGATTAACGACAATATTTGGGCATCGCTACAAAATGCTCAAATTCAGGCGTTGAAAACGCTCGACCAGCGTCCAGCGGAGAAATTCGCCCAGCAGATGTATGAGACGCGCTATGCCGATGACCGCACGAAATTACCGCAAGAAAATCAGATTGCACAGTTTACTGCCGCAGATGCGCTGGCTGCCGATCGCCAGTTGTTTTCATCTCCTGCGGATATCACGTTTGTCATTGTCGGTAATGTCGCAGAAGACAAACTCGTGGCGTTAATTACGCGTTACTTAGGATCTATCAAACACTCTGATTCGCCATTAGCCGCAGGTAAACCATTAACTCGCGCGACGGACAACGCATCGGTTACTGTAAAAGAACAAAATGAACCAGTGGCACAGGTTTCACAGTGGAAGCGTTATAATTCCCGGACACCTGTTAATCTGGCGACGCGTATGGCGCTCGATGCTTTTAACGTCGCACTGGCAAAAGATCTACGCATTAATATTCGTGAACAGGCATCTGGGGCATACAGCGTTTCTTCTCGCCTCTCGGTTGATCCTCAGGCCAAAGATATCAGTCATTTGCTGGCTTTTACTTGTCAACCAGAACGACATGATGAACTGTTAACGTTAGCGAATGAAGTGATGGTTAAGCGTCTGGCCAAAGGGATCAGTGAGCAAGAACTGAACGAATACCAGCAAAACGTTCAGCGCAGCCTCGATATCCAACAGCGTAGCGTTCAACAATTAGCGAACACCATTGTAAATAGTCTTATTCAATATGACGATCCTGCAGCATGGATTGAGCAGGAGCAATTGTTGAAACAAATGACGGTAGAGAATGTTAACACTGCTGTTAAACAATATCTTTCTCATCCGGTGAATACGTATACCGGAGTATTATTGCCAAAATAATCACAGCCCCGTCAACACATCGTTGGCGGGGATTTTATCAATATTCGCTATTTTTATGTAATAATTTTATAAATGTGTTCAAAGTAAATAACCGTGTACTAATAATGATATTATAAGGTCTGATTTTTACGTGATAATTCAGGAGACGATAGAAAACACATAAAATAACAACATAAAACACCTTACCTCCACACAGAATTCTCTATTATGTTGTTTTTTAATAAAAATACATTATTCACGCAATATCTCGCGATAAATAACATTAGGATTTTGTTATTTAAAACCGAGTCCTTTGCACTTGCTTACTTTATCGATAAATCCTACTTTTTTAATGCGATCCAATCATTTTAAGGAGTTTAAAATGGATAAGAAGCAAGTAACGGATTTAAGGTCGGAACTACTCGATTCACGTTTTGGTGCGAAGTCTATTTCCACTATCGCAGAATCAAAACGTTTTCCGCTGCACGAAATGCGTGATGATGTCGCATTCCAGATTATCAATGATGAATTATATCTTGATGGCAACGCTCGTCAGAACCTGGCCACTTTCTGCCAGACCTGGGACGACGATAATGTCCATAAGTTGATGGATTTATCCATTAACAAAAACTGGATCGACAAAGAAGAATATCCGCAATCTGCAGCAATCGATCTGCGTTGCGTAAACATGGTTGCCGATCTGTGGCATGCGCCTGCACCGAAAAATGGTCAGGCCGTTGGCACCAACACCATTGGTTCTTCCGAGGCCTGTATGCTCGGCGGGATGGCGATGAAATGGCGTTGGCGCAAGCGTATGGAAGCTGCAGGTAAGCCGACTAACAAACCGAACCTGGTGTGCGGTCCGGTACAAATCTGCTGGCATAAATTCGCCCGCTACTGGGATGTGGAGTTGCGTGAGATCCCTATGCGCCCCGGTCAGTTGTTTATGGACCCGAAA
>NZ_JBJQIZ010000004.1:0-386721 GCF_046487695.1 Escherichia sp. WS1118 | reverse complement strand
CACCGTTTATCTCGGTGCCCGTGGAATCCTTGCCGTCAACGGTGGTGTTGCCGTTATTGTTCACGGTGGCTTCGTCGCCGTTAACCTGCGTGCCGGTGCCGCCGTTACTGACGGCACTGTCACCGTCGTTATTGACAACCGCCTTGTCGCCGTCGATCTGAATGCCAATCGAATCCGGATCGGTGACGGTCATACCGCCTTTGTTATCCACCGTTGCGCTGTCGCCGGTGATATCAATACCGTGACCACCGCCGCTCACATCCAGCTCGCCGTCCTGGTTCACCACCGCGTTATTACCCGCGATTTCGGTACCGGTCGAGCCCTGTCCGTCAACGGTGGTATTGCCACTGTTGTTGGCCGTCGCATCATCACCCGTAATGCGGGTTCCGGTGCCGCCATCAAGGATCGTGTTGTCACCGTCGTTGTTGACGATGGCTTTGTCACCGTTTATCTCGGTGCCCGTGGAATCCTTGCCGTCAACGGTGGTGCTGCCGTTATTGTTTACGGTGGCTTCATCACCGTTAACCTGCGTGCCGGTGCCACCGTTACTGATGGCACTGTCACCGTCGTTATTGACAACCGCCTTGTCGCCGTCGATCTGAATACCAATCGAATCCGGATCGGTGACAGTCATGCCGCCTTTGTTGTCCACCGTCGCGCTGTCGCCGGTGATATCAATACCGTGACCGCCGCCGCTCACATCCAGCTCGCCGTCCTGATTCACCACCGCGTTGTTACCCGCGATTTCAGTTCCGGTGGCGCCTTTGCCGTCGACGATGGTTTTTCCAGTGTTGTTTACTGTGGTATTGTCGCCCGTAATAACGAGCTCACCGTTGTGATTATATTGCCACTTCGTTGCACCATCTGCGCTCATCCCTTCAAGGGCAACCGTGTTATTCGTTTCATCAATCTGCCAAAGATTAATAGTCGCCTTACGCCCATTGCTATCTTGCAGAGAAATAGTCCCGTCAGCATTCTCGGTATAAGTAAAAACTGAATCGCGAATAGTTAACGTTTTTTCTGTTTTATCGAGGATAACGTCATTATTAAACGAAATCGGTTTGGGAGGCGTCGGGGTATCATCCGGACCATCGTCTGGTATTATCTCATCTCCGCCAGGAGTTGGAGGAACTGGAGTGTCGTCTGAATCATCATCAGGTGGAGTTGGTGGAAGTGGAGAATTATTGCGATGATGATCATCATCGTCGTTTAGTTCCACTATGGCTAAGGTTGTGATTAACGCAGTAGCAGCACCTGTGACAAGCCATGGCATCAGGTTCTGTTCGACTACAGAGGAGCATTCAGAGGGTAAGCGTTTAAGCTCTTCTGGACTGAGTTTTCCAGGATCTGCTGGACAAGTCACATTGGTATTTTTCTTTTCACCTGTGGTGGTTTCTATTTCTGTAATATCTGCCGCCCAACCCTGACCACTCAGAGCTAATGCAATACAGGCCGACAATAGAGTTTTCCTTTGCATAATAAATCCTTCTGGCGAATATAAAGAAGGTCGGATACCCTGACCCGACCAATTGATTATTTAAAACATAGAGGACGTCCAATATTGCCAGTAGATTGTTACCTAATCAAACATATTCTCTGACAATCTGGATTTATAATACAGAGAAATAAATAAACCCGCGAAACATACAAATTATGTATATTATATAAATTATAAATTCAAATGCGTCACATAGATATTTATTTAATGAAAAAAGGGTATAAAATCAATACTCGAATAAATAAATTAGAGCGGAAACATAACTCATCCTTATAATTAAAAGAGCAAAATGTTTCCGGAAAATAGATTAATCGTCTTCTCCTGTAGCGTTATCCCGATATTGCGGTTTTGCTATTAAAATTTTCGCACCCATTTACCGTTTATCCCTTGTACATATTCCCCGGGTTTGGCCCGTTCTACAAGCTTTTGCCCGGCGAGTTTCGCGATATCATCCACCGACACATTATTCTGCTTTGCCAGTTGTTGATAGCTCGCTTTACGTTCGGCATTGATGTCGGTTACTAATTTCTCAGTTTCAGCATCTGTTTTCAGCGCAACCAGATAACCATAAAATGTTTCGCCTACCCGCCCCTGAGTTCTGGCTTCATCCAGAGTCAATGCCATTACATTGCTGCTTACCAAGCCAACAAGAAATGCACAAAGAAGTAATGTTCTTTTCATCATCACCTCAAAAAAGATCGCTACGGGTCTCAAGCAGCTCTTCGACATCTTTGTCTGCCTTGATGATGATCTCATGCTCAATTTTAACGTTCATATTGATAGTGATCGGTTCCTTAGGTGCAGCGACTTCAATGCGAGGCGTACAGCCAACCAGCATAAAAGATGACGTCAACGCAGCCAGTAAAATTTTCATTGTTTATCCTCACACTCTTTTCCTTGCGGACAGTCATTTCCCGGCAGACGCGCGTTCTGCTCCAGCCATGCCTGGAGATTATCGCCAAAGCGTAAACTGCGCCACAGCGTAAAAATATTCTCTTCATGATGGTAATTAAGATTTACCGTACCGCTTTTACCATCAACGCGACTGGTACCTGTAATATTGGCCTGCATGGTTAATAAACCGAGATTATCTAAATTAATTTTTGTCGATGAACGGCTAATTTCCATATAGCGCAACCAGTTAATTGCTGAACCCGCGGTCATATTGTCTTTCACCACCGCATCTGCGGTGTCTTTATCCAGCCGCAAGGTCATCGGCCCGCTATTTGCCAGCCAGCCGTCTTTCACTATCCATTTTTCGTTGTTTAGCCATAACGGCAATGCACCACTAAATGCCCCGGACATGGCGAATTGTTTCGGATTGACGGCGCTAACCAGTTCGCTGGAGGAAAGATTATTCAGCCGCAACAGCGCCGGGTCATGTTGCGGCATACGTAATTGTTTCATCAGCACGTTACCGCCTAACACATCGACGCTAACATCAGTCAACAGCAATGGTTCTTCTTCAGTCCACGGATAACGACCTTGCAAATCAGCCGTAATATTTTTCGCTGTCACCAGATTAATCACTTCGGCAATTCGCAACGTAACGGGACCGCGAGTCCCCAGATGCCAGGCTCCATCGGCAAAACGGAAAGGCAGGACAAAATCGACACCGTTAACCTGATTATCTGGCATCCAGGCACTACCGCCTTTCAATACGCCGTGCCCCCCCGCGCGGAATCCTTGTTCAGGCGCAGCTGAAAATGCAACCTGAGCATACAGTTCACCATCGCGTAAGTTCATCTTCCAGTCGGGTGGCACCAGCGGCTGGAATACAGTCAGTGATTGTTTAGGCCACCAGGCGTTACCGCGCAGACGAATACCGTCCCAGCGACCATTTACCCGAACCGGGCCAATCTCACCAGCATGTAAATCGCCTTTAAAGAGGAAATACGTCGGATCGCGCCCATCGACACTAAATTTTAAGGTTGATGGCGGTAACACACTGCCGCCAGTGAACAGCGTTTGCCCGGCGTCCAGTGACAGAGCGCCGCTGAAGGAGGGATGCTGTGCGTCACGTCCCCAGACGACGGGCTTGTCGAGAATTAATCGCGGCTTTTCTACCGTCATCGTACCGTATTGTAACTGGTCGAAACCGGTGGAGAGATCGGTCAGCGTAATCGTGCTGTCATGCCACTCACCTTTTCCTGCGACATCCCAGGTGGCATTCATCGGTGTAAAACTCCCTTTTCCCCAGTAGCGCCACTGCCAGCGGCCAGCGTCAGGGAGAAAATCATTCGCCAGCCCATCCATATGCAGCACGAAATCGCCCAGTTCATTTTCATGCGCCTGCAAAATGGCCTGCAAACGTCCGTCAACACCACGTTGGGTGACTTTTACACCCGCTAAAGGCCAGCGGATTTCATCGATGTCCAGCGAATCAATGACTCTTCCCTTTGAACGAAGTAACGCGCCAGGCTCAAAGGTCAGCGTTGGGTCAGACAGACTTCCACTTAGCTGCGCAGGTAAACGGGCATATAAAATGAGGTCCGCCTGTTTCGCTTCACCGGTCAGCTGCAGAGGCAGCTGGCTGTTATCCATGCTTAATTTTCCTGGGCCAAAATTTAACACCGCGTTGCCTTTACCCGCTTGCCCCTGGGTCAGCACACTCAGTCGCCCGCTGACCAGAGCGTTCTCGAGCCCTGCCTGCCAGTTGTCGACTTTAACACCCAGTCGGCCACTCAAAGGAAAACCTGCATACGGCCAGCTCCAGCGACCATCGCTTACGGTCAATTGTTGACGAGTAATTTGCCACGGCAAATCGAGCAACGGATCGCCGTTATCCCGTGCCAGCACAATCAATTTCCCGCTATTTTCCTGCCAGTCCAGCTCGGCATCCACCAGTGAAGGCTCCTGCGGTAAGTTTAACGTCGCAGTAGCATGACCACTTACCGGAAGTCCATCCGGCACGAGCGGCATAGTAAATTCCCCCACCAGTTTTACCGGCGGCTGATTTTCAAACGCGACGACATCCAGTTCGCTGACTGTAAGTTGTTGCCCTTTCAGCTGGCCTTGAAATTTAACTTTTTCGCCCTGATAACGCAGTTGCTGGATATCGGAGGTTAATGCGAGAGAGAGTTTTCCCTGCCATTCCTGCCAGGGAGAAAAAATCAGTTTATCGATATTGATCCAGGTGTTAGGCAACATGGCCTGCCACTGCGCGAGGGTTTTTGGAGCGGCTGGCGATTGCTCCGTCTGCGGCAATTTCGCCAGACAAGCAGAATCAAGTTCTACCGTGCCGACGCTCAATAACCAGCGGCTGGGATGTGAAAGGCTGGCGTTGGTGATATGCGCAAGCTGACAATCTCCCACCAGATAACGGAGATCGGGGATGATTAAACCTTTACGCGTAATGCGTGGGCTTTCATCTAATGCAATACGTGTCCCGAGCGGTAGCCAGATGCCCGCCAGCGTGGGAACCCACAGCCCGAGCGTCATCAGCAGCGTCAACGGCACAAGAATAATCAGTAATAACAGCGCGAGAACGGCTTTATATTTACCCAGCATGGGTAGTTAATATCCTGATTTAGCGAAAAATTAAGCATTCAATACGGGTATTGTGGCATGTTTAACCGTTCAGTTGAAGGTTGCGCCTACACTAAGCATAGTTGTTGATGAATTTTTCAATATCGCCATATCTTTCAATTATATTTGAAATTTTGTAAAATATTTTTAGTAGCTTAAATGTGATTCAACATCACTGGAGAAAGTCTTATGAAACTCGCCGTTTATAGCACAAAACAGTACGACAAGAAGTACCTGCAACAGGTGAACGAGTCCTTTGGCTTTGAGCTGGAATTTTTTGACTTTCTGCTGACGGAAAAAACCGCTAAAACTGCCAATGGCTGCGAAGCGGTATGTATTTTCGTAAACGATGACGGCAGCCGCCCGGTGCTGGAAGAGCTGAAAAAGCACGGCGTTAAATATATCGCCCTGCGCTGTGCCGGTTTCAATAACGTCGACCTTGACGCGGCAAAAGAACTGGGGCTCAAAGTAGTCCGTGTTCCAGCCTATGATCCAGAGGCCGTTGCTGAACACGCCATCGGTATGATGATGACGCTGAACCGCCGTATTCACCGCGCGTATCAGCGTACCCGTGACGCTAACTTCTCTCTGGAAGGTCTGACCGGCTTTACTATGTATGGCAAAACGGCAGGCGTTATCGGTACCGGTAAAATCGGTGTGGCGATGCTGCGCATTCTGAAAGGTTTTGGTATGCGTCTGCTGGCGTTCGATCCGTATCCAAGTGCGGCGGCGCTGGAACTCGGTGTGGAGTATGTCGATCTGCCAACCCTGTTCTCTGAATCAGACGTTATCTCTCTGCACTGCCCGCTGACACCGGAAAACTACCATCTGTTGAACGAAGCCGCCTTCGATCAGATGAAAAATGGCGTGATGATCGTCAATACCAGTCGCGGTGCATTGATTGATTCTCAGGCGGCAATTGAAGCGCTGAAAAATCAGAAAATTGGTTCGTTGGGTATGGACGTGTATGAGAACGAACGCGATCTGTTCTTTGAAGATAAATCCAACGACGTGATCCAGGATGACGTATTCCGTCGCTTGTCTGCCTGCCACAACGTGTTGTTTACCGGGCACCAGGCATTCCTGACAGCAGAAGCTCTGACCAGTATTTCTCAGACTACGCTGCAAAACTTAAGCAATCTGGAAAAAGGCGAAACCTGCCCGAACGAACTGGTTTAATCTTGCCGCTCCCCTGCATTCCAGGGGAGCTTATTCAGATAATCCCCAAAGACCTTTCATCCTCTATTCTTAAAATAGTCCTGAATCAGAAACAGTAATTGAGAACCACAATGAAGAAAGTAGCCGCGCTTGTTGCGCTAAGCCTGCTGATGGCGGGATGTGTAAGTAGTGACAAAATTGCTGTAACGCCAGAACAGCTACAGCATCATCGCTTTGTGCTGGAAAGCGTAAACGGTAAGCCCGTGACCAGCGATAAAAATCCGCCAGAAATCAGCTTTGGTGAAAAGATGATGATTTCCGGCAGCATGTGTAACCGCTTTAGCGGTGAAGGCAAACTGTCTAATGGTGAACTGACCGCCAAAGGGCTGGCAATGACCCGTATGATGTGCGCTAACCCGCAGCTTAATGAACTCGATAACACCATTAGCGAAATGCTGAAAGAAGGTGCACAAGTGGATCTGACCGCGAACCAGTTAACGCTGGCGACCGCGAAACAGACATTAACTTATAAGCTGGCGGATTTAATGAATTAATAGCTGCCACAGCTCCCGGCGGCAAGTGACTGTTCGCTACAGCGTTTGCCGTTGGGTAATGCACACATCCCAATCGCCGTACCATCCAGTTGACGGGCAACAGAAAGCGAACCGCCGATCATTGCACAATTTGCTTCTCCACTACTGGACATCGACGCTTTTAAACCTGGCGCTACGTGCGCCGCAGTCGCCTGCTGAACAGGTTCACTACTACACGCCGACAACAATAAAGCGGCACACCCTACCCAAAACGCTGCTCGCATCTTTTCTTCCTCTGATCTTCAAGCCAAACGACACCGCCATAAATAATAGGCAGCACAGAGGGCGGCGTCGAGAGCTGTCCTGCGCGTTGCCCCGCATTTTTACTTTTTTATGGCTATTTTTTTGCCCTCTGTTTGATCAAAACATTCATTACGCTGATGTGGGGGACACAAAAGCGAAAATGCAGAAGAAAGCCATTTGCTAAAATTGAACGATTACTACTGGGCGCGCAGCAATTTCGTGCGCCCCTCATTTGCGCAATGTAAGGGTGTCATATGATTACTATTGACGGTAATGGCGCGGTTGCTTCGGTGGCGTTTCGCACCAGTGAAGTTATCGCCATCTACCCTATTACCCCCAGTTCCACGATGGCAGAACAGGCTGATGCATGGGCCGGAAACGGCTTGAAAAACGTTTGGGGAGACACACCACGCGTGGTTGAAATGCAGTCGGAAGCGGGTGCTATCGCTACCGTGCATGGTGCTTTGCAAACTGGTGCCCTCTCAACATCGTTTACGTCATCGCAGGGTTTGCTGCTGATGATCCCAACGCTGTACAAACTGGCAGGCGAACTGACGCCGTTTGTCCTGCATGTTGCGGCACGTACCGTTGCCACACATGCACTCTCTATTTTTGGCGATCATTCCGACGTTATGGCGGTGCGCCAAACGGGTTGCGCGATGTTGTGTGCAGCAAGCGTCCAGGAAGCGCAAGACTTTGCTCTCATTTCGCACATCGCGACGCTGAAAAGCCGCGTGCCATTTATTCATTTCTTTGATGGTTTCCGCACATCTCACGAAATCAATAAAATTGTCCCGCTGGCCGATGACACGATTCTTGAACTGATGCCGCAGGCAGAAATTGATGCTCATCGCGCCCGGGCACTCAACCCGGAACATCCGGTGATCCGCGGTACGTCCGCCAATCCTGACACTTATTTCCAGTCTCGCGAAGCCACCAACCCATGGTACAACGCGGTCTATGACCATGTTGAACAGGCGATGAATGATTTCGCTGCCGCGACAGGTCGTCAGTATCAGCCGTTTGAGTATTACGGGCATCCGCAAGCGGAACGGGTAATTATCCTGATGGGCTCAGCCATTGGCACATGTGAAGAAGTGGTTGATGAATTGCTGACCCGTGGCGAAAAAGTCGGCGTGCTGAAAGTTCGCCTGTACCGCCCCTTCTCCGCCAAACACTTGCTGCAAGCTCTGCCGGGATCCGTGCGCAACGTGGCGGTACTGGACAGAACCAAAGAGCCTGGTGCCCAGGCAGAACCGCTCTATCTGGATGTGATGACCGCACTGGCAGAAGCCTTTAATAATGGCGAGCGTGAAACCCTGCCCCGTGTCATTGGTGGGCGCTATGGTCTTTCATCCAAAGAATTTGGCCCGGACTGTGTACTGGCGGTATTTGCCGAGCTCAACGCGGCTAAACCGAAAGCGCGCTTTACGGTTGGTATTTACGATGATGTAACCAATCTGTCACTGCCGTTGCCGGAAAACACCCTACCAAACTCGGCGAAACTGGAAGCCTTGTTTTATGGCCTTGGTAGTGATGGCAGCGTTTCCGCGACCAAAAACAATATCAAGATTATCGGAAATTCCACGCCGTGGTACGCACAGGGCTATTTTGTTTACGACTCCAAAAAGGCGGGCGGCCTGACGGTTTCTCACCTTCGCGTGAGCGAACAGCCGATTCGTTCCGCTTATCTCATTTCCCAGGCTGATTTTGTTGGCTGCCACCAGTTGCAGTTTATCGATAAATATCAGATGGCTGAGCGTTTAAAACCTGGCGGCATTTTCCTGCTCAACACGCCGTACAGCGCAGCTGAAGTGTGGTCGCGCTTGCCGCAGGAAGTTCAGGCCGTGCTAAACCAGAAAAAAGCGCGCTTCTATGTGATTAACGCGGCGAAAATCGCCCGCGAATGTGGCCTGGCGGCCCGTATTAATACCGTCATGCAGATGGCTTTTTTCCATCTGACGCAGATTCTGCCTGGCGATAGCGCCCTGGCAGAATTGCAGGGTGCGATTGCCAAAAGTTACAGTAGCAAAGGCCAGGATCTGGTGGAACGCAACTGGCAGGCTCTGGCGCTGGCACGTGAATCCGTAGAAGAAGTTCCACTGCAGCCAGTTAATCCGCATAGCGCCAATCGACCGCCAGTGGTTTCCGATGCCGCTCCTGATTTCGTGAAAACCGTAACCGCTGCGATGCTCGCCGGGCTTGGCGACGCCCTCCCCGTTTCGGCGCTGCCGCCAGACGGCACCTGGCCGATGGGCACCACGCGCTGGGAAAAACGCAATATCGCCGAAGAGATCCCCATCTGGAAAGAGGAACTCTGTACCCAATGTAACCACTGTGTCGCCGCTTGCCCACACTCAGCTATTCGCGCAAAAGTGGTACCGCCTGAAGCGATGGAAAACGCCCCTGCCAGCCTGCATTCGCTGGATGTGAAATCGCGTGATATGCGCGGGCAGAAATATGTCTTGCAGGTGGCTCCGGAAGATTGCACCGGTTGTAACCTGTGCGTCGAAGTTTGCCCGGCGAAAGACCGTCAGAATCCAGAGATTAAAGCCATCAATATGATGTCGCGCCTGGAACATGTCGAAGAAGAGAAAATCAATTACGATTTCTTCCTCAACCTGCCAGAAATCGACCGTAGCAAACTGGAACGTATTGATATTCGTACATCGCAGCTGATTACACCGCTGTTTGAATATTCAGGTGCTTGCTCCGGTTGTGGCGAGACGCCGTATATTAAATTGCTGACTCAGCTCTATGGCGACCGGATGTTGATCGCTAATGCCACTGGCTGTTCTTCAATATACGGCGGTAACCTGCCTTCAACACCATATACCACCGATGCCAACGGTCGTGGACCGGCATGGGCGAACTCGCTGTTTGAAGATAACGCCGAATTTGGCCTTGGTTTCCGCCTGACGGTCGATCAACACCGTGTCCGCGTGCTGCGTCTGCTCGATCAATTTGCCGATAAAATCCCGGCGGAATTACTGACTGCGTTGAAATCAGACGCCACGCCAGAGGTTCGTCGTGAACAGGTTGCAGCTTTACGCCAGCAACTCAACGATGTTGCCGAAGCACATGAACTGCTGCGTGACGCAGATGCACTGGTGGAAAAATCAATCTGGCTGATTGGTGGCGATGGCTGGGCTTACGATATCGGCTTTGGCGGTCTGGATCATGTATTGAGTTTGACGGAAAACGTCAACATTCTGGTGCTGGATACGCAATGCTATTCCAACACCGGTGGTCAGGCGTCGAAAGCGACACCGCTGGGTGCAGTAACTAAGTTTGGCGAGCACGGCAAACGTAAAGCGCGTAAAGATCTTGGCGTCAGTATGATGATGTATGGTCATGTTTATGTGGCGCAGATTTCTCTCGGCGCGCAACTCAACCAGACGGTGAAAGCGATTCAGGAAGCGGAAGCGTATCCGGGGCCATCGCTGATCATCGCTTATAGCCCGTGTGAAGAGCATGGTTACGATCTGGCACTCAGCCACGATCAGATGCGCCAACTCACTGCTACCGGCTTCTGGCCGTTATATCGCTTCGATCCTCGTCGTGCCGATGAAGGCAAACTGCCGCTGGCGCTGGATTCACGCCCGCCGTCAGAAGCACTTGAAAAAACGTTACTTCACGAGCAGCGTTTCCGTCGTCTGAATTCGCAGCAGCCAGAAGTGGCAGAACAGTTATGGAAAGATGCTGCAGCTGATTTGCAAAAACGCTATGACTTCCTGGCACAAATGGCCGGAAAAGCGGAAAAAAGCAACACCGATTAAATGCTCTGGATAAGGATTATCCAATTCTAAAAAAAAGCCCGGACGACTGTTCGGGCTTGTCTTCTTATATGTTGGAAAATCAGTAGCAATGCAATGGCCCAACAGAAAATAAAATCTGTGACAATAAAGGCATATAACCCGCGCAGAATAACGCATAGAAAATTAAAAGTATAATTTTTATTTTGTATGCGTTATCTCCAATACATTCACCAGACTTATTATCATTTCAGAATAATTATTTAATTAAGGTTTTACTTAAGGCGTAACAAATGATATTTATCGGCTAACTGAACTTCTCCTTTAGGATGTTTTCACTCCCCAAAATGGGGATGAAAGGCAAATAAAATAACTAAAGGATTTATTCAATGAAAAGCAAAGTACTGGCACTCTTAATTCCTGCCCTGCTCGCTGCAGGTGCTGCACATGCAGCCGAAGTTTATAATAAAGACGGCAACAAATTAGATCTGTATGGCAAAGTTGATGGCCTGCATTATTTTTCTGATAATTCAGCGAAAGATGGCGACCAGAGCTATGCTCGTTTGGGTTTTAAAGGCGAAACCCAAATTAACGATCAACTCACTGGCTACGGTCAATGGGAATACAATATTCAGGCAAACAACACCGAATCTTCAACAAACCAGTCATGGACCCGTCTGGCATTTGCCGGACTGAAATTTGCAGATTACGGTTCTTTCGATTACGGACGTAATTATGGCGTAATGTACGACATCGAAGGCTGGACTGATATGCTACCTGAATTTGGCGGTGACTCTTATACCAATGCAGACAACTTTATGACTGGTCGTGCCAATGGCGTCGCGACTTATCGTAATACTGATTTCTTCGGTCTGGTAAATGGTCTGAACTTCGCGGTGCAGTATCAAGGTAACAACGAAGGTGCCAGTAATGGTCAGGAAGGCACCAACAACGGACGTGATGTTCGCCATGAAAACGGTGACGGCTGGGGTCTTTCCACAACATATGATTTAGGCATGGGCTTTAGCGCTGGTGCGGCATACACCTCTTCTGACCGCACCAATGACCAGGTTAACCATACTGCGGCGAGTGGTGATAAAGCAGACGCGTGGACTGCTGGGCTAAAATACGATGCTAACAATATTTACCTGGCAACCATGTATTCAGAAACGCGTAATATGACCCCGTTTGGCGACAGCGATTATGCTGTTGCAAACAAAACCCAGAACTTTGAAGTCACTGCACAGTACCAGTTTGATTTTGGTCTGCGTCCGGCAGTCTCTTTCCTGATGTCTAAAGGCCGTGACCTGCACGCTGCCGGTGGTGCAGACAACCCAGCAGGTGTTGATGATAAAGATCTGGTTAAATACGCCGATGTTGGCGCGACTTACTATTTCAATAAAAACATGTCCACCTATGTTGACTATAAAATCAACCTGTTGGATGAAGATGACAGTTTCTACGCTGCCAACGGCATCTCTACCGATGATATTGTCGCTTTAGGTCTGGTTTATCAGTTCTAAATCCCCCTGCCCGCTGTTTTGGCGGGCTTTTTCTGCTTATTCTTCCTCCTTTGATCTAAATTAAAAATGTGAACTCCGTCATTACACAAAAAGTGTCATCTGGCGTTACACTTTATGCGGATACTAAAACAGGAGGTTTTATGAACAGAACGATTCTTGTCCCTATCGACATTTCCGATTCAGAATTAACTCAACGCGTGATTAGCCACGTTGAGGCAGAGGCCAAGATTGATGATGCAGAGGTTCATTTCCTGACGGTAATACCTTCGCTGCCCTACTATGCCTCTCTGGGTTTAGCCTATTCCGCAGAATTACCGGCAATGGATGACCTGAAAGCGGAAGCCAAATCGCAACTGGAAGAGATCATTAAAAAATTTAAACTGCCAACCGACAGAGTGCATGTCCATGTTGAAGAAGGCTCGCCCAAAGACCGCATTCTGGAATTGGCGAAGAAGATCCCCGCTCATATGATCATCATTGCTTCCCATCGACCGGATATCACCACTTATCTGCTCGGTTCTAACGCCGCAGCTGTAGTGCGTCACGCAGAGTGCTCCGTGCTGGTTGTGCGCTGACACTAACGCCCGCACATTGCTGCGGGCTTTTTGATTCATTTCGCAAATGTGCTGACATTTTCCCCTCTAATCATTACAATTTAAATTTATGAATTATGCATTGATAATCGCTATTATAATATCGTTCCCCTGTGCATTATTATCAGTTTTTCTGGTATTAAAAGACTGGGCGCTAATAGGAGATGCAATGAACCACGCAATGTTTCCTGGCATAGTTCTAGCCTGGATTATAGGTATGCCGCTGGGAATTGGTGCATTTATTGTAGGACTGTCTTGTGCAATTGCAACTGGCTATCTGAAAGATAATAGCATCATAAAGAAAGATACCATTATAGGTATCGTTTTTTCAGGAATTTTTGTCTTGACTATCAACAGGCACAAGTCAGCGGATTACAGATATCATTATTACATTACGGTTTACTCTGCATGGTATCGCCTACCATTTTTGCCACATTAAAAGCAGTCGGAATTATTCTGTCTATATACTATTAATAGCTCCAGGGTCTATTGCTGTTCTCATCACGCATCGCTTTCATAAGGCATTACTTATCGCCGTAACGATATCAATAACAATATCAGGCGTATGGTTATTATATTTTCTCGACAGAGCCCCAGCGCCGACAATCGTCCTCTTATTTGCTGTAGCATTTCTTTTCGCGCTTATAATAATCAATTTTCGGAAACAATAATCTCAACAGTAGAATAAAGAGGCAAATCAATCATTACATATATAAGATGGTGCTAATATTGCACCGCCTTTAAATTGAATTTTATCCTTTCACCCTTACACAATTTAAGGAATGCAGATGACTATTTTATCAGCACCCAGCCTTTTTCCTGG
This sequence comes from Escherichia sp. WS1118, assembly GCF_046487695.1. Lineage (NCBI taxonomy): Bacteria > Pseudomonadati > Pseudomonadota > Gammaproteobacteria > Enterobacterales > Enterobacteriaceae > Escherichia > Escherichia sp. WS1118. The sequence continues at coordinate 373,007 of NZ_JBJQIZ010000004.1, read as the reverse complement.
TAATCGAAAACTTGAAAATCATTAACTCTAAGAAATTCTGCCAAATCGTTGAAATTACTTTAAATTAGACTCGAACAAATCAATCCCTGATGGGACTTTTACTTATCAATTTAATCGTGTAGATATCGACCTCCATCTGCCCGCCTCAGATTCGTACCTGGTGGAGGTCTTTTTTCGTTACCTCTTTCCCCCTTTAGTTCAGTATAAAATCATCAAACTAATGCTGTTCACACTATTTACCTCCAGCATTCTATATAAATAATAGAAATAAAAACCCCAATACATAGTGCATTGGCATGACCAAACATCAATGCCATTATACTCGCCTCTGTTAAATACTCGCTAGTTAATATGATAGGCACGCATGATATAACAATCCATATGCTAATACATAAATACATCAGTATTTTTCTCATAGTCAGTCCCTGTGATTAACAATCAAGGCATAGTTAAGCATATTTCACATTCAAACGTAAACATTATTAATAACATTATGTCAATCGAACTGACATCACGATTCAAGCCCTCTTCAGACTGAAGGCTAGAGCAGCGTAGAACATTTCAAAACAATACACTAAAAAAATACTTGAACAAAAAACTTAATTCTTTTTTATTGTGAACTTTAGTAATTTTGTCATGCAACTCTTTATTACATTTAGGCCTATCTTATTTCATGGCAACGCAGATACAGGACCATTTCTTGTGCTATGGATAAGTAATAAGCTAGTTACATCTTATTAAGAGAACCATTTTTACATATCAAGATATCATCACCACCCACAATGAATTAAGTATTTTTCTTATTCTTTAGATTAGATACGTAATGAATCCCTAACTCCATTCGGGTGTCATGGTTCTTTCATTTGAAATACATTCATATCCAATGTAATATTTCCATGCGCAAATATAACCACCAACCATACCCATCATTTATTACAGAGAATTATTTTATTCACCGAAAAGTTTCACAAAATATCCCCTGATAGAAAACTAAAAAACACTGCATAATATCGCTATTCTGGCACTTGCGAAAAATTATATTCTGCACTTGTTGTAGCGTTCTATTTCTCCGCCTGGCAACGAATGCACAATGTCCGCCACAGTTTCTGTTCTAATTTCTTCCTGTGTTACCGCATCCTGTACGGGTAGCGCAACACCAGCATGCTAAGCAAGGCTTTCCCATCAGATTTCACTACGACTATTTGGGAGCGAGATGGAATGCAGCAGTAAAACGTGCTGGTATTCGCCGCCGTAATCCGTACCATACGCGACATACTTTTGCCTGCTGGCTGTTGACGGCAGGAGCGAACCCGGCATTTATAGCCAGCCAGATGGGGCATGAAACTGCGCAGATGGTGTATGAAATTTACGGTATGTGGATTGATGACATGAACGACGAACAGGTAGCCATGTTGAATGCGCGGTTATCGTAGTTGCAAAATTTGCCCTCAATATGCCCCACTTAGTACCAGAGAACTGAAATAATGCAAGAAAATCAACAAATTACAAAGAAAGAACAATACAACCTGAACAAATTACAAAAACGTCTGCGTCGTAACGTGGGCGAAGCCATTGCTGACTTCAATATGATTGAAGAAGGCGATCGCATCATGGTTTGCCTCTCCGGGGGTAAAGACAGCTATACCATGCTGGAGATTCTGCGCAATTTGCAGCAAAGCGCGCCAATCAATTTTTCGCTGGTGGCTGTTAACCTCGATCAAAAGCAACCGGGCTTCCCGGAACACGTTCTGCCCGAGTATCTTGAAACGCTGGGCGTTGAGTACAAGATTGTTGAAGAGAACACTTACGGTATCGTGAAAGAGAAGATTCCGGAGGGCAAAACCACTTGCTCACTGTGTTCTCGTCTTCGTCGCGGTATCCTTTATCGCACCGCAACGGAACTGGGGGCGACGAAGATCGCGCTGGGTCACCATCGTGACGATATCCTGCAAACGCTGTTCTTAAATATGTTCTACGGTGGCAAGATGAAAGGTATGCCTCCGAAACTGATGAGCGATGATGGCAAACATATCGTGATTCGTCCGCTGGCCTACTGCCGCGAGAAAGATATTCAGCGCTTTGCCGATGCAAAAGCGTTCCCGATTATTCCGTGCAACCTGTGCGGTTCTCAGCCTAACCTGCAACGTCAGGTAATTGCTGACATGTTGCGTGACTGGGATAAACGTTATCCGGGGCGTATCGAGACGATGTTCAGCGCAATGCAGAATGTGGTGCCGTCGCATCTGTGCGATACCAACCTGTTCGATTTCAAAGGCATTACCCACGGTTCTGAAGTGGTTAACGGGGGTGATCTGGCGTTTGATCGCGAAGAGATCCCACTACAACCAGCGGGCTGGCAGCCTGAAGAAGATGAAAATCAGTTGGATGAGTTACGGCTGAATGTGGTTGAAGTGAAATAACCCGGATAGCGCCCGATGCGCAAGCGTATCGGGCTACTCTTATGGAGGCCGGATAAGACGCGGCCAGCGTCACATCCGGCAATGCCGAAGAAGATGTTTACTCTTGCACCCTGCAATTCAACATTTCATTATTTTAATAACCGCACCCGGCACGTTTTTCCTTTAATCTTCCCACCCTGTAGCTGTTTCCATGCTTTATGAGCAACAGCCTGACGCACCGCGACATAGACATGCGCCGGATGCACGGCAATTTTGCCAATATCTGCGCCATCAAGCCCGATGTCTCCTGTCAGCGCACCTAATACATCACCCGGGCGCATTTTGGCTTTTTTCCCGCCATCGATACACAACGTTGCCATTTCTGCTTCCAGTGGCACAATGGAACTATTCGCTGGCGGCGTTTGCCAGTTAAGTTTTATCTGCAACATGTCAGAAATGATATTGGCCCGCTGTGCTTCTTCCGGGGCACAGAAACTGATCGCCAGACCGCTATTTCCTGCACGAGCTGTACGACCGATGCGATGTACATGAACTTCAGGGTCCCACGCCAGCTCAAAGTTCACCACCAGCTCAAGCGATTTTATATCCAGACCACGCGCAGCAACATCAGTCGCGACCAGTACACGGGCGCTACCGTTAGCAAAACGTACCAGGGTCTGATCGCGATCGCGTTGCTCCAGATCGCCGTGTAACGACAATGCACTTTGCCCTACTTCATTCAGCGCGTCGCAGACAGACTGGCAATCTTTTTTGGTATTGCAAAACACCACGCAAGAGGATGGCTGATGCAAGCTTAATAACCGTTGCAACAGAGGAATTTTGCCTTTGCTGGATGTCTCATAAAATTGTTGTTCAATAGGTGGCAGAGCATCTGTTGAGTCAATTTCAATCGCTAAAGGATCGCGTTGCACTCTTCCGCTGATTGCGGCGATGGCTTCCGGCCAGGTTGCCGAAAACAGAAGCGTCTGCCGAGATGCTGGCGCAAAACGGATGACATCATCAATGGCGTCACTAAATCCCATATCCAGCATGCGGTCGGCCTCATCCATCACCAGCGTATTCAACGCATCCAGTGATACAGTGCCTTTTTGCAGGTGATCCAGCAAACGGCCCGGCGTTGCCACGATAATATGCGGCGCATGTTGTAACGAATCACGCTGCATACCGAACGGTTGACCACCGCACAACGTCAAAATTTTGGTATTTGACAGAAAACGCGCCAGCCGACGCAATTCACCTGCCACCTGATCCGCCAGTTCACGCGTAGGACACAGCACTAAAGCCTGGGTTTGAAATAGCGACGCATCAATTTGCTGTAACAAGCCGAGGCCAAAAGCCGCCGTTTTGCCGCTGCCGGTTTTCGCCTGCACGCGAACATCTTTTCCGGCAAGGATCGCCGGAAGCGCGGCGGCCTGCACCGGCGTCATGGTTAAATAACCCAACTCATTAAGGTTTGTGAGTTGGGCGGGAGGCAAAACATTCAGGGTAGAAAAAGCGGTCACAATCTATTCTCGTGGTCATCGACGCAAAGTCAGCAGGCGCGTATCCTCGCAGATCTACGCTCACGATGCGACAATTTAATCGGTTCTTCATCGGGTGGTGGGTCAGGCATGGGGTGCGGGCGAGGGATCGGATCAGGTACTGGAACAGGATCGCCAGGAATCGGTTCAGGGACAGGAATTTGCAAATAAATAAGTGTCGTCATATTTCCCTCCGGTCATTGGGTGGACTCTTAAAGGGTAGACGCTGATAAATAACAGGCAAAAAAAAGCCGACTCATCAAAGTCGGCGTCGTACGAATCAATTGTGCTATGCAGTAATTCAAAAAAGGAAGTAAGACAATATGGAGCGCAACGCCCATCGCTTGACGTTGCATTCACCTGCAAGAGAGATATTGCCCTGAATGGGTAGAGAGTTTATTGACTTCGCTCAAACTTTACGGCGTTTTTGTATACAGACAGCCGGAAAAATTGCTTTTGTTACAACCATTTACTACGATGCAACCATAAAGCAACACCACCAATAAGAACAACTAACAGAATACAAAAAATTGAAAATCCAAATTGCCATCCGCCGCCAGGGATCCCACCAAGGTTGACGCCAAATAACCCTGTCAGAAACGTACTGGGTAAAAAGACCATTGCCATCAACGACATTGTATAGGTACGACGAGCTAAATTTTCCTGCATCACCTGAGCGATTTCATCCGCCATCACGCCAGTCCGTGCTATACAGGCGTCGATTTCGTCAAGACCGCGCCCAAGGCGATCGGCAATATCCTGCATCCGACGGCGTTGGTCATCGCTCATCCACGGCAAACGTTCACTGGCAAGACGAGCATAAACATCACGTTGCGGCGCCATATAGCGACGCATCACAATTAATTGTTTGCGCAGCAGAGCCAGGAATCCACGCGGTGGAATTTGCTGATCGAGAAGATTATCTTCGAGGTCGATAATTTTATCGTGCAGCTGCTCGATAAATTCGCTGGAATGATCGGTCAACGCATCGCACACATCAACCAGCCACCCCCCGCAATCGGTCGGACCAGTGCCCTCTTCCAGATCGCTCACCACATCGTCCAGCGCCAGCACTTTGCGTTGTCGGGTCGAAACAATTAACCGCCCGTCCATATATACACGCATGGCGACCAGTTGATCGGGGCGTTCATCGGTGCTGCCGTTTATACAGCGCAATGTAATCAGCGTACCTTCACCGAGACGGCTGACTCGGGGCCGTGTGCTCTCGCCCGCCAGCGCATCACGTACGTTATTGGGAAGCAGCGGTGTTGTCGCCAGCCATTGGGCGCTATCATGGTGTACATAATTAAGGTGGAGCCAGCAGGGATGCGCTTCATCAATCACATCTGTATTTTTCAGCGGTTTAACGCCGCCTCTACCATCCAGCATCCAGGCAAATACTGCATCCGGGACATTAACGTCCGATCCCTTAATCGCTTCCACAGTGCCTCCATCATCAACGCATTATTTTGTAGTCTAGCCTTCTGGCCCTGTTACGCAACATCTCATCACCCCATTACCCTGAAATGATTAATAAAATTCTGTCTAAATTGAATACAAAAAGCAAAATGCTTTTCCATATACAAACCGTGTGAAGTGTTAAATAGCGTCTATCATTATCAGAATTATCTGATCATATGACGTGGCTTTTTTGCGATCGGATAGCAACAAAAATTGATAAAAATAACGGGATCTCAATGATTACGCACAACTTCAATACCCTGGACTTACTCACCAGTCCTGTCTGGATCGTTTCGCCATTTGAGGAACAGTTAGTTTATGCCAACAGCGCGGCGCGACTGTTGATGCAAGACCTCACGTTTAGTCAGCTACGAACCGGTCCCTATTCCGTCTCCTCACAAAAAGAATTGCCGAAATACCTCTCCGATCTGCAAAACCAACACGATATTATCGAAATCCTCACCGTTCAACGTAAAGAAGAGGAAACAGCATTAAGCTGTCGGCTTGTTTTGCGAGAGCTTACAGAAGCAGAACCGGTGATTATTTTCGAAGGTATCGAAGCGCCGGCAACGCTGGGTTTAAAAGCCAGTCGCTCAGCAAATTATCAGCGCAAAAAACAAGGTTTTTATGCGCGCTTTTTTCTGACTAACTCTGCACCAATGTTGTTGATTGACCCGTCACGAGATGGCCAAATCGTTGATGCTAACCTCGCCGCGCTCAATTTCTATGGCTATAACCATGAAACGATGTGCCAGAAACATACCTGGGAAATAAATATGCTCGGGCGTCGCGTCATGCCTATCATGCATGAAATTTCGCATTTACCCGGTGGTCATAAGCCTTTGAATTTTGTTCATAAACTGGCGGATGGTTCGACTCGTCATGTGCAGACCTATGCCGGGCCGATTGAAATTTATGGCGACAAGCTCATGTTATGTATTGTGCATGATATTACTGAGCAAAAACGGCTGGAGGAGCAGCTGGAACATGCAGCCCACCATGATGCGATGACCGGATTACTGAATCGGCGACAGTTTTATCACATTACCGAGCCAGGCCAAATGCAGCACCTCGCTATCGCTCAGGATTACAGCTTGTTGCTCATCGACACCGATCGTTTTAAACACATTAACGATCTCTATGGGCATTCTAAAGGTGATGAGGTGTTATGCGCCCTTGCCCGCACTCTCGAAAGTTGCGCTCGCAAAGGCGATTTGGTGTTTCGTTGGGGAGGCGAAGAGTTTGTCTTATTGCTACCAAGAACCCCACTGGATACCGCGCTTTCGCTGGCTGAAACTATCCGCGTAAGCGTGGCAAAAGTGAGTATTTCGGGCTTACCACGCTTTACTGTCAGCATTGGTGTGGCGCATCACGAAGGAAATGAAAGCATCGATGAACTGTTTAAACGCGTTGATGATGCTTTGTATCGAGCGAAAAATGATGGACGCAACCGCGTGCTGGCGGCATAAGCCACGGATGCGTCTCGTGATCAACGACTGCGCTTAGCGTGGCGCTCCCAGTTTTCTTGCTTCGCCTGCGCTGTTTTACGTAGTGCGACGTAACACGCCCCGCTGCCGCCATGATGCGGTAGCGCAGTGCAATATGCCTGAACATCATCAAATTCGGTCAGCCAGCGCGCCACATAGCTGCGGACAATATTGGCATGCGATTTATCATCCCGTCCTTTGCCATGAATAATCAGCACGTTACGCAAACCATCCGCCAGGGCTTGTTGAATGAAACTGAACATCATTTTGCGGCACTCTTCCACCGGCTGGCGCAAAAGATTCAGGCTCGCCTGTTGCGGATATTTACCACTGCGCAGCTTATCCAGCACCCCATGTTGCAACCCTTCCCGCCGAAACTCCAGCGGCTGACTTAGCGGGATGATGTCGAGAAATCCGGTGGTGAGGAAATTATCAAGTTGCAGCGTGTCGATACGCTGCGGCGCACGTTGGTTACGCGCTGGATGCCAGTGGACATCTGTAGCACGTTTCAGCGGCTGGACATCTTCCATGGCGTCAAGAAACAGCGATTTGTCGTCAAGGTTCATGTAACCTCCTATGCACCTTCACACGTCGTGATTCAGACGGGTTAATTGTTCATACTTACTGCATCGTTCCCTTCACAGATTGAAACAATACTCTACTTCATACCTGTGAGTATCTGCGCAGGCGGAGCATTTTATACTAGCCTGTTAGCAGTATCGAACAGTTTAGCCCGAGTTTAATTCAGCACAGGCTCCGATCAGGATGATTTATCCATAGCAGGAACCAACAAAAATGCGATAAATAACAGACCACTGATTAGCAGAAAGGTATCCGAAAATGCCATAGTTTGCGCCTCCCTCAGCATCAATTGACTCAATAATTTGGTTGAAGCCAGTATTTCCGATGTCTGGTCACTTCCACTGCGATTAAAAAACAAAGCACTTCTGGAAATGAAGTCATTCACCGCATGGGGAACAGAAACCATTTTTTCACCCATTCTCGAAAAATGAAAATTAGTTCGATTATTGAGAATAGAGCCACACAGGGCAATACCAATTGCGCCCCCAAGATTACGTGTTAAATTAAATACACCAGAGGCTAACTTCAGCCGTTCTTTTGGAATTCCCCCCAGCGTTAATGTTACGATGGGGGCCATCGCAAACTGCTGCGAAATCCCTCTAATTGCCTGTGGAAACAGTAACTCCTGCCATCCCCATTCGTGGGTTATAGGGGTAAAAAGATACATTGAAAACACAAATCCACCCAGCCCCGCCATCAACAGCCATCGCAGATTTATTTTTTTACTTAACCAGAAGTAAAAGGGAACAGAAAATAACTGGAAAATACCTGTTGTGCAAACGGCAAAACCTATCTCTTCGGCATTTAATCCGCGAACCTGCCCCAAAAACACAGGTATTAAATATACAGTAGAGAATATCCCAACCCCTCCAGAAAAAGAAAAAAAACATCCCAGTGTGAAATTTTTATCCTTAAAAGCATGAAGATCCATTATCGGATTGGATATTGTAAGTGTACGCGCAGCAAATAAAATAAAACTTACCAATGCCAGAACTGATGTCAGCAAAATAGTATTATCATCCAGCCATCCCCAGCGCGCTCCTTCTTCAAGGGTATATTCCAGACATCCCAGTGTCATGGCCAACAGGATAATACTCGGATAATCAGCAACTTTCAGTAAAGAGAGATCAGGTTTATCAAAATTAACCAGAAAAGGAATACTCAAAACTAAATATATGCCCGGTAATATATTGATATAAAATAGCCATCGCCAGTCGAGGTTATCAGTGATCCAGCCCCCCAGAGTTGGCCCTAGCGTCGGTGACAGTGAGGCCAGCGCACTGACTACCGCAGCAGCCAACCCCAACTCTTTACCCTGGTAATAAATAAACGCCGTCGTGAAAACTAAAGGGATCATGGATGCGCCAGCAACTCCCTGTAAAGCACGAAAAAAAATCATGATCTGAATATTCCATGCAAGTCCACAAGCGATACTCATTAAAGTAAATATTCCCGCGGATAGAGTAAAAAGCCAACGAGTGGAAAATACCCGTGACAGCCACCCAGAGAGCGGAATAACAATAATCTCGGCAATTAAATAGCTGGTCTGAAGCCAGGCCATTTCGTCTTTACCTGCGGACAGACCACCACCTATTTCATTTAGGGATGACGATACAATTTGAATATCAAGCTGAGCAATAAATAATCCAATACACATACTGGCGAAAGCAATATGTTTACGCATAGACATCATCTCTCATCAACACTGACGGTGACGGACAGTCCCGGGCGAAGAAGTTGCTTTAATTCCTTTGCGTCGTCAAATACAATCCGTACCGGGACACGCTGAACAATTTTGGTGAAATTGCCAGTGGCATTTTCTATCGGAATCAAGCTGAAACTGGCTCCTGTCGCTGGGGAAAGGCTTTCAATGTGACCGTGAAACACTTCCCCTTTGAGAATATCAGCACGGATCTCAGCCTTCATTCCTGGCTTCATTCCCGCTATTTGGTTTTCTTTATAATTTGCATTAACCCACAACTCACTGACTGGTACTAGTGAAACTAACGATGTGCCGCCTTCCACCCAACTGCCTGTATGGGCGCTGCGGTTTGCGACAATGCCATCAATCGGCGCACGAACAAGGGTATATTCCAGATCCAGTAGTACCTGAGTCAAAGCGGCCTGAACTTCTTCGATACTTGCACGTACGTTTTCTTCCTGAGCAGATAAAACTGCCAGCCGTTGCTTCTCCACCAGGAAATCGTTCGCGGCTTTGCGCTCCTTTGCTGCGACCTGCTGGTAGTCAAACCTGGCGTTATCAATAATTTGTTGCGATATTGCCGCTGATTGTGCGAGTTTTTCATAACGTTCAGTATCTCGCAGGCGCTTTTGCTCCTCATGTTTTACTGCCTGCCATGTTTCACTGGCACTTTGAATTATCGACTGCTGCATCGCAATAGTGGCTTGAATGCTTTCGAGATTGGCTTTGCTACTTTTTATTTTTGCCTCAAGCCTGGCGACATTTGCACGATAATCCCGATCATCGAGACGCAGGATAATATCGCCTTTTTTTACACTCTGATTATCGCGCACCTCTATAGCAGAAATATAACCAGAAACTTTACTTGCCACCGTGGTGATATTACCACCAATGTAAGCATCATCCGTCGTCTGTATAAATCTTCCTTTGCTTACCCACCAGATAAAAAAGACAACGCCAGCCAAAAGAATACCGATCGCTACCACCCCAATAAGCTGTTTTTTAGAAATTATCATCACTCTTTACACCGTATATATCCGGAAACTTGCATACGTCATATTTAAAATTTAACATGGCTTATTTGATGATTTCTGACAAAATACCTACTGTAAATGACAATCACACTGCAACCCAAAGCATCACCAGGGCATCACATTATCGGACTAGATTCGGAACATCTGAATGGAGGCACAGTTCCCTGGCATAAACATCTCTATGCCCAGTTGCTTTACCCGGCTGAAGGAGTCGTTCGTATATGGGCTGGAGAAAGCGTCTGGCTAGTGCATGCCAGCAGCGCGCTTTGGCTGCCCCCACAAATGCCGCATAAGTTTGTTGCGACAGGCAACGTACTTTTAAAAACCGTACTGGTTTCAGAAGCGGAAAGTGAAACGCTGGGAAAAGTTTGCTTCATGACGGGTATTTCACCCCTGTTAAGGGAATTACTAATTGCAATTAACCAACTTCCACCGTCGCAAAGTACCACAGATAAACAACAGTTACGTTTTTCAGCCCTCGAGACACTGATACTTCAGGAAATAAAAATGGGGGTGAAAATGTCACTTGAACTCCCTTGGCCAAATGATGAGCGGCTACAGCAGCTTTGTGAGAATTTGCTAAACAACCAAGGGTATCTGCCAACACTGGATAATCTAGCGGATAAAATTAACGTCAGTAGCCGTACACTCATGCGCTTATTTGTTAAAGAGACGGGATTAACATTTCGCCACTGGGTTCAGCAAATGCACGTTATTTCTGCAGTGACGCTTCTTGATGATGGATATTCGTTGACCAAAATTGCCCATCGTCTGGGCTATGCCTCAGCTGAATCGTTCGGCAATATGTTTAAGCGTCGAACGGGCTACTCACCCGGTAAATTTACTCGTCGATTAACGATGCATGATTATGCAATCACAAGACAAATGATTTAACTTATATTTTCGTGAAATCTGTCACTGAAGAAAATTGGCAACGGATGGGTAAAACCGTTATAACACTGTCACCGGTCACCAGGACCCCAGGCCGGATTTAAGACGAGGATGCACTGTTGTGTGTACTGTAGAGTCTGGTGGATGTCGACAGGCTCTATTTTTTTATTCATTTTTTAGCTCTGTAAATAACCACATTCTCGCCGGGATTGGGGAATGAGTGACGAGATCAGTGGTGTCTGGCGGCTATCACGCCACAGAATCAAATAACGGATAGCCTACGGTAAAATTTCGCTGACTGGAATTATCCCACCCTCGATCCATGTGATGGCTTGCCCTCATTTCTTCAGGCAGAAAAATCAAAAAATCGCTTTATGCTTAAATACTGCGACAAACCAGACGCGAAACCTGGTACTTACTTTTTGTTAGTATTAATCTTTTTGGTGGTATGGCTGCTGATGTTGCTGGCGTGGTATCTTGTTGGCTTGCCGATAGGTCCGGGTATTTACCCACGTTTGTCTTAAGAGAGAACGGATGCTGAGATTACTTGAAGAAAAAATTGCCACGCCACTGGGTCCACTGTGGGTGATTTGCGATGAGCAATTTCGCCTGCGGGCGGTTGAATGGGAAGAGTACAGCGAACGCATGGTGCAGCTGCTGGACATCCATTATCGCAAAGAAAGCTATGAGCGCATTTCTGCCACCAACCCAGGTGGTTTAAGCGACAAGATTCGTGAATATTTTGCCGGTAATCTTAGCATTATTGATACGCTTCCCACTGCCACGGGGGGGACGCCATTTCAGCGCGAAGTCTGGAAAACACTGCGCACTATCCCCTGCGGGCAGGTAATGCATTATGGCCAACTGGCTGAACAATTAGGCCGCCCTGGCGCGGCGCGTGCCGTTGGTGCGGCAAACGGATCGAATCCCATCAGCATCGTCGTACCTTGCCATCGGGTTATTGGCCGAAACGGCACCATGACCGGATATGCAGGCGGAGTTCAGCGAAAAGAGTGGTTATTGCGCCACGAAGGTTATCTTTTGCTGTAAACATTAAACAATTTGTGCCAGCTTGTTCACACTTTTATGTAAAGTCACCCTTAACAACTTAAGGGTTTTCAAATAGATAGACATATATTTACATCTAATATCGGAATTCTCTGCTGTTAAGGTTTGCTTAGACTTACTTGCTCCCTAAAAAGATGTTAAAATTGACAAATATCAATTACGGCTTGAGCAGACCTATGATCCCGGAAAAGCGAATTATACGGCGCATTCAGTCTGGCGGTTGTGCTATCCATTGCCAGGATTGCAGCATCAGCCAGCTTTGCATCCCGTTCACACTCAACGAACATGAGCTTGATCAGCTTGATAATATCATTGAGCGGAAGAAGCCTATTCAGAAAGGCCAGACGCTGTTTAAGGCTGGAGATGAACTTAAATCGCTTTATGCCATCCGCTCCGGTACGATTAAAAGTTATACCATCACTGAGCAAGGCGACGAGCAAATCACTGGTTTCCATTTAGCAGGCGATCTGGTGGGATTTGATGCCATCGGCAGCGGTCATCACCCGAGTTTCGCGCAGGCGCTGGAAACCTCGATGGTATGTGAAATCCCGTTCGAAACGCTGGACGATTTGTCTGGTAAAATGCCGAATCTGCGTCAGCAGATGATGCGTCTGATGAGCGGTGAAATCAAAGGCGATCAGGACATGATCCTGCTGTTGTCGAAGAAAAATGCCGAGGAACGTCTGGCTGCATTCATCTACAACCTATCCCGTCGTTTTGCCCAACGCGGCTTCTCCCCTCGTGAATTCCGCCTGACGATGACTCGTGGTGATATCGGTAACTATCTGGGCCTGACGGTTGAAACCATCAGCCGTCTGCTGGGTCGCTTCCAGAAAAGCGGTATGCTGGCAGTCAAAGGTAAATACATCACTATCGAAAATAACGATGCGCTGGCCCAGCTTGCTGGTCACACGCGTAACGTTGCCTGATTCTTCCGCATAACTCACTATCCTTCTGTCATATCATTAAATTTTTCTGATTTATTGATCTGACAGAAGGTTCATCACTGTTTCATTCACCAGATATGGGTTAATCTTTTAATTACAAACTGCGTTGACAGTTGTTGTAAGGAGACCCTGTATGGCTATGTATCAGAACATGCTCGTTGTTATCGATCCTAACCAGGACGACCAACCAGCATTGCGGCGAGCTGTTTATTTACATCAACGGATTGGTGGCAAAATTAAAGCCTTTTTGCCGATCTATGACTTCTCATACGAAATGACCACCCTGCTCTCTCCGGACGAACGTACCGCTATGCGTCAGGGCGTCATCAGCCAGCGTACAGCCTGGATCCACGAGCAGGCAAAATATTATCTCAATGCTGGCGTTCCCATTGAAATTAAAGTGGTCTGGCATAACCGTCCTTTCGAAGCCATCATTCAGGAAGTGATCAGCGGCGGGCACGATTTGGTGCTAAAAATGGCGCACCAACATGACCGTCTGGAAGCGGTGATTTTTACGCCAACGGACTGGCATCTGTTACGCAAATGCCCAAGCCCGGTGTGGATGGTGAAAGACCAGCCGTGGCCGGAAGGGGGTAAGGCGCTGGTGGCGGTGAATCTCGCCAGTGAAGAGCCGTACCATAATGCGCTCAATGAAAAACTGGTCAAAGAGACGATCGAACTGGCAGAACAAGTCAACCATACCGAAGTTCATCTGGTTGGCGCTTATCCGGTAACGCCAATTAATATCGCGATTGAACTGCCGGAATTTGACCCGAGCGTTTATAACGATGCCATTCGTGGGCAGCATTTGCTGGCAATGAAAGCTCTGCGGCAGAAATTCGGCATTAATGAAAACATGACGCACGTAGAAAAAGGTCTGCCCGAAGAGGTGATTCCTGATTTGGCGGAGCACTTACAGGCGGGAATTGTGGTTCTGGGCACGGTCGGACGCACCGGTATTTCAGCAGCATTCCTTGGCAACACGGCGGAACAGGTGATTGATCATCTTCGCTGCGACCTGCTGGTCATTAAACCTGACCAGTATCAGACACCCGTTGAACTGGATGACGAAGAAGACGATTAACGACTCTTCAATAACTGACAAGGCCCGAGTTATCGGGCCTATTTTTTACTTACTGCTCTTCGCCGCCAAGAAAATAAATTCCCAACGGTATTGCCAGCAACACAGTAAAGACCAGGCTATAAACAAAAATCATCGATGACTGAATCACATACATTGATGTCGTCCACTCAGACAGCGGAATATTGTACTGTTCTATAACGCCGCCGATGGTCGCGCGAGTCACAACCGACGCCGCAATAATGAAAACCGCCAACAAACCAAAGAGAAATTTCTTCCCTTTCGCTGACTTCAGTTTCGCCATAATCATGATGTAATCCTTGTGCAGACAAATTTCTTGTTACCTAAACGTAACAATACCATGACATTTCACCGTTGTCTGCTCTGAAAACCTCACCTCTTAGCTGGATTTACAATCAACGTATTGATTAGTTAGCTAATGTTGCTACTTCCTTCCCTGACTATTGATGATCTGAATGAATTGTCGCGGTAAAATAGTCCCGCCAGGGGTTTCCGGCATGACGACAATTATCTGGAGGAGCCTGATAAAACAATGATCGCTGAACTGTTTACAAATAATGCGCTTAATCTGGTCATTATTTTCGGTAGCTGCGCAGCATTGATTCTGATGAGCTTTTGGTTTCGCCGTGGAAATCGTAAAAGAAAAGGATTTTTATTCCATGCGGTGCAATTTTTAATCTACACCATAATTATTAGTGCTGTTGGTAGCATCATTAACTATGTTATAGAAAACTATAAACTCAAATTTATCACCCCAGGCGTTATCGATTTTATCTGTACGTCCCTGATTGCGGTTATTCTGACGATTAAGCTATTTCTGCTGATTAATCAGTTTGAAAAACAGCAGATTAAAAAAGGTCGCGATATCACCAGTGCGCGGATCATGTCGCGCATTATCAAAATCACCATTATTGTGGTGCTTGTTCTGCTTTATGGCGAACATTTCGGCATGAGCCTTTCTGGCTTGTTGACCTTTGGTGGTATTGGTGGTCTGGCTGTCGGTATGGCCGGTAAAGATATTCTGAGTAACTTCTTTTCCGGGATTATGCTCTATTTCGACCGTCCTTTCAGTATTGGCGACTGGATCCGTTCACCGGACAGAAATATCGAAGGTACAGTAGCGGAAATTGGCTGGCGAATTACCAAAATTAAGACCTTTGATAATCGTCCATTGTACGTACCGAACTCGCTGTTTTCGTCGATCAGCGTAGAAAATCCTGGACGAATGACCAACCGGCGCATTACCACGACCATTGGTTTACGTTATGAGGATGCGGCAAAAGTGGGCGTTATTGTCGAAGCCGTACGTGAGATGCTGAAAAATCACCCGGCCATCGACCAGCGACAAACCTTACTGGTTTATTTCAACCAGTTTGCTGATTCGTCATTAAATATTATGGTTTATTGCTTTACCAAAACCACGGTATGGGCTGAGTGGCTTGCTGCACAGCAAGACGTTTATTTGAAGATTATCGATATTGTACAGTCACACGGTGCGGACTTTGCCTTCCCCAGCCAGACGCTGTATATGGATAACATTACACCGCCGGACCAGGGTCGCTAAATCAGACATCACTGGCGTTATCCACAAGGGTAACGCCAGTTCCCATCACATCAATGCTTCACAATATACATAGTCCGACTGTACGCCACATCTTCAGGGTTATTAATAGGATAACCTTTCAGCCACGGCTTGATTAATCGTCCATTGGTATATTGATAAATTGGTGCAATCGGTGCTTGCTCCATGAGGATTTTTTCTGCCGCGTTGTAATCGGCATTACGCGCTTTAACGGTATTTTCCGTCGATGCCTGGGCCAGAACTTTGTCATATGCCGGATTGTTAAAGCGTGAAATATTCCCGGAATGCGTTGACGTTAATAATGTCAGGAAAGTGGAGGGTTCATTATAATCCCCTACCCACGAGGCGCGGATAACATCAAAATTGCCGGTGTTACGGCTATCGATATAGGTTTTCCATTCCTGGTTTTGCAATTTAACATCTACACCCAGGTTCTTTTTCCACATCGATGCTACAGCAATTGCAATTTTTTGATGGTTTTCTGAAGTGTTATACAAAAGCGTCAGCTTCAGCGGTTTTTGCGGACCATAACCAGCTGCGCTCAACAAAGTTTTTGCCTGCGCATTCAGTTCTTCCTGACTCATTTGTTCAAACGGCGAAGGTTCCGGCGTAAATCCCGCGGTAACATCTGGTGTAAAATGCCACGCTGGCTTTTCGCCCGTCCCCAACACTTTTTCGGTCATCAGGCGGCGATCTATCGTCATACTTAATGCCAGGCGAACGCGCTGATCTGCCGTCGGCCCTTTTTGCGTGTTAAACGCATAATAATAGGTCCCGAGCTGCGGCGGCGTATAAACCTGCCCCGGAATATCCTTCAACAACTTCTGATACATATTTTTCGGGAAGGATTCGGTGATATCAATATCCCCCGCGAGATAACGCTTAGTGGCTGCGGATTCCTGATTAATTGGCAGGAAGGTCACTTTTTGCAGTACCGTTTTGGCGTTATCCCAATAATGGGTATTCGGCACTACGACCAGTTTTTCATTGACTACGCGCTCTTTAAGAACATAAGCGCCATTGCCGATCAGATTTCCGGGTTTCGTCCACTCTTTACTGCTTTCTACGTTGGCTTTTTGCACCGGGAAGAAGGCAAAGTTAGCGGTTAAATTCACAAACCACGGCAATGGTTTATCAAGCTGGATTTTCAAAGTATGGGCATCAACTGCGGTGACGCCAAGCTGGTCAGGCGCGGCTTTACCATCAATAATCGCCTGTGCGTTGTTGATTCCCGCCAGCGCGGCAAACCATGCAAATGGCGATAGCGTTTTCGGGTCCACCAGACGTTGCCAGCTGTAGACAAAATCTTGCGCCGTTACCGGTGTGCCATCCGCCCATTTTGCGTTATCGCGCAGGGTAAAAGTCCATATACGGTTGTCATTACTTTTCCACTGAGTCGCAACGCCGGGGACAATCTCCCCTTTCTCGTTCTGATTCACCAGTCCTTCAAACAGATCGCGAATGACCTGAATCTCCGGCAGGCCCACGGCTTTAGCGGGATCCAGCGACGCTGGCTCATCTTTAATGTGGCGCACCAGCTCCTGCTTCTCTGCCAGTACTGTGCCGCTCGGAACTTCAGCAGCATACGAAAGAGAAATGCTGCTGACCAACAGCGCACAACACGTGACTGAAACAGAGTGCTTCATAAGTTTCCCTCTAACCGACATTAAAATTGATGCGTAATTATTTGTTTCGCTTTAAAGAAATGCAAACAACTTCCATCAAAAAAGTGACAAAGGAAGCATCAAATGTTTTAAGTATCAATATATCAAATCAGATTTAGTGTAAATAATAGTCTCCAAAATGCGGTAAAGCACATAGAACTCCGAACACTACGTTCGGGCTTCGCACATTCAAACCCGTTTTCGGTATCATAATCAGCATCTGTCGCCATTGTGCGAAGAATAAAAAATAACCAAAACGTTGAAAGGAACTGAGAATACGTTAAGAGAAGAATTAAATTAATGTATCAGCAAGTAGTGCTAAACAGCACCTTTATACTTCAGCCTATCTATAAATAATGAGAATGCCGAGCCAGCATGTCGACGGTGTGGATAGTACAGGTGATAACCGGGTAAATCTGGTGTGAATTTATCCAAAACACGTATCAGTTTTTTTCCTTTAATAGCCCGCTCAACCTGATCATAAGGTAGATACGCCAATCCATGCCCATCAATTGCAGCATCAATGATCAGGTCTATCGTATTCAGTAAAAGCTGACCTTCCATGCGAACACGAACTTCACGTCCACCGCGTATTAATCTCCAGCGATTTGCTGTACCCGATGTGGGAAGATACAAATTAATTGCCTGATGATCTATTAATTGTGACACTGACGTTGGAGCACTTCGACGAGAAAAATAATCCGGTGAGCCAACAATAGCCATTGGTATGTCTGGCCCGATTCGAATGGCGATCATATCTTTATCCATCTCCCCACCCAGACGGACGCCTGCATCAAAACGTTCAGAAACGACATCGGTCAAACCATAATCAATGGTAAGCTGAATATCAATTTCAGGATGCGATTTCAGGAATGTGCGCATAGCTGGTAACAATATCGTTTTTGCTGCATGTTCTACAGTAGTAATACGTATTGTCCCGGATGGGCGGTTCTGCAGATCGCTCAGGGATGTCAGGGCAGAATCTATGTCATGCAACATAGGGCCAAGAACAGACAAAAGATGCTCGCCCGCTTCAGTGGGTACAACGCTGCGCGTGGTTCGCGTCAGAAGCCGCAATCCCAATCGTTCTTCTATACGGCGCACTATCTGGCTTAAAGCTGACTGCGCCATGCTCAGGCGGGCTGCTGCGCGAGTGAAGCTACGCTCCTCTGCAACAACGACAAACGCCATCAGATCAGCGATTTCTTCACGCTTCATTCAGTATCTCCATACAATCTATTAATCATTTAAATGATAGGTCTAATCATGATTTTGGGTCTAATCAACTTAATGATCAATATCTATAGTGATATCACCAACCGTTAAAACGAACCGACAACTCCATGAGGAACGGAATGATGAATAATAAAGTCAGCTTCACTAACAGCAATAATCCAACCATCTCTTTGTCTGCAGTGATCTATTTCCCTCCAAAATTTGATGAAACCCGTCAGTATCCGGCAATTGTGGTATCTCACCCAGGTGGGGGCGTTAAAGAGCAAACGGCCGGAACCTATGCCGAAAAACTGGCGGAAAAGGGATTTGTCACTATTGCTTATGACGCATCTTATCAAGGTGAAAGCGGCGGCGAGCCGCGTCAGTTAGAAAACCCATACATTCGTACTGAAGACGTCAGTGCCGTGATTGATTACCTGACAACGCTTTCTTATGTCGACAATACCCGAATTGGTGCGATGGGAATTTGTGCCGGTGCAGGATATACAGCCAATGCTGCAATTCAGGATCGCCGCATCAAGGCCATCGGTACTGTTAGTGCGGTCAATATTGGTTCGATGTTCCGTAATGGTTGGGAAAACAATGTGAAATCTATTGATGCCCTACCATACGTTGACGCGGGTTCAAACGCCCGAACCAGCGATATTAGCAGCGGAGAATACGCCACTATGCCACTGGCACCAATGAAGGAGTCCGATGCGCCGAACGAAGAACTGCGTCAGGCCTGGGAATATTACCACACCCCTCGCGCGCAGTATCCAACAGCACCGGGTTACGCTACTTTGCGCAGCCTTAACCAGATTATTACCTATGATGCTTACCATATGGCGGAAGTGTACCTGACTCAGCCGATACAGATTGTGGCGGGCAGCCAGGCTGGGAGCAAATGGATGAGTGACGACCTGTACGATCGAGCATCAAGCCAGGATAAACGCTATCACATTGTTGAAGGCGCAAACCATATGGATCTTTATGATGGCAAAGTCTATATGGCTGAAGCAATTTCAGTATTAGCTCCGTTCTTTGAGGAAACTCTGTAATGAAACATATTCAAATCCGTAATAGTGATATGGCCTGGCATATTGCTGCCAATAATCTGGGAAAAGTTTCATGAAAAATGTACTGATTCTTGGTGCTGGCGGTCAGATAGCCCGCCATGTGATTAATCAACTGGCAGATAAACAAACCATTAAACAAACTTTATTTGCCCGTCAGCCAGCAAAAATCCACAAACCCTATCCAACTAATAGCAAGATTATTATGGGGGATGTACTGAATCATGCAGCACTGAAGCAGGCCATGCAGGGACAGGATGTTGTGTATGCCAACCTTACGGGGGAAGATTTAGATATTCAGGCAAATTCAGTGATCGCTGCGATGAAAGCCTGTGATGTTAAACGTCTGATCTTTGTTCTTTCCCTCGGTATTTATGATGAAGTTCCAGGAAAATTTGGCGAATGGAATAATGCAGTTATTGGTGAACCCCTAAAACCATTCCGCAGGGCTGCGGATGCAATTGAGGCTTCTGGACTGGAATATACAATTCTTCGCCCTGCCTGGCTGACTGATGAAGATATTATTGATTATGAGCTTACCTCACGCAATGAACCATTCAAAGGTACGATCGTATCACGTAAGAGTGTCGCAGCATTAATCACAGATATCATCGATAAACCTGAGAAACACATTGGTGAGAATATAGGCATCAATCAACCCGGGACTGATGGTGATAAGCCCTTCTTCATGTAAATCAATTATATAGCTACCATCGTACTGTACTATGTGCAGTACGATTTATTAAACTTATTAAGGTGAACTGATCAATCAGATGCGATTAACATGTGTAGAACCAGTAAGAATAAAATACGCCATGTATATAACATTACGACAATTCTAATATCTGCACATCAATGAAAATACAAACAACTTCCGGCAAAAAAGTGATACAAGATCGATGACATAGCGTTGAAGAAAAGGATTTGATAATCCGCAAAATTTGCACAACACTGCCTGTAATACTTCCTGAACCAGAGACGATCATGACCGTAACTCGCCCACGCGCCGAACGCGGCGCATTTCCGCCCGGAACAGAACATTACGGACGTTCATTATTGGGCGCGCCGTTAATCTGGTTTCCGGCCCCTGCAGCCAGTCACGAAAGTGGTTTGATTCTGGCTGGCACTCACGGTGATGAAAACTCTTCGATCGTCACGCTCTCCTGTGCTCTGCGGACTTTGACACCTTCTTTGCGCCGCCATCATGTGGTGCTGTGTGTGAATCCTGACGGCTGCCAGTTAGGGTTACGGGCCAATGCTAATGGTGTGGATTTAAACCGAAACTTTCCGGCAGCGAACTGGAAGGAAGGTGAAACAGTTTATCGCTGGAACAGCGCCGCTGAAGAACGTGATGTCGTTTTACTGACAGGTGACAAACCTGGCTCCGAACCTGAAACCCAGGCGCTGTGCCAGCTTATACACCGCATTCAACCTGCCTGGGTGGTCTCATTCCACGATCCGCTGGCCTGTATTGAAGATCCCAGACACAGCGAATTAGGTGAATGGCTGGCCCAGGCGTTTGAATTGCCTCTGGTAACCAGCGTCGGTTATGAAACGCCTGGCTCTTTCGGCAGTTGGTGTGCAGATCTCAACTTGCATTGCATCACCGCAGAGTTTCCACCCATCTCCTCCGACGAAGCCAGCGAAAAATATCTCTTTGCGATGGCAAACTTGCTGCGCTGGCATCCTAAAGATGCAATTCGCCCGTCGTAAACTGAAGCGCCGGTTCCACATCTACCGCCAGCCAGGTCGGTCCGTCAAGATCGGCGAAACTGACCTGCGGCACCAGCGGTAAAGCGGCGCTAATGGCCCGAGAGGTACACAACATGCAGCCCAGCATCAGACGAAAACCTTGTGCACGCGCTTCAGTCGCCAGCGCCAGCGCTTCCGTCAGACCACCGGTTTTATCAAGCTTAATGTTAACCATCTCATAGCGCCCTTTCAGCGCCTTCAGATTGCTACGAGTATGACAACTTTCATCAGCACAAATCGGTAACGGATGAATAAAATTCTCCAGCGCCGCATCGTCCTGCGCAGGAAGCGGTTGTTCAAGCATCGCAACGCCTAAATCTGCCAATAGCTGGCAACGCGCCGCCAACCCTTCTGCACGCCAGGATTCATTTGCATCAACGATCAGCGTCGCATCGGGCACAGCTGTGCGAATTGCCACCATCCGCTCACTGATAAGATGGTTATCCAGCTTCACTTTCAGTAATTTCGCGCCTGCCTGCCAGAGTGTTGATGCACTATTGGCCATCTGATCAGGCGTACCGATGACTATCGTCTGTGCCGTGGTGACTGTCTCGGGAAGCGTTATGCCGATCAAATCAGCCAGCGATTGCTGCTGTTTTCGCGCCGCCAGATCCCACAATGCACAATCCAGCGCATTACGTGCTGCGCCGGCAGGGAGGATTTTTTGCAACTCCGCCCGTGTCAGCCCTTTCTCTAATTGCGGCACGACGCTCATAATTTGCGCCATTACCGAGGCATCACTTTCTCCATAACGCGGATACGGCGTGCATTCACCGGTGCCTTTAATACCTTCTTCTTCCAGTTCAACCGCCACCACGCGCGCTTCACTGCGACTTCCCCGAGCAATCACAAACGGGGTATGTAAGGGCCAGGCCTCCTCAAATACCTTAACGGTTCTCATCTTTACTCCTTGTTGTCGCGGTGGTCTGCGGATTAAGCGCAAATAGCGTTTGCTGTGTTATTGACAGTTAGCATAAACTAGGTGTGACGTTAACTATATGTAAACAGGAAAGATAATCATGTCACAAACCGTTCATTTCCAGGGCAACCCGGTTACAGTCGCCAATTCCATCCCGCAGGCAGGTAGCAAAGCGCAGACTTTTACTCTCGTGGCAAAAGATCTGTCTGACGTCACCCTCGGTCAGTTTGCGGGTAAACGCAAAGTGCTGAACATTTTCCCGAGTATTGATACCGGTGTTTGCGCCGCATCAGTACGTAAGTTTAACCAACTGGCAACCGAGATCGACAACACCGTTGTGCTGTGTATCTCTGCCGATCTGCCGTTCGCCCAGTCTCGTTTCTGCGGCGCAGAAGGTCTGAACAACGTTATCACCCTCTCCACTTTCCGTAACGCTGAATTCCTGCAAGCCTACGGTGTGGCAATTGCTGATGGCCCACTGAAAGGTCTGGCAGCGCGTGCCGTTGTGGTTATTGATGAAAATGACAATGTGATTTTCAGCCAGCTGGTGGATGAAATCACCACCGAGCCGGATTACGAAGCAGCTCTGGCTGTACTGAAAGCATAAGTTAATATGCCTGATGGTGTTGCACCATCAGGCATATTCACGCTTACTCTTCGTTCTTCTTCTGACTCAGACCATATTCCCGCAACTTATTGGCAATCGCGGTATGTGAAACGCCGAGACGTTTTGCCAGTTTGCGCGTGCTGGGATAATTGCGATAAAGCTGGGTTAATACCGAGCGTTCAAAACGGCTGGTGATTTCGTCCAGCGAACCTTCCATCGCATCTTCGCCCACGGCTACCGTTGCGGCGTCATAATCCGGCAACAAAATATCCTGTGGACGCAGCTCATAACCGTCCAGTTGTGTCAGTGCGCGATAGATAGCGTTCTTTAACTGCCGCACATTTCCCGGCCACGCATAACGCGTAAGTACAGTATTCAGATCAGCGGCCAGTTTCGGACGCGGCACGCCCTGCTCGTCGGCAAAGCGGGCGACGAACAGCTCGGTTAACGGCATGATGTCCTGCGGACAGTCACGTAGCGGCGGCAGATTGAGCGTCAACACGTTCAGACGATAATAGAGATCTTCACGGAACACGCCTTTTTGCACCAGTTCGACCAGATTCTTCTGCGTAGCACAAATCACCCGCACATCGACATGCACCTCATGGTCTTCGCCAACCCGACGGAAGGTGCCATCATTAAGGAAACGCAGTAATTTCGCCTGCATCCGTGGTGACATCTCACCTATTTCATCCAACAGCACCGAACCACCGTTCGCCTGCTCAAAGAACCCTTTCTTCCCTTCCGGAGCATGACCAAACAGTTCACTCTCGACCGCATCTTCCGGTATAGACGCACAGTTCAGCGCCAGGTAAGGTTTGCTCGCTCTGGGGCTTGCCTGATGACAGGCATACGCAAAGAGATCTTTTCCGGTGCCGGTATCACCCGTAATCAGCAGCGGCGCGCTTAGCATCGCCAGTTTCTGCGCCTGTTCGACAACATGCTTCATTTTCGGGCTGACAGCGACAATTTGACTGAAGGCGCTGACATCCTGGGCGGCGACATTTTGCAACTGACGGCCCATACGAATCGTTGATCGCAGCATCACCACCGCACCGGTCAGGACGTGTTGATCATTTTCATCCTGAAGATAAACAGGCGTAATCTCCATCAGGAAATTCTGCCCATTAATAACGACATGCTCGTTATGCGAATCTTGCGGTTCGCTTTCCAGCCAGCGTAAAAAATTAAAGCCGTTAATCAATTGCGCGGCGGTATGGTTGCGCAGGCGATCCAATTTTTGCCCAAAAAGCTGACAGCTCGCCGGGTTCGCCATATCCACTTTGCTTTTCATATCGACAGAGAGCACAGGTTCAGGCAACGCCTCCAGTAACGCGCTCAACGCCAGATGCTCACGTTCGGAAGGCATCCACGGGACAGTACGCACATCGGTAACACCTGCAATACGGCGTATTTCGGCCATCAGAGTGCTGAAACTCTCAAACTCCAGTTCAGCAAAATTGAGGTAGATTCGCCCAATGGGGTCAATCTCAATACCGCGTAAATCAATGCCTCTTAGCACGAGTAGATCGAGTAATTCGCGGGTCAGACCGAGTCGGTCTTCACAAAAGACTTCCAGACGCATGGGAACCTTCACCTGAAAAAAGAACAATTAATATGATGATATGACACTATTTGGATAGCAGGAAGGTTTCTGTCAACAATCATTGACACAAAGACGGAAAAACGGGCACTTCGGCGTAAAGATATCCGGTCAGCACCCGATATTGCATTATTTTTCGCTGGGCGTTTTGCCTTTTTGCAGCGTCTCTTTCACCTGACCGATAAGCTGACGACGGAAATCCCCGAGGCGAGGTTTGTCATCGTCAATCCACGGCAGCGGGCGGCAAAGCTCCATAGCTTTAATCCCCAGTCGTGCCGTCAGAAGTCCAGCACCAATCCCCTGAGCTGCCCGGGTAGACAAACGCGCAGCGAGATCTTGCGACATCCAGTCCATCCCCACTTCGCGCACCAGTTCGCTGGCTCCGGCAAAAGCAATATTCAGCAATACCAGCTTAAACAGGCGCAAACGGCTGTAATATCCCAGTTCAATGCCATACAGCGTGGCGATGCGATTAATCAAACGCAGATTGCGCCAGGCGATAAACGCCATATCCACCAGCGCCAGTGGGCTAACGGCAATCATTAACGTTGATTCCGCCGCTGAGCGGCTGATTTCGCGCCGCGCCTGAGCATCTAAAACTGGCTGGACCAGGTGAGCATACAAACTGACCACTTCACGATCGTTCTGCGTTTCATGGATTGAGGCATACCAGCGCTGCAGCGCCGGATGTGACTGATCAATACCCGCCTGCTGCGCCAGTTTTTCGCAGAATGCACGGCCTTTACCCGTGCCGTGACTGTGCAACAAATCGCGCGCTTCGTCGCGTTCATGGGCGCGCTGTCGCAAGCGCCATAAGCGCCGCCACTCTGTTACCACAGAACCTACGCCAGCGCCGATAATCAATGCCCCAGCGGCACATCCACCCAGCGCCACCCAGTCCTGGGTTTGCCAGGCGTTCATTGTCCACTGCACGCCCTGCCCGACAACGCTTGCGCCAAACAGAGCCAGCCCGCCCATCACCATTTTGCGCCACAGGCTGCGTTTCGGACGTAACGCTGCATCCATTACCGCTTCAACTTGCCCCTCTTCTTCCTGCGCTTCATCGAGCGTGGCTGGGGCAAAATTTTGCGCCTGATTTTCGTCAAAGGTCTGCTGCGCCCTGAATTTTGGATTCTGATCGACCTCCAGTGGACCGTCGAAATCAATACGTGGTTTTAACGGTTCGGTCATCGCAATTTATCTCCTATTAAAAATTCCAGCGCAGCATCAAGACGAATATGCGGTAGCGGTTTGTCGACATCCATCACCTGCGGACGAAACGCCTCAAACTGGAAGCCTTGCTTATCCCAGAACGCCTGACCAGGCAAACGTGCGGGAACTTCGCCAGGATAAACAGTGAGCGGTGCGCCATCGCTGAGTCGATTACCGCGCAGCGCCGGGATTTTCTCACCGTTAACATCAATAATTCCGCTGGTGGTCGCCTGAACAGACGCCAGCCCCAGGCAGTCCATACTGATCCCTTCGAACGCCGCATTTTGCCAGGCATCCTGAATCAGTTGTTGCAGCAATGAAACCATATTGGCGTGCTGATCGATGGTCACATGGTCCGCTTTAGTGGCAGCAAACAATAGCTTATCAATAACCGGCGAAAACAAACGCCGGAACAGGGTACGCTGCCCGTAGTGGAAACTTTGCATCAGCTGCGTCAGCGCCAGACGCATATCATTAAATGCCTGTGGTCCACTGTTGAGCGGTTGCAGGCAGTCCACCAGCACAATCTGGCGGTCAAAACGCAGGAAGTGATTCTTATAGAACCCCTTCACCACTTTCTCGCAGTAATAATTAAAACGCTCGCGCAACATTCCGGCATTGGTGTGCTTATCGGCCTGCGCCAGTTTGGACTCGCCCCAGGCATCGACATCTGGCCATGGGAAGAATTGCAGCGCGGGCGCTCCTGCCATATCGCCAGGCAAAACAAAGCGTCCTGGCTGAATAAAGTGCAGCCCCTGCTGTTTGCAGTGGT
Source organism: Escherichia sp. WS1118 (assembly GCF_046487695.1). Classification (NCBI taxonomy): domain Bacteria; kingdom Pseudomonadati; phylum Pseudomonadota; class Gammaproteobacteria; order Enterobacterales; family Enterobacteriaceae; genus Escherichia; species Escherichia sp. WS1118. The sequence continues at coordinate 346,391 of NZ_JBJQIZ010000004.1, read as the reverse complement.
GGAGATAATCGGTCCACGCGGCGGCAATGTCTGCCAGTCGGTTTTCGTCGGCAGGCGCTAGCGGGTCCAGCCCTTCGCACATCATTCGCCATTTCGCCGACCATTCGCCGCGCTGACCATTGAGTAAGCCCGTCATCTGGCGCGACCAGCTTAAATAGTCCTGCGCCAGCATCGGCAGGTCGAGCAACCATTCGCCGGGGTAATCCACAATCTCCAGATACAGCGTGGAGGTGTCCTTAAAGTGGCGCAGCAGCGAATCGTTCGATTTATAGCGTAGCGCCAGGCGAATTTCGCTGACGCCGCGCGTTGGCGTCGGCCAGGCGGGAGGATCGCCATATAACTGCGCCAGTCCTTCATCATAGGTGAAGCGCGGAATGCCAAAGTCACGCTGAGGAATGCGTTTTACGCCCAGCAGGCGCTCTTCACGCACCGCACTTAAAAGCGGCAAACGTGCTCCGGCATGAATATTGAGCAACTGATTAACCATCGCGGTGATAAACGCTGTTTTGCCGCTGCGGCTAAGTCCGGTTACAGCGAGGCGCAGATGTCTGTCGACACCCCGATTCACCAGCGCATTGAGTTCATTTTTAAGTCGCTTCATTGCTGTCCTGTGCTGCTCTGAAGACCAGAAAAAAAAATCGTTCGTAAGGATATGAATGTGGGGGCCAGGCCATTGATTATCAACTACCCGTGTTGTCATCGACGGGCGAACTCCATAAGATGTGCAGCATTCACGTTCGGACGGAGTTCCTGACCTATGTCCCCTACTATTTATGATATTGCCAGGGTTGCAGGCGTATCAAAATCCACCGTATCACGCGTGCTGAATAAGCAAACCAATATCTCCCCGGAAGCGCGCGAAAAAGTGTTACGGGCCATTGAAGAATTACAGTATCAACCAAACAAGCTGGCCCGCGCGCTGACCTCTTCGGGTTTTGATGCCATTATGGTGATTTCTACCCGTTCGACCAAAACTACGGCGGGTAATCCGTTTTTCTCTGAAGTTTTGCATGCCATCACCGCCAAAGCGGAAGAAGAAGGTTTCGACGTGATATTACAAACGTCGCACAATCCGGCAGAAGATCTGCAAAAATGCGAAAGCAAAATTAAGCAGAAAATGATTAAAGGCATTATTATGCTAAGTTCGCCTGCTGATGAATCCTTCTTTGCACAACTCGACAAATACGAGATCCCGGTGGTGGTGATCGGTAAAGTTGAAGGTCAATACAGCCATGTTTATTCCGTCGATACCGATAATTATGGCGACAGTATTGCGCTAACCGATGCGTTAATTGAAAGCGGGCATAAGAATATTGCCTGCCTGCATGCGCCGCTTGATGTTCATGTTTCAGTGGATCGGGTAAATGGTTATAGGCAAAGCCTGGCTACGCATAATATTGCAGTGCGTGATGAATGGATTGTTGACGGCGGTTATACCCATGAGACAGCATTAAAAGCAGCACGGGAATTATTAAGCCAGTCACCGTTGCCTGAGGCAGTGTTTGCTACTGACAGCCTGAAATTAATGAGTATTTATCGTGCGGCGGCAGAGAAAAACATTGCTATTCCGCAGCAGTTAGCGGTGGTGGGTTATAGTAATGAAACGCTGTCGTTTATATTAACGCCTGCACCAGGCGGCATCGATGTTCCGACGCAGGAGTTAGGTCAACAAAGCTGCGAGTTATTATTCCAGCTAATTGCCGGAAAACCGTCACCACAAAATATTACCGTTGCTACGCATATGTCGTTGAAATAAATATATGCCGGATTTGGCGCTCGCCCCGCATCCGGCAATTTAGCACATTATCAGAACGAGTAATTCACCCCAACACCCGCATAATGGAATTTATCGCTGTCGCCTTCGTCGTGATCCTGCCACTCAAACGCGTATTCCAGCGAAACGGAAAGACCATTCTGGAAATCATAACCGTAAAATAAACCCACACGGTTAAAATCATGGCCTTCACGTTCAATATCATCCTGCCAGTCCCAGTTACTCCAGCGATCCAGCCCAATGCGCGTATACGGCGTCACCGAGTGGTTGCCGAGCGTCAGCGGCAAATAGGCGCGAATTTCTTGCGTGGAAAACTCACCGTTATTGCGGCTATCATCCATATTGAAACCACGCTCGAGATAATAGTTCACTCGCAAGGCAAGCGTTTCGTTGAAGGTATATTGCAGACCTGTTTCCGTTTCGACACGGGTATCAGCATAACCGGTCGTATTCAGATCGTTGGCAAATTTATACATCGACAGCCAACCGTTGAAACGTAAATCGTCAGTCAGTTTCACATCCCAGTCTGGCGCAATTTTCCAGCGCTGCATATTCGCCGTGTCTTTACCCGGTTCATCAACGTAGTGATAACCATAATTACGGAAACCACCAGTCAGACCGAAACTGAAATCATCGCTTTCGAGGAACTGATAATGTACCTCCAGCTCCGGGCGATCAAACCACGTTCCACGTTTACCCGCGCTATAATCTACCGGCCCTTCCTGATAATAGGCCAGAGAAATTCTCCACGGCCCGTTGGCGGCATTAAAATAGACAGAAGGCTCCGCCAGCCCATCCATATCTTCGCCATAACCCTCGACGTTTTCTATTTCGTACATCGCGCCGATATTAAAGTGCCAGTCGTTCTTTTCCTCGGCCTGTGCGCAGGCCATTCCCGCACACATCACCAGTGCGGTACAGGGTAATAACTTTTTCATTATTGTTCCTTGTATTATCCTGGGAGAATGCCTTCCCCCTGTATTTAGCAAATTGCTATTTCCGTTTCTGCATCAAAGAAATGACATTTAGTCATATCAAAATGAATAGTGATATTTTCTCCTGCATGATAATCATTTAACGCACCAGCACGGACCACTAACTCGTGCCCCCCAACCGTGGTGTAGAGCATAAATTCCGCACCGGTTAATTCCGCCACGCTAATTTTGGCGGAAATGTTATTTTCCTCTTGTGCGTCCGGATGAATATCTTCCGGGCGTATTCCCATTACGATGGGCTTATGCAAACTTTCCTGTGTTTTCAGAACCGCTAATTTCTCTTCGGGTATGGTTAATTTAAGCGTTTCCGTAACGAATTTATCGCCATCGATCGTGCCGCGAATAAAATTCATCGCTGGTGATCCAATAAATCCGGCAACAAACATATTCGCAGGTTGGTTATAAACCGTTTTCGGCGCACCGACCTGCTGAACAATCCCATCCTTCATAATGACAATCCGCGTCGCCATGGTCATCGCTTCGGTCTGATCGTGGGTCACGTAGATCATGGTGGTGTTCAGTTTCTGATGCAGCTTGCTGATCTCTGCGCGCATTTGCACGCGCAGCTTGGCATCCAGGTTAGAGAGCGGCTCATCCATTAAAAACACGCCCGCTTCGCGCACAATCGCCCGCCCAAGCGCCACTCGCTGACGTTGCCCGCCGGAAAGCGCGCCCGGCTTGCGTTTCAGGTACTCACGCAGGCCGAGAATTTGCGCCGCCCAGTTCACCCGCTCATCAATCACCTCTTTGGCGATTTTTTGCATCTTCAGACCAAACGCCATGTTGTCGTAGACCGTCATATGCGGATACAGCGCGTAGTTCTGGAACACCATCGCGATATTGCGTGCTTTGGCTGGAACGTCATTCATTCGTTTGCCGTCGATCAACAGATCGCCGCCGCTGATCTCCTCAAGCCCGGCAATCATGCGCAGGGTGGTCGATTTACCGCAGCCCGACGGGCCGACAAATACGATGAACTCTTTATCGGCAATTTCCAGGTTGAAGTCCTTCACCACATGCACCTGGTTATCGTAGATCTTTTGAATATGTTGTAACGAAAGCTGTGCCATGTTGATTCCTTTGCTATACGTTTTGCCAGAAGGCCGATAACCGCGGCCAGGTCAGGGAGTCCGTTGAGGGCAACAATAATTGCGCCCCCGTTAAGCCTGCGCCGATCCCCACCGAGCGCATACCGCTGGCGTTAATGGCGTCAATGCCCGCCTGCGCATCTTCAATGCCGATACATGCCTGTGGCGGCACGCCCAGTCCGGCACAGGCGGCGAGAAAGATTTCCGGGTCCGGTTTCGAGTTTTTAAGTTGGGAAGCGTCCGCGCAGAAGGTGAAAAACTCACGCAGCTCCAGCGCTGCTAAAATCGTCGGCGCATTCAGGGAGACAGAAGCCAGCCCAACCGGAATCTGCTGTGCTCGGAGATCTACCAGCAAATTGTGAATGCCAGGCAGCACAGCATTAACCGTCAGTTCGCGCAGTGAGTGGACGTAAAGCAGATTTTTGCGATACGCCAGTTGCGCTCGTTCCTGTGGGTTAAAATCGCCCTCTTTACCCCCGTGCTGCAGAATTCGCCGCAGGGACTCATCGCGGCTGATCCCTTTTAGGAATTCGTTAAACTGCGCATCAATGCTGATGCCAATTTCAGCGGCAATCTGCTGCCACGCCTGGAAATGCAGATGCGCGGTATCGGTGATTACTCCATCCAGATCGAAAATTACCCCTTGCAGTTTCATTCCCCCTCCTGATGCGTGGTAGCGGTCCCATTGAAGGGCAAAATAAAATTCCCCAAACAGAAAACAGATTCTTCAGCGACGTAAATAAGCTGACCGTTCAAGCGCAGTGAAACAGGCGCAGAAGTTCGAATCGCAATACGCTGCGCGTCGAGAGTGACCTGTAATTCGCAGCCCTGCCAGAACAGAGGGAAAGACAACTGTTGCCACTGCTCAGGTAACGCCGGATTGAGATGTAATTCACCGTCACGCACGCTCACCCCGGCAAAACCCTGAATCGCCCCCAGCCAGATAGCGCCAGTTGCGGCAGCGTGGATACCGTCATCACAGCTATGTGGATCAGCACCAAGATCGATTTCAGTCCCCTCGCGCCAGAACTGATAACTTTGGGTCAGCAGGCCACAGCGTGCGGCAACAATGCCGTGGATTGCTTTACTTAATGACGAGTCGTGAATAGTGCGCGGTTCATAAAATTGCAGATTGGCAAGACACGATGCCGCTGAGAACTGCTCCGGCAGCATGTAATTGAGCATCACCACATCAGCTTGTTTGAGGATCTGCATCTCGTTCACTTCTGCGCGTGAATAATCCAGCAGAATGGTTTGCTTCCCCGCCGCCGCTTTGTATTTCGCCAGATTAATCACCGGCTTAGCCATAAACGAATCATCCTGCGGCAAAACGCCGTCGGGCTGAATTTCTGGCAGCCGCAGTTCTTTGAGGTACATTTCTGCACGATGAATAAACGCGTCGTCGCTACAGCCAAACTGACGAGCGATATTCAGCGCCTGCTGGACGTTGTAATACGCCATATAGCTGGTGAAGGCGTTATTATTGACATGTTCGGTATATTCGTCTGGCCCAATAACATCATGAATTTCCAGACGGTCGTTAACCCTCACCGCGCGGCTAATCCAGAACTTTGCTGTCTCCAGAAGTAGCGCCATGCCTTCATGAGCAATGAAACTTTCATCCCCCGTGGTCCGCCAGTATTGAATAACCGCCCAGGCGATATCGGCCACCAGATGATGTTCCGCCTGCGCAGAGGCCACTTTTTGCCGCAACCCGGTGCGAATGTTAATGGCGGCAAATTCCGGCGTCTCTTCTTCGCCGCTGCGCGCGCTTTCCCACGGAAATAGCGCGCCCTGCCAGCCGTTGCGTCGCGCTTTCTCCTGCGCGCCTGTCAAGTTGTGCCAGCGATAACGCAGTAAACTTCTGGCAATCGTCGGTTCGCTAAACAGATGGAACGGCAGTAAAAATACTTCCGTATCCCAGAAAACGTGGCCTTTGTAGCCTTCCCCGGTCAAACCTTTTGCCGCAATACTGCTGCGCTCGTCGTGAGCAGGCGTCATGATGCGTAGGTGATAAAGCGCATAATCTAACGCTTGCTGATCGTGCGCATCGCCGCCGTTTACCGTGATACGACGTTTCTGCCACCACTGACGCCAGTTTTCTGTGGATGCTGCAAGAAGTTGGTCGTAACTCTGCTGCGCGCACATTTCAAGCTGACGAAGCGACGCACTGCCCCATTCGTCTAAAGCGGCTTGTCTGTCGTCCCGCCAGTCGATCCACACCAGTTTTTGCAGCGTCAACGTCTCACCTGCGTGAAGCTGCGCGCAGGTATGTTGCAGTAAACGGCGCTCTTTGGCGGTATAGCATTGCTGCACATCACCGCTCACCTTACAGCAACAGCTGATGGCCACATCACTGCGCCCATCCTGGGTGGTGTAGATCCCCTGCATCAGATGCTGACCAAATACCCGCACCTGGGTTTCGTCGAGATGTTGGCGACCGTGGTTGGTTTGCGTGGCGTCAATGCCTGTTGAAATCAGCACTAACGCGTCGGCGTCCAGTGGCGTAATAGTGATTTCCAGCGCAATGAGCGGCAGTTGGTCTGCCGAAACAAAGCGACGGCTGGTGATGGTGTAACCTGCGCCGTTGCTGGTACGCCAGACAACGTTGCGGCGTAATTCGCCACTGGCAAAGTTAAGCTCACGCTGCCATGCTTCGCGGGATAACGAGAAAATCTCACCATTTATGGCAATCTCCATCCCCACGACATCAGGCAGGTTCACCAGTTCGTTGATTTCACCTTTACCCGCCCGATGATAAAGCCCTGCCAGATACATGCCGCGCGTCTGGCGCGTGTAATCTTCTTCATGGCTGGCGCGAAGCCCAAGATAGCCGTTCCCCTGCGCCATCAGCGAAGCATACTTGTTCAGGGTATGCTGGCTGAAATGGGGTTCCGTTAACGTTACTGGCCTGATCATAATTCCACACGCGTCCCTGTTTCTGCGGATTGATAAAGCGCCGCCACCAGTTGCTGGATGATGTATCCCTGCTCGGCGTCGGCTATCATCACGGGCTTACCTTGTACGTGGTTGATAAAGGCTTCCATACTGCGCAGATGACGGTTGTCGTCTGCCATTTCCCGTTGCATCAGCGTCATTAACTCACCGTTGTTATCGGTGTAGATATGTGCTGGAAACAGCGTCGCCCCGGCTTTATCACCACAAAAGCTGACGTTCATAATCGACTGTTCGCGGATGTTGAGTGCAAATGAGGTCTCAAGCCACAGAATGCCGCCGTTATGAAATTCAATGGTGCCAAACAGCGAATCTTCGACGCTGTAGGTTGCCGGGTCCCACTCGCCAAATTGACCGCAGCTCTTTTGCGTGCCGATCTTTTGAAAGCTATGCGCAGTCACGCTTTTCACCGCTGGAAAACCCAGCACATACATCGCCGCATCCAGCATATGAATGCCGATGTCGATCAGCGGGCCGCCGCCCTGCAATTCTTTATTAGTAAAGACACCCCAGCCGGGAACACCGCAGCGACGCAGGGCGCGGGCGGTGGTAACGTAAATCTCTCCCAAAACGCCGTTGGTCACCTGTTCACGCAGCTGTTGCGTATCGAGTGCAAAACGATGGTGAAAGTCGTAGGCCAGCACCTTGCCCTGTTTGCGCGCGGTATCGCACATTTCCCGCGCCTGTTCTGGCGTCATGGCGGGCGGTTTTTCGCACATCACATGGCAGCCCGCTTCCAGCGCCATCAGGGTATGTTCGTAATGAAAACGGTTAGGTGAGCAGACGCTAACCACATCAGGTTTCACCGCCAGCAGCATGGCCTGCGGATCGTCCCACACGGATGCATTCCCGTATTTTTCTGCCAGCGCCTGCGCCTGGGAAAGGCGGCTGTCACAGACAGCCACCAGTTCCAGATCATTGCGGGTGCAGTAGTACGAAGCATGAACCTTATCCGCCACCTGGCCTGCGCCGATTATCGCGACCCGCAGTGGAGAGCTTGTCATTGCACTTTTCACAAAGACCTCTTAGCAGGTACGCAACCAAGCCAAAGAATCACGGTACGCCTGGGCAGGATTTTCTGCCCGGATACGCCCTTCATACACCACATAGCCCTGATAGTTATCGGCGCGCAGCTGTTCAAACAGCGCGTGGAAATCGAGGGTGCCGCTGCCCGGCTGGTAGCGATGGTTATCGGCAATATGCACATGACCGAGCAAGTCGCGGTTGTCGTGCAACGCCTGCGCCAGGTTATCTTCTTCGATATTCATGTGATAGAAATCGCCGATAATCTGTACATGTTTAAGATCGTTTTCGACGATGTAACGACGAGCATCGGCGAGGGTGTTGATCATGTGATCCTGATAGCGGTTTAACGGTTCGAGGTACACCACGGTTCCGGTACGCGCTGCCACCTGCTCCAGTACGCGCAGGGAATCACTCACCATTTTGCGGTCGCCGTCCAGGCTACGCGGCGAGGTCATCGGCGGTAAGCGGAAGGTAAACATGCCCCACGCAGCCGGAACGACGATACCTTTACCGCCCACTTCTGCCAGAGCTTCAAGAATGCGTTCGATCTGCTTTAAGCCATTAAGTCGACGCTCTTCGATAAAGTCGCCAATCCAACCGTCATAGCCACCGCAGGCGGTGGTCACCGGTAAACCGGTTTCTTTGATTGCTGCTTTGACTTCTTCGAGATTGTTGACCAGCAGTTTGCCGTCGATCTCAAAACCATCGAAACCCATCTCTTTGATATAACGAAATTTCTCCAGAATGTTTTCCGGAAAGAACGCCTGATTCTGTGTGCCGATTTTCATTTTTATCATTCCTTTGAATTAAAACGTGACGCCCATTTTGATGCTCTGTTCCGGATGCTGGTCGACATACTGCATGTAGCTTTCCGGGCTGTTGGCAAAGGTCACCACCGGATCGATTAAATCTTCGCAATTGAGATAACCATTCATCAGCAGTTCCCAGCAGGTTTCTTCAATACGCTTACGGCTCCAGCGCGGATAATCCGGGTTCGGCTCGCTGCACGCACGGGAGAAAACAATTTTGGCGTTATTGAAATGGGCTTCGCGTCCGAGGTTAAAACCTTCGGCAAACGGTTTGGCAAACGCGACATAGGAGATGGTGCCGCCATAGGCCAGACCGCGGAGTGCCGATTGCAGCGCGTCGGCATAGCCACTGGTTTCGATAATCACATCGGCACCCTGCTTGCCGGTCAGCGTTTTGATCTCTTTACCTACGTCAGCGCCAATGGGGTTAAGACAGAAATCCGCACCGTGGCGACGGGCAATATCACAACGACGGGTAATAGGATCGACTCCAATTACCACCGACGCTCCAGCGCGTTTTGCCAGTTGGATGGCAATTTGACCGATCGCGCCAAGCCCGACCACCACGACAAAATCCCCTACGCGTACATTGGCATCGCGCACGCCGCTCATGGCAAACTGCGCCGGGTCGTAGCAGACGGCGTTTTTCCAGGAGCTGCCTTGCGGCATTTTGCGCAGCTTGTAGTTATTCACTGCGTTAATGATGACCGTCTCGGAAAGCGGGCCGTAGCCGCATACGCTGTCGCCCACCGCGTAGTCGGTAACGTCGCTGCCGCACTCGATAATGTCGCCAACCACCATGTTGCCAAGCTGGAATTTGCCAAACTCAATGCCGCGCGGCGCATCTGCTGGACGCGGGGTGAACATCTGCCATTCGCCGTTAAAGTCTTCATCGATAAACGGACTGGCAGCGCGGAAATCGACCACTTCCGTCCCATGCTTCGGTGCGCCGAATCGCACGCGGATCTTCACTTCATTGGCTGAAATCGCCCGATCTTCATACTCAACCAGCGCAGCAACGCGCGGTGCTGTGGCTACTAACTTTTTCATGTAAAACTCCTTGTCAAGAAACTGGCCGCTTTAGCCCTTCACGCCACCGGCGGTCAAACCACTCTTAATAAAATGTTCCGAAAGCGCATACATAATCACCACTGGCAATGCGGTCACCAGCGAGGCCGCCATCATCCGTCCCCAGATGTAATCAGGCGTACTGAACAGCGCGTTCAGGCCCACTGGTAAGGTGAAATTGCTGGCGCTGGAGAGGAAAATCGACGCAAACAGATAGTCGTTCCACGCCACCATAAAGCAGTAGACAAACACCGATATCAGCCCGGACATCGCCAGGGGCACGGTGATACGGAAGATAATTTGCAGACGATTGAGGCCATCCATCATCGCCGCTTCTTCGATCTCATCAGGGATGGTGTCGAAGTAGCTTTTCAGCATAAACACGGCGGTGGGCAGGGTTTGCGTCACCATGGTAATGATCAGCGCCATCTCGGTGTCGTAAATGCCAAGTGCGGTGATGATTTTGAACAGCGGCACCACCAGCAAAATGCCGGAGAACATGTACACCGTGTAAAAGCTGGCGTTGATGGTCATCCGCCCTTTAAAGCGCAGGCGGGAAAGCGCGTAAGCCCCGAGAATGCCGAGAAATACCGCCACCACGGATGAAACCACCGACACCACCATGCTGTTACGGAAGTAGTCGACAAACGGGAAAATCACCGGATTAAAAATGTCGACGTAATGCTCCAGCGTCCACTGCTGTGGCAGCAGCGTAGGATGCAGCGAGATCGCCTCTTTTGCGCTCTTGAACGAGGTCATCAGCATCACAAAAAATGGAAACAGCGTGATGATGAGAAACAGCGCCAGCCCGCAGTAAAAACCGATTCGACTGAGTGTGCGTTTATTTGTTGCCATTGAGGTTCACCCGTTTCCTGGTCAGCAGAATGACAGCGAAAATAATGATGAAAAGCACCACCGAGATCGCCGCCGCTTTCCCTAAGTCATTAAAGGCAAAGGCGGTTTTGTAGAGATAGACACCGAGAATATCGACCTTGGTCGTCAGCAGATAAACATCCGCGAACATGTAGAACATCCAGATAGTGCGCAGGGTCACCACCGTCGCCAGGACCGGCATAATCGCGGGCAGCGTGACGATGCGAAACCGCTGCCAGGCATTCGCGCCATCCATCTCTGCCGCTTCGTACAGCGATTTGTCGATGGTCTGCAAAATCGCCAGAAACGAGATAAAGGCATACGGGAAGTAGCGCCAGATAGCGAACAGCACCACCAGCACAAAACTACTGCCCGGGTTATCGAACCACAGCGGTGCCTGCTCATAGAGATGCAGAAGATCGACGCCGAGGTAGTTCACAATGCCGTAACCGTTGTTGAACATGTATTTCCAGGCGAACACCAGCGAAATAGACGGCGTTACGTAGGAAAGGATCACCAGCGAACGCGCGGTTTTGCGCAGGCGGAACTCGCGGTTGAAAAACATCGCCACGGCCAGCCCGAGCACGGTGCTGCCCGCCACCACAAGCGCGGTATACCAGACCGTCATCCACAGCGAATGCCAGAAGCCCGGATCGGAGAGAATACGCACATAGTTGCTCACCCCAACAAATGTTGCCTCGATGTTGGGATTGAGCGGCAGACGTAAAAAACTGATTTCGATATTCGACACCATTGGCCACGCCACCAGACCGCCCAGCAGTAATAAGCTGGGCGCGAGAAGCAGCAGCGCAAAGGGCATATCGGAACGACCTGAAAAAAGCCTGTTCATTGCGGATTCCTGTCCTGGGTTTAGCGCTGTTCAACCAACTCATCCAGCTTTTTCTGGCTCGTTTGCAGCGTGGTAGAGAGGTCGGCTTTACCCACGGTGACGTTATGCACCATGGAGCTCACCACGCCAGAACCCGTCACATCGCCCATGCGGGTAAAATTTTTATCCCCTACTGCGCCAAAGACCTGAATATTTGGCAGTTCGCTGATTAACTGATTTGGCAATTCTCCCAGCGCCTTAATAACGTCGTTGTCTTTCCAGGTGGCGGTAGTGACAACCGCTTTGTTCACCGGCAGCGCCGCGCCTGGCGACATCATCACCCAGTCGGCAATGTTGTCTGCCTGCTCCATAAAGGTGACAAATTTTTCAGCCGCTTCGGTCTCTTCGGTCTTTTGCCCGGCGGTAATGGTCAGCGAGGTCAACATGCCGTAGACCGCAGAGTTTTTCTCGGTGGGTACAACGAAACCGACATTTTTCGGGTCGCCTTCTTTAATCACAGCCGGAAGGATATAGGTGGAGTAAATCGCCATCGGCGCGGTGCCGTTCATAAAAGCGTCTTTCACTTCCATGATGTCGTTAGAACCCGGCATGGTGTTGGCAGCAAGGTCGCGGTAATAGGTCAGCGCCTGCATCATCTCTGGGGTATCAAGGGTGATTTTGCCTTCTGCGTTAAAGACGTTGGCCTGGTTGGATAAGGCAAACTGGGAGAAGGATTGTTCCGTCAGCACACTTTCTGCCGTAGGCAGCGCAATGCCATATTTTTTATTCGCCGGGTCATTCAGTTTCTGCGCGACATCCAGCAATTGCTGCCAGTTTTTCGGCTCCTCCAGCCCGGCTTTTGCCAGCACATCTTTGCGATACCAGATACCGCCAATCCATGCGCTGACAGGAACACCGGTCCAGGCGCTACCATCTTCGGTGCGCACAATCCGCAGAACGCCATCGTAGAACGCGCCTTCACCGACGTTGCTGATGACCGTGGCAACCGCCTGGCGATCGATAAGCTGCTCTTTGTCCATCACTTTGGCGTAGTCATGGCTGGTTTCGATCACTTCCGGCAGCGAACCGCTACGTGAAAGGGTAATGACTTTGGTGTTATAGGCGTCTTCTTCCACGGGCACTTGTTTTACGGTGATACCTGGGTTTTCTTTTTCAAAACGGGCAATCAATTTGCTGATGACGGCCTGGCGCTCCTGCTCCACCGAAGAATGCATAAATTCGATGGATACATTATTTTTATTTTCTTCTTTACAGCCTGAAATCAGGGTGCAGGAAACCAGTGCTGATAACAGCACGATTTTTGATTTAATCATGAAATGTTCCTTTTTATTTAATCCACATAACCTGCCAGGGATGCAGTGTTATTTCATTACCCAATATATCAACTTCACTAATCAGATCCCGACCGTGCAGGTCAGTAATATTTATATGCTGAATATTTTCACTGACATTAAACAATCCCGTCAGGCAATCGCCATCCGCATTGCTTCTTTGAATTCGCATTACAAATGAATTAATCGCATCAATGGTGAAATTATTATCCGGATGAAACTCTTTATGACTGCGACGAAGTGTAATTAAATGCGACAACTTATAATATACCGAATAACTTAATGTCGCTTTATTGTTCAGTTCTGTCGTTATCTCTTTACTAGAGTATTTTTTACGGTTAATCGCACGATTATATCCAAGTTTTTCGACACCTGCGTAATCATTACGCGACCCCAGAATGCTTTGAATATATATCGCTGGCACACCGGGGAAACTTAACAAAATCGCATGGGCGAGAATAAACCTGGCACACCGTTCTTCGTCGCTACACTCACGGCGGCTCAACGCATCCATATAGGTGACATTCATTTCATAGGGGCTACGCGTACCGTCGGGATTATTTTTCCAGTTTACTAATGCTCCTTCCTGCTGTAACACCTCGACCAGCGCTAATATTTCGTTTTCGGGCAACAACCCCCGCAGTGGGTTAAGCCCGATGCCATCGTGAGAGGCAAGGAAGTTAAACCAGGTGGTGTTGCTGGAAGGTAGTGTCAGGTTTTGCGCCCACGCACAAAGTGCCTCAACGTTCTGTTTTTGCACCGCATGCAGCACCAGCGGCGGCAGCGAGAACTGGTACACCATATGCGCTTCGTCATCGCCTTCGCCAAAGTAAGCAATGTTGTCTTTATGCGGAACATTGGTCTCGGTAATGATCACTGTGCCTGGCGCGACGTTATCAATAATCGACCGTAACAGTTTGATAATCAGATGTGTTTTTTCCAGATGGATGCAGTTTGTTCCCGGCTCTTTCCACATAAAGCCAACGGCATCCAGACGGACATACTCTGCGCCCTTTTCCAGGTAGCACAGCAATACATCCACCATCGCCAGCAACACTTCAGGGCTACGGTAATTGAGGTCAATTTGATCGTCGCTAAAGGTGGTCCATAAATGGCGCATTGAATGATCGCGCATCTGGAATGGCGTTAATAACGGTAACGCACGCGGGCGAGTGACGGCGCTGAGATCGGTTTTCGGATCAACGGCAATAAAAAAATCTTCAAAACCTGGCTGCTGTTGTAAATAGTTTTTAAACCATTCACTTTTTGCCGACATATGGTTGCAGACAAAATCAAACATTAAATGGCTGCATTCACCGAGTTGCTGAATATCCTGCCACTCCCCCGCTTCACTGGCGACCTGATGATAATCAATTACCGAAAATCCATCATCAGATGACCATGGATAAAAAGGTAATAAATGAACATGTGAAAAAATTCTTTGCAGCCATTGAGGGTAAAACTGATTAAATGTGGGTAGTGGCTTTAAATCATTACTGTGAAATTGATCGGCATAGGTAATTAACACGACATCACTTTCATCCCAGTGTTTTTTACGTCGCTGTGTAATTAATCGTTTCGCACTCTCAAGACGCGTTACAAGTTTCTGTAAATGAGTCGCGGTAAATGTTCCACCGTAGATTTCGTCCAGGTAATCCGTAATTTTCTGTTTCATGTTGCCTTTCCGTGGTAGCGGTCCCATGAAACGAGAGACTACTCCGCATAAAATAAACTGTCAATTGAGCTCAAGGGGTTTAGTCACGCAGGAAATCTTTTTTTACCTGGGAAAAAGCGTATTTGTGAGCTAACGCAAATAATCTATGGGGATGTAAATAGGGTGTGACAGAAAAAACGGCGCATAAGCGCCGCTCATGGTGAATTCTTTTAACCTTTGACCTTCGGCATTGCGATGTCTTTCAGGCCACCGGCGTTCTCAACGTGGGTATATCCCATCTCGCTAAGGATCTCTTTTGCCTGCCCTGACTGGCGTCCGGCATTGCAATACACTTTCACGGTGTCGTTTTTATCCGGAACGGCGGTGGCAATGCGCTCTTTCACTTCCTTCAAGGGAATATTGATGGCCCCCTGAACGTGTTCTTGCTGATACTGCTCTGGAACACGAACATCGATCCAGTGTTCAGCGGCGAAAACGGGCAGTGAAAACACCAGTGTCAGAGCAAGTAAGCCTTTTTTAAACATGTAAGCGTCCTTCTATGGATGAAAATTGCTATCCATTATACGCCTGAGATTTAACCATTTTTGCGAAACTCCCCTCACCTTTTATAACGCTGCGCCAGTTTATTGGCAGCCCGACTTAACAGCGGTTCCAGCGCCACAGCCAGCAACATTTTCAGCGGTCGGCGAGCAACTGATTTTATCGCCCAGCCCGCCACACCCGCCGGGCCATAGCGCAGTGCGGTAAGAAGTACCAGCTTGCCTGCTAATTTGAACCCAGGCTTCACCTTTTGCCCGGCCTGTTGCCAGCGAGTATTCATAACTTTCCTCACAGTTGACGGAAACGGCTACGCAGCGTGAAAGTGTCGGAAGTGACATAACGTTCCATCTCGCGTAAACGCGTTTCACTTGCCGCCAGTTCACGGTCGACTTCATCCAGCAATTCGCTGCTGGAAGGTAGCTGCTCACCAAAGGCCATGTTGTCCGGCATTGGATCAAGCGCAAATGACAAAATGATGTAAGCAACCAGGGTAAACAGCGCCAGACCGAAGAAAATCGACAGCACCACCAGGATACGCACCAGTTTTACTGGTACATCAAAATAGTTGGCAATCCCGGCGCAGACGCCACGGACCATGCCCTGCTGCGGAATACGCCATAATTTTTTATTGAGATTAATGCCCGCCATTAGCGATCCCTCCAGTTCGGATGTTCTGCATCAAGAATGGATTCCAGCGCCTGAATACGTTCGCGCATCCGTTTTGCTTCATCAGCCAGTTGCGC
This sequence comes from Escherichia sp. WS1118, assembly GCF_046487695.1. Taxonomy (NCBI): domain Bacteria; kingdom Pseudomonadati; phylum Pseudomonadota; class Gammaproteobacteria; order Enterobacterales; family Enterobacteriaceae; genus Escherichia; species Escherichia sp. WS1118. Next base: position 330,664 of record NZ_JBJQIZ010000004.1, on the reverse strand, counting down.
TAATCGCTGCTGCTCACTTTGCGGCAATTCACTGCGACCGGAACGATTGCTGTAATGCAGCCATAACCAGATCGGTAAAACAAACAGCACAAAAATGGTTAACGGAATAGCCAGAAATAGCGCGCTCATAAGTACTCCTTAGACGATGAGCGGCGGCGCGTTCGGACGCCGCCTGGATGTTATTATTGATTGTCTTGCTTCATTTTGGCTTTTAATTGTGCCAGTTGCTCGCTAATTGCATCATCGGCTTTCAGTTCGGCAAACTGATCGTCCAGCGATTTTTGTTTACCGAAGCTGTGGCTTTCTGCTTCCGCTTCCATCTGGTCGATACGGCGTTCGAAAGATTCGAAACGAGCCATTGCTTCATCCAGTTTGCCACTGTCCAGCTGACGACGCACATCGCGCGACGAGTTTGCCGCCTGATGGCGTAACATCAATGCCTGCTGGCGAGCGCGTGTTTCGCTCAATTTGTTTTCCAGCTCGCCGATCTCTTTCTTCATACGCACTAGCGTATCGTCCACCAGCGTCACTTCATGTTCCAGGCTCTTAATCAGATCGGTCAGTTTCTGTTTTTCAATTAACGCCGCACGCGCCAGATCTTCTCTCTCTTTCAGCAGTGCCAGTTCCGCTTTTTCCTGCCATTCAATTTCACGCGCCGACGCTTGTTCAATACGGCGAGTCAGCTGTTTCTTTTCTGCCAGCGCACGCGCCGAAGTAGAACGTACTTCAACCAATGTATCTTCCATCTCCTGGATCATCAGACGCACCAGTTTCTGTGGATCTTCCGCTTTCTCTAACAGAGCGTTGATGTTGGCATTCACGATGTCGGCAAAGCGAGAAAAAATACCCATAATGTTGTCCTCTTGATTTCTGCGTTCAGGATTGTCCTGCTGAACTGTTAATACAATTTGCGTGCCAATTTTTTATCTTTTTGATTTATAAAGATCTGATTGAAGAATCAACAGCAACATGCCAGGATGAATTAGCGAATTACACTAACAAGTGGCGAATTTCATCATGGCAGAATACAAAGATAATTTACTCGGTGAGGCGAACAGCTTTCTCGAAGTGCTGGAACAGGTTTCGCATCTCGCACCGCTGGACAAACCGGTGCTCATCATCGGCGAGCGCGGCACCGGTAAAGAGCTGATCGCCAGCCGCCTGCATTATCTCTCCTCCCGTTGGCAAGGGCCGTTTATTTCCCTTAACTGCGCGGCGTTAAATGAAAATTTGCTGGATTCCGAACTGTTTGGTCATGAAGCGGGGGCGTTTACCGGTGCGCAAAAACGTCATCCAGGGAGATTTGAACGTGCCGACGGCGGTACGCTATTTCTTGATGAACTCGCTACGGCACCGATGATGGTGCAGGAAAAATTATTGCGTGTGATTGAGTACGGTGAACTGGAGCGCGTCGGCGGCAGCCAGCCATTGCAGGTGAATGTGCGGTTGGTATGCGCGACGAATGCCGATCTCCCGGCGATGGTCAATGAAGGTACTTTTCGCGCTGACCTGCTCGACCGACTAGCGTTCGATGTTGTGCAACTGCCGCCACTACGCGAACGTAAAAGCGACATTATGTTGATGGCAGAACACTTTGCCATCCAGATGTGTCGGGAAATCAAGCTGCCTCTGTTCCCGGGTTTTACCGAGCACGCCAGAGAAACATTGCTGAATTATCGCTGGCCGGGAAATATACGTGAATTGAAAAACGTGGTGGAACGTTCAGTGTATCGTCACGGCACCAGCGATTATCCGCTTGATGACATCATTATTGATCCCTTTAAACGCCGTCCATCTGAAGAAGCCATCGCCGTTTCAGAAAACACCTCGCTTCCGACGCTGCCACTGGATTTACGCGAGTTTCAGATGCAGCAGGAAAAAGAGTTGCTGCAACTCAGTTTGCAACAGGGGAAATATAACCAGAAGCGCGCCGCTGAATTGCTGGGGTTAACCTATCATCAGTTCCGCGCGTTGTTGAAAAAGCACCAGATTTAGCGAAGTTGGGCAATACAACTTGCCGGATGCAGCGTGAACGCTTTATCCGGCATACATAATCAATACGTCGTTTGCAGGCCTGATAAGCGCTGCGCATCAGGCATTATTGCGTTAACCCTGCTTCTGCGTATTAATCTCTCAGCGCATCCTGCAAAATTTGCATTGCCGCATCGAATTGCGCAACCGGGATGGTATGGGCTTCGTTAGGCGGCGCATATTTGTGGTATTTGATCTGCCGCTATCGCAAAGTGCCGTTGTATGATGGCGACAGAACGCCGGTGAACGAAACGTAATAGTCGAATGCGTGGCGCATTATCCTGCCTGAGGGTAATGCACCGCGCCATTAACTATAAAAATATGTATGACCCGGATCACGAGTGCTATCATCCGCCTTTATGCTTAGCGCATTAACCCCAGGGGCAAATAATGAACCACGATATCCCGCTAAAATATTTTGATATTGCCGATGAGTACGCGACCGAATGCGCAGAGCCTGTCGCAGACGCTGAACGCACACCACTGGCCCACTACTTCCAGTTACTGCTCACCCGTTTGATGAACAATGAAGAGATCAGTGAAGAAGCCCAACATGAAATGGCTGCTGAAGCGGGGATTAATCCCGTACGCATTGATGAGATCGCAGAGTTTTTGAATCAATGGGGTAATGAGTAATTATTTAATTGCAGACTATCGGTCAGTATCGTTGCCCGGATAAAGCGTTCGCGCCGCATCCGGCTAAAAATGACACGCACTACAGCATGCTTTAATGGGTTTCTCACGATCGTACCGCTCTGCTCCTCGCTAAGTTGTTCTGTGAGTTATAGTTATAAAGAAATCACGGGTACGAATGTTGAACTGATGGCGACGCCACCTGTTCAATGACCAACCACACGGCCCTCATTACGACCTCTGAAAACAAACGGTAATGGCAAATGTCATTAAATATTAGTAAGATAGCCTCTTTACATAAAATCCCTTAATATTATGCGCCAGGTATTATCGTCTCTTTTGGTGATTGCTGGACTTGTGAGTGGTCAGGCAATCGCCGCGCCTGAATCCCCCCCGCATGCTGATATCCGTGACAGCGGTTTTGTCTATTGCGTCAGCGGGCAAGTCAACACCTTTAACCCATCCAAAGCGAGCAGTGGGTTAATTGTCGATACCCTTGCCGCCCAGTTTTATGATCGACTGCTGGATGTCGATCCCTATACCTATCGCCTGATGCCGGAACTTGCCGAAAGCTGGGAAGTGCTCGACAACGGCGCGACCTATCGCTTCCACCTGCGTCGCGATGTTCCGTTTCAAAAAACCGACTGGTTTACTCCCACTCGTAAAATGAATGCCGATGATGTGGTGTTTACCTTCCAACGGATTTTTGACCGCAACAACCCGTGGCATAACGTCAACGGCAGTAACTTCCCCTATTTCGACAGTCTGCAATTTGCCGATAACGTGAAAAGCGTCCGCAAGCTGGATAATCATACCGTTGAGTTCCGTCTGGCTCAGCCGGATGCTTCTTTTTTGTGGCACCTGGCGACCCATTATGCTTCGGTCATGTCGGCAGAATATGCAGGGAAGTTAGAGAAAGAAGATCGCCAGGAGCAACTCGACCGTCAACCGGTCGGCACCGGTCCGTATCAGTTGTCGGAATACCGCGCCGGGCAATATATTCGCTTACAACGTCATGATGATTTCTGGCGTGGTAAGCCGTTGATGCCACAAGTGGTGGTGGATTTAGGCTCTGGCGGTACAGGACGATTGTCGAAACTCCTGACCGGGGAGTGCGACGTTCTGGCCTGGCCTGCTGCCAGTCAGCTATCCATTTTGCGTGACGACCCACGCTTGCGTTTAACGCTGCGCCCGGGGATGAACGTCGCCTATCTGGCGTTTAACACCGCTAAACCGCCGCTAAATAATCCCGCTGTCCGCCATGCGCTGGCACTGGCAATTAATAACCAGCGCCTGATGCAATCCATCTATTATGGTACGGCTGAAACGGCGGCCTCTATTTTACCGCGAGCCTCGTGGGCCTATGACAACGAGGCTAAAATTACTGAATACAATCCGGCAAAATCGCGCGAACAGTTGAAGGCGTTGGGGCTGGAAAACTTAACGCTCAAACTGTGGGTGCCCACACGTTCGCAGGCGTGGAACCCCAGTCCACTGAAAACCGCCGAACTGATTCAGGCGGATATGGCACAGGTTGGCGTAAAAGTGGTGATTGTGCCGGTAGAAGGTCGTTTTCAGGAGGCGCGGTTGATGGATATGAGCCATGATCTGACGTTATCCGGTTGGGCGACGGACAGTAACGACCCGGACAGTTTCTTCCGTCCGTTACTGAGCTGCGCAGCAATTCATTCGCAGACCAACCTCGCCCACTGGTGCGATCCGAAATTCGACAGCGTGTTGCGTAAGGCGCTCTCCTCGCAGCAGCTGGCGGCGCGTATTGAAGCCTATGACGAAGCGCAAAGTATTCTGGCGCAGGAATTACCTATTCTGCCGCTGGCGTCGTCATTGCGTTTGCAGGCCTATCGGTACGATATCAAAGGTCTGGTACTTAGCCCGTTTGGTAACGCCTCCTTTGCTGGGGTGTATCGCGAGAAACAGGATGAGGTGAAAAAGCCATGATTATCTTCACCTTGCGCCGTATTTTGTTATTGATTGTGACCTTGTTCCTGCTGACCTTCGTTGGCTTCAGCTTGAGCTATTTCACCCCACATGCGCCGTTACAAGGCGCGTCACTGTGGAATGCCTGGGTGTTCTGGTTTAACGGCCTGATCCACTGGGATTTTGGTGTTTCCAGCATTAACGGTCAACCGATTGCCGAACAGTTAAAAGAGGTCTTCCCGGCGACGATGGAACTGTGCATCCTCGCCTTCGGTTTTGCGCTGATTGTTGGCATCCCCGTAGGAATGATTGCCGGGATTACGCGCCATAAGTGGCAGGATAACTTGATCAACGCCATCGCCTTACTGGGCTTTTCAATCCCGGTGTTCTGGCTGGCGCTTCTGCTGACGCTGTTTTGTTCACTCACACTAGGTTGGTTGCCCGTTTCTGGGCGTTTCGATTTGCTCTACGAAGTGAAACCGATTACCGGTTTTGCGTTGATTGATGCCTGGCTTTCGGACTCACCGTGGCGGGATGAAATGATCATTAGCGCAATCCGTCATATGGTATTGCCCGTGATCACCCTGTCGGTTGCGCCAACAACTGAAGTGATCCGACTGATGCGTATCAGCACTATCGAAGTGTATGACCAGAACTATGTTAAAGCAGCGGCGACCCGCGGTTTGTCGCGCTTTACTATTTTGCGTCGCCACGTTCTGCATAACGCGTTACCTCCGGTTATTCCTCGCCTGGGCTTACAGTTTTCTACCATGCTGACGCTGGCGATGATCACCGAAATGGTTTTTAGCTGGCCGGGTTTAGGGCGCTGGTTAATTAACGCCATCCGCCAGCAGGATTACGCAGCCATTTCCGCCGGAGTGATGGTGTGTGGCTCACTGGTCATTATTGTTAACGTGATTTCTGATATTTTGGGTGCCATGGCTAACCCTCTGAAACATAAGGAATGGTATGCCTTACGATAGCGTATACAGCGAAAAGCGCCCGCCGGGCACGCTGCGTACCGCCTGGCGCAAATTTTATAGTGACGCCTCTGCGATGGTCGGCCTGTACGGCTGCGCGGGGCTGGCTGTACTGTGTATTTTTGGCGGCTGGTTTGCGCCTTACGGCATCGACCAGCAATTTCTCGGTTATCAATTATTGCCGCCGTCATGGTCGCGCTATGGCGAAGTTTCTTTCTTCCTGGGGACTGACGACCTCGGACGCGATGTTTTAAGCCGTTTACTGAGCGGAGCTGCGCCAACCGTAGGTGGCGCATTTGTGGTGACGCTCGCCGCGACGATCTGTGGCCTGGTACTGGGCACCTTCGCCGGGGCGACCCACGGCCTACGCTCAGCGGTGCTTAACCATATTCTGGATACCTTACTGGCGATCCCTTCGCTGCTGCTGGCAATTATCGTTGTAGCGTTTGCCGGACCGAGTTTGTCTCACGCCATGTTTGCTGTCTGGCTGGCGCTGCTGCCGCGTATGGTACGTTCGATTTACAGCATGGTGCATGACGAACTGGAAAAAGAGTACGTTATCGCCGCCCGTCTGGATGGCGCATCAACGCTGAATATTCTCTGGTTTGCTGTGATGCCTAACATCACCGCCGGGCTGGTCACCGAGATCACCCGCGCACTGTCGATGGCAATTCTCGATATCGCCGCGCTGGGCTTTCTTGACCTCGGCGCACAACTCCCCTCGCCTGAATGGGGCGCGATGCTCGGTGATGCGCTGGAACTGATTTATGTCGCCCCATGGACTGTCATGCTGCCAGGTGCGGCAATTATGATTAGCGTGCTGTTGGTTAACCTCCTTGGCGACGGTGTCCGTCGTGCAATTATTGCGGGGGTGGAATAATGCCATTACTCGATATTCGTAACCTGACCATTGAATTTAAAACCGGTGATGAGTGGGTTAAAGCCGTCGACCGCGTAAGTATGACCTTAACCGAAGGTGAAATCCGCGGTCTTGTTGGCGAATCCGGTTCCGGCAAAAGTTTGATTGCTAAAGCGATTTGTGGGGTGAATAAAGATAACTGGCGTGTTACTGCTGACCGTATGCGTTTTGATGATATCGATTTGCTGCGTCTCTCCGCACGCGAACGGCGCAAGCTGGTTGGTCACAACGTGTCGATGATTTTCCAGGAACCACAGTCGTGTCTTGACCCTTCAGAACGTGTGGGTCGCCAGTTGATGCAAAACATCCCTGCCTGGACCTATAAAGGCCGTTGGTGGCAGCGTTTTGGCTGGCGCAAACGCCGTGCCATTGAACTGCTGCACCGCGTGGGGATTAAAGATCACAAAGATGCGATGCGCAGTTTTCCCTATGAGTTGACCGAAGGTGAATGTCAGAAAGTGATGATAGCCATTGCACTGGCGAATCAACCGCGTCTGCTAATTGCTGACGAACCGACCAACTCAATGGAGCCAACAACCCAGGCGCAAATCTTTCGCCTGCTGACGCGTCTCAACCAAAACAGCAATACCACTATTTTGCTTATCAGCCATGACTTACAAATGCTTAGCCAATGGGCGGATAAAATTAACGTGCTTTACTGCGGTCAAACGGTGGAAACCGCGCCGAGTAAGGAGTTGGTGACGATGCCACACCATCCTTATACCCAGGCGCTGATCCGCGCGATACCAGACTTCGGCAGCGCGATGCCGCATAAAAGTCGCCTCAATACGCTGCCCGGCGCTATCCCGCTGCTGGAACAGTTACCGATTGGTTGTCGTCTGGGGCCACGTTGCCCGTATGCACAACGAGAATGCATTGTGACGCCACGTTTGACGGGGGCGAAAAATCATCTCTATGCCTGTCATTTCCCGCTGAACATGGAGAAAGAGTGAGATGATCGAAACGCTACTTGAAGTGCGCAATTTAAGTAAAACGTTCCGCTACCGGACCGGCTGGTTTCGTCGTCAGACCGTAGAAGCGGTAAAACCCTTGAGCTTTACGCTACGTGAAGGCCAGACACTGGCGATTATCGGCGAGAATGGTTCGGGTAAATCCACGCTGGCAAAAATGCTGGCGGGAATGATAGAACCGACCAGCGGCGAGTTATTGATTGACGATCATCCGCTGCATTTTGGCGATTATTCCTTCCGCAGTCAGCGTATTCGCATGATTTTTCAGGATCCTTCGACCTCGTTGAATCCCCGTCAACGTATCTCGCAAATTCTGGATTTTCCACTGCGCCTGAACACCGACCTGGAACCGGAACAGCGTCGCAAACAGATTATTGAAACGATGCGTATGGTTGGGCTGCTACCGGATCACGTCAGTTACTATCCGCATATGTTAGCACCCGGGCAAAAACAGCGTCTGGGTCTGGCGCGCGCGCTGATATTGCGCCCAAAAGTCATTATTGCCGATGAAGCCCTCGCCTCACTGGATATGTCGATGCGTTCGCAGTTGATTAATCTGATGCTGGAGTTACAGGAAAAACAGGGCATTTCGTATATTTATGTTACCCAGCATATCGGAATGATGAAGCACATTAGCGACCAGGTGCTGGTGATGCATCAGGGCGAGGTTGTCGAGCGAGGCAGCACCGCAGATGTGCTGGCATCGCCGCTGCATGAACTCACCAAACGGCTGATCGCCGGTCATTTTGGCGAAGCATTGACGGCGGATGCGTGGCGTAAGGACCGTTAGTGTTTTGCACCTCATCCTGACAGGCCCCCCTCAGGATGAGGTGTTCATTACTTTTGATTGTCGATTCTGGTGAGAGCAACCAACAATGCCAGCGTATAACACACCGTAATTGCCAGACTCATTTTTAACAGTGTTTCTCCGCCAATTCCCGACAATGGCGCGGCTATACCGCCGAAGACAAACATGCTCATCCCCATCAACGCAGACGCCGTTCCAGATTCCTGCGTCCCTACTGCACTCATAGCCTCTGCCCCGCCAACAGTGCCGATGCCGCTACAAAATGCGATGGTGAAAAATAATGCCACCAGTGCCGGAATGGGCAATTGTACCCATGCGCATAAGACCGTGAGCAATGCACACAAAATTGCCGCTATCAGGCCACCTCGCAACAATATCATCGCGTTAATCCGTCGCGCCAGGCGCGAGAAGATCCATGAAGCAATGATAAGTCCGATGCCGTTAAGGCCAAACACCAGGCTAAATTGCATTGGACTAAAGCCAAATTCCTTCTGCAACACGAACGACGAAGAGCCGATATATGCAAACAAACCAGCCAGCATAAAACTTTGAATCAGGCAAAAGCGCATAAAACGGCGGTTCTGCACCACGCTTCGTCCGGTTAATAGCAATGATGAGCCCCTTTTATTTTCTGGCAAGGTCTCATTAATAAATAACAGGCAGCCCAGCAACAGTACGGTGCTAATTTCAGCCATTACCCAGAATAAAGTGCGCCAGTCAAAAGTGCTAACAATGTACCCGCCCAGCACTGGCGACAACACCGGTGCCAGGCCATTCACCGTCATTAACAGCGCAAAAAACTGGGTCAACGTTACTCCCTGATATTTGTCACGAGCAATAGAACGAGAGAGCACCGAACCACCCGCCCCCGCGATCCCTTGAATAAAACGCCAGACCACCAGCCAGTAAATATTGTTCGTTGTCGCGCACAAAATGGAAGAAACAATAAACAATAGCAACGACAAGATTAACGGACGTTTACGCCCTATTTTGTCGCTCAGAGGGCCAAATAACAGTTGTCCGACGCCAAGACCAATCAGTGATGCAGTCAGGGTTAATTGCGTTATGGTCGTGGTTGCCGCCAGTTGCTCAGACATCTCCGGCAAAGCCGGCAAATAAAGATCGGTACACATCGGGCCGATACCGGCTAAAAGACCAAGAATCAATGCCCATGAAAGAGAGACTCTAGCCATATTATTCCTTACTTGAGTGATGACATGCCGCCGCCCAGCGACTGCCAGAGCGTGATTCGGTTTGTAAAATCAGTCAGTTGCAGTGCCAGCAGCTCCTGCTGTGCACTCCACAAGCTGCGCTGCGCCGTCAACACGGTCAGGTAATCACCAACACCCGCCTGATAGCGACGCAAGCCAACATCGACCGTTTGTTGCTCAGCTTTAACATACTGGCGCTGTGCATCCAGTTGCTCTTCAAGCGTGGTCCGCCGCGCCAGTGCGTTAGCGACATCTTTAAATGCGCTCTGAACGGTTTTTTCATAGGTGGCAATGAGCCCACGCTTTTGTGCTTCTGCGTAACGAAGCTGCGCCAGATTACTTCCGCCAGTGAACAGCGGTAATGTGACCGATGGCGCAAATGACCAGATCTGCATTCCGTGGCTGAACAACGACGACAATGCGTCACTGCCAACACCGGCACTGGCAGTCAGCGAAATCGTCGGGAAAAAGTTAGCCCGCGCCGCGCCAATATCTGCATTGGCGCTCTTCAAATTATGTTCAGCTTCCTGGATATCCGGGCGACGCAGCAGAACATCAGATGATACTCCCGCAGGAACCAGACTTATCATTTGTTCCGGCAGGCTTTCCAGTGTTCCCGGTAGCAGATTTTCCGCAAGCGTTGTACCTGCCAGTAAGTTCAGCGCATTTTTATCCTGCATCACTTGTGTCTGATAGCTGGCAACGCTGGCGCGCGCTTGCTGATAAACACTCATCGCCTCACTGACATCTGTCGCTGCCGCCGTGCCAACCTGTTGCTGGCGCTGGATAATTTTCAATGAGTTTTCTGCACTGGCCATCGTTTCTTTTGCCAGGGCCAGGTTGCTGTTATCGGCCGCCAGTGTCAGCCAGGCGGTGCTGATTTCAGCAATCAGCGTTAAACGAGTGTTCTGGGCTGTAAATTCACTGGCAAGCCAGGTTTCCCGCGCCGCCCGAGATAAACTCTGATTACGACCAAACAGATCTAGCGTATAACTGGACACCGTGCCGTCAGCCTCGGCAGTTGTTCCCGTACCATTCGCCAGCGAACGACTGCGAGTCGAACTTAAGGCCGCATTCACCGTCGGAAATAACGACGCATTAGTTTGCCCATAGAGCGCCCGTGCTGAGTCAATATCAGCAATCGCTTTTTGCACATCGCGGTTACTATTCAGTGCAATGGTTACTACCTGCTGCAATCGGGGATCGTGGATCACCTGCTGCCAGTCATGGCTGATTGCCTTCCCCTGGCCCTGTGCTCCCGGCAAGGTCGCCGGGATTGGGGATTCAGGCGTACTGTAGTGAGGATCGAGCGAGACACATCCCGCACTCAACAACACCAGAAAAATAAGAGAACGACGCAACATAACTTACTCCTGACGGCGCGGTTTACCGGCAAACAAACGTTTCACCAGTACAAAAAACAGAGGAACGAAGAAAATGGCCAGTAATGTAGCGGTCAGCGTGCCGCCAATAATGCCCGTACCAATGGCGATGCGGCTGTTCGCCCCTGCGCCGGTTGCTATCGCCAGCGGCATTACCCCCGCAATAAACGCCAGCGAGGTCATGATTATTGGGCGTAAACGAGTCTGCGCCGCGCGTAATGCCGCACGACTCAAGGAATAGCCCTCTGCAACCGCCGCTTCAGCAAATTCCACAATCAGAATGGCGTTTTTCGATGACAAGCCGATAGTAGTTAATAGCGCTACCTGGAAGTAAACGTCGTTGTTTAAATCACGCATCCAGGCCGCCAGCGCCGCGCCAAGAAGCCCCAGAGGGATCACCAGAATGACCGAGAACGGGACTGACCAGCTTTCGTACAGTGCTGCAAGGCAGAGGAAAACCACCAGAATAGAAACTGCATACAGACTTAATGCCTGACCGCTGGCCAGTTTCTCCTGCAATGACAAACCACTCCAGGCCCAGGTTGTTCCCGCAGGAAGACTGTTTGCCAGTTCCTCCATTTTTGTCATTGCATCGCCGGAACTAAAGCCAGTCGCGTTTTCGCCCTGAATTTCATAGGCTGCCGAGCCGTTGTAGCGCACCAGTCTTTCCGGTCCATACAGCCAGCGGGTGGTCGCAAAAGCAGAGAATGGTGTCATGGCGTTATCGCTACCGCGCACAAACCATTTACCTAAGTCTGACGGCGCGGAACGAAATTCGCTGTCGCCCTGAATGTAGACTTTTTTCACACGACCACGGTCAATAAAGTCATTCACATAAGTACCGCCCCACGCACTGGACAGGGTGTCGGTGACATCATTCAAACTCAACCCTAATGACACCGCTTTATTACTATCAATATCTACCTGCAATTGCGGCATTTGTGGCAAATCATTGGCGCGTACAGAATGTAACTCCGGACTTTGATTCGCTTTTTCTATCAACTGATTACGCATTTGCAGCAGTGTTTCACGATCGGTTCCACCGTTAGCTAACAATTCAAACGTAAAACCATTGCTTTGCCCCAGCCCATCAACGGCTGGCGGCGTCATCGCAAATACCGTGGCATCACGAATTGTGCCCAGCTCTTTGGTAGCCCGTAGGGCGATAGCCTGGGCGGTGTTTTCTGCCCCTTTACGTTGAGACCAGTTTTTCAACGAAACAAACGCCATCCCGGTGTTCTGTCCGCTGCCGCTAAAACTGAAACCATCAACGGTAAAGATGACATCGGTATTTGCTTTCTCGTTAATCAGGAACCAGTCAACAATCTGGCGATTCACTTCTGCTGTACGGGCAGCGGTCGCCCCGGCCGGCAGCGTGTACTGCACCATGATTTCGCCCTGGTCTTCAGTGGGTAAGAAACTGCCCGGCAGCTTCCACATCATCAGGGCCATTCCACCACCCAGCACGACATAAAGCCCCATCGTTCGGGCTGCACGGCGCAGGACATAAATTACGCCTCGCTGATATTTATCTTCAGTACGGCGGTAAAAGCGGTTAAATGCGCCGAAAAAGCCTTTTTTATGTGGCGGAACATGCTGGAGGACGGAACCGCACAGGGCGGGAGTCAAGGTCAATGCCACCACCACGGAAAGCAGCATTGCGGAGATGATGGTGATGGAGAACTGACGATAAATTACGCCCGTAGATCCCCCAAAGAAGGCCATCGGCAGGAATACGGCTGACAACACCAGCGCAATGGCAACCAGTGCGCCAGAAATCTCGCCCATTGATTTTTCCGTGGCTTCACGCGCGGGCAACCCTTCGTCACGCATAATGCGTTCGACGTTCTCTACCACCACAATGGCATCGTCCACCAGCAAGCCGATCGCCAGCACCATTGCAAACAACGTCAGGGTATTAATCGAATAGCCAAACAACGCAAGAACGCCGAATGTGCCCAGCAAAACGACGGGGACAGCTAACGCCGGAATCAGTGTGGCACGCAGGTTTTGCAGGAATAAATACATCACGCAAACCACCAATACGATGGCTTCAAACAGCGTCTGAATTACGTCCTCTACGGAGATTTTAATAAATTCAGTGCTGTCTTTCGGGTATGCGATGTCGTATCCCTGCGGCATGTTCCGCTGGAATTCGGCAATCTTATCCTTGACCAGCGTCGCCGTATTCAGCGCATTCGCACCGGGCGAAAGCATTACAGCAACCCCGGCAGACGGGTGACCGTTAAGTTTGCCGATAGCGGTATAATCTTCACTGCCCATCTCAACGCGAGCCACATCTTTTATACGAACAACTGCGCCGTCTGACTGGCTTTTCACGATAATATTTTTGAACTGATCCACCGTCTGCAAACGAGACTGCGCACGTACCGTTGCGGTCAGTTGCTGAGTATCCGGTGAAGGCAATGCCCCTATTTTCCCGGCAGTAACCTGCACGTTTTGCGCTTCAATAGCACTTTGCACGTCTGAAGGCATCAGCGAGTAAGACGCCAGTTTGGCCGGGTCAAGCCAGATGCGCATAGCGTATTCCGCGCCAAAGACTTGCAGACTCCCCACACCTTCAACACGCGCCAGGGGGTCCTGAACGTTACTGACCAGCCAGTCGGCGATATCCGAACTGGAGGCTTTGTCAGTGGTGTCATACACGGCAGCAATCAGCAAAAAGTTGCTTTGTGATTTCTCCACCGTAACACCCGTTTGCTGCACTTCGCTGGGTAGGCGCGACTCCGCCTGCTGAATTTTATTCTGCACCTGAACCTGTGCAGTATCTGGATCGGTACCTTGTTCAAAGGTCACATTAATACTGACCGAACCATCAGAGCTACTGGTTGAGCTGAAATAGAGTAAATTATCAAGCCCAGTGAGTTGTTGCTCGATAACCTGAGTCACGCTGTTCTCCAGCGTTTCGGCAGAAGCACCAGTATAAGTGGCTGAAATTTTAATGGTCGGCGGTGCAACGTCAGGATATTGCGCGACGGGCAATGTGCGAATAGCCAGAATCCCCGCCAACATAATCAAAATGGCGATAACCCAGGCAAAGACCGGGCGGCGAACAAAAAAGCGCGAAAACATCAGGCGTTGCCTCCATTAGCCTGAACTTCAACAGCCTTGACGGTCTGCCCTGAAGTGACTTTGGCAGAACCTTCAACAATCAGTCGGTCGCCGTTGTGCAGGCCGTTCAGCACCAGCCATTTATCACCATACGTTTCTCCCGTTTCGAGCGTTCGCTGCTCTACTTTATTGTCTTTATTCACCACCAGCGCAGTTGCATTGCCTTTAGCATCGCGCGTAACGCCCTGTTGAGGCGCGAGAATAGCGTCTTCCATCACGCCTTCATCGACACGAGCGCGAACAAACATTCCCGGTAATAACTGCTGTTGTGGATTGGGGAAAATTGCCCGTAATGTCACCGAACCGGTAGACTCATCCACCGCGACTTCGGTGAGTTCCAGACGCCCTTTTTCGCTGTAGGTTGTGCCATCTTCCAGAATAAGTGAGACGCTCATGGTGTCACTGTTGGTCGCCAGTGACTGTTTACGCAGACGTAATAAATCGACACTGGAGCGAGTGAGGTCGACATACATTGTATCCAGACCACGAATAGTCGTTAACGCTGTATCCTGCGACGCGGTCACCAGTGCGCCAGGGGTTACCGACGAAATGCCAATACGCCCCGAAATCGGTGCGGTTACCGTGGTCCAGTCAAGATTAATGCGCGCAGTTTCCAGTGCGGCTTTTTTCGCCTCTACACTGGCTTTATCTTGTGCACAGGTAGACTGAGCATCATCAGCATCCTGTTGTGAAACACCGTTCTCTTTCACCAGTCGGGTATAACGCTGCGCTTTCTGGCAATCGGCTTTTACCAGTGCCTGTGCTTGTTGTAATGCTGCCCGGGCTTCATTCCATGCAGCCTGATAACTGGCCGCATCAATCTGGTAGAGAGGCTGTCCAGCCTTGACCAGATCACCTTCCTTAAATAAGCGTTTCTGGATAATTCCCCCAACCTGCGGACGTACTTCAGCACTGAGCGCAGCACTGGTGCGTCCGGTTAATTCACTGACTACCGAAACCGGTTGAGATTTGAGCGTAACAACGCCGACTTCTGTTTCTGACGGGGATGTATTGTTACTTTGCGTATTATCACAACCCGATAAGAGCAGCATTGCCACTACAGATGTTGCTATATACTTCATTATTTTCTCCAGGGTGAGAAATACCCTCCTCATTGAAATTAATGAGGATATGTCAGGGATATTCAGTTATAACGAACCCGCATCGCGAAATGAATTTCGCAATGAAATAAGGGGGATTAATATCCCCCGCTATTGGTTAATTCTGTTCTTATTTATTTATCAACATACTAACAATATCCTGATATATTTCCTGCAGATGTTGTGGATCGCTTTTTTGCGGTGTTAAACGACGATAAACCGTACCTTCCATCATGGTAGCAAACACTTCAACGCAGCAACGAATGTGCTCGTCGCTAAGATGGGGATGCATTCTTTTCATATGTGCACAACCGTTAGCGAACATTCTGGCGTCAGCTTCTTCAAGCATTGCCATAACCCGCGGGTTGCGTGTGGCTTCTGCAGCCACTTCCAGCATCAGCGCGTCGTCGTCCTCATTTAAGGATTTACGCAAGGCAAGGACTTCCGGGAAGTGATCGGTACGCGCGTCAATGTCCATTTGGGCAATACGAAAGTCGATGATACGGCGAACCATCTCTTCAATAATGGCGTCTTTGTTGGCGAAGTAACGATATATCTGACCCACGCTAAGCTGAGCTTCGCTGGCAATTTGCGACATACTGGCGGCATGAAATCCGCAGCGACGAAAACACCGACGGGCGGCGTTAATGATTTCATCCTGACGCTGTTTGTGGCGTATCTCCAGCTTGCTGGTCATTTCTGTCTCCTGGCCTATCACTTGGTGAGAATGATCGTTCTCATTTTTGCTGATTATACGTTTCTCCAAAGTAATGGAAAGTATTTTTATCTTATTCATGATGCATATTCTGATAATGAAGAGATTGTGGAGATTCTGTGAAGATAGTTGACAATATTAAGTTGGGGTCAATTCATCAGAAAGACAGCGACTTGTTGTCGCCAGTTCTGTTTTCATCATCAAACTTATAGGAGCTAATACGAATAGTTTCAAAGTCAGATTCTATAAGATATTTCCCCAACCTCCCCCTTGCAGGCGTCAGGAGTAGATAACGCAAAATGCTCTGTACCGCAGCTTCTCTCCGCTACAGAAAGCGCAACTATAGCCACCCACAGCCAGGTTGATTATAATAACCGTTTATCTGTTCGTACTGTTTACTAAAACGACGAATCGCCTGATTTTCAGGCACAACAAGCATCAACAATAAGGATTAAAGCTATGGGTTTTCTTTCCGGTAAGCGCATTCTGGTAACCGGTGTTGCCAGCAAACTGTCCATCGCCTACGGTATCGCTCAGGCGATGCACCGCGAAGGAGCTGAACTGGCATTCACCTACCAGAACGACAAACTGAAAGGCCGCGTAGAAGAATTTGCCGCTCAATTGGGTTCTGACATCGTTCTGCAGTGCGATGTTGCCGAAGATACCAGCATCGACACCATGTTCGCTGAACTGGGGAAAGTTTGGCCGAAATTTGACGGTTTCGTACACTCTATTGGTTTTGCACCTGGCGATCAGCTGGATGGTGACTATGTTAACGCCGTTACTCGTGAAGGCTTCAAAATTGCCCACGACATCAGCTCCTACAGCTTCGTTGCAATGGCAAAAGCTTGCCGCTCTATGCTGAATCCGGGTTCTGCCCTGCTGACCCTTTCCTACCTTGGCGCTGAGCGCGCTATCCCGAATTACAACGTTATGGGTCTGGCAAAAGCGTCTCTGGAAGCGAACGTGCGCTATATGGCGAACGCGATGGGTCCGGAAGGTGTGCGTGTTAACGCCATCTCTGCTGGTCCGATCCGTACTCTGGCGGCTTCCGGTATCAAAGACTTCCGCAAAATGCTGGCTCATTGCGAAGCCGTTACCCCGATTCGCCGTACCGTTACTATTGAAGATGTGGGTAACTCCGCGGCATTCCTGTGCTCCGATCTCTCTGCCGGTATCTCCGGTGAAGTGGTCCACGTTGACGGCGGTTTCAGCATCGCTGCAATGAACGAACTCGAACTGAAATAATCGTTCTGTTGGTAAATATTGGGCGGCGTTCTGCCGCCCGTTATCTCTGTTATACCTTTCTGATATTTGTTATCGCCGATCCGTCTTTCTCCCCTTCCCGCCTTGCGTCAGGATAACGATTTCCTTTACGACCAAGGAGCGCCCATGGAACAACGCCACATCACCGGCAAAAGCCACTGGTATCATGAAACGCAATCCAGTACTGCGGAGTATGACGTTCTGCCTCTGGTCCCGGAAGCCGCAAAGGTCAGCGATCCCTTTCTGCTCGACGTGATCCTTGATGAAGAAACGCTGGCACCCTTCCTTTCATGGCTGGTCCCTGCGCGCGTTCTTGCAGTAGAGTTGTTCCCTGACCCGCTTACCGTGACCCGTTCACAGACCTTCACCGCTTATGAACGCTTGTCGACGGCCCTGACGGTTGCTCAGGTTTGCGGCGTCCAACGGTTATGTAACTACTATTCGGCGCGACTTACGCCGCTCCCCGGGCCTGATTCCTCCAGAGAAAGTAATCATCGGTTGGCACAAATCACGCAATATGCCCGCCAACTGGCTAGCTCGCCTTCTATTATCGACAACCGATCGCGCCAGCATCTGAATGACGTTGGTCTTACTGTCTGTGACTGTGTGATCATTAACCAAATCATTGGTTTTATTGGCTTTCAGGCGCGGACAATTGCGACATTTCAGGCTTATCTCGGGCATCCGGTACGCTGGTTACCCGGTCTGGAGATACAAAACTACGCCGACGCGTCACTGTTTGCTGATGAATCAATACGCTGGCGAAGCAGCTATGAGGTGGAAAAACTCCCTGAAGAGCACACAAAAAGTTCAACTGCAGAACTTTGCCAACTGGCCAACACACTCTCTCTCCACCCTATTTCACTTTCCCTTCTCGAAAAGTTGTTAAACAGCACACGGGTCAATACACAGCCGGATAATCAGCTTGCGGCGTTGTTATGCGCGCGGATAAATGGCAGTCCTGCTTGTTTTGCCGCCTGTATGAATTCATCAAATGAATATAAAAAAATCAGCCCCCTTCTGCGCAAGGGCGAAAATGAAATTAACCGATGGGCTGACCGTCATTCTGTTGAGCGCGCTACCGTTCAGGCGATACAATGGCTGACCCGAGCACCCGATCGCTTTAGCGCCGCCCAGTTCAGCCCATTACTCGAACACGAAAAATCATCAACGCAGATTATTAATCTGCTGGTATGGAGCGGGCTGTGTGGCTGGATAAATCGCTTAAAAATCGCGTTGGGTGAGACATATTAACCTTGCCGCGTCAGACAGATTCGCGTAAAACTGTCAGCCGCTCTAATGGCCACCAAAATAGACAATTATGTTTCAGGACAACCCGCTGCTAGCGCAGCTTAAACAGCAACTGCATTCCCAGACGCCACGCGCTGAAGGGGTGGTAAAAGCCACAGAAAAAGGCTTTGGCTTCCTGGAAGTCGACGCGCAAAAAAGTTATTTCATTCCGCCGCCGCAGATGAAAAAAGTCATGCATGGCGACCGAATTATCGCGGTGATCCACAGTGAAAAAGAACGTGAATCCGCAGAGCCAGAAGAACTGGTTGAACCGTTCCTGACTCGTTTCGTGGGTAAAGTTCAGGGCAAAAATGACCGTCTGGCCATCGTTCCTGATCATCCACTCTTAAAAGACGCCATTCCTTGCCGCGCAGCCCGTGGCCTGAACCACGAGTTTAAAGAAGGCGACTGGGCGGTTGCCGAAATGCGCCGTCATCCGCTGAAAGGCGATCGTTCTTTCTATGCTGAACTGACACAATACATCACTTTTGGTGACGATCACTTTGTACCGTGGTGGGTTACCCTTGCGCGTCATAACCTGGAAAAAGAAGCACCAGACGGCGTCGCTACCGAAATGCTCGATGAAGGTCTGGTTCGTGAAGATCTGACTGCGCTGGATTTTGTCACCATCGACAGTGCCAGCACAGAAGATATGGATGACGCCCTTTTCGCCAAGGCGTTACCGGATGGCAAACTTCAGCTGATTGTGGCGATTGCCGATCCAACCGCGTGGATTGCTGAAGGCAGCAAGCTGGACAAAGCCGCGAAAATTCGCGCATTCACCAACTATCTGCCTGGCTTCAACATCCCTATGCTGCCTCGCGAGCTTTCTGACGATCTCTGCTCACTGCGCGCCAATGAAGTCCGCCCGGTACTGGCATGCCGCATGACGCTCTCCACTGATGGCACCATTGAAGATAATATCGAATTCTTTGCCGCCACCATCGAATCCAAAGCGAAGCTGGTGTATGACCAGGTTTCTGACTGGCTGGAAAATACCGGTGACTGGCAGCCTGAAAGCGAAGCAATTGCCGAACAAGTCCGTTTGCTAGCGCAAATATGCCAACGCCGCGGCGAGTGGCGTCATAACCACGCACTGGTGTTTAAAGATCGCCCGGATTACCGCTTTATTCTCGGTGAAAAAGGTGAAGTGCTGGATATCGTCGCCGAGCCTCGTCGCATTGCCAACCGTATCGTCGAAGAAGCGATGATTGCCGCTAACATTTGTGCGGCCCGCGTACTGCGCGATAAGCTCGGTTTTGGCATCTATAACGTGCATATGGGCTTTGATCCGGCGAATGCCGACGCGTTGGCAGCGTTGCTGAAAACGCACGGTCTGCATGTCGATGCTGAAGAAGTGCTCACGCTGGACGGTTTCTGCAAACTGCGTCGTGAACTGGATGCGCAACCAACTGGTTTCCTCGACAGCCGCATTCGTCGCTTCCAGTCATTTGCTGAAATTAGCACTGAACCCGGTCCTCACTTTGGCCTCGGTCTGGAAGCATACGCCACCTGGACTTCGCCGATCCGTAAATATGGCGACATGATCAACCACCGTCTGCTGAAAGCGGTTATCAAAGGCGAAACTGCGACGCGTCCACAGGATGAAATCACTGTCCAAATGGCCGAGCGTCGCCGTCTCAACCGGATGGCAGAACGTGATGTTGGCGACTGGTTATACGCACGCTTCCTGAAAGACAAAGCCGGGACCGACACCCGTTTCGCGGCGGAAATTGTCGATATCAGCCGTGGCGGCATGCGTGTTCGTTTGGTTGATAACGGCGCTATCGCCTTTATTCCAGCACCTTTCTTACACGCTGTGCGCGATGAACTGGTTTGCAGCCAGGAAAACGGCACTGTACAAATTAAAGGTGAAACGGCTTACAAAGTGACTGACGTTATTGACGTCACCATTGCCGAAGTCCGCATGGAAACCCGCAGCATTATTGCGCGCCCAGTCGCGTAATCTCCTTTCACGGCCCATTCCTCATGGATGGGCCGTTTATTTCCCCGCTCAACCTTCCTCATATCCCGGCAGATTTTTAACTGACTTTCGTTTGAAAACTGGCGTTTTTCCAAAACTGGATTACAAATAAATATATAAAAAAACAATGTGTTTAGCCGCCGTTAATTTCATGTAAGTCATGTTGTTCCTTTTATTTAACTGCGGACTCCGCTGTTAACCGGAGGATATGCATCATGAAAACCGTTAGGGAGTCCGCAACGTTGTACAACTTTCTCGGATCGCACAATCCATACTGGCGGTTGACGGAAAGCAGCGATGTTTTGCGCTTTTCTACCACCGAAATCACAGAACCCGATCGTATTTTGCAACTATCTGCCGAACAGGCTGCTCGCATCAGGGAAATGACGGTCATCACCTCCAGCCTGATGATGAGTCTGACCGTCGATGAAAGCGATCTTTCTGTGCATCTGGTAGGACGAAAAATCAATAAACGAGAATGGGGAGGCAACGCGTCTGCATGGCATGACACACCGGCGGTTGCTCGTGATTTATCACATGGGCTTTCCTTTGCTGAGCAGGTAGTTTCTGAAGCACATTCCGCAATAGTGATTCTCGACAGCCGGGGGAATATCCAGCGCTTCAATCGGTTATGTGAAGATTACACGGGGTTGAAAGAACACGACGTCATTGGGCAAAGCGTGTTTAAACTGTTTATGAGTCGTCGTGAAGCTGCGGCATCCAGGCGCAATAACCGTGTATTTTTTCGAAGCGGCAATGCATATGAAGTCGAACTATGGATACCAACACGTAAAGGCCAGCGGCTGTTTCTGTTTCGCAATAAATTTGTCCACAGCGGCAGTGGCAAAAACGAGATTTTTTTAATCTGTTCCGGCACCGACATTACCGAAGAGCGCCGCGCTCAGGAGCGACTGCGTATTCTGGCAAATACCGACAGTATCACCGGACTGCCGAATCGTAACGCGATGCAGGAGTTAATCGATCACGCTATTAATCAGGCAGATAACAATAAAGTTGGGGTTGTGTATCTTGATTTGGATAATTTTAAAAAGGTCAACGACGCCTATGGGCATTTGTTTGGTGACCAGTTATTACGCGACGTGTCATTGGCTATTTTAAGCTGTCTCGAACATGACCAGGTATTGGCGCGTCCAGGTGGCGATGAGTTTCTGGTACTGGCATCCAATACCTCACAAAGCGCGCTGGAAGCATTGGCATCACGAATTTTGACCCGCTTACGACTCCCCTTTCGCATTGGTTTAATTGAAGTTTATACCAGCTGTTCAGTAGGTATTTCACTCTCTCCCGAACATGGTTCGGACAGCGCGGCTATTATTCGTCACGCCGACACAGCAATGTACACAGCGAAGGAAGGCGGACGAGGACAATTTTGCGTTTTTACCCCAGAAATGAATCAGCGGGTATTTGAATATCTCTGGCTGGATACCAACTTGCGTAAAGCACTGGAAAACGATCAGTTGGTTATTCACTATCAACCGAAAATCACCTGGCGTGGCGAAGTGCGCAGTCTGGAAGCACTAGTACGTTGGCAGTCACCTGAACGTGGGTTGATTCCACCGTTGGACTTCATTTCCTACGCCGAAGAATCAGGGCTAATTGTGCCTTTAGGCCGTTGGGTGATTCTCGATGTCGTACGCCAGGTAGCGAAGTGGCGGGATAAAGGCATTAACCTGCGAGTGGCGGTAAATATTTCTGCACGTCAGCTCGCCGATCAAACCATTTTCACCGCCCTGAAACAGGTTCTCCAGGAACTCAATTTTGAATACTGCCCTATAGATGTTGAACTGACGGAGAGCTGCCTGATTGAGAATGATGAACTGGCACTGTCTGTTATTCAACAATTTAGCCGATTAGGTGCGCAAGTTCATCTGGACGATTTTGGTACCGGCTACTCTTCACTTTCGCAACTGGCGCGCTTTCCGATCGATGCCATCAAACTTGACCAGGTTTTTGTTCGGGATATTCACAAACAGCCTGTCTCGCAATCACTGGTCCGGGCGATCGTCGCTGTGGCCCAGGCATTGAATCTTCAGGTGATCGCCGAAGGTGTAGAAAGTGCAAAGGAAGATGCTTTTTTAACCAAGAACGGGATCAATGAGCGACAAGGATTTTTGTTTGCCAAACCGATGCCCGCCGTTGCCTTCGAACGCTGGTATAAACGCTATCTGAAGCGCGCATAAGTAGATGAATATATATACTTAGCACTATATTCCGTCATTATATATCGTATTCCCGGATGATAATTAGCCGTTGCTGTTAAACACTTCTCTTTTAGCGGCAATTTTTGCATTATTCATTTTCCCCCTTTTGCTATAAGGATGTCCTTGATGTCTGAATTTGATGCCCAGCGCGTTGCCGAACGTATTGATATTGTGTTAGATATCCTTGTGGCAGGCGATTACCACTCTGCGATCCATAATCTCGAGATACTTAAAGCAGAACTCTTGCGCCAGGTTGCTGAATCTACGCCAGACATCCCGAAGGCACCGTGGGAGATCTAACAATCGTGCCTTCAGGTTTTCCTATTTGAGGATGCCCGGCGCGTCAGTATTTTTTTATTTAGTATTATAACGTTATAAGAATTACAGCGATGAATTCCCGACAACAAACTATTCTACAGATGGTCATTGACCAGGGTCAGGTTAGCGTAACCGATCTGGCAAAAGCCACTGGAGTTTCTGAAGTTACCATTCGCCAGGATCTCAACACCCTCGAAAAACTGAGTTACCTCCGACGTGCACATGGTTTTGCAGTTTCGCTTGATAGTGATGACGTCGAAACCCGTATGATGAGCAACTATACGCTGAAGCGTGAACTCGCCGAGTTTGCCGCGTCACTGGTTCAACCGGGCGAAACCATCTTTATCGAAAATGGTAGCAGCAATGCCCTGCTCGCCAGGACTCTGGGCGAGCAGAAGAAAAATGTCACTATCATCACGGTCAGCAGCTACATCGCGCATTTGCTGAAAGACGCGCCTTGTGAAGTCATTTTGCTCGGTGGCGTGTACCAGAAAAAAAGCGAAAGTATGGTTGGCCCTTTGACACGCCAGTGCATCCAACAAGTGCATTTCAGCAAAGCATTTATTGGTATTGATGGCTGGCAACCTGAAACTGGGTTTACCGGTCGCGATATGATGCGTACCGATGTGGTCAATGCCGTGCTGGAAAAAGAGTGCGAGGCGATAGTCCTGACTGACAGCTCGAAATTTGGTGCTGTACATTCATACTCCATCGGCCCCGTTGAGCGATTCAATCGCGTGATTACCGATTCGAAAATACGCGCCAGCGATCTGATGCATCTTGAACAAAGTAAACTCACCGTTCACGTCGTTGACATTTAACCATTTCCCTTCTCTACGGATGATTTGCAGTTTGGCAAATCATCCGCTCTAAGATGATTCCTGGTTGATAATTAAGACTATTTACCTGTTATTAACACTCTCAAGATATAAAATTATTATCAGCGATATAACAGGAAGTCATTATCACCTGCGTGATATAACCCTGCGCTCGGGCGGATTTCACGGAATAATTTCACCTGGCTTATTCTTAGCTATTATAGTTATAGAGAGCTTACTTCCGTGAATCATAAATTCAGGAGAGAGTATTATGTTTGTAACGAGCAAAAAAATGACCGCGGCTGTTCTGGCAATTACCCTGGCAATGTCTCTGAGTGCCTGTTCTAACTGGTCTAAACGGGACCGCAACACCGCAATCGGTGCAGGTGCAGGGGCATTAGGCGGTGCAGTACTGACCGATGGCAGTACGTTGGGTACATTAGGTGGTGCAGCCGTCGGTGGTGTTATTGGTCACCAGGTCGGTAAATAATCGTAAATAAATGTCGATTATCGACTCGCAATTATAATACGCTTGATTCTGTTCAGTACGAAATAACTGAATAATACACACAGTAAAATATTCGAAAGCCACGGATATATCCGTGGCTTTTTATGTTAGCCGCCTGCGAGTTTTACCTTCATCCCTTTCGCTTCAAGTAGTGATTTTAATAAATCACGCTTATCGCCCTGGATTTCAATAACTCCATCTTTAACTGCTCCGCCGCAGCCGCATTTTTTCTTCAGTTCCGCTGCCAGTTTTGTCAGTTCGGCATCATCGAGATCGACACCGGTAATCAGGCAAACGCCCTTACCTTTACGTCCACTGGTCTGACGCTGAATACGCACCACACCGTCGCCTTTAGGGCGTACAGGGGCCGCTTTTGGCTCATCAATACGTCCGGTTTCCGTTGAGTAGACCAGACGGCTGTTGGAATCACTCATCATGCACTCCGCTGTAAAGAGGCGTTGATCGCTTTCAGCGTCTGCGCTGGATCTACCGATTGCGTTACCGGGCGACCAATCACCATATAATCAACACCAGCCGACAACGCCTGTTCTGGCGTCATAATGCGGCGCTGGTCACCAGCATCACTCCCCTGCGGACGAATGCCCGGCGTAACCAGTTTGAACTCCTGACCGAATACCTGTTTAAAGCGCACAGCTTCCTGAGCAGAACACACCACACCATCAAGGCCACATTTTTGCGTCAGTGCCGCCAGACGTTCTGCATAATCTGCAGGTGACAGTGTCACGCCAAGATCGGCCAGGTCGCTGGCTTCCATGCTGGTCAACACTGTCACAGCAATCAAAAGCGGTGCATCTTTGCCAAACGGAACCAGTGCCTCACGCGCTGCGGCCATCATACGCGCCCCACCGGAGGCATGAACATTCACCATCCACACGCCTAAGTCAGCCGCAGCAGCGACAGCGTGCGCTGCAGTGTTGGGAATATCGTGGAATTTCAGGTCAAGAAAGATATCAAAACCACGCTGTTGAAGTTCGCTCACAAACTGTGGCCCAAACAATGTAAACATCTCTTTGCCGACCTTCAGACGACAATCGCGTGGGTCGATCTTGTCGACAAAGGCCATCGCGGCATCGCGATTATGATAATCAAGGGCAACAACTACAGGAGAATTCGTAACAGCGCGGGAAGAAGATGAAGCAGTTAACGTCATGACCAGACCTTCTTGATGATGGGCACCGGAAGTGGCGCGAAACAGGTAAACGGCGAGCATTCTACCCGTGGAAATAAAAAATTAACAGTTGCGATTTCTCCTCTGGCAGGCTTTTCCGCGCCGTCGGTGCCGGAGCACAATAGAACATCAATAATTAGTATGTTGTAACTAAAGTCGGATTTTTTTAAAATTACAGGCCATCAAGACCGCGAATTGGTTTAATGGTTGACCAGGCCCGACAAGACGGACAATGCCAGTAGAGGGTGTATGCGGTAAAACCACATTTCTGGCAGCGATAACGGGGCTTACTACGTACCTTCTCGCCAACCATGTCACGCAGCACCATCAGACTCTCTTTGGCACGCCCTTCTTCTGCTTCATTTAAGTGGTAATCCATTAACTTATGGAACACACGCATGGTCGGATGACGCTGAAGCTGGCGTGTAATATAGACCTGTGCGGCCTCACTACCGTCGCGCGCTTCGATGATATCCGCAAGCATCAATTCAGCATCGGCACCGGTGCTCTCTTCCACCGCGCGCTGCAGGAATTCTGCCCATTCGGCAGTTTTACCCAACTGCTGATAGCATGTTTGCAGCATTTCCAGCGTTTCGCTGACCAGTTCTCTGTCCTGGGATATGACACGTTGCAAACTTTCGACGGCTTTGGCGTATTCTCCTTTCGCCATAAACACGCGTCCCATCATGATGGATACGCGGGCGCTGTTTTTATCTGCCGCCGCACCTTTTTTTAGCAAAGTCATGGCACGATCGAGATCGTCGCTGGCCATATGCTGCAGAGCTAACTCACAGTAGAAATGGGCAATTTCGACGCGCTGTTTATCTTTACCCAGCTTCACCAGGCGTTCGGCAACATCAATTGCTTTCTGCCACTCGCTGGTAGCCTGGTAAATTTGTAGCAGTTGTTGCAGCGCGCCAATGCGGAAGTCAGTTTCATCGGTCAGCTGATTGAACATGTCTTCCGCGCGGTCGTATAACCCGGCAGCCATGTAATCACGCCCCAGTTGTTGAATCGCCAAAAGCCGCTGTTCATAGGTCAGCGAGGCGCTTTCCATTAGGGTCTGATGGATGCGAATAGCGCGATCAACTTCGCCACGCGAACGGAACAGGTTTCCGAGCGTAAGGTGGGCTTCAACGGTACCTGTATCCTCTTTAAGCATATCGAGAAACAGGTCTACCGCTTTATCCTGTTGATTACTAAGCAGGAAGTTAACCCCCGCTACGTAATCACGCGACAAGCGGTTGGCTTCATCTTGCTTGTTTTGTTGCGCACTTCTGCGGCCCATATACCAGCCATAGGCAGCGGCTACAGGCAAAAGCAGAAACAACAACTCCAGCATAGAAAGTTATTCCTTCGACGCAGACGAGTGCGGCGCTACAGCCACGTCAGTCGCAGGTGAAAGCTGGTTTTCCAGTCGCTTTATTTTACGTTCAGCGCGCGCCAGGGAAACACGAACTCGCAGCCAGAACAGGCCACAAATCAACCAACCGATAGCAAACCCCGCAGCAAACAATACCGCCAGCAATGTGGAAATACGGTACTCCCCTTGCGCTAACAGATAATTAAACGTCACCTGTTGATCGTTCTGCGCACCCAACGTGACCGAAATCACGAAGATCGCTAACACCAGTAAGAAAATGAGTAAATATTTCACATTACTTCCCGTTATGTGGTTAGGGCGAATAAATTATGGTCAACTTACCGCAATAGCCCTTTAAAGTACCATTTTCGCGCCGTCTGCGAAATGGCATCCACGCGCATTGTTGATGATTTAAGGGCTAAATTCGGAAAATCAACCAGCGTTAACTTTCTTGTTCTCGTTGTGCAATTTCGCGATTTTCTTCCGCAGGTGGTGTTAATGGCCCACAAATTCGTTGCGCAAGCCACGTTGCCACCGCCACCAGCGCCCAGGAAATCAACGTAGCTACAACCAGATCGCGTGGCCAATGCATTCCGAGCAGCAGGCGGCTTCCCATGACTCCCGTTGCCCAGACCAACAAGATAGCAATGGTTAACGTTCGCCGACGCGGCCACAGCAAACCAACGGCCAGCAGTGCCCAACTGGCAGCAAACATCGTGTGACCGGAAGGAAAGGCAAACCCCGTCTCTTTCTGCCAGTGTGAACGCAAATATTGTGGGATATTTTTCTCTTCAGCCAACTGTTCTTTCACCAGATTTCCGCGTTCTGCTCGCTTTAAAGTGTAGAACTCATCAACCGGAATATGATGTGTTTTTTCCAGCCAGATAACAAAAGGTCGTGGTTCCTGGACTTTGTCTTTGATCCAGGATTTAACGCCTTGTCCCATAAGGATTGCCGCCGCCAGAATGGCAAATAACATAATGGCAGCCTTAATGCGAAAACGCAGACACCAGAGAAACCAGCCGAATAAAATCAAATGTGTAATGACGCCCCAAGGCTGGGTGACAGTTTCAGTAACCCAAAAAGCCGCTTTTAGTAACCAACTTTGTTCTCCAGGTTGCCAACGCCAGCCAGAAAGCCATACGGTTACTGGCATGACAAGCAATAGTGCAGCTCCCACTGCGGTACGTCTGGCAATCGAACGCATGGCCTCTCCTTTTTGATAAGTCCCACAATCATAACTGAAAATGCCAGTTCCAGGAAAAATTGACAGATTTGTGCCATTCCGTGAACGATCGACGCGTCGTGATTAGGTGAACCCCTTCTCGTTATGGCAAAATAAGCCAATACAGAACCAGCATTATCTGGAGAATTTCATGCAGCTTAAACGTGTGGCAGAAGCCAAACTGCCAACCCCATGGGGCGATTTCCTGATGGTGGGATTTGAAGAACTGGCAACCGGACACGATCATGTCGCGCTAGTCTATGGCGATATTTCCGGGCATACCCCGGTACTTGCGCGCGTCCATTCCGA
This sequence comes from Escherichia sp. WS1118, assembly GCF_046487695.1. Lineage (NCBI taxonomy): Bacteria > Pseudomonadati > Pseudomonadota > Gammaproteobacteria > Enterobacterales > Enterobacteriaceae > Escherichia > Escherichia sp. WS1118. The sequence goes on along the minus strand of NZ_JBJQIZ010000004.1, from coordinate 302,352 downwards.
ATGTCTGACCGGTGACGCCCTGTTCAGCTTGCGCTGCGATTGTGGCTTCCAGCTCGAAGCGGCATTGACGCAAATTGCCGAGGAAGGCCGTGGTATTTTGCTGTATCACCGTCAGGAAGGTCGTAACATTGGTCTGCTGAATAAAATCCGCGCTTACGCACTGCAGGATCAAGGTTACGATACTGTAGAGGCTAACCACCAGTTAGGCTTCGCCGCTGATGAGCGCGACTTCACTCTTTGCGCTGATATGTTCAAACTCCTTGGCGTCAATGAAGTCCGCTTGTTAACCAATAACCCGAAAAAAGTCGAAATTCTGACCGAAGCAGGGATTAATATTATTGAACGCGTACCGTTGATTGTAGGTCGTAACCCCAATAACGAACATTATCTCGATACCAAAGCCGAGAAAATGGGTCATTTGCTGAACAAATAACCCTCTTGCATTGTGTAATTAATTTGCTTGCCGGAAGCAAAATAACCGGCAAGCAAATACTCGTTACTTCAACATATTACGAATGACATAATGCAAAATGCCGTCGTTCTGGTAGTAGGTCAACTCCGTCGCGGTGTCGATACGACAACGGCAGGGTACGACTTCCTGGCTACCATCCGCGCGCGTAAGCGTCACCGGAACCGTCGCGCCGGGTTGTAGATTTTGCAGATCACCAATATCAATCTTCTCTTCCCCGGTAAGCTCTAACGTTTTACGCGTCACACCTTGTGGAAATTCCAGCGGCAGGATGCCCATGCCAATTAAATTCGAACGGTGAATTCGTTCAAACGATTCGGCAATGACAACACGAATACCAAGCAGACGCGGACCTTTTGCCGCCCAGTCACGGCTGGAGCCTGATCCATACTCTTTCCCGGCAATCACCGCCAGCGGCGTTTGCTCCTGCTTATAGCGCATTGCGGCATCATAAATAGAGACGACATCGCTGTCAGGTAAATGGCGCGTCATCCCCCCTTCAACGCCAGGCACCATTTCATTACGGATGCGAATATTGGCGAAGGTGCCGCGCATCATCACTTCATGGTTACCACGCCGCGAACCATAGGAGTTAAAGTCTTTCCGCTCAACACCCCGACCTTGTAGATATCGACCCGCCGGGCTGTCGGGCTTAATACTGCCCGCCGGAGAGATATGGTCAGTGGTGACTGAATCCCCCAGCATTGCGAGGATCCGCGCACCGTGAATATCTTCCACAGGTGCTGGTGTTGCCTGCATTTCATCAAAGAAAGGCGATAAGCGAATATAGGTTGAATCCTCCTGCCAACCGTAGGTATCGGATCGTGTGACGTTAATTTCCTTCCACTCGGCTGTGCCTTCAAAAACTTCTGCGTACTCTTTGCGGAACATTTCTGTGGAGACTTGGTCTACCGCACGGGCAATTTCTTGTGCCGATGGCCAGATATCTTTCAGAAATACCGGCTCGCCTTTGCGATCATGGCCGATAGGCTCAGAAGCCAGGTTGATATTCATATTTCCCGCCAGCGCATAGGCAACCACCAGCGGCGGCGAGGCCAGCCAGTTGGTTTTAACCAGCGGATGGATACGGCCTTCAAAGTTACGGTTGCCGGACAGCACTGCACCGACGGTTAAATCGCCTTTTTTGATTGCCGTTTCGATAGGATCGGGCAACGGTCCAGAGTTACCAATACAGGTGGTACAACCGTATCCCACAAGGTTAAATCCCAGTTCATCGAGATACGGTGTCAGTTTCGCTTTTGCCAGATAATCAGAAACGACTTTCGAACCCGGTGCCAGCGACGCTTTGACCCACGGTTGCCGCTTGAGGCCCAGAGTTACGGCTTTTTTCGCCAGCAAGCCTGCGGCCATCAACACACTTGGGTTAGAGGTGTTGGTGCACGACGTTATCGCAGCAATGACCACAGCGCCATCAGGTAACTGATACTGATGTCCGTTCATAACATAATCGACCGGCAGGCGATCTTTATGCGTGGCATTCACTTCCAGTTCGCTACTGGCAGCAAATGCTTTTGGTACATCGGGCAGTGCAACGCGATCCTGCGGGCGTTTTGGCCCTGCAAGGCTCGCTTCAACGTCATTCATATCCAGTTCTAACACACTGGTAAAAATTGGTTCATCGCCCGGATTACGCCACATGCCCTGCGCTTTGGCATATTTTTCGACCAACTCGACCTGATCTTCACTGCGCCCGCTTAAACGCATGTAATCGAGGGTGACAGCATCGATTGGGAAGAAGCCACAGGTGGCACCATATTCTGGCGACATATTGGCAATGGTGGCGCGATCCGCCAGCGGTAGTGAATCCAGTCCATCACCATAAAATTCGACGAATTTCCCCACCACGCCATGTTTGCGCAACATTTGGGTAACAGTGAGAACCAGGTCTGTGGCGGTAATACCTTCACGTAATTTTCCGGTAAGTTTAAAGCCCACTACGTCCGGGATAAGCATGGAAACCGGCTGGCCTAACATTGCGGCTTCTGCTTCGATGCCACCAACGCCCCACCCCAGCACGCCAAGGCCGTTGATCATGGTGGTGTGCGAGTCAGTACCAACGAGTGTATCCGGATAAGCAATCCATTCACCGTCCTGCAATTCGCTCCACACTGCTTTGCCGAGATATTCGAGGTTAACCTGATGGCAAATGCCTGTGCCTGGCGGCACGACGCTAAACCGACTGAACGCCTGCTTTCCCCATTTCAGGAACACATAACGTTCGTGGTTGCGCTCCATTTCCAGGCGTACGTTTTCTTCAAATGCCTCATCATCACCAAAACGATCGACGGTCACCGAGTGGTCAATGACCAGGTCGACCGGTGAGAGCGGGTTAACCTTTGCAGTATCGCCGCCGAGACGTTTAACCGCTTCGCGCATTGCCGCCAGATCAACAACGGCAGGTACGCCGGTAAAGTCCTGCATCAGCACCCTTGCCGGGCGGTAGGCAATTTCACGGTCAGCATGGGCATTTTTCAGCCATCCCGCCAGCGCGTGGATATCCTCTTCGGTAACCGAGTTACCATCCTGCCAGCGCAGCAGGTTTTCGAGCAAAACTTTGAGTGACTTAGGCAGACGGGTGATATTGCCCAGTGATTTGGCAGCAAGCGGCAGGCTGTAGTAGTGGTAAGTTTTATCTTTGGCCTGCAACGTGTCCTTACTGGCTTCTCGTAGGGTTGACGACATAGCTCCTCCTTAATGACAGGGTTGCGAAGCCCTGATTCTCTTCAGGGTGAATATTAAAGATAACACAAACATCGCGTAACGATTTGATAACAACCCAAATTGATAAAAGAGGAGAAACCTTGAGGCAAAGCAAACAGCGGGGGCAGGGATCAGTGAGTAATGATCCAGAGGAGTTCAGCCCAGAAGAGCATCGACAGAGAAAATGCGCCCATCCAGGACCAATATTTCATATTTGTGTTGATCATAGGCTACACCCTTAACGGTTATTACTTTGTGTTGAGATAACTCAACCTGTTATTGCTGCGGTGTATTAAAAGCCCTGTAATTCATTAAAAATGGGTAATAAGAATGATGATAATTATTGTTTCGGCTGATCATCTTCAGCAAACAGTTCTATAAAGGCTTGTTGCTGCGATGTTAGTTGCCAGTCGTCTGGAATAACGACGGAACATTCCCGTTTTGCTTCTGGTTCATTGTCACTATGCTGACATAATGGTGACGACTCCAGTTGCTCCTGACCGACCATAGTTATCCCCACAATTTCCAAATAAGCAGTGCGACAACCACCCAGAAAAGTGCAGAACCAAGAAAAACCGCCAGCCAGGCTTTACGTTTTAATTCAGGATTGCGGCGGGGTTCCTGATTTCCAGAAGGCATTGCTAACCTCATATAATCGCCATCACTTATCAGCAAGACGTTGAACGATTGGTGTAATTAATCATACGATGAGACAAATCCTAAAGAAACTTTAGTCAAAAATCCAGCGAATTTACGAATCGTCTCCAGTGAATAATTCAATCTTTTGACCTGAAATAGATATTTGAAAACTGGAGTTTGCGAGGTGTGTAATTAGACACTACTTTACAGGTAATTTACCCTATAAACATGAGGGATAAAAATATTGTGCACCGGATACAAATAAGTAACAAAGGAGAATATATTCCGGCACCTTCGCTACATAAAAGGTGCCGAAAATAACGCAAGAAATTATTTTTCCGGCAGTTTTATATCTTTAAACATGACCTCAATTTCTTCATTAGAGCGCAATGCGACAGCCGCATCAACGACATCACGCGTTAAATGCGGTGCAAAACGCTGAATGAAATCATACATATAACTACGCAAAAAAGTACTACGGCGAAAACCAATTTTGGTTGTACTGTGGCTGAAGATGTCGTGAGCATCAACACGCACAAGGTCGGGATCGGCGACCGGATCCACCGCCATGCTGGCAATGACCCCTACCCCCAGCCCTAACCGGACGTAAGTTTTAATGACGTCAGCATCCGTTGCCGTGAAGACGATACGCGGCGTTAACCCTGCGCGGTTAAAGGCAGTATCCAGTTCTGAACGTCCGGTAAAGCCGAAGGTATATGTCACCAACGGATATTGCGCCAGTTCTTCAATGGTAATGGCTTTTTTACCTGCCAGCGGGTGATCCGGAGTGACTACTATAGCCCGATTCCAGTGGTAGCACGGTAGCATCACTAAATCTTCATACAGATGCAGCGCTTCCGTGGCGATAGCGAAATCGGCATTGCCTTTAGAGACGGCATCAGCAATTTGTGTCGGCGAGCCCTGGTGCATATGCAAAGAAACGCGAGGATAACGCTCAATAAAGCCTTTGATAACGTTTGGTAACGCATAGCGTGCCTGAGTATGCGTGGTGGCGATATACAGCGAGCCTTTATCCGGCCAGGTGTGCTCTCCGGCGACCGATTTTATGGCATCGACTTTCGACAGAACTTCACGAGCGATACGAATTATTTCTTGTCCTGCTGGCGTTACCTGCGTCAGGTGCTTGCCGCTTCGGGAAAAAATTTGAATGCCCAGCTCGTCTTCCAGCATTCTGACTTGTTTACTGATCCCGGGTTGTGATGTGTAAAGTCCTTCCGCCGTTGATGAGACATTCAGGTTATGATTGACCACCTCAACAATATAGCGAAGTTGTTGTAATTTCATGTTAAACCATCCACTTAGACGCCATCAGAACATCGTTTTTTCGCCACACCAGGCGGGTGACTAATACGATTTAATAATAAAAAAGGTGCTAACTATAACCACTATATCATTTATAGCCTTAGTGTATAGGTGTGAAGAAAAAATAATATGCAATAAAAAAGGGCCGCTTTCGCGGCCCTTTGTTTATAAAAACCCGACAGAATTAAAGGTTATTTTTTCCCTTCAACCCATTTGCCATCAACATAAAATGCTGACCAGCCAGTCGCCTTTCCGTCTTTTTCCGAAGAGACATATTGCTGTTTGGTTTTACGGCTAAAGCGAACCATGGTCTTATTACCTTCCGGATCCTGCTGTGGCGCATCGGCCAGATAACGCAGTTTTTCCGGCAGACGGTCGCGGAAGCGATAAAGCTCCTCCACCAGCGGCGCACGCGTTTCACGCGATTTCGGGAAGGTATTGGCCGCCAGGAACACACCGGCAGCACCGTCACGCAACACGAAATAGGCATCTGATTTTTCGCACGGCAGCTCCGGTAATGGCACCGGATCTTCTTTCGGTGGTGCCACTTCGCCGTTACGTAAAATCTTACGTGTGTTTTTACACTCTTCGTTGGTGCAGGCCATGTATTTACCGAAACGCCCCATTTTCAGGTGCATTTCAGAGCCACATTTTTCACACTCAACGATCGGGCCGTCATAACCTTTAATGCGGAATTCACCCTCTTCGATCTCGTAACCGTCGCAGGTTGGGTTATTACCACAGACATGCAACTTACGTTTCGGATCGATGAGATAGCTGTCCATCGCCGTACCGCATTTCGGGCAACGACGTTTTGCGCGCAACGCATTGGTTTCAGCGTCTTCGCCTTCCAGCACGTTCAGCACTTCGTTTTCCGGCACCAGGTTAATGGTGGTTTTGCAACGCTCTTTCGGCGGCAGCGCATAGCCAGAACAGCCAAGGAATACCCCGGTGCTCGCTGTGCGAATCCCCATTTTACGACCACAAGTCGGGCAGTCAATGCTGGTCAGAACCATCTGGTTCGGGCGCATACCACCCTCTTCCGGATCTTTTTCAGCTTTATCTAACTGCTGGGTGAAATCCGAGAAGAAGTGATCCAGTACAGCTTTCCACTCTGCTTCGTGATTTGCCACCTGGTCGAGGCTGTTTTCCATCTGCGCGGTGAAGTCGTAGTTCATTAACTCGCGGAAATTCTCTTCCAGGCGATCGGTGACGATTTCGCCCATTTTTTCCGCATAGAAACGACGATTTTCTACTCGCACATAGCCACGATCCTGAATAGTCGAAATGATCGACGCATAGGTAGAAGGACGACCGATACCGCGTTTTTCCAGCTCTTTGACCAGCGATGCTTCACTGAAACGGGCTGGAGGCTTGGTAAAGTGCTGGGCTGGTGTCAGTTCAACGAGCGTCAGAGCATCGCCTTTATCGACTGCCGGTAAGATACGATCTTCATCGCCTTTACGCAGTGCAGGCATCACTTTCGTCCAGCCATCAAAGCGCAAAATACGACCGCGTGCTTTCAGGCGGAAATCGCCCGCACCAACGGTCAGCGTCGTGGAGTCATATTTCGCTGGGGTCATCTGGCAGGCTACGAACTGACGCCAGATTAACTGGTACAGTTTCTGCGCATCTGCTTCCATATCCTTCAACGATTCCGCCATCACATTGACGTCAGAAGGACGAATCGCTTCGTGCGCTTCCTGTGAGTTTTCTTTGCTGGCGTACTGATTCGGACTTTCCGGCAGATATTTCTTACCAAAATTATCGCTGATATAACCGCGAACCATATTTACCGCGTCCTGACTCAGGTTGGTGGAGTCGGTACGCATGTAAGTGATATAGCCTGCTTCATACAAACGCTGCGCCATCATCATGGTTTTTTTCACGCCAAAACCAAGACGGGTGCTGGCAGCTTGTTGCAGCGTAGAGGTAATAAAAGGAGCGCCAGGTTTACTGGTTGTCGGTTTGTCTTCACGTTCCAGCACGCTGTAGCGCGCTTTTTCCAGCAGACTTACCGCAGCTTGAGTTTGTTCTTTGTTGACCGGACGGAACGGTTTGTCGTTCTGATGAGTCACCTGCAACGCCAACGCTTCACCAGATGGCGTGGTCGTGCTGGCATCGACTTCCCAGAACTCTTCCGGTACGAACGCTTTAATTTCACGCTCACGCTCGACCACCAGGCGGACCGCCACCGACTGCACACGACCGGCAGACAGACCACGAGCGATCTTTTTCCATAGAAGCGGCGAAACCATATACCCCACCACGCGGTCCATAAAGCGACGCGCCTGCTGGGCATTAACACGATCAATATTCAGCTCACCCGGTTTGTTAAATGCCTGGCGGATCGCGTTTTTAGTAATTTCGTTAAACACCACTCGGCTATAGCGCGCATCATCACCACCAATCACTTCCCGCAGGTGCCATGCAATGGCTTCCCCTTCGCGGTCAAGGTCGGTTGCGAGATAGATGTGGTCGGCTTTTTCAGCCAGTTGTTTCAGTTCAGAGACGACCTTCTCTTTACCAGGCAACACTTCATAGTGCGCCTCCCAATTGTGCCACGGGTCAACCCCCATACGGTTGACGAGAGCGCCACGTTCATCCTTTTTAGGCTTTTTAGCCGTCTTGGTGGAGGTAGAGTCGGCACTCTTTTTGGCAGTTGAGCCACTGGTCGGCAAATCGCGGATGTGACCGACGCTGGATTTCACCACGTAGTCACTACCCAGATACTTGTTGATCGTTTTGGCTTTTGCCGGGGACTCAACGATGACAAGAGCTTTACCCATATTCACCTTACCTAATTTGATTCTTCCAGGAATGCGTCGCACGTTGATAAACCTTCCACTGGCAACGAGTTACCGATATGGACTCGCTCTCTGCGGATATCAACCCCTTGTCGTGACTCTGTTCACGAAAATTCAGGTGACTGAGTTAACAGGTCTTGGCCTACAGGCGCTATAGCACGACGGAATTTTGGTCGAATGTCAAGCAAATCTATTGCCAGATTGACGAAAGCGTCACACTGTACCTGATAAAATCCGATACGCAACTTTATTAGCATGCAAAATCCAAAGTTGCCAGTAAGGCGCTCTTGCCACCAGCGTGGTATATTTGTCTGCAAGCCATGCCTGGCGTAGACTAATGTCCTTGTTTAAGGAGTAAATAATGAACAAAGAGACACAACCCATCGACCGCGAGACGCTGTTGAAAGAGGCCAACAAAATCATTCGTGAGCATGAGGATACGCTCGCAGGGATTGAAGCCACCGGCGTCACGCAGCGTAATGGCGTGCTGGTATTTACCGGCGACTACTTTTTAGATGAACAAGGATTACCAACTGCCAAAAGCACCGCGGTGTTTAATATGTTCAAACACCTGGCCCATGTGCTTTCAGAAAAATATCATCTGGTTGATTAAAGCAAAACGCGAGGTCTTAGCCTCGCGTTTGTCTTTTACATCAATGGCTTCTGCCCTCGCTGCCACCAGCGTAACAACAATCGATCGGCGCTCTCTGCCGCGCTGCCGGTGAATCGGTCAATGAGTCGTTTACGTTGCATATAGCGTACATTGACCACTTCACGGCCTTCCATCAGGCTAAGAATAACTTCATCACTGGTGTTGATTTCATCAACCAGGCCTTTCTCTACCGCCTGTTGTCCGTACCAGTGTTCACCCGTTGCCACCTGTTCAATATCCAGAGACGGACGCATACGCTTCACAAAATCTTTAAATAACTGATGCGTTTCGTTCAGCTCTTCGCGGAATTTCTCCCGCCCTTCTTCGGTGTTTTCACCCAGCAAGGTCAGCGTACGCTTATACTGCCCGGCGGTGTGCAGTTCGATATCAATATCTTTGCTTTTCAGGAAGCGGTTAAAGTTGGGCATTTGTGCCACCACGCCAATGGAACCCACAATAGCAAACGGTGCGGAAACAATTTTGTCCGCCACACAGGCCATCATGTAACCGCCGCTGGCAGCGACTTTGTCTACCGTAACAGTTAAAGGAATGTTTTTATCACGCAGACGCTGCAGCTGCGAAGCCGCCAACCCGTAACCATGCACCATGCCACCAGGGCTTTCCAGACGGAGCACAACCTGATCCTGCGGTTTGAATGCTGCGAGTACCGCCGTTATCTCTTCACGTAGCGAGTTCACTTCATGGGCGTCCATGCTGCCTTTAAAATCCAGCACCCAGACGCGGGGTTTACTGTCAGTTGCCACCTCGCCCAGTTTGGCTTTCGCTTTTGCGGCTTTCGCTTCTTGCTTGTGCTTTTTCTTCTGCGCTTTGTGCCACTGTTTTTGCTGATGAGTGTCCATCAGCGCCGCGGCCAGCTCTTCTTTCATCTCCTTATACTGTTCGCTGAGATTGTTGACTCGTAACTCGCCACGCTGGCGTTTATTACGTTGAGCAACATTGACAATAATGGCGGCAATCGCCGCAATCGCTAGCACAACGGTAACGATTTTCGCCAAAAACAAACCATATTCAGACAACAATTCCACGAGTCCCCACCTTGGTTAAACAACGCTTTGGCTCACAGTTTACAACAGGCATGTTTAGCCGTCTCGCAGAGATGTTATTGCAGCGAAAGTATGACAAAGTATCCATTTTGCGGTGTTATCGCCCCAGGCTGATTGAAATGCCCTTCTGTTTCAGGCATAAAGCCCCAAAGTCATAAAGTACACTGGCAGCGCGACAGACAACGTCGTTGAGGAGTAGCCATGCATTACCAGCCAAAACAAGATTTACTCAATGATCGCATTATCCTGGTGACGGGAGCCAGTGATGGTATTGGTCGTGAAGCCGCGATGACGTATGCACGCTATGGTGCGACAGTGATTCTGTTGGGCCGTAATGAAGAAAAATTACGTCAGGTAGCCAGCCACATAAACGAAGACACTGGGCGTCAGCCACAGTGGTTTATTCTCGATTTGCTGACCTGCACGTCCGAAGATTGCCAACAACTGGCACAGCGCATTGCCGTTAATTATCCGCGTCTGGATGGTGTTTTGCATAATGCCGGATTGCTCGGCGATGTTTGCCCAATGAGCGAACAAAATCCGCAGGTCTGGCAGGACGTCATGCAGGTCAACGTTAATGCCACCTTTATGCTCACCCAGGCACTGCTTCCTTTATTACTCAAATCGGATGCCGGTTCACTGGTCTTTACTTCATCAAGCGTTGGACGTCAGGGGCGTGCAAACTGGGGCGCTTATGCAGCGTCGAAATTTGCCACCGAAGGGATGATGCAGGTACTGGCCGATGAATATCAGCAGCGCCTGCGCGTCAACTGCATTAACCCAGGCGGTACGCGCACCGCAATGCGTGCCAGCGCCTTCCCGACCGAAGATCCACAGAAACTTAAAACACCCGCTGATATCATGCCGCTCTACCTCTGGCTGATGGGCGATGACAGCCGCCGTAAAACCGGCATGACCTTTGACGCCCAACCGGGCCGTAAACCAGGAATTTCCCAATGAGTGATGAACGCTACCAACAGCGTCAGCAGCGAGTGAAAGAAAAAGTCGATGCTCGTGTGGCCCAGGCCCAGGATGAACGCGGTATTATCATCGTCTTTACCGGCAATGGAAAAGGCAAAACCACCGCGGCATTTGGTACGGCAACACGCGCAGTTGGTCACGGAAAAAAAGTGGGCGTCGTGCAGTTTATTAAAGGCACCTGGCCTAATGGCGAACGAAATCTGCTGGAGCCGCATGGCGTTGAGTTTCAGGTAATGGCAACGGGCTTTACCTGGGATACACAAAATCGCGAATCTGATACCGCGGCCTGCCGTGAAGTCTGGCAACATGCCAAACGAATGCTGGCCGATCCTTCACTGGATATGGTTTTGCTCGATGAGCTGACTTATATGGTGGCGTATGACTATTTGCCACTGGAAGAAGTGGTGCAGGCGTTAAATGAACGTCCACATCAACAGACGGTGATTATCACAGGTCGTGGTTGTCATCGGGATATTCTTGAACTGGCGGATACGGTAAGTGAATTACGCCCCGTCAAACATGCGTTTGATGCCGGTGTAAAAGCGCAGATAGGGATTGATTACTAATCTGTAAAAATGCCGGATATGACGTCCGGCATACTTTGATTAACCGTTATTATTACGTCCGCCAGAACGACGACCGCCGCTCACCTGACTGTGACGTTTCACCGCACGACGAATCTGATTCGCCTTCATACGACGACGGTCTTTTTCTACAGCGACTTTAGAGCTGGTTTCTGGCGGTAGTTCCACCAGTTCGCGCAGATAGTTAGTCTGGGCGAGGTCCAGCTCCGTCCAGCCACCGCGTGGCAGACCTTTTGGCAGTGGGATATCACCGTAACGAACACGAATCAGGCGGCTCACCTGCACACCAACCGCTTCCCAAAGACGACGAACTTCACGGTTACGGCCTTCGGTCAGAGTAACGTTGTACCACTGGTTGATCCCTTCGCCGCCGCTGAACTTGATGGTTTTAAAGGCTGCCGGACCATCTTCCAGCTGCACGCCACGACTCAAATCACGCAGTTTCGCGTCGTCAACCTGACCAAATACACGCACGGCATATTCACGTTCAACTTCACGGCTTGGATGCATTAAACGGTTTGCCAGTTCACCGTCGGTGGTGAACAACAACAGACCACAGGTGTTAACGTCCAGACGACCTACGGCAATCCAGCGTGCGCCACGCAGCTTTGGCAGACGGTCAAACACCGTTGGACGCCCTTCCGGATCGTTACGGGTACACAACTCACCTTCAGGTTTGTAATAGGCCAGAACGCGACAAATTTGTTCAACGGACTCACGTACCGAAATCAGGTGACCATCGATACGGATTTTCAGTCCAGGGGTAATTTCAACGCGATCGCCGAGTTTAGCAATTTTGCCATCAACACTCACACGACCGGCTTCAATAATAGATTCGATTTCACGGCGAGAACCGTGGCCGGCACGCGCCAGCACTTTCTGTAGCTTTTCGCTCATAGAGCTTCCTTTTGGTGTCGCCTTCCCAGGCGTCTGATATGCTTTTGTGCAACAATGAGTCAGAACTTACATCTGACTCACTGATAGTAAAGTCTGTTTGAACTCTTCAGGCCTTAAGTCAACGACTCGACGTTTTAACTTGCCTGGCTTTGAGGCGCAACATACTACACTATCTTTATGGTTAAAGCTTGTTTCGATTAACGTCGATTTGGTTACCAACCACCACCGCCTCCGCCACCCGCACCGCCGCCAGCACCACCACCGGAATAACTTCGCCCCAACAAACTGGTATTGGCCCCCAGACTCAGATGCATCTGTAATGAGAACAAAACGCCACTACGGGCAATTTCCGGGGCGCGAACAGCCGCTGTGAGTGATGGGGTGATACGTGCTGCCCATTCTCTGCCAAGGTTTGCCGAGACTGCCCAACCTAACAACGCGTAATCCAGTTTCCGTGTTTCCCCTTTCCTCCGCCGCCCACTGTGTGTTGCTGCCTCTTTACGCGCAAGATAGTTAACGATAGCTTCACCGTGGGCATAACGTTGCTGCCCAGTTTGGGTAAACTTTGGCAGAAAAATATACCCCATGCCAGTGAGATAACCGGTCAGGAAAACCGCGCTAAAATAACCCGCTGGCATATACCAGTAAAAGAATACATCTCCGACATTGATGTAGAGAGAGTAAAAAGCCACACCTGAACAAATCAGTGGTAAAAACAAAGTGATGATGACACGATTAACGCAAGGCTTGTCATCATCGCGGGCAAACAAAAGATCAAGGGAACAAAATAAGAAAGGAAGAAGCCAGCAGATCATAATAAACATATCGCCTACCAGACTCATTCCTGCCCAGCCTACGGGACTCAGGTTACCGTAGAGAATGACCGCCAATATCGCCATTCCGCCCCATTGCAAAAACGCATCAGGTCGGTAAAACGAAGACTTTTTACGCGGCAGATAAAATTTCTGCATCCGTAAAAATGCCCTGCGTAAGACGCTGTTGCGCCTCCCCGTAAGCACGACCTTATCGCCTTTACGAAATAACGCTTCCAGTAATAACTGCTCTGCGGGCAGTAATACCGCATTATTTCTGGTCGCGCCTTCATTAACACGAATCAGGATTTGCTGGTTCTTGTCATAATGATCTTCCAGATGAATTTTTTCTTTCACAATCAGATTTACGATATCGGCGCAAAAACCTTTATCGTCGTAAACCAGTTTCGCATCAAGACGTAACATGCCGGGCGTGTAATCTGGCGGAATGACATCGGTTTCAATCACATCTACCGGCGTAAATTGCGGCCTGCGCTTCCAGAGATATAACCATCCACACGCCAGGAACAGACTCGGAAAGCAAATTAACAACGATGACATAGAGGGTAAAAGAAGATGACTGAAAATATTCGTCGTTTGTGGAGCCGGGGCATTACCAAGTAATGCGTGAGGCCAGCGGTAGAGGACCGTGAAATCTTCACGATAAAACGGATCGCGAGATTCAATTCTTCCGTCCTCAAGGATGCGGCCATTTCGATATGTGTCGCCCTCTTCTCCAGTAAAGAGATCGATTTCGCTAAATGGATTACCCGCAATATCAGGCAACTTGAGTGAAAATAGGGTCTTATAAATTTCAAACGGCCAGTGGTTACCGGTCACGTTCCAGATTAGCAGATCAGAATCCCCCTCACGCAGGAAAGCATTTTTAACCTGATAATGAATTTGATAATGATAGTCGCCTTGAGGCAAGAAACGTTGTTTATCGCCCACGACAATACTCATTAACCCGATATGCCAGTCAAGATGCCAGGGTTCAGGAATACCATCACGGGTGACGCCAACAATATGATAGTTCAGCAGTGCAGCGTCCCCATCAGGCTGCATCCAGAGTCGCGGTAAATCACGATAAAATCCGTGCTTAATCTGCTGATTTCGCGCCTGAAAATGAATGTTCTCTTTGATGTCGAGCACCCCATTCGGTTGCAGAGTGGCTTCAACATCAAAGAGCGAGATCCCTTCTTCATAAGAAGGGATCTCCGTGTTTTTCGCATAACTCAACGAAGAGAAAAAAAGCCCAACTATCAACAGCAAAATGCAGCGATATATCCCTGCCATCATTTTCCATCCGTGGAACGCAATTTGTTATAAGAAAGGCTTCACATCACCTACGCCTTCACGCACCACGACCGGCGTATCATCGGTGAGATCAATAACCGTTGTTGGTTTCTGCCCGAGATAGCCGCCGTGAATAATCAAATCCACCTGTTTTTCCAGACGGTCTTTAATTTCTTCCGGATCGGATTCGGTAAATTCACTGCCTGGCAGCATTAGCGAAGTGGAAAGCATCGGTTCGCCCAATGCTTCAAGCAGCGCCTGCGCAATCGGGTTAGACGGCACGCGCATACCGATGGTTTTGCGTTTTTCCTGCAACAGACGGCGTGGCACCTCCTTCGTCCCCTTCAGGATGAAGGTATAGTTGCCTGGCGTGTTGTTTTTCATCAAACGAAACGCAACGTTATCGACAAATGAATAGGTCGAGAGTTCAGAAAGATCGCGACACATCAGGGTAAAGTTGTGACCGTCCGGCAGCTGGCGAATACGACAAATACGCTCCATCGCGTTTTTATCTTCAATTTTACAGCCGAGCGCATAGCCGGAATCAGTTGGATAAACAATCACCCCGCCTTTACGCACGATCTCCACCGCCTGGTTGATCAGACGTTGCTGCGGGTTATCAGGATGAATATAAAAAAACTGGCTCATAATTCCCTCTCTGTGGTGTTCTGCGGCTGTTCCCATAGCTGCCAGACGCCTTCAACGCCTGCGGGCAGCCAGAGTTTACGACCCAGTTCGATCCACGGGCATGGCTGATGAAAATCAGATCCTTGTGATGCCCATAAATGATGCTGACGCGCAAGTGTCGCCAGCTGGGTGCGTTCATTGGGCGATTGCTGGCACTGCGCGACTTCCATCGCGTCGCCGTGGTGTTCGGCAAAATGCGCAACCAATCTTTTCAGCCATTTAGCACTAAGATTGTACCGCCCAGGATGAGCTAGCACCGCCTTACCGCCAGAATGATGAATGACATCAATAGATTGCTCTATTGTACACCACTGTGGCGGAACGTATCCGGTTTTCCCGCGCGCCAGATACTTTTTAAAGACATCCGCCATTGAACTGGCTTTTCCGCACTCCACAAGGAAACGCGCAAAATGACCGCGCGTCACCGCACCGCCCTGCGCCAGTCGTTGCGCGCCTTCCAGTGCCCCAGGTATTTGCGCTTTTTCAAGTCTTTCGGCAATCAGTTGCGCCCGCTGATTGCGCCGTTCTGTCTGCTGCGCGAGGAACTCACACATTAGCGGATGAGTAATATCAATATTCAGCCCGACAATATGAATTTCATGATTTTCCCAGACCGTGGAAATTTCCACACCAGGAATAAGATTCAGCGCCAGTCCCGAACGTGAAATTTCCTCTCTTGCTGGTGCAATTGCAGCTGTGGTGTCATGGTCGGTGATCGCCAGGGTGCCGACGCGCATCTCGACTGCACGGTGCACCAATGCTTCTGGCGTCAGGCAGCCATCGGAAGCTGTGGTATGGCTGTGCAGGTCGTAAATCACTGCGTAATTCGTGTCGCTCAAGGCGCACTCCCGTTCTGGATAATGTTTTTTGCGCCGACATCATAACGGTTCTGGCAAATATTCTGAAATGAGCTGTTGACAATTAATCACCGAACTAGTTAACTAGTACGCAAGTTCACGTAAAAAGGGTATCGACAATGAAAGCAATTTTCGTACTGAAAGGTTGGTGGCGCACTTCCTGAAACGGGCAGTGTATTCACCATGCGTAAAGCAATCAGATACCCAGCCCGCCTAATGAGCGGGCTTTTTTTTGAACAAAATTAGAGAATAACAATGCAAACACAAAAACCGACTCTCGAACTGCTAACCTGCAAAGGCGCTTATCGCGACAACCCGACTGCGCTTTTTCACCAGTTGTGTGGGGATCGCCCGGCAACGCTGCTGCTGGAATCCGCAGATATCGACAGCAAAGATGATTTAAAAAGCCTGCTGCTGGTAGACAGTGCGCTGCGCATTACAGCATTAAGTGACACTGTCACAATCCAGGCGCTTTCCGGCAATGGAGAAGCTCTGTTGACACTACTGGATAACGCCTTGCCTGCGGGTGTGGAAAATGAACAATCACCAAACTGCCGCGTACTGCGCTTCCCGCCTGTCAATCCACTGCTGGATGAAGACGCCCGCTTATGCTCCCTTTCGGTTTTTGACGCTTTCCGCTTATTACAGAATCTGTTGAATGTACCGAAGGAAGAACGAGAAGCAATGTTCTTCGGCGGCCTGTTCTCTTATGACCTTGTGGCGGGATTTGAAAATTTACCGCAACTGTCAGCGGAAAATAGCTGCCCTGATTTCTGTTTTTATCTCGCTGAAACGCTGATGGTGATTGACCATCAGAAAAAAAGCACCCGTATTCAGGCCAGCCTGTTTGCTCCGAATGAAGAAGAAAAACAACGTCTCACTGCTCGCCTGAACGAACTACGTCAGCAACTGACCGAAGCCGCGCCGCCGCTGCCGGTGGTTTCCGTGCCGGATATGCGTTGTGAATGTAACCAGAGCGATGAAGAGTTCGGTGGCGTAGTGCGTTTGTTGCAAAAAGCGATTCGCGCCGGAGAAATTTTCCAGGTGGTGCCATCTCGCCGTTTCTCTCTGCCCTGCCCGTCACCGCTGGCGGCCTATTACGTGCTGAAAAAGAGTAATCCCAGCCCGTACATGTTTTTTATGCAGGATAATGATTTCACCCTGTTTGGCGCGTCGCCGGAAAGTTCGCTCAAGTATGACGCCACCAGCCGCCAGATTGAGATTTACCCGATTGCCGGAACACGTCCACGCGGTCGTCGTGCCGATGGTTCACTGGATAGAGACCTCGACAGCCGCATCGAACTGGAGATGCGTACCGATCATAAAGAGCTTTCTGAACATCTGATGCTGGTGGATCTCGCCCGTAATGACCTGGCACGCATTTGCACACCCGGCAGCCGCTACGTCGCCGATCTCACCAAAGTTGACCGTTACTCTTACGTGATGCACCTGGTCTCCCGCGTTGTTGGTGAGCTGCGCCACGATCTCGACGCCCTGCACGCTTACCGCGCCTGTATGAATATGGGGACGTTAAGCGGTGCACCGAAAGTACGCGCTATGCAGTTAATTGCCGAAGCAGAAGGTCGTCGACGCGGCAGCTACGGCGGCGCGGTAGGTTATTTTACCGCGCATGGCGATCTCGACACCTGCATTGTGATCCGCTCGGCGCTGGTGGAAAACGGTATCGCCACCGTGCAAGCCGGTGCTGGCGTAGTCCTTGATTCTGTTCCGCAGTCGGAAGCAGACGAAACCCGTAATAAAGCCCGCGCTGTACTGCGCGCTATTGCCACCGCGCATCATGCACAGGAGACCTTCTAATGGCTGACATTCTGCTGCTCGATAATATCGACTCTTTTACGTACAACCTGGCAGATCAGTTGCGCAGCAATGGTCATAACGTGGTGATTTACCGCAACCATATTCCGGCGCAGACCTTAATTGAACGCCTGGCGACGATGAGCAATCCGGTGCTGATGCTTTCTCCTGGCCCCGGTGTGCCGAGCGAAGCCGGTTGTATGCCGGAACTCCTCACCCGCTTGCGTGGCAAGCTGCCAATTATTGGCATTTGCCTCGGTCATCAGGCGATTGTCGAAGCTTACGGGGGCTATGTCGGTCAGGCGGGCGAAATTCTTCACGGTAAAGCGTCGAGCATTGAACATGACGGTCAGGCGATGTTTGCCGGATTAACAAACCCGCTGCCAGTGGCGCGTTATCACTCGCTGGTTGGCAGTAATATTCCGGCCGGTTTAACCATCAACGCCCATTTTAATGGCATGGTGATGGCGGTGCGTCATGATGCGGATCGCGTTTGTGGATTCCAGTTCCATCCGGAATCCATTCTTACTACCCAGGGCGCTCGCCTGCTGGAACAAACGCTGGCCTGGGCGCAGCAGAAACTTGAGCCAACCAACACGCTGCAACCGATTCTGGAAAAACTGTATCAGGCGCAGACCCTTAGCCAACAAGAAAGCCACCAGCTGTTTTCAGCGGTGGTACGTGGCGAGCTGAAACCAGAACAACTGGCGGCGGCGCTGGTGAGCATGAAAATTCGCGGTGAGCACCCGAACGAGATCGCCGGGGCGGCAACCGCGCTACTGGAAAACGCCGCGCCGTTCCCGCGCCCGGATTATCTGTTTGCCGATATCGTCGGCACCGGCGGTGACGGCAGTAATAGCATCAATATTTCTACCGCCAGTGCGTTTGTCGCCGCGGCCTGCGGGCTGAAAGTGGCGAAACACGGCAACCGTAGCGTCTCCAGTAAATCCGGCTCGTCGGATCTGCTGGCGGCGTTCGGTATTAATCTTGATATGAACGCCGATAAATCGCGCCAGGCGCTGGATGAGTTAGGCGTCTGTTTCCTCTTTGCACCGAAATATCACACCGGATTCCGCCATGCAATGCCGGTTCGCCAGCAACTAAAAACCCGCACACTGTTCAATGTGCTGGGGCCATTGATTAACCCGGCGCATCCGCCGCTGGCGTTAATTGGTGTCTACAGCCCGGAGCTGGTGCTGCCGATTGCCGAAACCTTGCGCGTGCTGGGGTATCAACGCGCGGCAGTGGTGCACAGCGGCGGGATGGATGAAGTTTCATTACACGCGCCGACAATCGTTGCCGAACTACATGACGGCGAAATTAAGAGCTATCAGTTGACCGCTGAAGATTTTGGCCTGACACCCTACCACCTGGAGCAACTGGCAGGCGGAACACCGGAAGAAAACCGTGACATTTTAACACGCTTGTTACAAGGTAAAGGCGACGCCGCTCACGAAGCAGCCGTCGCGGCGAATGTCGCCATGTTAATGCGCCTGCATGGCCATGAAGATCTGCAAGCCAATGCGCAAACCGTTCTTGAGGTACTGCGCAGTGGTTCCGCTTACGACAGAGTCACCGCACTGGCGGCACGAGGGTAAATAATGCAAACCGTTTTAGCGAAAATCGTCGCAGACAAGGCGATTTGGGTAGAAGCCCGCAAACAGCAGCAACCGCTGGCCAGTTTTCAGAATGAGATTCAGCCGAGCACGCGACATTTTTATGATGCGCTACAGGGTGCACGCACGGCGTTTATTCTGGAGTGCAAAAAAGCGTCGCCGTCAAAAGGCGTGATCCGTGATGATTTCGATCCGGCACGCATTGCTGCCATTTATAAACATTACGCTTCGGCAATTTCAGTGCTGACTGATGAGAAATATTTTCAGGGGAGCTTTGATTTCCTCTCCATCGTCAGCCAAATCGCCCCGCAGCCGATTTTATGTAAAGACTTCATTATCGATCCTTACCAGATCTATCTGGCGCGCTATTACCAGGCCGATGCCTGCTTATTAATGCTTTCAGTACTGGATGACGAACAATATCGCCAGCTTGCCACCGTCGCTCACAGTCTGGAGATGGGTGTGCTGACCGAAGTCAGTAATGAAGAGGAACTGGAGCGCGCCATTGCATTGGGAGCAAAGGTCGTTGGCATCAACAACCGCGATCTGCGCGATTTGTCGATTGATCTCAACCGTACCCGCGAGCTTGCGCCGAAACTGGGGCACAACGTGACGGTAATCAGCGAATCCGGCATCAATACTTACGCTCAGGTGCGCGAGTTAAGCCACTTCGCTAACGGCTTTCTGATTGGTTCGGCGTTGATGGCCCATGACGATTTGAACGCCGCCGTGCGTCGGGTGTTGCTGGGTGAGAATAAAGTATGTGGCCTGACACGTGGGCAAGATGCTAAAGCAGCTTATGACGCGGGCGCGATTTACGGTGGGTTGATTTTTGTTGCGACATCACCGCGTTGCGTCAACGTTGAACAGGCGCAGGAAGTGATGGCTGCGGCACCGTTGCAGTATGTTGGCGTGTTCCGCAATCACGATATTGCCGATGTGGTGGACAAAGCTAAGGTGTTATCGCTGGCGGCAGTGCAACTGCATGGTAATGAAGATCAGCTGTATATCGACAATCTGCGTGAGGCTCTGCCAGCACACGTCGCCATCTGGAAGGCTTTAAGTGTCGGTGAAACTCTTCCCGCGCGCGATTTTCAGCACATCGATAAATATGTATTCGACAACGGTCAGGGCGGGAGCGGACAACGTTTCGACTGGTCACTATTAAATGGTCAATCGCTTGGCAACGTTCTGCTGGCGGGGGGCTTAGGCGCAGATAACTGCGTGGAAGCGGCACAAACCGGCTGCGCCGGGCTTGATTTTAATTCTGCTGTAGAGTCGCAACCGGGTATCAAAGACGCACGTCTTTTGGCCTCGGTTTTCCAGACGCTGCGCGCATATTAAGGAAAGGAACAATGACAACATTACTTAACCCCTATTTTGGTGAGTTTGGCGGCATGTACGTGCCACAAATCCTGATGCCTGCTCTGCGCCAACTGGAAGAAGCTTTTGTCAGTGCGCAAAAAGATCCTGAATTTCAGGCTCAGTTCAACGACCTGCTGAAAAACTATGCCGGGCGTCCAACCGCGCTGACCAAATGCCAGAACATTACGGCTGGCACGAACACCACGCTGTATCTGAAGCGCGAAGATTTGCTGCACGGCGGCGCGCATAAAACTAACCAGGTGCTGGGCCAGGCTTTACTGGCGAAGCGGATGGGTAAAACTGAAATTATTGCCGAAACCGGAGCCGGTCAGCATGGCGTGGCGTCGGCCCTTGCCAGCGCCCTGCTCGGCCTGAAATGCCGGATTTATATGGGGGCCAAAGACGTTGAACGCCAGTCGCCTAACGTTTTTCGTATGCGTTTAATGGGTGCGGAAGTGATCCCGGTGCATAGCGGTTCCGCGACGCTGAAAGATGCCTGTAATGAGGCGCTACGCGACTGGTCCGGCAGTTATGAAACCGCGCACTATATGCTGGGCACCGCAGCTGGCCCACATCCTTATCCGACCATTGTCCGTGAGTTTCAGCGGATGATTGGCGAAGAAACCAAAGCACAGATTCTGGAAAGAGAAGGTCGCCTGCCGGATGCGGTTATCGCCTGTGTTGGCGGCGGTTCGAATGCCATCGGCATGTTTGCTGATTTCATCAACGAAACCGACGTCGGCCTGATTGGTGTGGAGCCTGGCGGTCACGGTATCGAAACTGGCGAGCACGGCGCACCGTTAAAACATGGCCGCGTGGGCATCTATTTCGGTATGAAAGCGCCGATGATGCAGACCGAAGACGGGCAGATTGAAGAATCTTACTCCATTTCTGCCGGACTGGATTTCCCGTCTGTCGGCCCACAACACGCGTATCTTAACAGCACTGGACGCGCTGATTACGTGTCAATTACCGATGATGAAGCACTGGAAGCCTTCAAAACGCTCTGCCTGCATGAAGGGATCATCCCGGCGCTGGAATCCTCCCACGCCCTGGCCCATGCGTTGAAAATGATGCGCGAAAACCCGGAAAAAGAGCAGCTACTGGTGGTTAACCTTTCCGGTCGCGGCGATAAAGACATCTTCACCGTTCACGATATTTTGAAAGCACGAGGGGAAATCTGATGGAACGCTACGAATCTCTGTTTGCCCAGTTGAAGGAGCGCAAAGAAGGCGCATTCGTTCCTTTCGTCACCCTCGGTGATCCGGGCATTGAGCAGTCGTTGAAAATTATCGATACGCTAATTGAAGCCGGTGCTGACGCGCTGGAGTTAGGCATCCCCTTCTCCGACCCACTGGCGGATGGCCCGACGATTCAAAACGCCACACTGCGTGCTTTTTCGGCGGGAGTAACCCCGGCGCAGTGCTTTGAGATGCTGGCACTCATTCGCCAGAAGCACCCGACCATTCCCATCGGCCTTTTGATGTATGCCAACCTGGTGTTTAACAAAGGCATTGATGAGTTTTATGCCGAGTGCGAGAAAGTCGGCGTCGATTCGGTGCTGGTTGCCGATGTGCCCGTGGAAGAGTCCGCGCCCTTCCGCCAGGCCGCGTTGCGTCATAATGTCGCACCTATCTTTATTTGCCCGCCGAATACCGACGATGATTTGCTGCGCCAGATAGCCTCTTACGGTCGTGGTTACACCTATTTGCTGTCGCGAGCGGGCGTGACCGGCGCAGAAAACCGCGCCGCGTTACCCCTCAATCATCTGGTTGCGAAGCTGAAAGAGTACAACGCTGCGCCTCCATTGCAGGGATTTGGTATTTCCGCCCCGGATCAGGTAAAAGCAGCGATTGATGCAGGAGCTGCGGGCGCGATTTCTGGTTCGGCCATCGTTAAAATCATCGAGCAACATATTAATGAGCCAGAGAAAATGCTGGCGGCACTGAAAGCTTTTGTACAACCGATGAAAGCGGCGACGCGCAGTTAATTCCACAGCCGCCAGTTCCGCTGGCGGCATTTTAACTTTCTTTAACGAAGCCGGAAAAATCCTAAATTCATTTGTTATTTATCTTTTTACCGTTTCGCTTACCCCTGTCGAACGTCAACTTACGTCTTTTTTCCGCCCAACAGTAATATAATCAAACAAATTAATCCCGCAACATAACACCAGTAAAATCAATAATTTTCTCTAAGTCACTTATTCCTCAGGCAATTGTTAATACATCCAGAACGTTCCTCAAAATATATTTTTCCACTTTCTTCTCGTTACGCTTAATTTGACTAATTCTCATTAACGACTAATTTTAATGAGTGTCGACACACAACACTCATATTAATGAAACAGTGCAACGCAACGGGAGAAATAACATGACCGAACATCGTGGTGGTTCAGGAAATTTCGCCGAAGACCGTGAGAAGGCATCCAACGCAGGCCGTAAAGGCGGTCAGCATAGCGGCGGTAATTTTAAAAATGATCCGCAACGCGCATCCGAAGCAGGTAAAAAAGGCGGTCAACAAAGCGGTGGTAATAAATCAGGAAAATCCTGATTCACCGTTAATTATTAATATCAGCTGATAAAGATAATTGCATCTGCGGGCCGTATGGCTCGCAGTGATTTCACTGGAGAAAAATATGAATATGAAGACCATTGAAGATGTATTTATTCACCTGCTTTCAGATACCTACAGCGCAGAAAAACAATTAACCCGGGCACTGGCAAAACTCGCAAGAGCAACATCAAACGAAAAATTAAGTCAGGCTTTTCATGCGCACCTCGAGGAAACACATGGACAGATTGAACGTATTGATCAAGTTGTGGAATCAGAATCGAATCTGAAAATTAAGCGCATGAAATGTGTGGCAATGGAAGGTCTTATTGAAGAAGCTAATGAGGTCATCGAAAATACCGAGAAAAACGAAGTGCGTGATGCCGCACTGATTGCCGCAGCACAGAAAGTCGAGCATTATGAGATTGCCAGTTACGGGACATTAGCGACGCTGGCTGAACAATTAGGTTATCGTAAAGCAGCGAAGCTTCTGAAAGAGACCCTGGAAGAAGAAAAGGCCACCGACATCAAATTGACTGATCTGGCCCTTAATAACGTAAATAAGAAAGCCGAAAATAAAGCCTGAAATATGAACTTTAACTTTTAGTCATTTTATAAAGAGGACATTTTCATGAATCGTATTGAACATTATCATGACTGGTTACGTGACGCCCACGCAATGGAAAAGCAAGCCGAATCTATGCTTGAGTCCATGGCCAGTCGTATAGATAATTATCCTGAACTACGCGCTCGTATTGAACAACATCTTAGTGAAACCAAAAACCAGATTGTTCAACTGGAAACTATTCTTGATCGTAATGACATTTCACGTTCAGTCATTAAAGATTCCATGAGTAAAATAGCTGCACTTGGGCAGTCAATCGGTGGTATATTCCCTTCTGATGAAATAGTCAAAGGCTCTATTAGCGGATATGTCTTCGAGCAATTTGAAATCGCCTGTTATACCTCACTCTTAGCAGCAGCAAAAAATGCCGGTGATACAGCCTCAATTCCGATTATCGAAGCGATTTTAAATGATGAAAAGCACATGGCCGACTGGCTAATTCAGCATATTCCGCAAACAACTGAGAAATTCTTAATTCGCTCTGAAACTGATGGCGTAGAAGCGAAGAAATAATACCCTTTATACCATGTCCTTATTGACCCCGTAATTACGGGGTCATTTTTGTGCGGAATTAAAAACGATATCCTGCTGAGAACATAAACACCCACGGATCGAGGCGTACGCTATCGTGTTGCTGTGCTCCGCCCAGTTTATAATTGGCAGTGGTATCAATATCCATGTACCAGACTGACATGTTAACCAACCAGTCACGGTTAATCAGATAATCAACCCCCACCTGCCCGGCAGCTCCCCAGGAGTCTTTCAGACTGAGATCGGAAAGCCCCGCCTCTTTGCCATGATCGTTAAATCCATTATCAAAGAAGGTGGTGTAGTTAATACCTGCACCAACGTAAGGACGGAATTTGCTGCTGGCATCACCAAAATACCACTGCGCCATCAGTGTTGGCGGCAGATGATGGACGGTTGCAATATCGCCGGTCGCCCGGGTGCCGATTTTATGGCGGAACGGCGTTGCTGCCAGTAATTCCACACCAATGTTGTCGGTCGCCATATAAGTAAACGTCAGGCCCAGTTGAGTGTTATTGGTCACGCTGAATCCACCCAAACTTCCTAACGTACCACCAGCACCTTCTGTTGGACGTACGGTTGCAGAACCTGCACGCATAAAAAATTCGCCGGCTTCATGTGCAAAGGCACTGCCAGAGAGAAGAGTTGCTACTGCCAAAGCCGCCACTGTTAACTTTTTCATATCCGCTCCGTCGTTATGGTTATAAAAACGTGACGAATATACCCACATTGGGGTAACAAATGATCCTACACAGATCACATTACATATGGTAATTCACCCTTTATTGATCTGGATTAATTTAGAAGTTGCATTGAAAATCCTGGTTAATGTGATTTAAATCAATTTTTATATATTTCGCTACGCAAATATTAACTCGCTCGCCACTTGCAGCGGTTTGCCCACGCCTGAAGGCCAGCAATTACCTCCGCTTTACAAAGATATGCTTTTCCATACAAGACCTGATGCTGCCACCCGGGGCTTAACCAGGGTACAATTGCCCGCTAATTAACACCTGCATAAAACTCAAGGAGAGTGCATGTCTATCACGGCGCAGTCCGTATACCGTGACACCGGAAATTTTTTCCGTAATCAATTTATGACCATTCTGTTGGTATCGTTGCTATGTGCGTTTATCACAGTGGTGTTAGGGCATGTTTTCTCACCCAGTGATGCACAGCTTGCGCAGCTCAATGACGGCGTACCCGTTAGCGGCAGTAGTGGGTTGTTCGACCTGGTTCAGAATATGTCACCGGAACAGCAACAAATTTTGCTGCAGGCTTCAGCGGCGTCCACTTTTTCAGGATTAATCGGTAACGCCATTCTCGCCGGGGGCGTAATATTAATTATCCAGCTGGTGTCTGCGGGTCAGAGAGTCAGTGCGCTGCGAGCTATTGGTGCCAGTGCGCCGATATTACCAAAGTTATTTATTCTGATTTTTCTGACTACCCTTTTAGTACAGATTGGCATCATGCTGGTGGTCGTTCCGGGAATTATCATGGCCATTTTACTGGCTCTGGCACCGGTGATGCTGGTACAGGACAAAATGGGCGTTTTTGCCTCGATGCGTAGCAGTATGCGGCTGACATGGGCGAATATGCGTCTGGTGGCACCCGCAGTACTGAGCTGGTTGCTGGCAAAAACACTGTTGCTGCTTTTTGCCTCTTCTTTTGCCGCATTAACCCCGGAAATTGGTGCCGTACTGGCGAACACCTTGAGCAACCTGATTTCAGCCGTATTGCTCATCTATCTGTTCCGCCTGTATATGTTGATTCGCCAATAACCTTAAGCATTTGATTACGGAATCGTAAAATGAAGCAGTTTCTTGATTTTTTACCGCTGGTTGTCTTTTTCGCGTTTTACAAGATTTATGACATCTATGCGGCTACTGCGGCGCTCATCGTCGCCACGGCGATTGTGCTTATATATAGCTGGGTTCGCTTTCGTAAGGTTGAGAAGATGGCCCTGATCACTTTTGTTCTGGTGGTCGTCTTCGGTGGCTTGACGCTGTTCTTCCACAATGATGAGTTTATTAAATGGAAGGTTACTGTCATTTATGCCCTGTTTGCGGGTGCCCTGTTAGTCAGCCAATGGGTGATGAAAAAGCCGCTAATTCAGCGGATGCTGGGTAAAGAACTCACCCTGCCGCAATCGGTATGGTCGAAGCTGAATCTGGCCTGGGCTGTTTTCTTTATCCTTTGCGGTCTGGCAAACATCTACATCGCATTCTGGCTGCCGCAAAATATTTGGGTCAACTTTAAAGTCTTTGGCCTGACCGCCCTTACCTTAATCTTCACATTGTTAAGCGGTATCTATATCTACCGCCACATGCCGCAGGAAGATAAATCCTAACCAGACTGCCAGTCCTTCAGGGGCTGGCGCTGTATCTCCTCTGTTCTCCTCAGGAAAATCATAGTAGCATCGCGCCTGTGATTTTCCTTTTAAGTCGGTTTTACCATGTCTACAACACATAACGTCCCTCAGGGCGATCTTGTTTTACGTACTTTAGCCATGCCCGCCGATACCAATGCCAATGGTGACATCTTTGGTGGTTGGTTAATGTCACAAATGGATATTGGCGGCGCTATTCTGGCGAAAGAAATTGCCCATGGTCGTGTAGTGACCGTGCGGGTTGAAGGAATGACTTTCTTACGGCCGGTTGCGGTCGGCGATGTGGTGTGCTGCTATGCACGCTGTGTCCAGAAAGGGACGACATCAGTCAGCATTAATATTGAAGTGTGGGTGAAAAAAGTGGCGTCTGAACCAATCGGGCAACGCTATAAAGCAACAGAAGCATTATTTAAGTATGTCGCGGTTGATCCCGAAGGAAAACCTCGCGCCTTACCCGTTGAGTAATAATCAAAAGCCTCCGGTCGGAGGCTTTTGACTTTATGCTTACTGAATTTCGGTAGTGCCGTTAATTTTAAACAGGATATTCACCACAATCCCACTGCCTGGCTTACCCGGCTCATAACGCCATCTGCGCATCGCATTTTTCACCTCACGCTCAAACATGTTTGCAGGCTTGGCTGAGAGGATTTGTACGTTATCCACGCGACCATCTGGCGTGACATCAAATTTAACTTTAACCTGCCCTTCAATGCGCAATGCCTGTGCTCGTGCCGGATACTGCGGCTGATTACGGCTTAATGCGCGTGGTCCTGAAGCCACACTGGTAACCGGCTTGCTGGTTGCAGCCGTTGCCGTACTTGATGTCGGGCGCGCGGGTGCCGTATTTTCAAACGGTGATGCCTGACGCGACTCTACGGGTTTGACATCGCGTTTTGGCTGCTCCACCTTTTTCACCGGCTTCGGTTTTGGCTTAGGTTTCGGCTTCGGCTTTTCAATGACCACCGGAGCTTCTTTTGGCGGTTCAGGGATCGGCTCAGGTTCCGGTTCTGGCTCTACCACCGGCTCCGGTGGTGGCTGAACGGCTTGTGGCGGTTCAAGATCAGCAGGCGCAACCATCGTGACAGAAATCGGCTGCGCAGGCGCAGGTAGTTCAATAACCTGATGTACCGAGGTATAGAGCAGACCCGCCACAACAGCACCATGAATGCAGACCGAAAGTAACGTCGGCCATGGGAAGCGGCGAGGTAAATCAAGGGTCATTGAAGTCATAATCATTTCAGTAGAAAAACCAGGCCCCGATTTTAAATGCAAATAGCAATCATATTCAATAAGGCAAGACGATCAGGATCAGTGAAAATGTCATTTTTGGCGTAATTGACCTTACTTTATGCATGGTCTTAACAAAGACATCATCTTTCCGTTGCAGATCTTCGCCCTTTCAAATAACGTACTTTACAACTTTCCCGAACAAGGAGTTGTGCCTGTGTTGTATGTTATTTACGCTCAAGACAAAGCTGATAGCCTCGAAAAACGCCTTTCCGTTCGTCCGGCACATTTAGCACGTTTACAGTTACTGCATGATGAAGGTCGTTTGTTGACCGCCGGTCCAATGCCAGCGGTAGACAGTAACGATCCAGGGGCTGCGGGATTTACTGGCTCAACCGTTATTGCTGAATTTGAGTCGCTGGAAGCAGCTCAGGCCTGGGCCGATGCTGACCCGTACGTGGCGGCAGGAGTCTATGAACACGTTTCAGTGAAACCATTTAAGAAAGTGTTCTGAATAGAAATTCAATATTTAAGGGCACGGTTTTTGCAACCGTGTTCTTGTTTGGCCTTTCCTTACAGGTCGGTCAGTGCATTCACCACCACAAGCAGATAATAACTTTATCTGTATTTCTTTATATGATGTGAACATATTCAGGAAAATGCCCTTTCCTGACGCAGAGTTGCTCACTCAAAACCTTTGATTACTGCGGATAAAGTCATCTACTATTGTTTAACACATTCACGCGCTGCATGTATGTTAAGAAAATGTGCACGTTGAGATAATTAAACAAAATTGTGGTTACAGAGGTATCAGTGAGTCACTGGACTACATTCAAACAAACAGCAACAAAGTTATGGGTGACCCTACGGCACGACATTCTCGCGCTGGCCGTCTTTTTAAATGGATTGCTTATTTTTAAAACAATCTATGGTATGTCGGTCAATTTGCTTGATATTTTCCATATCAAAGCATTTTCAGAGCTGGATCTCTCCTTGCTGGCAAACGCCCCACTATTTATGCTCGGCGTATTTCTTGTCCTGAACTCCATTGGCTTACTGTTCCGGGCAAAGCTCGCATGGGCAATCAGTATCATTTTGTTGTTGATAGCGCTAATTTACACTCTGCATTTTTATCCCTGGCTGAAATTTAGTATTGGATTTTGCATTTTTACGCTGGTGTTTTTGCTGATACTGCGCAAAGACTTCTCCCACAGTAGCGCAGCAGCCGGGACAATTTTCGCATTTATTAGTTTCACGACGTTACTGTTTTACTCCACTTACGGTGCGCTTTATTTAAGCGAAGGTTTTAATCCGCGAATAGAAAGTTTGATGACCGCGTTCTATTTTTCGATAGAAACCATGTCAACCGTCGGCTATGGCGATATTGTCCCTGTTTCTGAATCAGCACGATTGTTCACTATTTCGGTCATTATTTCCGGCATTACCGTTTTTGCCACATCTATGACCTCAATTTTTGGTCCGCTTATCCGCGGGGGATTCAACAAACTTGTAAAAGGAAACAATCATACAATGCATCGTAAAGATCATTTTATTGTTTGCGGACATTCGATTCTCGCCATCAATACGATTCTGCAACTGAATCAACGCGGACAAAACGTAACGGTTATCAGCAACTTGCCTGAAGATGATATCAAGCAACTTGAGCAACGCTTAGGCGATAACGCCGATGTTATCCCCGGTGACAGTAATGACAGTTCAGTGTTAAAGAAAGCGGGAATCGATCGTTGCCGGGCCATTCTGGCGCTGAGTGATAACGATGCAGATAACGCGTTTGTTGTACTCTCGGCAAAAGATATGAGCAGTGATGTCAAAACAGTTCTCGCCGTCAGTGATAGCAAAAACCTGAATAAGATTAAGATGGTACATCCGGATATCATTCTCTCACCACAACTGTTTGGCAGCGAAATTCTGGCGCGAGTTTTAAATGGTGAAGAGATTAATAATGATATGCTCGTTTCAATGTTGTTGAACTCCGGTCATGGCATTTTCAGCGATAACGATGAACAAGAAACGAAAGCTGACAGTAAAGAATCGGCGCAAAAATAGAGTTTAAAGACGGAAGAGTAAACTTATTGGGCACCGCAATGGTGCCCAGTACATTTAGATATTGTAGATCGCAAACAATAACGAGTTACGCTGTTTGTTTAGAATGCACTTCCTGATGCTGTGGATACGCATATTTCGGCGCGACTGCCCCTCAAGCCAACGCGATTTACGTCGGCTAGCCTGACGCTGCATGCGCCAGCGCCCCACTTCCGTTCTACTCCGCTTCATGTTAACTACTCTATGCAACAACAGAATGGTCATTATACCCCCGCCCCTGACGCTGACCAGTGCTTTTCCCGCGTTTTTATTTGCCAGATGAATCCATATGCGTAAACTCATAACAATGCGCTTTCAAAAGGATTTCTAATCTATGACAACCGTTTATACGTTGGTGAGTTGGTTGGCCATTCTGGGATACTGGTTGCTCATTGCAGGCGTAACTTTACGCATTCTAATGAAACGACGCGCAGTTCCCTCCGCGATGGCCTGGCTGTTGATTATTTACATTCTGCCGTTAGTCGGAATTATTGCCTATCTTGCCGTTGGCGAGCTCCATTTAGGCAAACGCCGCGCTGAGCGCGCCAGAGCGATGTGGCCTTCCACCGCAAAATGGCTTAACGACCTTAAAGCCTGTAAGCATATCTTCGCCGAAGAAAATAGCAGTGTCGCTGCGCCATTATTCAAGCTTTGCGAGCGTCGTCAGGGGATCGCTGGAGTCAAAGGGAATCAGCTACAACTGATGACCGAGTCAGATGATGTGATGCAGGCGTTAATCCGCGACATCCAGCTCGCGCGCCATAATATTGAGATGGTGTTTTATATCTGGCAGCCCGGCGGCATGGCTGACCAGGTGGCTGAATCATTAATGGCCGCTGCACGGCGTGGTATTCATTGCCGATTGATGCTCGACTCCGCCGGGAGTGTGGCTTTTTTCCGCAGCCCGTGGCCCGAGCTAATGCGTAATGCCGGTATTGAAGTTGTCGAAGCCTTAAAGGTCAATCTGATGCGTGTGTTTTTACGCCGTATGGACCTGCGCCAACATCGCAAGATGATCATGATCGATAATTACATCGCGTACACCGGCAGCATGAATATGGTCGACCCTCGCTACTTCAAACAAGATGCGGGCGTAGGGCAATGGATTGATCTGATGGCGCGTATGGAAGGCCCCATCGCCACCGCGATGGGGATTATTTATTCCTGCGACTGGGAGATTGAAACCGGGAAACGTATTCTGCCGCCGCCACCAGATGTCAATATTATGCCGTTTGAGCAGGCCAGCGGTCACACTATTCACACAATTGCTTCTGGCCCCGGCTTTCCGGAAGATCTCATTCACCAGGCATTATTGACTGCTGCTTATTCGGCTCGTGAATATTTGATCATGACAACGCCCTATTTTGTGCCAAGCGATGATTTACTTCATGCGATTTGCACGGCGGCGCAGCGCGGGGTGGATGTCAGTATTATCCTTCCGCGAAAAAATGACTCGATGCTGGTCGGCTGGGCCAGTCGCGCATTCTTTACGGAACTGCTGGCTGCTGGGGTTAAAATTTATCAGTTTGAAGGCGGGTTACTGCATACCAAGAGCGTGCTGGTCGATGGAGAACTAAGTCTGGTTGGCACCGTTAACCTTGATATGCGGAGTCTGTGGCTAAATTTCGAGATTACCCTGGCAATCGACGATAAAGGTTTTGGTGCAGACCTCGCCGCCGTTCAGGACGATTATATTTCGCGTTCTCGTCTGCTCGATGCCCGTTTATGGCTAAAACGTCCATTATGGCAACGTGTCGCCGAGCGACTGTTTTACTTCTTCAGCCCGTTGCTGTAAAACGTCGCCAACAGAGGTTAAACAGGTAGTGACTATGGATATGGATCTAAACAATCGCCTGACTGAAGATGAAACGCTTGAGCAGGCCTACGATATTTTTCTCGAACTGGCTGCCGACAATCTCGATCCAGCTGATGTTCTGCTGTTCAATCTTCAGTTTGAAGAGCGCGGCGGCGCGGAGTTATTCGATCCGGCGGAAGACTGGCAGGAACATGTTGATTTCGATTTGAACCCGGACTTTTTTGCCGAAGTGGTGATTGGTCTGGCGGACAGTGAAGATGGTGAAATCAACGATGTTTTCGCGCGCATTCTGTTATGCCGCGAAAAAGATCACAAACTTTGCCATATCATCTGGCGGGAATAAATAATCGCTTTTGGCGTGAATAAGGGCTGACAACTGTCAGCCCTTATTGCTTTTAAAGCGGATCGACTTTCAGGCAAGAAACGGCGTGTCTGAAACTCCCTTCCAGCACAGGACGTGTTTTGGCGCACTCCGGACCGGCAATCGGACAACGGGTACGGAAAACACAACCGGAAGGCGGGTTGATCGGCGACGGTAATTCCCCTTCCAGTAACTGGATGGTTTTGTTCTTCTCCAGATCCGGATCAGGTATGGGGACTGCCGACATCAATGCCCTGGTGTAAGGATGTAGCGGATTGTGGTAGACCTCATCATAGGTCCCCAGTTCTACCGCATGGCCGAGATACATCACCAGCACACGATCGGAAATATGTTTTACCACGGCCAGGTCGTGAGCGATAAAAATTAATGACAATCCCATCTCGCGTTGCAGCTGCTGGAGCAGGTTGACCACCTGCGCCTGAATTGACACGTCCAGCGCCGACACCGGCTCATCACAGATAATCAGCTTCGGTTCAAGAATAAGAGCACGAGCAATCCCGATACGCTGGCACTGCCCACCAGAGAACTCATGCGGATAGCGGTTAATCAGGTTAGGCAATAACCCGACTTTCAGCATCATCGCTTTCACGCGCTCGCGAACTTCCTGGCGTGACATTTTCGGATGATAAGTACGCAGTGGTTCAGCGATGATCTCGCCGATGGTCATACGCGGGTTCAGCGATGCCAACGGATCCTGGAAAATCATCTGAATATCACTGCGTACGGCACGCCATTCATCGGGCTTCATGCCCAGCAACTCTTTACCTAACCAGGCAACATGACCGTCGGTCGCCTTGACCAAACCAATGATGGCGCGAGCAAAGGTGGACTTACCGCATCCCGATTCCCCTACCACACCTAATGTTTCCCCTTCATACAGGCGAAGAGTTACACCATCGACGGCTTTGAGCGTTTTCGGCGGTTGCCAGAACCACTGTTTGCCATCTTTGATTTCAAAGTGCACTTTCAGATCGGCGATTTCGAGGAGGACTTTTCTTCCTTCGGTTACAGCATTCATAACAGTTCCTCCACCGGTTTAAAGCAAGCACGCAGACGGCCAGGCGTAAACTCTTCCAGCGGCGGTGCGCTACTACAAATTTCCATCGCATGCGGACAACGTGGCTGGAACGGGCAACCTTTCGGTAATCGCAGCAGGTTTGGCGGATTACCCGGAATAGTCAACATTGTTTCACCTTCCGCATCGAGACGCGGCACCGCGTTGAGCAAACCGATAGAATAAGGATGTACGGGTTGATAAAAGACATCGCGCGCGTTGCCATATTCCATCGTGCGCCCGGCGTACATTACCAGCACTTTGTCGCAGATCCCCGCCACCACGCCAAGATCGTGGGTAATCATAATGATGGCGGTATTAAATTCCCGCTTCAGTTCATTCAATAGCGTCATGATCTGCGCCTGTACGGTGACGTCCAGCGCAGTAGTGGGTTCATCCGCAATCAGCAGCTTAGGTCGACATAGCAATGCCATCGCAATCATGACTCGCTGACGCATGCCGCCAGAAAATTCGTGCGGGTACATTTTCATGCGTTTACGCGCTTCCGGCATTTTTACCGCATCGAGCATCCGCACCGATTCTTCAAACGCCTCAGCTTTGCTCATGTTCTTATGCAGCATCAGCACTTCCATCAACTGCTCACCGACGCGCATATAGGGATTCAACGAAGTCATTGGGTCCTGAAAAATCATTGAGATTTGTTCAGCTCGCAGTTTATTGAGTTCACGCTCTGGCAAATTGAGGATTTCACGCCCATTGAAGGTTGCCGATCCGCCAATACGTCCGTTGGCAGCCAACAGGCCCATCAACGCAAATGCGGTTTGCGATTTGCCCGAACCAGACTCACCTACGATGCCCAGCGTTTCTCCGGCACGTAGCGAAAAATTCAAATCATTGACCGCCGTGACGTCGCCATCCGGGGTACTAAAGGTGACACGCAAATCTTTCACGTTCAGCAGTGCGTCAGCCTGTTGTTGTGCGAGCGGCACAGTTGCAGTTTCAATTACGCTCATGGCTGCACTCCTTAACGATCTTTCGGGTCGAGGGCATCACGCAAGCCATCGCCGATAAAGTTGAAACAAAACAGCGTTACCACGAGGAATCCCGCAGGGAACAACAGTAACCATGGAGAGACTTCCATCGAGTTCGCGCCATCACTCAGCAATGCACCCCAGCTGCTTAACGGCTCTTGCGTACCTAATCCCAGGAAGCTAAGGAAAGATTCAAAGAGGATCATGCTGGGCACCAGAAGCGACGCATAGACCACCACCACACCGAGTACGTTCGGCACAATGTGGCGAATAACAATGCCCGGCGTCGATACACCGCCAACTTGTGCCGCCTCAATAAACTCTTTGCGCTTCAGACTCAGGGTTTGCCCACGCACAATACGAGCCATATCCAGCCAGGAAACCATGCCAATCGCCACGAAAATCAGCAGGATGTTTTGACCGAAAAAGGTCACCAGCAAAATGACGAAGAACATGAATGGGAAGGAGTTGAGGATTTCCAGCAGACGCATCATTACCGAATCCACTTTACCGCCCAGATAACCGGAAAGCGAACCATAAAGTGTCCCCACGACCACTGCCACCAGTGCCGCAGCAACACCGACCATGAGTGAGATACGCCCGCCAATCGCAACGCGCACAAGCAGGTCGCGACCGGATGAGTCAGTACCAAAGTAGTGACCGGACTCCATATCCGGGGCGCTGGACATCATCGCCCAGTCAGTATCGTCATAGGCAAACTGCGAAAGCATCGGTGCCAGAATTACAAATAACGCGATCAGCACCAGCACTACCAGACTGGCAACCGCCGCACGGTTATGCATAAAACGTCGACGTGCGTCCTGCCACAAGCTGCGCCCTTCGACCTCCAGCTTTTCACTGAAATTTTCCAGCGTCTCGCTGTTTTTCTTACTTAACATCATCGCGAGCTCCAGTATCAGTAACGGATTTTCGGGTCGATAACCGCATATAGCACATCGACAATGGCATTAAACAAAATGGTTAACGCGCCAACCAGAATGGTCAGACTTAACACTAAGGAATAGTCACGGTTCAATGCGCCATTAACGAACAATTGCCCAATCCCCGGTAAACCATAAATGGTTTCGATGACCATCGAACCGGTAATAATGCCGACAAATGCGGGCCCCATATAGGAGAGCACGGGTAACAGAGCAGGTTTTAATGCGTGGCGTAAAATGATCCGCCGCATAGGTAACCCTTTCGCCCGGGCAGTACGAATAAAGTTGGAGTGTAAAACCTCAATCATAGAGCCACGGGTAATACGCGCAATACTGGCGATATAGGCGAGTGATAACGCCACCATTGGCAATATCATGAATTTAAGCGCTCCACCATTCCAGCCACCGCCCGGCAGCCAATGCAAAATGATCGCAAATATCATGACTAATAATGGCGCAACCACAAAACTGGGGATAACAACCCCGGTCATTGCCAGCCCCATCACGGTATAGTCCCATTTGGTGTTTTGCTTTAATGCGGCAATAACGCCAGCACTAACACCCAGTATTACCGCAAGAAAAAATGCTGCGGCTCCCAGTTTGGCAGAAACGGGAAAACTGGATGCAACCAGGTCATTGACCGAATAATCTTTATATTTAAACGATGGACCGAAATCGCCATGCGCCAGTTGTTTCAGGTAGCTGAAATACTGTGTCATGATCGGATCATTAAGATGATATTTCGCTTCGATATTGGCCATCACTTCCGGTGGTAAAGTACGTTCGCCGGTAAAAGGACTGCCCGGAGCGAGGCGCATCATAAAGAACGAAATAGTAATAAGAATAAATAGCGTCGGAATCGCTTCCAGACAGCGACGTAGAATAAATTTTAACATTGCCCTACCTTCTGGCCTGTGCCTTCTGTAATGCGATAAAAATCAGACACCGTGGAGCAGGACACTCCTGCCCCACGTATTGCCATTAGTGCTTCACAATGTACATATTCCGGGTGTAGGTATTATCCAGCGGATCTTTGCCGGTATAGCCACCAACCCACGGTTTCACCAAACGCGCATTCACGTAGTAATAAACAGGAACAATGGCCGAATCCTTATCCAGCTGTTGTTCTGCTTTAGTGTACAGAGCTGTACGCTGCGCCTCGTCAGTCACTTTCAGCGTTTCCGCCATAATGCTGTCAAAGGCCGGGCTCTTATAATGCGCGGTATTCATTGAGCTATTCGACAGCATGGTGTTCAGGAAGGAAGTTGGTTCGTTGTAGTCTGCACACCAGCCTGCACGGGCCACATCAAAAGTGCCCTGGTGACGGGTGTCGAGGAACGTTTTCCACTCCTGGTTAACCAGTTTGACGTTTACACCAATGTTTTTCTTCCACAATGAAGAGGCAGCAATCGCCAGCTTTTTATGCAGATCGGAGGTGTTATACAACAGGTTGATGGTCAACGGTTTGTCTGCGGTATAACCCGCTTCAGCCAGCAGTTTTTTCGCTTCTTCGTTACGTTTTTCCTGGCTCCAGCCAAACCATTCCGGCTGAGTCAATTTTGCGCCATCAGTATATGGTGGAGTGTAACCATAGGCGGGCATGTCGCCCTGCGCTTTCACTTTATTAACAATGATATCGCGGTCCATACCCAATTTCAGTGCGGTACGCACACGCACGTCATTAAATGGCGGTTTCTGGTTGTTAATTTCGTAATAGTAAGTGCACAGGTATGGATCAACGTGAACTTCGTCCGGGATCTCTTTTTTCAGCTTCTGGAACAATTCGATCGGCATGTTGTTATAAGTCATGTCGATTTCACCACTACGGTAGCGGTTGACATCGGTAACTTCAGAAGCAATAGGCAAATAGGTTACCTGGTTAATAACGGTTTTCGCGTTGTTCCAGTAGGTCGGGCTGCGTTCAAGAACGATTCGTTCGTTTACGACCCAATCTTTTAAGGTATAGGCACCGTTGGTGACGATATTACCAGGCTGGGTCCATTTTTCGCCGAATTTCTCGATAGCGGCTTTTGGCACCGGTGAAGTTGATGGGTGAACAAGTAATTTATAGAAGTACGGAACAGGTTCACTTAAGGTGACTTCTAATGTGTGATCATCAATAGCTTTCACGCCGAGATCGGTAATCGGTTTTTTCCCTTCAAGAATTTCATCAATACCGGCGATATGCCCATATTGCAGATAACTGGCATACGGAGAAGCAGTGTTTGGATCAACAGAACGTTGCCAGCTATACACAAAGTCTTGTGCTGTAACTGGCGTGCCATCAGACCATTTCGCATCTTTACGCAAATGGAAGGTCCAGACTTTCGCGTCTTTATTATCCCATGATTCAGCGACGCCAGGTGCCGGATGACCGTCAAGATCGCTGACCAGTAAGCCTTCAAACAGGTCTCGGCTGATATTAGACTCCGGAAC
Source organism: Escherichia sp. WS1118 (assembly GCF_046487695.1). Classification (NCBI taxonomy): domain Bacteria; kingdom Pseudomonadati; phylum Pseudomonadota; class Gammaproteobacteria; order Enterobacterales; family Enterobacteriaceae; genus Escherichia; species Escherichia sp. WS1118. Next base: position 264,724 of record NZ_JBJQIZ010000004.1, on the reverse strand, counting down.
ACCTTCAATTTTGTGCGGATCTAATGACTGAACTTCTGAACCATTGTTACGTACCAGCGTTTGTTTTTCCGCCAGTGTGACACCTGCGGGTACATCAGCTGCCAGCGCGACATTCCCTGCCATAAGCGCAGCCAAAACGCCAGCTGCTACTAAACTTCTCTTGGTGATGTTGGTCATTGTTTTTTGGACTCCCTCATTATAATTACTGGTATTAACCAGCATGTGTAATCCCGGATTGGGACCCTGCACAGGCTCGGAGACTTTCTGCTGTCAGGTTACTTTATCGTTACGTATTACTATCACCGACTTTATTTATTCTGGTGATTCAGACGATCACCTTATGTCGATTCGTACTGTGTCTCCCCTGTCGAGACACATTATTCTTTCGCGACGATCTTTAATTGTTAATTATTCTCATTACCAATAAAGAATCGCCTAGCGGTTGCCCGGAAAGTACCAAATGCGGTTCTTACTCGCCAATACATTTTGCAAAATTGTTAAGCAATTCTCTTTTATTGACCGTATCAGAATCTATAGCTTGCATCCATGCCTTAACAAACATCTTTCAATTCAATCAAATAGAGGTTGGTTAAGCATGTCTCTCTTTTCTGATTACAGTTCCAGTAGTGAAATGCACAATAATTTAACAATTGATTATTATTTAGCACTTTCCTCTACCAAAGGCAGTGGAATTACTAATATCATTTCAATTATTCTTCAGCAAGCCTAGGATTATGATGTGGCGAAAATAACATGATGGTGAGGAGAAGCAGTTAAGGAAATCCCTATAACTAACTGTAATTTGAGAAGAATATTTTTACCTATTCCTTTTGCTTTTGATAACTGCGCAGGAACAAAGTAAAAATAATGACGAAGTAAACGGAGCATGGCAGCTCCGTTTCATTTGAAAGGAATTAATTAAGCAGGCCGGGGAAAATCCCCTTAATACCAGTAACGATAAATTCAATCCCCAACGCCATCAGCAATAGCCCCATAATACGCGTAATCACGTTGATGCCGGTCTGGCGTAAAACTCGTACCAGCCACGGTGCCATGCGGAACAATCCCCAGCAACATAAAGCGAACAATGCAATAGCCACAAAGAAACCAAACAGATAGCTAATGCTGTGATAACGCGTACCCCAGACGATGGTAGAACTGATCGCCCCTGGCCCCGCCATCAACGGCAACGCCAATGGCACCACACCAATGCTTTCACGTACCGCGGTTTCTGATTTTTCTTGCTTGTTCTGTTTATCCTCACCAAGCTTGCCGCTGATCATCGACATCGCTATTGTCACCACCAGGATGCCACCGGCGATACGGAATGAATCAATTGATATACCAAAAAGTTGTAGAATCGTGTCGCCGAGAAAAAGCGAGATCCACAAGATAATGGCCACAGACAGGTTGGCTGTAAGGTTAGTTTTGTTTCGCGCTGCCGCTGTCTGATAACTGGTCATGCTGATAAAGACGGGAATAATCCCTACCGGGTTGACCAGCGCAAATAACCCGATGAAAAATTTGAAGTAAACGGGAAAATCAAAAAGGGTCTGAATCACGGTTAGCTCCGAAGCAAAAGCCGGATAATGTTAGCCATAAATAAGGTTGAAAAGACGCACTGACAATACGCCTTTTGACAGCATTTTTCACCTCCTAACTACTTAAAATTGCTATCATTCGTTATTGTTACCTAGTTGTGCAAAACATGCTAATGTAGCCAACAAATCATACTACAATTTATTAACTGTTAGCTATAATGGCGAAAAGCCATGCTGAAAGGTGTCAGCTTTGCAAAATTTTGATTTGGATCACGTAATCAGTACCCAGAAGTGAGTAATCTTGCTTACGCCACCTGGAAGTGACGCATTAGAGATAATAACTCTAATGTTTAAACTCTTTTAGTAAATCACAGTGAGTGTGAGCGCGAGTAAGCTTTTGATTTCCATCGGTTAAGCAAATCATCACCGCACTGACTATACTCTCGTATTCGAGCAGATGATTTACTAAAAAAGTTTAACATTATCAGGAGAGCATTATGGCTGTTACTAATGTCGCTGAACTTAACGCACTCGTAGAGCGTGTAAAAAAAGCCCAGCGTGAATATGCCAGTTTCACTCAAGAGCAAGTAGACAAAATCTTCCGCGCCGCCGCTCTGGCTGCTGCAGATGCTCGAATCCCACTCGCGAAAATGGCCGTTGCCGAATCCGGCATGGGTATCGTCGAAGATAAAGTGATCAAAAACCACTTTGCTTCTGAATATATTTACAACGCCTATAAAGATGAAAAAACCTGTGGTGTTCTGTCTGAAGACGACACTTTTGGTACCATCACTATCGCTGAACCCATCGGTATTATTTGCGGTATCGTTCCGACCACTAACCCGACTTCAACTGCTATCTTCAAATCGCTGATCAGCCTGAAGACCCGTAACGCCATTATCTTCTCCCCGCACCCGCGTGCAAAAGATGCAACCAACAAAGCGGCTGATATCGTTCTACAGGCTGCTATCGCTGCCGGTGCTCCGAAAGATCTGATCGGCTGGATCGATCAACCTTCTGTTGAGCTGTCTAACGCACTGATGCACCACCCAGACATCAACCTGATCCTCGCGACTGGTGGTCCGGGCATGGTTAAAGCCGCATACAGCTCCGGTAAACCAGCTATCGGCGTAGGCGCGGGCAACACTCCGGTTGTTATCGATGAAACTGCTGATATCAAACGTGCAGTTGCATCTGTACTGATGTCCAAAACCTTCGACAACGGTGTAATCTGTGCTTCTGAACAGTCTGTTGTTGTTGTTGACTCTGTTTATGACGCAGTACGTGAACGTTTCGCAACCCACGGCGGCTATCTGTTGCAGGGTAAAGAGCTGAAAGCTGTTCAGGACGTTATCCTGAAAAACGGTGCGCTGAACGCGGCTATCGTTGGTCAGCCAGCCTATAAAATTGCTGAACTGGCAGGCTTCTCTGTACCAGAAAACACCAAGATTCTGATCGGTGAAGTGACCGTTGTTGATGAAAGCGAACCGTTCGCACATGAAAAACTGTCCCCGACTCTGGCAATGTACCGTGCTAAAGATTTCGAAGACGCGGTAGAAAAAGCAGAGAAACTGGTTGCTATGGGCGGTATCGGTCATACCTCTTGCCTGTACACTGACCAGGATAACCAACCGGCTCGCGTTTCTTACTTCGGTCAGAAAATGAAAACGGCTCGTATCCTGATTAACACCCCGGCTTCTCAGGGTGGTATCGGTGACCTGTATAACTTCAAACTCGCACCTTCCCTGACTCTGGGTTGTGGTTCCTGGGGTGGTAACTCCATCTCTGAAAACGTTGGTCCGAAACACCTGATCAACAAGAAAACCGTTGCTAAGCGAGCTGAAAACATGTTGTGGCACAAACTTCCGAAATCTATCTACTTCCGCCGTGGCTCCCTGCCAATCGCGCTGGATGAAGTGATTACTGATGGCCACAAACGTGCGCTCATCGTGACTGACCGCTTCCTGTTCAACAATGGCTATGCTGATCAGATCACTTCCGTATTGAAAGCAGCAGGCGTTGAAACTGAAGTCTTCTTCGAAGTAGAAGCTGACCCGACCCTGAGCATCGTTCGTAAAGGTGCAGAACTGGCAAACTCCTTCAAACCAGACGTGATTATCGCGCTGGGTGGTGGTTCCCCGATGGACGCTGCGAAGATCATGTGGGTTATGTACGAACATCCGGAAACTCACTTCGAAGAACTGGCGCTGCGCTTTATGGATATCCGTAAACGTATCTACAAGTTCCCGAAAATGGGTGTGAAAGCGAAAATGATCGCTGTCACCACCACTTCTGGTACAGGTTCTGAAGTCACTCCGTTTGCGGTTGTAACTGACGACACTACTGGTCAGAAATATCCGCTGGCAGACTATGCACTGACCCCGGATATGGCGATTGTCGACGCCAACCTGGTTATGGACATGCCGAAGTCCCTGTGTGCTTTCGGTGGTCTGGACGCAGTAACTCACGCCATGGAAGCTTATGTTTCTGTACTGGCATCTGAGTTCTCTGATGGTCAGGCTCTGCAGGCACTGAAACTGCTGAAAGAATATCTGCCAGCGTCCTACCACGAAGGGTCTAAAAATCCGGTAGCGCGTGAACGTGTTCACAGTGCAGCGACTATCGCGGGTATCGCGTTTGCGAACGCCTTCCTGGGTGTATGTCACTCAATGGCGCACAAACTGGGTTCCCAGTTCCATATTCCGCACGGTCTGGCAAACGCCCTGCTGATTTGTAACGTTATTCGCTACAACGCGAATGACAACCCGACCAAGCAGACTGCATTCAGCCAGTATGACCGTCCGCAGGCTCGCCGTCGTTATGCTGAAATTGCTGACCACCTGGGTCTGAGCGCACCGGGCGACCGTACTGCAGCTAAGATCGAGAAACTGCTGGCATGGCTGGAAACGCTGAAAGCTGAACTGGGTATTCCGAAATCTATCCGTGAAGCTGGCGTTCAGGAAGCAGACTTCCTGGCGAACGTGGATAAACTGTCTGAAGATGCATTCGATGACCAGTGCACCGGCGCTAACCCGCGTTACCCGCTGATCTCCGAGCTGAAACAGATTCTGCTGGATACCTACTACGGTCGTGATTATGTAGAAGGCGAAACTGCAGCGAAGAAAGAAGCTGCTCCGGCTAAAGCTGAGAAAAAAGCGAAAAAATCCGCTTAATCAGTAGCGCTGTCTGGCAACATAAACGGCCCCAGAAGGGGTAATGCCAGTCAGTTAAGGATCAGTTGACCGATCCAGTGGCTGTGTAAGAATCCGGAAACGCTCACTCGTTTCCGGATTTTTTTATGCTCATTGGACAGGCCCTTGATTTGGTATCCCGTTACGATTCTCTGCGTAACCCACTGACTTCTCTGGGGGATTACCTCGCCCCCGAACTCATCTCTCGTTGCCTTGCCGAATCAGGTACTGTAACGCTACACAAGCGCCGTCTTCCCCTCGAAATGATGGTCTGGTGTATTGTTGGCATGGCGCTTGAGCGTAAAGAACCTCTTCACCAGATTGCGAATCGCCTGGACATCATGCTGCCGGGCAATCGCCCCTTCGTTGCCCCCAGTGCCGTTATTCAGACCCGCCAGCGTCTGGGAATTGAGGCTGTCCGCCGCGTGTTCACGAAAACAGCGCAGCTCTGGCATAACGCCACGCCGCATCCGCACTGGTGCGGCCTGACCCTGCTGGCCATCGATGGTGTGTTCTGGCGCACACCGGATACACCAGAGAACGATGCAGCCTTCCCCCGCCAGACACATGCCGGGAACTCGGCGCTCTACCCGCAGGTCAAAATGGTCTGCCAGATGGAACTGACCAGCCATCTGCTGACGACTGCAGCCTTCGGCACGATGAAGAACAGCGAAAATGAGCTTGCTGAGCAACTTATAGAACAAACCGGCGATAACACTCTGACGTTAATGGATAAAGGTTATTACTCACCAGGACTGTTAAATACCTGGAGCCTGGCGGGAGAACACCGCCACTGGATGATCCCTCTCAGAAAGGGAGCGCAATATGAAGAGATCAGAAAACTGGGTAAAGGCGATCATCTGGTGAAGCTGAACATCAGCCCGCAGGCACGAAAAAAGTGGCCGGGACTGGGAAATGAGGTGACAGCCCGCCTGCTGACCGTGACGCGCAAAGGAAAAGTCTGCCATCTGCTGACGTCGATGACGGACGCCATACGCTTCCCCGGGACGTATACCGGAGCTGATGCGCGATCTTGCAAGTATGGGACAACCAGTGAAATTACCGACAAGAAGGGAAAGGGCCTTCCCGAGAGTGGTAAAGGAGAGGCCCTGGAAATACCCCACAGCCCCGAAAAAGAGCCAGTCAGTTGCTTAACTGACTGGCATTACCCCTTCTGGGGCCGTTTTTTGTTTTCCCAAAACAACTTTTCCATAAACCGGCAGCATTGTCCTTCATCATATTTGCGACGATGTATAACGCCTACACACAGCGATATTGTACTTTACAGGTTACAAGCCAATGTCGGTGTATAAGCGCTCTGTGAGGCGTATAGCGGCGTTAAAAAACTGCCGAGAAGGGTGTATAGCCCGGAAGAAGTGCGTAAAACGAACTGACAGGATAAAAGCGCCCTGCTCACCCTGTCAGTAAAGAAATTCTTATTAATCGTGGCGATGCCTTTCCTGAATAGCCGTTAATGAGCCGACTTCTAACGCTTCTTTATAGTGTTTACGGCATACAGAAACGTAGCGTTCATTACCACCAATAACCACCTGCTCACCTTCGTTATAAGGTCTGCCTGCTTGATCAAGACGCAGCACCATGCTTGCTTTACGGCCACAAAAACAGATGGTTTTTAATTCAACCAGTTTGTCGGACCACGCCAGTAAGTATTGACTGCCAATAAATAATTCACCTCGAAAATCGGTACGTAAACCATAACAAAGTACGGGTATATCGAGTTGATCGACAACCTCCGATAATTCATATACTTGTTGTCTGGTTAAAAACTGGCATTCATCAACCAGTACGCAATGAATTGCCTGCTGTTCATGTTCCGCACGAATCTCACCAAATAATGATGAATTTTGGTTAAATAATTTTGCAGGCGATGACAAACCTATACGCGAACTGACTTTCCCGGCACCAAAGCGATCATCAATTTCTGCCGTATATACGACAGTGCGCATGCCGCGTTCCTGGTAATTGTATGAAGATTGCAACAATGCTGTAGACTTACCCGCATTCATTGCGGAATAGTAGAAATATAGCTGTGCCATCAGCCACAGGCCCTCAATGATATGAAATAAAGTTGGCTGGAGTTTATCATAATTCGTCAGTTTTTCAGCTCAACAGTATGCACAGAAGTGGTATATGCGTTCTCCCTTACGAAGCCTTGCATAATCCTTCTGAGCTATCATTACAACTGCCTCGCTTGTTATAAGCGGGTAAATGACTGCCGGTAACTATTCACAATCTTTAACCTGTTGCGCATGTAATAGCCCTCTGTTGACCTCCAGGAGATAGTGCAATACTAAGTCCCTGCTCTTATTGCGACTGTTCTACTTTTCATCATTCGCTTAATAGGGAATTCTCGTAAACACGACTAATACAGAAGACTGAAAGGTCGTCAGCCTACGATTATCTCCCCATAAAATGTGACATGAATCAGGAAGTTTTAACCTCACGTGCTGCGAAATCATCGGTGCAAATAGGGCTATATGCCGCGTCTTTTCTGGCTAATTTTATGAAAAGATATTTATTGGCGGCACAAAATAAAGAACAATTTTGAATTCCTTACATTCCTGGCTATTGCACAACTGAATTTAAGGCTCTATTATTACCTCAACAAACCACCCCAATATAAGTTTGAGATTACTACAATGAGCGAAGCACTTAAAATTCTGAACAACATCCGTACTCTTCGTGCGCAGGCAAGAGAATGTACACTTGAAACGCTGGAAGAAATGCTGGAAAAATTAGAAGTTGTTGTTAACGAACGTCGCGAAGAAGAAAGCGCGGCTGCTGCTGAAGTTGAAGAGCGCACTCGTAAACTGCAGCAATATCGCGAAATGCTGATCGCTGACGGTATTGACCCGAACGAACTGCTGAATAGCCTTGCTGCCGTTAAATCTGGCACCAAAGCTAAGCGTGCTCAGCGTCCGGCAAAATATAGCTACGTTGACGAAAACGGCGAAACTAAAACCTGGACTGGCCAGGGCCGTACTCCAGCTGTAATCAAAAAAGCAATGGATGAGCAAGGTAAATCCCTCGACGATTTCCTGATCAAGCAATAATCTTTTGTAGATTGCACATGCTAAAAATCCCGCCATCGGCGGGATTTTTTATTGTCCGGTTTAAGACAATATAATAAGAATAAGCTATAAAAAAACGGCGTCGATTGCTCAACACCGTTTCGTGGAAAACACCGATACGGATGTTACTTCTTAATGCCCATCTCTTCTTCAAGCCAGGCTTTAAATTCCGTGCCAAGGGTGTTATGACGAATACCGTATTCAACGAAGGCCTGCATGTAACCTAATTTATTACCGCAGTCATGGCTCTTCCCTTTCATATGATAGGCTTCAACCGTTTCTTTTTCGATCAGCATATCAATTGCGTCGGTGAGCTGAATTTCATCACCAGCTCCAGGAGGGGTTTTTGCCAGCAACGGCCAAATATCCGCGCTAAGTACGTAACGACCCACAATAGCGAGATTAGACGGCGCAACATCCGCTTTTGGTTTTTCAACCACGCCAACCATCGGTACGCTTTCACCCGGCGCTAATTCAACGCCTTTGCAATCCACAACGCCATATGCGGTCACATCAGCAACCGGTTCAACCATGATCTGGCTATGACCCGTTTCATCAAAGCGGCGGATCATCTCTGCCAGGTTATCCTGTGATAAATCGGATTCATATTCATCCAGAATAACGTCAGGCAAAATAACAGCTACCGGTTCATCACCCACTACCGGGTGAGCACACAATACCGCGTGTCCCAGGCCTTTCGCCAGCCCCTGACGAACTTGCATAATAGTCACGTGCGGCGGACAAATAGACTGCACTTCATCAAGCAGTTGACGTTTTACACGTTTTTCCAGCATTGCTTCCAGTTCAAAACTGGTATCAAAGTGGTTTTCAATAGAGTTTTTAGATGAGTGAGTAACCAGCACAATTTCAGTAATGCCAGCCGCAATACATTCATTCACGACGTATTGAATTAATGGCTTATCGACAAGTGGCAGCATCTCTTTCGGGATGGCTTTCGTCGCCGGCAACATCCTGGTTCCTAATCCCGCTACGGGGATAACGGCTTTTTTGACTTTCGTATTAATGGCAGCCATTTAAATTCTCCTGGACTGTTCGTGTTTTGAACGTGTTCATATTTCTGTATCGCATCCCAGTATATCAGCACCCCGAAGGGGCTAAGTTCTGAAAAGGAGGCGAGTTAGCATAATTAAGACAATTACTTATACGAATAGCGACGATAGTACCACCAGCCGACATTAGCAGGTAATGCAAATTTAGCCCGTGTTATCGTTTGCTCATTCTGCAGACAACATCAAGCGCAGCCGACCACCGGTTCCCCATATTTGGCATTGCCAGGCATCGCATCGCTGGCTCAATTGATTCAAATAAGCGTTACCTAAAGTGCCTAACGGAACACCATTACTGATTTGCACCTGATGTTCGCCGGTATTTAACGTCGCATTCAGACCCGCAGAAACCAGAATGAGATTTTTCAGTTCGCGATGATAATAGCCAACTAATAGCGGAAACTGCCCCGGCAGATTGGCCTGACGGAGTAAATGGTTTACCTGCTTCAATAACGCGCCCAACTCTGGCAACCGTTGATTTTGGTGTGCAAGCTGTTCCTGTAATAATCCGTTAAACAATGCGCGTAATAACAAGGCAGCAAGTACGCCATTATGTCCAGCTCGGGTGACATCAAGGCAATAAAATGCCAGATCGTTTTCCGAAAGTGCGGCAATATCAAGCACCAGGCCGGGTTTGTCCGCGGCAACTAATTGACGATAATTAACCCGGCATTGGGAAATCACCTGCTGAACCGGCGGTTGTAGTTCCTGTAATAATTTCGCCGCTGCAGCAGGGTTATCAACCATTGCATCCCAGTCGCGAAAAAGCCTTTCCTCTTCCTCAACGCGGGAATTAAACATGCTGGGATAGAGACAGGCAAAAACCATCTCGCGCAAGCGATTCAGATCTTTAACCGGTTTCAGCAAAACATCTTCAACACCCAGACGTAACGCTTTGGCAATATCTGCCATATTTTCAGTGGCAGATATCACCAGAACTGGTGTCTGGTCACCTCTGTTGCGTATATGTTCCAGCAGTTTAAGCCCGTTCATTCGTGGCATCGCGATATCACATATCATCAGGTCTGGAGTGAAACCTCCCAGCAACTCAAGGGCATCCACCCCATCAGCCGCCAGTACCGTTGTCGCTCCCAATGAGGAAAACCACGAATCCAGAAGCGAGCGAAATACCTGCTCATCTTCAACAATGAGAATCTGTTTTCCGACCAATGGCTGCGTCATGTTCTCTCCCCTGACTGGCTTTACTCAATAGTGGCACGCTATTGCCACCTACGCCTGTCAGAATTAACTTAAGTGTAGATAAAAATTCTGGTCAAATGTTGGTGCGTACCAACGGCAAAAGTTCGTCCATTTTCTTTTCCACTGCCAGTTGTCCGGCCGCAATGGCAGCGTGCGCGCGATGGAAATCAAGCGTAGATATTTGCGGGCAAACAGGTTGAATCAGAATATCGGGCGGATCACCTGCCATGCGGTTCCTTTTAAGGCGGTTCTCCAGCACCTGGATAGAAGTGGTCATAATCTCTGTTGCCGTTGGCGCTGTCACCGCCCGACGTGTCGTTATGCTGCCTAACCTTTCTTTCAGACGCGCATGCCACGGCAGAGAATCACCATTCTCGCTATTTTCTTCACTGACATTAAAGGAGAGCAAATCTTGTTGCATCAAATGAGCATCGTGCTGCAGGTCGACCGCTATCACAATATCAGCCCCCAATGCACGCGTGAGGGAAATAGGAATTGGGTTAACTACAGCGCCATCAACCAGCCAGTAGCCGTTATGCGCAACGGGTGCCATTAGTCCTGGAATACTGCATGATGCACGAATAGCAAGATGGAGATCGCCTTCAGTAAACCATAATTCACGCCCAGTACTTAAATTGGTGGCAACAGCCGCGAAGCGACGGGAACAATTTTCGATCTCTGTTTCCGGCATTATTTCGCGATATTGATTGAAGACACGCTCGCCGCGCAGTAACCCACCGCGCTGCCAGGAGAGATCCATCAGGCGTAAAACATCCCAATAACTGAAAGAGGTCACCCAATCTTCCAGCGCAGATAATCGATCGCATGCATAGGCAGCGCCCACCAGCGAACCAATTGAACATCCTGCAACGATATCAATTTCAATACCCACTTTTTTTAGCGCATTAATTACGCCAATATGCGACCAACCTCTTGCCGCGCCAGATCCCAGCGCCAGCCCTATTTTTATCTTTCTCATTATTCCCGCAAGATTCCCCTGGAATGCAATCGTAGCCACATCGCTACTGCTCGGTTAACATAGTGCTACTCAGGCGGTTAATACGCCGTTATTGTTTCCAGGGAGATTATTTGTGTCTCAGCTTTGTCCCTGTGGTAGTGCTGTCGAGTATAGCCTATGTTGCCACCCTTATGTGTCTGGTGAAAAGGTTGCACCTGATCCAGAACATCTCATGCGTTCGCGTTACTGCGCTTTTGTGATGCAAGACGCAGATTATTTAATAAAGACCTGGCATCCATCTTGTGGAGCAGCGGCGTTACGAGCCGAATTGATTGCCGGATTTGCGCATACTGAATGGTTGGGATTGACCGTATTTGAACATTGCTGGCAGGACGGCGGCAATATCGGATTTGTCAGTTTTGTTGCTCGATTTACCGAGGGTGGCAAAACAGGTGCAATAATTGAACGTTCGCGATTTTTGAAAGAAAACGGTCAATGGTACTATATTGACGGTACACGTCCGCAGTTTGGCCGCAACGATCCCTGCCCTTGTGGTTCAGGTAAAAAATTTAAAAAGTGCTGCGGCCAATAATGGTTGACGGTACGGTTTAGCAAACACTCTCAACAAGGTTTTTCCAGCAATGCATTCACTCCAACGTAAAGTTCTGCGTACTATTTGTCCGGACCAAAAAGGTCTGATCGCACGTATTACCAATATTTGCTACAAGCACGAGTTAAATATCGTGCAGAACAATGAATTTGTAGATCATCGTACCGGGCGCTTTTTTATGCGCACGGAACTGGAAGGGATTTTTAATGATTCCACCCTGCTGGCGGATCTCGATAGCGCATTGCCAGAAGGCTCCGTGCGCGAGCTGAATCCTGCCGGTCGTCGCCGGATAGTGATTCTGGTCACTAAAGAAGCGCATTGCCTTGGCGATTTGTTGATGAAAGCCAATTACGGCGGCCTGGATGTCGAAATCGCGGCAGTTATTGGTAACCACGATACTTTACGTTCTCTGGTTGAGCGGTTTGATATTCCGTTTGAGCTGGTAAGCCATGAAGGGTTAAGCCGCAACGAGCACGATCAAAAGATGGCGGATGCCATTGATGCTTATCAACCTGACTATGTGGTGCTGGCGAAGTATATGCGGGTATTAACGCCGGAATTTGTGGCACGCTTCCCGAATAAGATCATCAATATTCACCATTCATTCCTGCCAGCGTTTATCGGCGCACGTCCTTATCACCAGGCCTATGAGCGTGGCGTGAAGATTATTGGCGCAACCGCTCACTATGTGAATGACAATCTGGACGAAGGCCCAATCATCATGCAGGACGTTATTCATGTCGATCATACCTACACAGCTGAAGATATGATGCGCGCAGGTCGTGACGTCGAGAAAAACGTCTTAAGTCGTGCGCTATACAAAGTACTGGCGCAGCGCGTCTTTGTTTACGGTAATCGGACGATTATTCTTTAATCGCCAGCAAAAATAACTGGTTAGCTTTAATCCGTTACGGATGAAAATTACGCAACCAGTTCATTTTTCTCAACGTAACACTTTACAGCGGCGCGTCATTTGATATGATGCGCCCCGTTTCCCGATAAGGGAGCAGGCCAGTAAAAAGCATTACCCCGTGGTGGGGTTCCCGAGCGGCCAAAGGGAGCAGACTGTAAATCTGCCGTCATCGACTTCGAAGGTTCGAATCCTTCCCCCACCACCATCTCAAGCATTACCTACAATATGAATTACCCCTGGTGGGGTTCCCGAGCGGCCAAAGGGAGCAGACTGTAAATCTGCCGTCATCGACTTCGAAGGTTCGAATCCTTCCCCCACCACCATCACTTTCAAAAGCCCCTGAATTCTCAAACGAATCCGCAATTGAATATTCTGCCCATGCGGGGAAGGATGAGAAGCTTCGACCAAGGTTCGACTCGAGCGCCAGCGAGAGAGCGTTGCCGCAGGCAACGACCCGTAGGGCGAAGCGCGCAGCGCTGAGTAATCCTTCCCCCACCACCATTTCTTCCTGAAATACTCAAAACCTGTTACTCCGAGCTAATTCTGCCCAATGGCACCGCGTTTACCGGACCTAAAATATCCTCCCCTGTAGGTCGGATAAGCGAAGCGCATCCGACAACTCCCCCCGCACCGTGCCCATAAAAAAACCCGCCCATTACTGAGGAATCCCCAGTAATGGGCGGGTAAAAAAAGACAGGCATAGAGTTTTGTGATCTACTGACTTGTGCAACCAATTCAATGAGATCTCCTCTATGCCTGCTCGCCAAGTATGTCAGAATTTTTTCCGCGATGCTTTAGCACCATTTCACAAATACCGACAAAATGCTTTGTTGGATGCCACTATCGCACTAATCAATGGCGCATCTCTGACGCTGACCAGCATCGGACGTTATTTACCCGGTAATGCTCAGGTCAAAAATAAAATAAAACGTGTTGATCGTCCGCTCGGTAATGAGTCTCTTCATCACGACATCCCCCTGATTTTCAGAAACATTATTTCCATGCTGACGAGCAAACTGTCACTGTGTGTCATCGCCGTTGACTGGAGTGGATACCCCTCTCAGGAGTATCACGTACTCCGCGCCAGCCTGATTTGCGATGGACATTCGATTCCATTGCTGAGTTGGATAGTTCCTTCGGAAAAACAGCAAAATGCAAAGATACAGCAAGCCTTTCTTAATACTCTTTCCGAAGCGGTAAACCCAAAAGCAAGGGTAATCATCGTCACGGATGCAGGGTTCCAGAATGCCTGGTTTCGGCACATAAAATCACTCGGCTGGGATTTTATTGGCCGGATACGAGGCAATAAACAACTGCATCTGGCGAGAAAAGGGGAATGCTGGTTCAGGCGTCAGGAATTACAGGCCAGTAACAAACCTGAATATCTGGGGCCGGGGACGCTTTCCCGGGCGGAATACGCCCGTTGCGATGGTCATTTTTATTTGCACAAAAAAGAGCCGAAAGGCCGGAGAAATAAACGTTCGCGTTGTGGTATAGCCAGACCATCACAGATAAAAGATGCCAGGTCGGCGGCAAAAGAACCATGGTTAATATTCAGCAGCACAGATGACTTTAAACCGCGAGAAATCATGAAGTTATACAGCCGCCGAATGCAGATTGAGCAAAACTTCAGGGATGAAAAAAGTGAGCGTTTTGGGTTCGGTCTGCGAGCCAGTTACAGCTGTTCGGCAGGAAGAATGCTGGTACTGAGCCTGCTGGCAACACTGAGCACAATAGTGCTGTGGCTTATTGGCTATCACGCTGAAAATCAAGGGTTACATCTTAGATATCAGGCCAACAGCATTAAAACGCGGCGGGTAATCTCGTATCTGACGTTAGCGGAGAATGTCTTACGACACTCCCCGCTAATTTTAAAACGAACGGTGCTAAGCACCATTCTTAACCACCTCACCAGAACCTACCAGAATATGGTGTTGGTTTATTATCGCTGATTTATGGGGATCCCTCAGCGCCGAAGCAGGGTCTATGTGAACTAAAATTCGCTTAGTGACGAGCGCGCACCAGCTGATACTTACGCGTCAGATACTCCACCGGGACGCTCCAGATGTGTACCAGACGCGAGAACGGGAACAGCAGGAATAACGTCATCCCCAACACCAGGTGCAGACGGAAGATAAACGCCACGCCATCAAGATGTTGAGAAGCGCCACCGTGGAAGGTCACTACCGACTGCGCCCAGCCAACCAGTTTCATCATCTCGCTACCGTCCATATGCTGGGCGGAGAACGGAATGGTCAGCAGGCCCAGCGCGCACTGGATAACGAGCAGCGACAGGATCAGGATATCCGCTCCGGTAGTCGTTGCACGCACGCGTGGGCTGAACAGACGACGTTTCAACAACAGCACGCCGCCAATCAGACACAGTACGCCGCTGGCACCACCAGCAAACATCGCCATTTTCTGTTTTACTTCAATCGGCAGCCAGGCTTCATACATCCAGTGCGGCGTCAGCATACCGAAGAAGTGACCGACAAAAATCCCCAGAATACCGATATGGAACAGGTTCGACGCCAGATTCATCCCTTTGCGATCCAGCATCTGGCTGGACGCCGCACGCCATGTGTACTGCCCGTAGTCATAACGCAGCCAGCTACCAATCAGGAAGACCGCCCCGGCTATGTACGGGTAGATATCAAAGAAGAACATATTCAGGAATTGCATTAGTGCTGTCCTCCGGTGGTGATATTCAGATATTGCGGCGCGACGGCACCGGCAAAGCGACGCTGATGAGCAGTGATTGCTGAATCACCGCAGCCTTTTTCAGCAAAGAATTTAACCTGCTCTTCTTCCCAGACTGCATCCAGCGCCTGCGGCGTATCGTCGCGCGCTTCATCGGCAATTTTTTCCGCCACTTTGTCGCTGTCGATTGCGGTATTCGCCAGTTTCAGCAGCAGATCAAACAGCACGGCATAACGGCTTTCACGCTGTTGCAGACGCGCGCTCAGCAATGCCAGAATCGGCGCAATATCTTTCAAACCCTCCACGGCTTCGCTTTGCGGCAGCTGCGCCAGGTACTCCAGATACAGCGGCAGATGGTCGGGCAATTCGCGGCTGTTTAACTGCAAGCCGTGCTGCTCGTACTGCGCCAGCAGATCCACCATCGCCTGGCCGCGGTCACGGGATTCACCGTGAACATGTTCAAATAGCAACAGTGACGTGGCGCGGCCACGGTCGAACAGTTCGCTGTACTGCGCCTGGGCATCGAGCGGATCCATCGTCGTTAAATCGCGCAGGAAAATGCCCAGCGCATGGGCATCCTCTTTTGGCAGATTTTTCGACGCGGCAATCGCCTCAAACATCTCTTGTTGATGCTGCCATAAGGCAGCATCCGGATATTCAAGGAGACGCGATACAATCACGAGTTCGATCATGGGTGCGGCTCCGTTTTGCTGGTTACATCGATGGCATCGATACGGCGGCTGTTGAACAGATTGAATTTGGTATCTGAACCGTGGCAGCCATCACCAAAGGTAAAGCCGCAGCCATTTTTCTCCGGGAAGGCTTCCCGCGCCAGTTCACGATGACTGCTCGGCACCACAAAGCGATCTTCGTAGTTGGCAATAGCCAGATAACGATACATCTCCTGTGCCTGGGCTTCGGTCAGACCGACCTCTTCCAGCGCACGGGTATCGACTTTACCGTCAACGGTTTCAGCACGTTTGTAATGACGCATCGCCAGCATACGTTTCAGCGCGCGCAGTACCGGTTTGGTATCACCGGCGGTCAGCAGATTCGCCAGATACTGTACCGGAATACGCAGGCTTTCGACGTCTGGCAGAATGCCGTTGCTGCCCAGTTCACCCGCGTCTGCCGCAGACTGAATCGGCGACAGAGGCGGCACGTACCAGACCATCGGCAGTGTGCGATATTCCGGATGCAGCGGCAGCGCCAGTTTCCATTCCATCGCCATTTTATAAACTGGCGACTGCTGCGCAGCCTCAATAACGCTCAGCGGAATACCGTCTTTAATCGCCTGCTCGATGACTTTCGGATCGTTCGGATCGAGGAACACATCCAGCTGACGCTGGTAGAGATCTTTCTCGTTCTCGGTACTTGCCGCACGTTCAATCGCGTCGGCATCGTACAGCAGCACGCCAAGATAACGGATACGACCGACACAGGTTTCTGAACATATTGTCGGCTGGCCGGCTTCAATACGCGGATAGCAGAAGATGCACTTCTCAGACTTACCGCTCTTCCAGTTGAAGTAGATTTTTTTGTACGGGCATCCGGTGATGCACATACGCCAGCCACGGCATTTATCCTGGTCGATCAGGACGATGCCATCTTCTTCACGCTTGTAAATCGCACCGCTCGGGCAGGTCGCCACACATGCCGGGTTCAGACAGTGTTCGCACAGGCGCGGCAAATACATCATGAAGGTGTTTTCGAACTGGCTATACATCGCCTTCTGGATGTTGTCGAAGTTCTTGTCTTTCGCCAGCTTGTCAAACTCACCGCCCAGGTCATCTTCCCAGTTCGGCCCTTTTTCGATTTTCGCCATCCGTTCGCCGGTAATCAGTGAACGCGGACGGGCAATCGGCTGTGATTTGCTGCCTTCCGGCGCGGTATGCAGGTTCTGATAATCAAAATCGAACGGCTCGTAATAATCGTCGATCCCCGGCAGATGCGGGTTAGCGAAGATTTTACCCAGCAGCATGGCACGGTTACCCATGCGCGGCTGCAGTTTGCCGTTGATTTTACGGATCCAGCCGCCTTTGTATTTTTCCTGGTTTTCCCAGTCAGTCGGGAAGCCCTGGCCCGGCTTGGTTTCCACGTTGTTGAACCACGCGTATTCCACGCCTTCACGGCTGGTCCAGACGTTTTTACAGGTCACTGAACAGGTGTGGCAGCCGATGCACTTATCGAGATTCAGCACCATGCCGACTTGTGAACGAATTTTCATTTTACGCTCTCCTGTACCTGGTCATTGCCTTCGCCATCTAACCAGTCAATGTTCTTCATCTTACGCACTACAACAAACTCATCGCGGTTAGAACCTACGGTGCCGTAGTAGTTAAAGCCATATGCCAGATGGGCATAGCCGCCAATCATATGCGTCGGTTTCGGCGTGATACGGGTGACCGAGTTATGGATACCACCACGCTGTTGGGTAATTTCCGAACCAGGCAGGTTAACGATACGTTCCTGCGCGTGGTACATCATGGTCATCCCTGCCGGAACACGCTGGCTGACAACCGCACGGGCAGTCAGTGCACCGTTGCTGTTGAAGACTTCAATCCAGTCGTTATCGGCGATACCCAGCTCTTTGGCATCGGCTTCACTCAGCCAGACCACCGGACCACCGCGACCTAAAGTCAGCATCAGCAGGTTGTCGCTGTAGGTGGAGTGGATACCCCACTTCTGGTGTGGCGTCAGGAAGTTAAGCGCTTTTTCCGGGTTGCCATTGGATTTCTGGCCCATCACTTCTTTCACCGAACGGGTGTCGATCGGCGGACGATAAACCAGCAGGCTTTCACCGAAATCACGCATCCATTGGTGATCCTGATACAGCTGCTGACGGCCAGAGAGCGTACGCCACGGGATCAGCTCGTGAACGTTGGTGTAACCGGCGTTGTAAGAAACGTGTTCATCTTCAAGGCCAGACCATGTCGGGCTGGAGATGATTTTGCGCGGCTGTGCCTGAATATCGCGGAAGCGAATCTTCTCGTCTTCTTTATTCAGCGCCAGATGCGTATGGTCACGGCCGGTAAACTCGCTCAGGGCAGCCCAGGCTTTTACAGCTACCTGACCATTGGTTTCCGGTGCCAGCGTCAGGATCATCTCTGCCGCATCAATTGCGGTATTGAGCATCGGCTGGCCTTTTGCCGGACCTTCCGCTTTGGTGTAGTTGAGCTTACGCAGCAGATCCATCTCGCTCTGGGTGTTCCAGGCAATCCCTTTACCGCCGTTACCGATTTTCTCCATCAGCGGGCCGATAGAGGTAAAGCGTTCGTAAGTTGCTGGATAATCGCGCTCTACGACCATAATGTGCGGTGCAGTTTTACCTGGGATCAGGTCGCATTCGCCTTTTTTCCAGTCTTTCACATCCAGCGGTTGCGCCAGTTCAGCGGCAGAGTCGTGCTGGATAGGCAGCGTGACGATGTCAGTTTCTTTACCCAGATGACCAACGCACACTTCGGAGAATTTCTTCGCGATGGCTTTGTAGATTTCCCAGTCGCTTTTCGCTTCCCAGGCCGGATCGACCGCCGCAGACAGCGGGTGAATAAACGGATGCATATCCGAAGTATTCATGTCGTCTTTTTCGTACCAGGTCGCCGTCGGCAAAATGATGTCGGAATAGAGACAGGTGCTCGACAGACGGAAGTCCAGCGTCACCACCAGATCCAGCTTGCCTTCCAGACCGTTGTCCTGCCAGTCCACTTCTTCCGGCTTCACGCCGCCCTGCTGCCCCAGGTCTTTGCCCTGGATACCGTGCTCCGTCCCCAGCAGGTACTTGAGCATAAACTCATGACCTTTACCGGAAGAACCGAGCAGGTTAGAACGCCAGATGAACAGATTACGCGGGTGGTTTTTACCGTTTTCCGGCTGTTCCGCAGCGAAACGGATAGAACCCTCTTTCAGGGATTTAACCGTATAGTCCACCGGATTCATCCCGGCTTTTTCTGCTTCGCGAGCGATAGTCAGCGGGTTAGTGCCTAACTGCGGCGCAGACGGCAGCCAGCCCATGCGTTCTGCACGGACGTTAAAGTCGATCAAGTGTCCGGTATAGCGAGATTTATCCGCCATCGGCGACAGCAGTTCTTCCGCAGTCACGGTTTCATAACGCCACTGGCTGGAGTGGTTATAGAAATAAGAGGTACTGTTCATGTGACGCGCCGGACGCTGCCAGTCGAGGGCAAACGCCAGCGGCTGCCAGCCGGTTTGCGGACGCAGTTTTTCCTGACCTACATAGTGCGCCCAGCCACCGCCGCTCTGACCGACACAGCCGCAGAAAATCAGCATGTTGATCAGACCACGATAGTTCATGTCCAGGTGATACCAGTGGTTCAGCCCAGCGCCGACGATAATCATCGAACGACCGTGCGTTTTA
The DNA here is from genome assembly GCF_046487695.1 of Escherichia sp. WS1118. Classification (NCBI taxonomy): domain Bacteria; kingdom Pseudomonadati; phylum Pseudomonadota; class Gammaproteobacteria; order Enterobacterales; family Enterobacteriaceae; genus Escherichia; species Escherichia sp. WS1118. The sequence goes on along the minus strand of NZ_JBJQIZ010000004.1, from coordinate 245,077 downwards.
TCAGCGTTATCGGCAAATTCACGGGCGATGCGAATAATCTGGCTGCGAGAAACGCCGGTAATCTGCTCTGCCCAGGCAGGGGTGTAAGCTTTCACATCGTCATAGCTGGTTGCACAGTTAACGTCGTTCAGGCCACGTTCCAGACCGTAGTTTGCCAGCGTCAGATCATAAACGGTGGTCACCAGGGCGGTGCTGCCATCAGCCAGTTGCAGGCGTTTCACCGGCAGCTTATGCAGCAGCACGTTTTCCAGTTCCACTTTGTTGAAGTGTTCCGTGCCATCGCCACCAAAGTACGGGAAGCCCACCTCAGCGATCTCATCCTGGCTACCCAGCAGGCTCAGTTGCAGCTCGGTTTCTTCGCCAGTTTTGCCGTCGCGCTGCTCAAGATTCCATTTGCCCTTCTCGCCCCAGCGGAAGCCAATAGAACCGTTCGGCGCAACCATTTCACCATTGGTATTAAAGGCGACAGTTTTCCATTCCGGATTGTTTTCCTGGCCCAGTGCATCCACCAGATCAGCAGCGCGCAGCATACGACCCGCAGCGTAGTAACCGTCGCGCTCTTCCAGCATCACCAGCATCGGCATGTCGGTGTAGCGGCGCACATAGTCGGTGAAATACTGGCTTGGGTTGTCGAGGTGGAATTCACGCAGCATTACGTGACCCATTGCCAGCGCCATTGCCGCATCGGTGCCCTGTTTCGGTGCCAGCCACAGATCGCACAGTTTGGCGATTTCAGCGTAGTCTGGTGTGACGGCAACAGTTTTGGTCCCTTTGTAACGCACTTCAGTAAAGAAGTGAGCATCCGGGGTACGCGTCTGCGGCACGTTTGAACCCCAAGCGATGATGTAGCTGGAGTTGTACCAGTCAGCAGATTCCGGTACGTCAGTTTGCTCACCCCAGGTTTGCGGAGACGCAGGAGGCAGGTCGCAGTACCAGTCGTAGAAGCTTAAGCAAGTACCGCCAATCAGCGAGAGATAGCGCGCACCCGATGCGTAAGAAACCATCGACATTGCCGGAATTGGCGAGAAGCCAGCGACACGGTCCGGGCCGTAATTTTTGATGGTGTAAACGTTAGATGCGGCGATCAGTTCGTTCACTTCCTGCCAGGAAGAACGAACAAAACCACCGCGTCCACGCGCCTGCTTAAAGCTTTTCGCTTTATCGGCGTCTTCAATGATAGAAGCCCATGCCTCAACCGGATCGCTATGCAGCGCCTTCGCTTCACGCCACATTTTCATCAGGCGTTTGCGCATCATCGGGTGTTTCAGGCGGTTAGCGCTGTATAGATACCAGGAGTAGCTGGCACCGCGCGGGCAGCCGCGAGGTTCATGGTTTGGCAGGTCCGGGCGAGTACGCGGATAGTCAGTCTGCTGGGTTTCCCAGGTGACCAGACCGTTTTTGACGTAGATTTTCCAGCTGCAGGAGCCGGTGCAGTTTACCCCGTGGGTAGAGCGGACGATTTTGTCATGCTGCCAACGCTGGCGATATCCATCCTCCCAGTCACGGTTGGTATTGAGAAGCTGGCCATGCCCATCGGCAAAGGTTTCACCCTTCTGTTTGAAGTAGCGAAACCGGTCCAGGAATTTACTCATCGGTTTTCTCCTGTGGGAGCCTGTCGGCCCTCTGATAAATCGACATTGCTAATGTTTAAGGGCAAGGTAACGCTCTGAAACAGCGTGGGAATTGATAACGATCAAGAGTGATGGGGATGAAAAATAAAGTAAATTCCTGGAATACCCCTTTAGGATAATTAACATTTATAGCATAACAGACTGTAAATTAAGACGTTTTACACCTGTGGTTATTTAAACCATTAAGATTTTTATGCAGATGGGTATTAAGGAGTATTCCCCATGGGTAACATATTAATGACTCTTAATGAAATCCAGCGAAATAAGCCATACAACATTAGTATGTTGTAACTAAATGACGCATAAAAAAAGCGCGACATCATGCCGCGCAAAGGATAATCAAATATTACGATTTATTTTTTAGAATGCCGACCATATACCGCCCAGGTAATCACCACGCAGGCGATATAGAAAATCAAAAATACTTTCATTGCGCCGACTGGCGAACCCGTTAATGCCAGCGAGCTACCAAACGCTTTCGGGATAAAGAAGCCACCAATCGCGCCAATCGCAGAGATGAAACCCAGCGCCGCCGCCGTGTCGGTTGCCGCTTCACGCATCGCACGTTCGTCAGAACCCCCTTCTGCTTTCACGCGATCCATTGTCAGTTTACGGAAGATCACGGAAATCATCTGGAAAGTGGAACCACTACCCAGCCCAGCGGTCAGGAACAGCGCCAGGAAGACTGCGAAGAACGCCATGAAGCTTCCGCCCTGTCCGTCAGTCGGTAAGGTCAGGAACAGCAGGCCGCTGAAAATCGCCATCAGGATAAAGTTCACCAGAGTGACACGAGTTCCGCCCAGACGGTCAGATAATGCACCACCTGCAGAACGCGCCAGCGCACCAATAAACGGCCCGAAGAAAGCGTATTGCAGAATCTGAATATCCGGGAACTGCGTTTTTGACAGCATCGCAAAGCCCGCGGAGAAGCCGATGAAGGAGCCGAAGGTTGCCAGATACAGCAGGCTCATAATCCACAGATGACCCCGTTTGAGTACCGGCAATTGCTCCTTGATGGAGGCTTTCGAGGTAGCAAGATCGTTCATGCCAAACCACGCCGCAATGGTGAAGATGGCAAGGAACGGCACCCATATCCAGGACGCATTCGCCAGATACAGCTCAGTCCCATCCGGCTGTTTGACGCCCTGGCTACCAAATACTGCGAAAATCGACAGTGATACCACCAGCGGAGCAACCAACTGCATGACGCTGACGCCCATGTTGCCCAGACCACCATTCAGACCCAGCGCGCCACCCTGCTTCTGTTTCGGAAAGAAGAAGCTGATGTTTGCCATACTGGATGCGAAGTTCGCGCCAGCAAAGCCGCACAGCAGAGAAATGATGATGAAGACGCTATAAGGCGTGGAGGTATCCTGCACGGCAAAACCCAGCCAGACGCAAGGAATAATCAGAATACCGGTGCTGAACGCCGTCCAGCGACGACCACCAAAGATAGGAACCATAAAGGAGTATGGAACACGTAATAACGCGCCAGAAACCGAAGGCAGCGCAGTCAACATAAATAGCTGATCGGTCGTAAAATTAAAACCGACTTTCGGTAAGTTCACCGCAACAGCGCTGAACAACATCCATACGCAAAACGCCAGCAGCAGACAGGGAACGGAAATCCACAGGTTGCGGCTGGCAATACGTTGACCGCGTTGTTGCCAGAACGCAGGATCTTCCGGTCGCCAATCTGTAATGACAGCTCCAGTAGCCCTTTCGGGGGCGGATGAGTGACTCATAGACACCTCTGATACTCGTTTCGATGTCTGCCACCTTAGTGTCTGTAGCTAAAGGCAATTTGATGTAAATCAAACGATAAGATAACTTTATCTATCATTGATATTTATCATTATCCATAGTGAGTACAGTGATTTCATAAAAATTATGAGATTTTTCACGGTGCTGTAAAATCCCTACCCTTACCGATGTAAAGCGACTAACCACACGGCAAATAAGGAGTAACTCTTTCCGGGTATGGGTATACTTCAGCCAATAGCCGAGAATACTGCCATTCCAGAATGTATCGTCACATTCATTAAGGTTATTGCTCATTTAAAGCCTGAAGGAAGAGGTTTACATGCTTAAACGTTGTCTCTCTCCGCTCACCCTGGTTAATCAGGTTGCGCTTATTGTGTTGCTTTCTACTGCTATTGGACTGGCAGGGATGGCGGTTTCTGGCTGGCTGGTGCAAGGCGTTCAGGGCAGCGCCCATGCGATCAACAAAGCGGGATCGCTGCGCATGCAAAGTTACCGTCTGTTGGCAGCAGTGCCATTAAGCGAGAAAGACAAGCCCTTAATTAAAGAGATGGAACAAACAGCATTTAGCGCCGAGTTGACTCGAGCAGCAGAACGAGACGGGCAACTGGCGCAATTACAGGGTTTACAAGATTACTGGCGTAATGAACTGATCCCTGCACTGATACGTGCACAAAACCGCGAAACGGTGTCAGCGGATGTCAGCCAGTTTGTTGCCGGGCTTGATCAGCTGGTATCTGGTTTTGATCGCACCACGGAAATGCGCATTGAGACAGTGGTGCTGGTCCATCGGGTAATGGCGGTATTTATGGCACTTTTACTGGTATTCACTATTATCTGGTTGCGGGCGAGATTGCTACAACCGTGGCGGCAACTGCTGGCAATGGCGAGTGCCGTCAGCCATCGCGATTTTACCCAACGCGCAAACATCAGCGGGCGCAACGAAATGGCGATGCTTGGAACTGCGTTGAACAATATGTCTGCAGAACTGGCCGAAAGTTATGCCGTACTTGAGCAGCGGGTTCAGGAGAAAACCGCCGGGCTGGAGCATAAAAATCAGATCCTCTCTTTTTTATGGCAGGCTAACCGCCGTTTGCATTCCCGCGCCCCGCTGTGTGAACGCCTGTCACCTGTACTCAACGACTTACAGAATTTAACCCTGCTACGTGATATCGAACTGCGGGTGTATGACACTGATGATGAAGAGAATCATCAGGAGTTTACCTGCCAGTCAGATATGACTTGTGATGATAAAGGCTGCCAGCTCTGCCCGCGCGGCGTATTACCCGTTGGCGATCGCGGCACAACCCTGAAGTGGCGGCTGGCTGACACTCATACGCAGTACGGTATTTTGCTGGCGACCCTGCCGCAGGGGCGTCATCTTAGCCATGATCAACAACAACTGGTGGATACCCTGGTTGAACAACTCACCGCCACGCTGGCGCTGGATCGCCATCAGGAACGTCAGCAACAGTTGATCGTGATGGAAGAGCGTGCCACCATTGCGCGCGAACTGCATGATTCTATTGCCCAATCTCTCTCTTGCATGAAGATGCAGGTGAGTTGCTTACAGATGCAGGGCGATGCGCTGCCAGAAAGCAGCCGCGAACTGTTAAGTCAGATCCGTAACGAACTGAATGCATCCTGGGTGCAGTTGCGTGAATTGCTCACCACATTCCGTTTGCAGCTCACCGAGCCTGGATTACGTCCGGCGCTGGAGGCGAGTTGCGAAGAGTACAGCGCCAAATTTGGCTTCCCGGTGAAGCTGGATTATCAATTGCCGCCTCGTCTGGTGCCTTCGCATCAGGCAATCCACTTGTTGCAAATTGCCCGTGAGGCATTAAGTAACGCCCTCAAACATTCGCAAGCGAGTGAGGTCGTGGTGACGGTGGCGCAAAACGATAATCAGGTCAAACTGACCGTCCAGGATAACGGCTGCGGCGTGCCTGAAAATGCCATCCGCAGCAATCACTACGGCATGATAATAATGCGCGACCGTGCGCAAAGTTTACGAGGCGATTGCCGCGTCCGCCGTCGTGAATCAGGTGGCACCGAAGTGGTGGTCACCTTTATTCCCGAAAAAACTTTCACAGACGTCCAAGGAGATACCCATGAGTAATCAGGAACCGGCTACTATCCTGCTGATCGACGATCACCCGATGTTGCGAACTGGCGTAAAACAGCTTATCAGTATGGCACCAGATATCACTGTGGTTGGCGAAGCGAGTAATGGCGAACAGGGTATTGAACTGGCGGAATCTCTTGATCCCGATCTGATCCTGTTAGATCTCAATATGCCCGGCATGAACGGTCTGGAAACGCTGGATAAACTGCGCGAAAAGTCCCTCTCCGGGCGCATTGTGGTATTCAGCGTCTCTAACCATGAAGAAGATGTGGTCACCGCACTGAAACGGGGCGCGGATGGCTATCTGTTAAAAGATATGGAACCGGAAGATCTGCTGAAAGCGTTACATCAGGCAGCTGCTGGCGAAATGGTATTAAGCGAAGCATTAACGCCTGTTCTGGCCGCCAGCTTGCGCGCTAACCGTGCCACTACTGAGCGCGATGTTAACCAGTTAACCCCACGAGAGCGCGATATACTCAAGCTAATTGCCCAGGGTTTGCCGAACAAGATGATTGCCCGCCGCCTGGACATCACCGAAAGCACAGTAAAAGTTCACGTCAAGCACATGCTGAAGAAAATGAAGCTAAAGTCTCGCGTGGAAGCTGCGGTATGGGTGCATCAGGAGCGCATTTTCTGATTACGGTTCCCAGCGCAGTTCGTCGTTTGACAATGCGTCGAACGGTTCGACAAGCGTTAGCGTGATCTCATTGGAGGAGACACGCTGCCCCTGGTTATCTTCCACCACCACTGACAATCGCCAGTGATTGCTTGCGCCTTCCCCGTTTTGCCAGTCAGGCATGATCAGCGTCCAGCCCTCCTCACTGTTGGCTTGTGCGCCCGGCGTCAAACTTAATATCTGCGTATCGCCCTGCCAAATCAGTTGCCGAATACCGTAACGACTGCGGATTTGTAATTTCAGCGGCACTGTTTCGCCAGGTTTTAGATCCCACGGAGGTGTCGCCAGAAACACCGTTAACGTTTTTCGCTGTCGGTACTCAAGAGTCGGAAGATTATTTCGCTGCGGATTGTCATAGCGACTACCACGTAACGACTGACTTTCGACAACCTCGCCCGCAGAAAGTTGTTTTTTGAGCGGTACACCAAAGCGGTAGTTAAGATTCAGCCCGAGGTTATTTTGATTCTCGCCACTTTCACCCTGTTTATGCTGGGCCGTCACAGTGACTAAGGGCACAGGGGTGTAATTTAATCCCAGACTCAACGCGACGGGATTGTGATAACCCGTACCAGAGTTAAACAAATCGACACGATCACCAAAATACTGTTCTACGCTGACACTGGTATTGAAGTGTTGATAGAACGGCATGCGCATCCGGGCTGTCAGGTCGTACCCGCGCGCCATCCGTTGTTCCTGCGTGGCTGTCTGTTCATGCCATGCAGCAAACGGCTGATAAAAGTTTGCCGATAGTCGCAAATATTCGCCCCACGCTTCAGCGCCAAAGCCCGCTCGCTGAAGATTTTCGTCCAGCAAGTTGTCATAAAAAGTGTTATAACCCACCAGCCAGCTGCCGCGCGCCCAGCGTTGCCCAACGCCCACATTGCTCACCAGCCCATCATCCTGCTGAGTAAGACCAAGCTGGCTCCAGGTGAGATAACGATCATTATCTTGTAACGGCACAAACCAGCTTCCACGACTGCCGGTGAAATGTCCTTCGTTATCCACTTTGACGTCAACACTGGCATTTCCCCACGGTGATAGCCAGGACTCTACGTGCTGATTAACCTGTTGACTAAGCGCGTCGCGGACCTTTTCCAATGCGAAAGCTTTTGCCTGCTCGCCAGTATCAAGCCCGTTATCATTCATACTGGTTTCGCCGAAATCTTTCACAATTTCAGCAAAGTGTTTTTCCCCATCATGATTTTCAGGTGCCATGCCTAAATCCGGCAGACCATCATTGTTATTATCAAAGGGATTTGCCGCTTTTTGCTCGAAGGTAGATTGTGCGTTAGCTGTACCGCCTGCCGCCAGCAAGAGTAAATAAAACGGAATAATGCGAGGAACGAAACGGCTCAAAACGTCGGTAACTTCCGGTAAAAATGAAAAACCATAGCCTTAAAGAATAACGATTACTGGCACCTTTTGTCGTATTTTCTCGCGCTTTCAGGAAAATCCTTAAAAATGTGACCGATTGGTCAGACGCTGCAGAAGCAGTAAGATAGAAGATGAGTGTCTAATTCCCTGAATACAGGAGTAAATAATGCAAAAAATCGTGATCGTTGCCAATGGCGCACCTTACGGGAGCGAATCCTTGTTTAACAGCTTGCGGCTGGCCATTGCGTTACGAGAGCAGGAGAACAATCTGGATCTGCGTCTGTTCCTGATGTCTGATGCGGTCACAGCCGGGTTGCGCGGGCAAAAACCAGGGGAAGGCTACAACATTCAGCAAATGCTGGAGATCCTTACCGCTCAGAATGTACCGGTGAAATTGTGCAAAACCTGTACCGACGGGCGCGGGATTAGTACACTTCCTCTGATTGATGGGGTGGAAATCGGTACTCTTGTTGAACTGGCGCAATGGACGCTGTCAGCCGATAAAGTGCTCACATTTTAATGTTTGAGGGGGCGTCTGACGCCCCACTATGAGGGAAGTTTACTCAGGCGAATCCCGGCCGTAACACACCATCCGGATAATTCTCCGCCAGCAGTTTTTTTACCGATACCAGCAAATCATTCAGCCCATCGTCCTGCATTCCCAGTTTGATAAGCTCCTGTTCCAGTGAAAACAGGTATTGTGCATTGGTTCCCAGCGGACCGCTCGCCGCCGCAATCAACGGCGCTATGACCTGAGCGCGAGTGTCAGATTCATATTCTGGATGTCGCGGGTCCATAATAAACACAATGGCGTTTACTGTGCGTCCATCATCAAGATCAAGCTGACACCAGGTTGGCAGATAACAGCCGGTAATCATCTCGCGCTTCCACAGCAGGGTTAGTTCCTGCTCCAGCGTCTCTTCTGGCAGTCGATAGGCGACGCCTGTGGTGCGTCCGCCCTCTTTCAGTGCAAGCATTCGTCCCGGCTGGTGCGCAGTCCCGCGCCCGGCGGTCAGGCGCAGGCAAAACGCGCGATGCCATCCAACCAGTGTACCGGTGCACGACTCGGTAAACTCCAGTGCCGGATTCCACATCAACGATCCATAACCGAAGATCCACACCGGTCCCTCATCAGGTCGACAAGCCAGCGTCGCCGCCAGCGAAGCCGCCCGTTGTTCTGCTGACCATAAGAGTGATTCTTCAATGGCACCAAATGCCGTTTTACAATCGGCATTCATCAAGAAATCACGCGTTATCACCTTACACCTCCGCCACTGCATACTTCCCTGCGACAACTTTTTGGTGTCTTCCGGACATTTTTACTGCTCATTTTGAAACCACTAACGGGACAATATGCAATCCACGGACCACTTGCAAGGCAACACCGCACGAATAGCTTTAACTAAGCTACCGGTTTTACGATTTTTTATGCCATTTATCATCATCCCCTTTGGCATATTCATGCTTCACAGCAGCCCAGGCCACTTTATGCGCTGTTTCTTCGCGACTGGCGTCATCACGCCGATCTTCTTTATCTTTATATTGATCCCATGCGCTGTTGAACGCTTCTTTATAGATATCCTGGGCATGAGACGGAAGCACGTGCTTTACGCTTTCCGGCAGATCGCTTTTCGTTTTATACGGCATCGTTGACTCCTTTTACAAAGTTGAACATTAAGTGTGGTCAACAATATCTACTCTTGCCAAAACATAAGAATTTTCATGTCAGACTCTTCTTAAGAAGTGCTAAAACAAACATTGTCTAAACGTATTACTTATTTTTATGCCCAAATGAGTAAAAAATCGACAGCGGGGTAAAAATTCGTAAAATGTTACCGATATCCAGACAATTTCTGTTATTTTTCCTACCTATTTTTTACATTTTCGATAAATTCATCTGCAAAGGGATAACCATAATGTCAAATGCTCAAGAGGCGGTAAAAACCCGCCACAAGGAGACTTCGCTTATTTTCCCGGTTCTGGCGCTGGTAGTGCTGTTCCTGTGGGGAAGCAGCCAGACACTACCAGTGGTCATTGCCATCAATCTTCTTGCGCTTATTGGTATTTTAAGTAGCGCCTTTAGTGTTGTCCGTCATGCGGACGTATTAGCCCATCGCCTGGGAGAACCTTACGGTTCGCTTATTCTTAGCCTTTCAGTGGTTATTCTTGAAGTCAGTTTGATTTCAGCTTTAATGGCAACCGGCGACGCCGCGCCAACGCTAATGCGTGATACGCTCTATTCAATCATTATGATTGTTACAGGTGGGCTGGTTGGCTTTTCATTATTGTTGGGCGGACGTAAGTTTGCCACCCAATATATGAATCTGTTTGGTATCAAGCAGTATTTAATTGCGCTGTTCCCCCTTGCGATAATCGTACTGGTATTTCCAATGGCGCTGCCTGCGGCGAATTTTTCAACAGGTCAGGCGTTACTGGTAGCATTAATTTCTGCGGCAATGTATGGCGTATTTTTGCTGATCCAGACCAAAACGCATCAAAGTTTGTTTGTCTACGAGCACGAAGATGACAGTGATGATGACGACCCGCACCACGGTAAACCGTCTGCCCATAGCAGCCTGTGGCATGCCATCTGGTTGATTGTCCATCTGATTGCCGTTATTGCAGTCACCAAAATGAACGCCAGCCCGCTGGAGACATTGCTCGACAGCATGAATGCGCCTGTCGCCTTTACTGGCTTCCTGGTGGCTCTGTTGATTCTGTCGCCGGAAGGTTTAGGTGCGTTAAAAGCAGTGTTGAATAACCAGGTCCAGCGCGCGATGAATCTGTTCTTTGGTTCAGTGTTGGCAACCATTTCGCTTACCGTACCTGTCGTCACGCTAATTGCCTTTATGACGGGTAACGAATTGCAGTTTGCACTTGGTGCGCCAGAAATGGTGGTGATGGTGGCCTCTTTAGTACTGTGCCATATCTCCTTCTCCACCGGACGAACTAACGTGCTCAATGGCGCGGCGCATCTGGCACTGTTTGCAGCTTATTTAATGACAATATTTGCCTGACATTTATATCTCCTCCGATGGCGGAAATCGGAGGAGATAATAAAAATTATCTGCTTATAGTATTTCTTCATACTACCTGAACAGATTGTTAATCAGATTTGCGAGCCTGTACCACAACCTGCACGAAACCACTGCAACAGCTGATGAAAAGCCGGAACGCGTACAGCATTGCGCACATTTCAGGGATGAAGTGAATATAAATTGAGACGTAGTATCGACACCAAGCCGGCGTTATCCGGTGAGGCGCAATGTTGTGGGGGCTTTATCCCTGGCGGCATTGGTTGCTGGAAAGAGAAAACCCCCGCACGTTGAGAGGTCAAACCTGACAACAGAACGGGGGCTAATCTTGAACCATCAACAATTCAAGAATAGCCGCAAAATGTTGTCATTACAACAAAAAGGCGGCTATATGACGCTCGCGCAGTTTGCCGTGATTTTCTGGCACGACCTGGCAGCACCGATCCTTGCGGGAATTATTACCGCAGCGATTGTTGGCTGGTGGCGTAGCCGGAAGTAAGGTGAAAACGGGCGTCAGGCTGCCGTGATGGCAATATGCGCCCGAAACCGGTCGCAGGGGTAACAGCCTGCGGCCTTTTTTGTCTTCTTTGACCATGAAAAAAACCCTACCGTAGAACGATAAGGTTTTTGTTTTCAAAGCAGAAAAGATTACTTGCTGGTATCCAGCTCTTCGAAACCTTTAACCAGATCATCAATCGCTTTCATCTGCTTGAGGAACGGCTCCAGTTTAGCCAACGGCAGCGCGGATGGACCGTCACATTTCGCATGTTCCGGATCTGGATGCGCTTCAATAAACAGACCAGCCAAACCTACAGCCATACCGGCACGTGCCAGTTCGGCAACCTGGGCGCGGCGACCACCAGAAGCTGCACCAAACGGATCGCGGCATTGCAGTGCGTGGGTAACGTCGAAAATTACCGGGGAGTTGCCAGAGACTTTCTTCATTATGCTGAAGCCCAGCATATCAACGACCAGGTTGTCGTAACCGAAGTTAGCGCCACGGTCACAAAGAATCACTTTATCGTTGCCGCCTTCTTTGAATTTATCAACGATATTACCCATCTGTCCCGGGCTGACAAACTGCGGTTTCTTGACGTTAATTACCGCACCGGTTTTCGCCATGGCTTCAACCAGGTCAGTCTGGCGAGCAAGAAACGCTGGCAACTGAATAACATCTACCACATCAGCAACAGGCTGTGCCTGGCTTGGCTCGTGAACGTCAGTGATAATTTTTACGCCAAATGTCTGTTTCAGTTCCTGGAAGATTTTCATCCCTTCTTCCAGTCCTGGTCCACGATAAGAGTGGATGGAGGAACGGTTGGCTTTGTCAAAAGAGGCTTTGAACACGTAAGGGATACCCAGTTTCTGGGTTACGGTTACGTAGTGTTCGCAAATGCGCATCGCCAGATCGCGAGATTCCAGCACGTTCATACCACCAAACAGCACGAACGGCAGGTCATTTGCTACGTTGATGTCGCCAATGCTAACCACTTTTTGTTTCATAGGATCGCCTTAATCTTAAGTAAAGTGTCGATTAATTAATGCAGCACAATATGTTTATGCGCGATGTTGTTAATTTGCGCACGTATCATTTCGCTGATCGGGTCTTCCGGACACTGTTCAACGAAATAATTTAAATCATTCAACGCAACATGTTCGCAATCCAGTTGCGCGTAAATCAACCCACGATCGCGAATTTCATACGGATCTTCCGGGTTAAATTGTAATAAGGCCTCGCTGGTGCGTAATGCCAGTTCCATCTGATTTTCTTCCATCAGCGACGCTTTGAGTGTATCCAGCAATTTGCGGATTACCTCAATGTTATCAGCTTCATCAAGGTCTTCATAAAACAGTTCCGCCGACGGGCTGATATTTCCCTTTAACCATACATCCAGCATATGTTCGCTTAACGATTCACCGTTAAAAGGATTAATCAGCCAAATTTCGCCATCCGGACATTCAATGCGCAATATCAGCTGCGTAGGGAAAATCACCGGCAGCAGCGGCAAATCGAGACGATTCGCGACCCATAATAAAACCGCACCTAATGATACCGCACTGCCCTGTCGATTCTTTAACACCTGGTCCAGCCATAATGCATCGGAAAGACGATAAACGCCGCGTGAGGCTTTAAACCCCCATTCGCCGTAAAACAGCGCGATTAATTTTTCTAGCTGCTCTTCTAATGGCAGAAGCTGGCTAATTTCTTCCTTCGCCAGACTAACGAGACGCTCCAGTTCGTCGTAAACATCTTGCGAGGGAAAATCGCGGCGGATTGCTTCGCAAGCCAGGATCATGCCTTCGCACAATGGCGCTTTATTAAATTCGAAATCAGCTAACGATCTCATGACTTACCCCAGTAACGGTACTTTTGTGGTGGCGAGTTTAATGATGATGTACAGCACCACCAACGCCAGCGGGAAGGCAATAATGCGCGCCTGCTGACTGTGCATACGACGATAATCGAGTGCAATAAAACCCAAAACAATATAAATGATAACTCCAAACAGCTTTTCAGTCAGCCACTGTGCCTGCCCGGAAAATGGCTGGATGTGCGCTTTAGCCATCAACGCAATGCCGCTTAACAATAACAGCGTATCGACAACCGGCGGCACAATGCGCGTCCAGCGAGCAAATGCCTGTGGATGCTTCTGATAACGTAGCCAGAAACGTAAGGTCAATAGCCCAACAGAAAGCGCGATACTAATGAGATGAACGCTAAGCAACGTAGAAAAACTTGTCATTGATAATAGCGGCCGAGCGTTACGCGCTCGTTATCCCCATAGTCACGGCAGGTTTCGACGTCATGATACCCCGCGAAGATAAATGCCTGTCGCACCGCTTCACCCTGCTGCCAGCCATGCTCCAGAAGCAGAAAGCCGCCGGATACCAGCGCGTTACGCGACTGTTCGATGATATGCACGATGTCTGCCATTCCACTGTCTGCCGCAACCAGCGCAGTGAGCGGCTCAAAGCGGACATCGCCTTGTTGAAGATGTGGGTCCTGCTCGTCAATATACGGCGGATTGCTGACAATCATCGCAAACTGCTGCCCGGCTAGCGCGCTAAACCAGTCGCTTTGCAGAATGTGGATATTTTTGATAGCCAGATGCTGGGCATTACGTTGCGCCAGAGAGACAGCATCTGGCATACGATCTACAGCGGTAATTTCGCAGTCCGGACGCTCGCTGGCCAGCGCCAGCGCAATCGCCCCGGTACCCGTCCCGAGATCGAGAATACGGCAAGGTTGTTCAGGCAACCGCGCCAGTGCCTGCTCCACCAGACACTCCGTATCCGGGCGCGGAATTAAGGTCGCTGGCGAAACAAATAACGGCAACGACCAGAATTCTCGCACCCCGGTTAAATGAGCAATGGGTTCACCATCGCGACGACGCGTCAGTAGCGCATCAAGTTGCTGACATTGTTCGTCAGTCAGCTGCGTTTCACCAAAGGCGAGAATAAAAGTACGCCCTCTGCCGGTAACATGCTCCAGCAGGATTTCAGCATCACGCCGCGGGCTTTCGCTCGCCTGAAGTTGGCTTATTGCTTCACGTAACCAGTGTTGATATTCCATTATTCCTGCTCGGACAACGCCGCCAGTTGGTCGGCCTGATGTTCCTGGATAATCGGTTCAATCAGCATATCCAGCTTACCTTCCATCACTTCATCCAGGCGGTAGAGCGTCAGGTTGATGCGGTGATCGGTAACGCGCCCCTGTGGGAAGTTGTAAGTACGGTTACGGTCGCTGCGATCGCCACTCCCCAGCAGGTTACGACGGGTAGACGCTTCGGCCTGTTGCCGTTTTGCCATTTCAGCAGCGTGGATGCGAGCACCGAGTACAGAAAGTGCTTTAGCTTTGTTTTTATGTTGTGAACGTTCGTCCTGACATTCAACAACAATCCCGGTCGGCAAGTGAGTAATACGAATTGCCGAATCGGTGGTGTTAACGTGCTGACCACCCGCCCCTGACGAGCGGAAAGTATCTATGCGTAAATCTGCTGGGTTGATGTCCGGCAGTTCTGCGTCAGGCAGTTCTGGCATTACCGCAACGGTACAGGCAGAAGTATGAATACGACCCTGCGATTCCGTAGCAGGAACACGCTGCACGCGATGACCGCCAGATTCGAATTTCAAACGACCATATACACCGTCACCGCTAATTTTGGCGATGATCTCTTTATAACCACCATGTTCACCCTCGCTGGCGCTCATGATTTCTACACGCCAGCGGCGGGCTTCGGCGTAACGGCTGTACATACGGAACAGATCGCCAGCGAACAGCGCCGCTTCGTCGCCGCCGGTTCCGGCACGGACTTCGAGGAAGGCGTTACGTTCGTCATCAGGATCTTTTGGTAGTAACAGAACCTGTAATTGCTGTTCCAGTTGCTCGCTTTTTTCTTTAGCTTCGCGCAGTTCATCCTGCGCCATCTCACGCATTTCAGGATCGTCGAGCATCATCTGTGCGGTTTCGATATCTTCCTGAACCTGTTGCCAGTCGGTAAAACAGCGCGAAACATCACTTAACTGCGCATATTCACGAGATAATGCGCGAAAACGTTCCTGGTCAGCGATGGTTTGCGCATCACCCAGCAGTGCCTGAACTTCTTCATGGCGTTCATGCAGGGCTTCCAGTTTGGCAACGATAGAAGGCTTCATAGGCGTAAATGCACCCTGTAAAAAAGAAAATGATGTACTGCTACTCCAGCCCGAGGCTGTCGCGCAGAATATTCAGGCGTTCGTTATCCCCGTCACGGGCGGCCTGTTGAAGTGATTTCGTTGGCGCATGGATCAGGCGGTTAGTCAGTTTCCATGCCAGATCTTGCATTATGGCTTGCGCGTCGCCGCCCTGCTCAAGAGCGGCTAATGCTTTGGCGGTTAACTCATCGCGAACTTGTTCAGCCTGGCTGCGATAATCGCGAATGGTTTCGCTGGCGCTTTGTGCGCGTAGCCACGCCATAAATTCGCTAGTTTCCTGAGCAACGATAGTTTCCGCCTCAACTGCGGCGGCTTTACGTTGCGCCAGGTTGTGCGAAATAATGCTTTGCAGATCGTCAACGCTATAAAGATAAGCATTCGCCAGTTTACCAACTTCCGGCTCAACATCGCGCGGAACGGCAATATCCACCAGCAGCATTGGTTGATTGCGACGGCTTTTTAATGCGCGCTCCACCATGCCTTTACCGATAATCGGCAACGGGCTGGCGGTGGAACTGATGATGATATCGGCTTCGCGCAGACGTTCGTCGATATCGCTCAGGGCAATCACTTCCGCGCCAACCTCATCTGCCAGAATTTGGGCACGTTCGCGAGTGCGATTGGCGATAATCATCTTCTGTACTTTGTGTTCGCGCAGATGACGCGCCACCAGCTCGATGGTTTCGCCCGCGCCAACCAGCAGTACCGTCACCGTAGAGAGCGATTCAAAGATCTGCCGCGCCAGCGTACAAGCCGCAAAAGCGACAGACACAGCACTGGCACCGATATCTGTTTCAGTGCGAACGCGTTTCGCCACAGAGAAAGATTTCTGAAACATGCGTTCCAGTTCGCTGGCCTTCATATGACCTTTTTGCGAATCGGCAAACGCTTTTTTCACCTGACCGAAGATCTGCGGCTCGCCAAGGACGAGAGAATCAAGCCCACTGGCAACGCGCATTAAATGACTGACCGCATCGTTATCCTGATGCCAGTAGAGGCTATTACGCAGATCGTCTTCGTTGAGATTATGGTAATCACACAACCAGCGAATGAGCGCCTCTTGCAGGTCATCCCGTTCTTCAACGCTGAGATAAAGTTCTGTGCGGTTACACGTCGACAGCACCACACCGCCCTGCACCATCGGCTGCGCGAGCAGACTGTCAAGCGCCTGATCGAGCTTATCCGGCGAAAACGATACACGTTCTCGCAGCGATACAGGTGCCGTTTTATGGTTGATACCGAGTGCTAAAAGGGTCATGTCTGCGGGAAATAATACCAACGTTGATAGGGTTAGTCTGCTTGCATCATACAGGATGCGTAAGATCAATAAAAGAGAGCGCCCCCTTTTGGAGTAATTGCCGAAAGCCGTTAGATTCTGGCAATTAAGACAACGTGAACATAGACGATGGCTAACGGTAACGCTAGCATTAAGGGTTATAACTGCAACGTATCTCAAGGACTTGTCATTATTATGCCCCTGCCCGATTTTCGCTTTATCCGCCTGCTACCGCTAGCAGCCCTCGTGCTCACTGCCTGTTCTGTTACCACACCCAAAGGCCCAGGCAAAAGCCCGGATTCGCCACAATGGCGTCAGCATCAGCAAGACGTGCGCAATCTTAATCAGTATCAAACTCGCGGCGCGTTCGCTTATATTTCTGACCAACAAAAAGTGTACGCCCGTTTCTTCTGGCAGCAAACTGGCCAGGATGGCTACCGTCTGCTGCTGACTAACCCATTGGGCAGCACGGAACTGGAGCTGAATGCTCAACCGGGTAACGTGCAGTTAGTCGACAATAAAGGTCAGCGTTATACCGCCGATGACGCCGAAGAGATGATTGGCAAATTGACCGGAATGCCAATTCCGCTCAACAGCTTGCGCCAGTGGATTTTAGGTTTACCGGGTGATGCGACTGACTACAAACTTGACGACCAGTACCGCCTGAGTGAAATCACCTACAGCCAGAATGGCAAAAACTGGAAAGTTGTTTACGGTGGTTATGACACAAAAACTCAACCTGCGATGCCAGCCAATATGGAACTCACCGACGGTGGTCAACGCATCAAGTTAAAAATGGATAACTGGATAGTGAAATAATGCGGACACAGTGGCCCTCTCCGGCAAAACTTAATCTGTTTTTATACATTACCGGTCAGCGTGCGGATGGTTACCACACGCTGCAAACGCTGTTTCAGTTTCTTGATTACGGCGACATCATCAGCATTGAGCTTCGTGACGATGGGGATATTCGTCTGTTAACGCCCGTTGAAGGCGTGGAACATGAAGATAACCTGATCGTTCGCGCAGCGCGGTTGTTGATGAAAACTGCGGCAGACAGCGGGCGTCTTTCGACGGGAAGCGGTGCGAATATCAGCATTGACAAGCGTTTGCCGATGGGCGGCGGTCTCGGCGGTGGTTCATCCAATGCCGCGACGGTTCTGGTGGCGTTAAATCATCTCTGGCAATGCGGACTAAGCATGGATGAGCTGGCGGAAATGGGGCTGACGCTGGGCGCAGATGTTCCTGTCTTTGTTCGTGGTCATGCCGCGTTTGCCGAAGGCGTTGGTGAAATACTAACGCCGGTGGATCCGCCAGAGAAGTGGTATCTGGTGGCGCACCCTGGTGTAAGTATTCCGACACCGGTGATTTTTAAAGATCCTGAACTCCCGCGCAATACGCCAAAAAGGTCAATAGAAACGTTGCTAAAATGTGAATTCAGCAATGATTGCGAGGTTATCGCAAGAAAACGTTTTCGCGAGGTTGATGCGGTGCTTTCCTGGCTGTTAGAATACGCCCCGTCGCGCCTGACTGGGACAGGGGCCTGTGTCTTTGCTGAATTTGATACAGAGTCTGAAGCCCGCCAGGTGCTAGAGCAAGCCCCGGAATGGCTCAATGGCTTTGTGGCGAAAGGCGTTAATCTTTCCCCATTGCACAGTGCCATGCTTTAAGCCGGGCAAGCTGAGTTTCGGTGACAACGTCACCTTGTTCCAGACGTTGCATCGCGCTCTTTAATACACCGCCTGGAAAGAATCATGCCTGGCCCGCACAGTTTTCGGCAGATTCTTTCCACCAATGGACGCATGCCTGAGGTTCTTCTCGTGCCTGATATGAAGCTTTTTGCTGGTAACGCCACCCCGGAACTAGCACAACGTATTGCCAACCGCCTGTACACTTCACTCGGCGACGCCGCTGTAGGTCGCTTTAGCGACGGCGAAGTCAGTGTACAAATTAATGAAAATGTACGCGGTGGTGATATTTTCATCATCCAGTCCACTTGTGCCCCTACTAACGACAACCTGATGGAATTAGTCGTTATGGTTGATGCCCTGCGTCGTGCTTCCGCAGGTCGTATCACCGCTGTTATCCCCTACTTTGGCTATGCGCGCCAGGACCGTCGCGTCCGTTCCGCTCGTGTACCAATCACTGCGAAAGTGGTTGCAGACTTCCTCTCCAGCGTCGGTGTTGACCGTGTGCTGACAGTGGATCTGCACGCTGAACAGATTCAGGGTTTCTTCGACGTTCCGGTTGATAACGTATTTGGTAGCCCGATCCTGCTGGAAGACATGCTGCAGCTGAATCTGGATAACCCAATTGTGGTTTCTCCGGACATCGGCGGCGTTGTGCGTGCCCGCGCTATCGCTAAGCTGCTGAACGATACCGATATGGCAATCATCGACAAACGTCGTCCGCGTGCGAACGTTTCCCAGGTGATGCATATCATCGGTGACGTTGCAGGTCGTGACTGCGTACTGGTCGATGATATGATCGACACTGGCGGTACGCTGTGTAAAGCTGCTGAAGCTCTGAAAGAACGTGGTGCTAAACGTGTATTTGCGTACGCGACTCACCCGATCTTCTCTGGCAACGCGGCGAACAACCTGCGTAACTCTGTAATTGATGAAGTCGTTGTCTGCGATACCATTCCGCTGAGCGATGAAATCAAATCACTGCCGAACGTGCGTACTCTGACCCTGTCAGGTATGCTGGCCGAAGCGATTCGTCGTATCAGCAACGAAGAATCGATCTCTGCCATGTTCGAACACTAATCGAACCCGGCTCAAAGACCCGCTGCGGCGGGTTTTTTTGTCTGTAATATCCATTTGTATGACCTATGCCTCCTTCACCTGCCATTTAGTTGACAGATGATGCGCTCACGGATGAAACATTATTGTGAACAAAATATTTTCCTCACATGTGATGCCTTTCCGCGCTCTGATCGACGCTTGCTGGAAAGAAAAATATACTGCCGCACGGTTTACCCGTGACCTGATTGCCGGGATAACCGTCGGGATTATTGCTATCCCGCTGGCGATGGCGTTGGCTATTGGTAGTGGTGTGGCCCCCCAGTACGGTTTATATACCGCAGCTGTTGCGGGGATTGTCATTGCTCTGACGGGGGGGTCACGCTTTAGCGTTTCCGGTCCGACTGCGGCATTTGTGGTAATTCTCTATCCCGTTTCGCAACAGTTTGGACTGGCAGGACTGCTGGTTGCGACCTTGCTGTCGGGAATCTTTTTGATTCTGATGGGGCTGGCACGCTTTGGTCGCCTGATTGAGTATATTCCGGTTTCCGTCACCTTAGGTTTCACCTCGGGTATCGGGATCACCATCGGTACCATGCAGATTAAAGATTTTCTCGGTCTGCAAATGGCCCATGTCCCGGAACATTATCTACAAAAAGTCGGCGCATTATTTATGGCGCTGCCGACCATTAATGTGGGTGATGCAGCCATTGGCATTGTGACGCTTGGCATTCTGGTTTTCTGGCCGCGTCTGGGCATACGTTTACCCGGCCACCTTCCGGCCTTGCTGGCTGGTTGCGCGGTGATGGGGATTGTTAACCTGCTCGGCGGACATGTTGCTACCATCGGTTCGCAATTCCACTACGTCCTGGCCGATGGTTCTCAGGGTAACGGTATTCCGCAACTGCTGCCGCAACTGGTGCTGCCGTGGGATCTGCCTAATTCAGAATTCACGCTAACCTGGGATTCTATTCGCACACTGCTGCCTGCGGCATTCTCAATGGCAATGCTCGGCGCAATCGAATCTCTGCTCTGCGCCGTGGTGCTGGATGGTATGACCGGGACAAAACACAAGGCGAACAGCGAACTGGTTGGACAGGGATTGGGGAATATTATCGCTCCGTTCTTTGGTGGTATTACCGCTACAGCTGCCATCGCGCGTTCTGCCGCTAACGTCCGTGCCGGGGCAACTTCCCCTATCTCGGCGGTGATCCACTCTATTCTGGTTATTCTTGCCCTGCTGGTACTGGCACCGCTGCTCTCCTGGCTGCCGCTTTCCGCCATGGCAGCCCTGCTGTTGATGGTGGCGTGGAACATGAGTGAAGCGCACAAAGTGGTCGACTTGCTGCGTCATGCACCGAAAGATGACATCATCGTCATGCTGCTGTGCATGTCGCTGACCGTGCTGTTCGATATGGTTATTGCCATCAGCGTGGGGATCGTGCTGGCATCGCTGCTGTTTATGCGTCGTATCGCACGTATGACTCGCCTGGCACCGGTAGTCGTAGACGTTCCAGACGATGTCCTGGTTCTGCGCGTTATTGGCCCGCTGTTTTTTGCTGCCGCTGAAGGCTTATTCACGGACCTGGAGTCACGTCTTGAAGGCAAACGGATTGTGATTCTGAAGTGGGATGCCGTTCCGGTACTTGATGCTGGTGGTCTTGATGCGTTCCAGCGTTTTGTGAAGCGTCTGCCCGAAGGATGTGAACTGCGCGTGTGCAACCTGGAATTCCAGCCACTGCGCACTATGGCTCGCGCAGGCATTCAACCGATCCCGGGACGCCTCGCATTCTTCCCGAATCGTCGCGCGGCGATGGCGGATTTATAAGTACGAGATTGACCAGTCAGCGCAAACTGACTGGTCAGCAAACTGCATTATTTGTTAGCTATGACGGCGATTGTCGCTACGGCGGCAACGTTTGTCATAGTGGCGAACCCACCAGTAACGGTCGCACACCTGTTCATGCCCGCCAACACGGGCACCCGCCAGCCAGAGAATCGCACCGACGAAAATACTTAGCACAGCACCATGTGCGAAATACTGGGGCATATTAAACTGTGGTAACTGGTTGAGGATTGAATACCCCACGCCGACCACCATTACCACCAGACCCAACCCCATGAGCACGTTACCGAGTAACGAAGCGTTTTTGCGTTTCATATGTCACCTCCGGAACTTTCTGGGTTGTAACAGGGAATACCCCTCTTCCTTATGTGTAAAGTATAGACAACACCCTGTAGGTTATGTGCGGGTGTGATCACAATTACAACCCTTATTTCAACAAAACTTTACAAATAAACGCCTGAACACCTTGACTTTCTAATAGTCCACTCAGGCAATAATTGCATTATCTGCATTTGATACGCAGTTTTTTGTCAAGCGGGGCCGCAACCAGTAAACTACGCGCCAGTTATGTACACACTCAGGACAAAAAAACGTGACGATTAAATTGATTGTCGGCCTGGCGAACCCCGGTGCTGAATACGCCGCAACGCGACATAATGCTGGTGCCTGGTTCGTTGACTTACTGGCAGAGCGATTGCGCGCTCCGCTGCGCGAAGAGGCTAAATTCTTTGGTTATACTTCGCGAGTCACCCTTGGAGGCGAAGATGTCCGCCTGTTAGTCCCGACTACATTTATGAATCTCAGCGGCAAAGCCGTTGCGGCGATGGCCAGTTTTTTCCGCATTAATCCGGACGAAATTCTGGTGGCCCACGACGAACTGGATCTGCCTCCTGGCGTCGCCAAATTTAAGTTGGGTGGCGGTCATGGTGGTCACAATGGACTGAAAGACATCATCAGTAAATTGGGTAATAACCCTAACTTTCACCGTTTACGCATCGGAATCGGTCATCCGGGCGATAAAAATAAAGTTGTCGGTTTTGTGTTAGGCAAACCGCCTGTTAGTGAACAGAAGTTAATTGATGAAGCCATCGACGAAGCGGCGCGTTGTACTGAAATGTGGTTTACAGATGGCTTGACCAAAGCAACGAACCGATTGCACGCCTTTAAAGCGCAATAAGTCGTTGTCTGCGGCATTTTTGCCGAGTGCCGTGTATAATAGGCAAAGTTATTTCCATTTCTGCAATCTGTTAGCAATAACAGGTTGATTATTAAGATATTAAGGTGATTTAAATCATGGGATTCAAATGCGGTATCGTCGGTTTGCCCAACGTCGGGAAATCTACCCTGTTCAACGCGCTGACCAAAGCCGGTATTGAAGCGGCCAACTTTCCATTCTGCACCATCGAGCCGAACACGGGCGTCGTACCAATGCCTGACCCTCGCCTGGATCAACTGGCTGAAATCGTAAAACCGCAGCGTACACTTCCCACGACCATGGAATTTGTCGATATCGCCGGTCTGGTAAAAGGCGCATCGAAAGGCGAAGGTCTGGGTAACCAGTTCCTGACCAACATCCGTGAAACCGAAGCGATCGGTCACGTTGTTCGCTGCTTTGAAAATGACAACATCATTCACGTTTCCGGCAAAGTTAACCCGGCGGATGATATTGAAGTTATCAACACCGAACTGGCGCTGGCGGATCTCGACACCTGTGAACGTGCGATTCATCGCGTACAGAAGAAAGCCAAAGGTGGCGATAAAGACGCGAAAGCCGAGCTGGCGGTACTGGAAAAATGCCTGCCCCAGCTGGAAAACGCAGGTATGCTGCGTGCGCTGGATTTAAGCGCTGAAGAGAAAGCGGCTGTTCGTTACCTGAGCTTCCTGACGCTAAAACCAACAATGTACATCGCCAACGTCAACGAAGACGGTTTTGAAAACAACCCGTATCTTGACCAGGTGCGTGAAATCGCAGCGAAAGAAGGTTCTGTTGTAGTTCCGGTTTGTGCTGCTGTTGAAGCAGACATTGCCGAACTGGACGACGAAGAGCGTGACGAGTTTATGCAGGAGCTTGGGCTGGAAGAGCCGGGCCTGAACCGTGTGATCCGTGCCGGTTATAAGCTGCTGAACCTGCAAACTTACTTCACCGCTGGGGTGAAAGAAGTGCGTGCATGGACCATTCCGGTTGGTGCAACCGCGCCGCAGGCAGCGGGCAAAATCCATACTGATTTTGAAAAAGGCTTTATCCGTGCACAAACCATCTCGTTTGAAGATTTCATCACTTACAAAGGTGAACAAGGCGCGAAAGAAGCAGGCAAAATGCGTGCAGAAGGCAAAGATTACATCGTTAAAGATGGCGATGTGATGAACTTCCTGTTCAACGTCTAATTCCGCTAATACTACCCTGGCGGTTAATAACGAGCCATTATGTGAGTTGCACGTAATGGCTTTTTTACGCCTGCTACGCGTCTTCTTTCAATTCTGAGTTACCAAAACTCATAATCAGACTCCTGACAATATTAACAATGCAGCTTTTATGTGATAACAATCACAGTGCATTAACCGTTCAAGAGTTTGTCATGAAAAAAACATTTACCTTCAGCCTGTTAGCAATTGTCTTTGCAAGCCTGTTGAGTGCTTGTGTTCCCCACCATCATCACCGCCACAGCGATGGCCCTCGTGGTCCTGCGCCCTCAGGTAAGCCAATGCCACCTTCAAATGGTGGACCAAATCACGGCAGTCATGGTCGCTATTAATTAGCAATTCATAGCGGGAAAGTACATACTCTCCCGCTATCCACGGCGCTTAAACTGCCCTGCATCAATGCCATGTTGCTTCATTTTCCGCCACAGCGTAGTGCGGCCGATCCCAAGTAAAGCCGACATTTCCTGAATGCGACCGCCTGTGACCTGGGCTGCGTTAATAATTGCCTCTTTTTCAACTTCCGCAAATGACAGACTGGTGGAAAGGCGGGTGGCGCTGACATCATCTGTCGCCTGCTCGGTAAACAGATGTTCCGGCAAATCACTGACGCGAATGCGCCCATTATCACTACTCAGAGCAAGATTCTCGATGACGCTGTAAAGTTCAAAATCGTTGCCAGGCCATGCACAGGAAACCAGGCGAGCGAGGGCATCGTCATCAATTTTCAGCCGCGTAGAGAAGCGTTTTTCAAGGCTGCGTAATTTGTTATTCACCAGCGCCGGAATGCTGCCACGCCGCATACGCAGTGGCGGGATGGTAATTTCAAATGCATGCAGCGCGTAATACAGCTGGCGACTAAAACGATTTTGTTCCACCAGCATTGCGAGGTCCGCGGTCGTTGTGGCAATCACTTTGACATCAATGGGTATTAAACGCCGCGCATCCAGTCGCGTGATAACCCCCTGCTTGATAACCTGAAGCAAGGCAGACTGTAACTCCACCGCCAGATATTCAATCTTTTCAAGAAACAGCGTGCCGCCGTGCGCCAGTTCCAGCCGACTCAGACGGCCATTTTCACTATCCGTGCGATCGCCACCAATAAATTCTTCCGCCAGCGCCGCATCACCATATAACTCACAATTGACGGCGATATAAGGCCCCGCTGCACGCTCGCTTTCATTATGAATTGCCTGACTTAGCAGTGCCTTGCCCACGCCCTCTTCTCCACAAAGCAGGACAGGAAAGCTACTGCGTGCCGCCTGGCGACCAAAATGAATCAAGCGGCGGGTTTGCGGATCGTCCTGTGGCATATGAGCGAAGGTATGGCTGACTTTTCCTAATTGACTGGTCATTAACTGCCGCATCTGTTCCACAGGATGGAGCAATAAAATAAAGCTGGTTCCCTGCGTTTCTATTATCGGTTTAAGGGTTATCACCGCATCAATAAACTGATGCTGACTTTCAAAGGTGGCTTCTACGTGTTTGAGCGGATGTGACTGTTTTATTGCTTGTTGCAATACGGCGGGTAACGTTAAGAGTTCAGTGATCGCCCTTCCCTGACTTGCCGTCGCGTCAAGGCGCAAGACCCGCGCCGCCTGGGCATTGATAAATTGCAAATTACCCTGCTCGTCCCAGCTAATCACGCCATCATCCATACTTTCTAACAGGGCATTAAGTTGATTTAAATGGCGGTTAGTTTCAGCGAGCAAACTGTCCGTCAGCAGTAAATTTCCGACCTCGCGTGCGATTGCCAACGTCAACGGCAAATCAGCTGCGGTAGTTTGCTCAACCGGACACGCCAGCGCTATTGTTCCCGTCAATCGGCCCTTGCTGTCAAACAACGGCGTTGCACAAAAGGCCCAGTTCCAGAGTGCCTGTTTGAAATGTTGATCGGCCATCGTTTTCACGGCCTGACCAGAGATAGCCGCTAATGATAGCGCACAAGTACCAATAATTCCCTCGGCGCAATACGTGCCGTCATTGAATCCCAGTGCACTTAGCTGCTGCAAGGTTTGCGGATCGCCATTACGGCTGAGAATGCAGGCGGTTTCATCGAGGATAAGCAGCGCACACGCTCGCGGTGCCATGTATTCCCAGGCATCTTCCAGCGCAGCCTGCCCGAGCGTCAGCATCGCTTTCTTACGCCGATAAATAGAAGCAAATGTCACGCCCTGGGCCTGGTGTGGTACGTTCCATGTCTCCCGTTTCATCAGCTTAATGCATCGCTCCCAGGAGGTTGCAATTAAGGGAGATATGTCCCGACCATCGTTGTTAAAAGCGCCACTCATATCCCGCATCCCTTATGACAAAAGGTGTTCCGGCTCGCAATTTTAAGTATTAATACACGTAAAAGTTTCAATATGGAACATTCATTAAAGAATATGTTTCACTATGAAACATAATTTGGGCTAATTTTCTTTTCCCTTGCCTGATGCACAATGGATTCATCGGCAGTCAGTGGTCGCCGTGTCGTTGAACATCATCCATGCCCTACCGTAATTGCTGGAGCAAAATAATGAAAAAATTGATCAATGATGTGCAAGACGTACTGGACGAACAACTGGCAGGACTGGCGAAGGCGCATCCATCGCTGACACTGCATCAGGATCCGGTGTATGTCACCCGAGCTGATGCCCCCGTTGCAGGGAAAGTCGCCCTGCTGTCGGGTGGCGGCAGCGGACACGAGCCGATGCACTGTGGCTATATCGGTCAGGGGATGCTTTCTGGGGCCTGTCCGGGCGAAATTTTCACCTCACCGACGCCCGATAAAATCTTTGAATGCGCCATGCAAATTGATGGCGGCGAAGGTGTACTGTTGATTATCAAAAATTACACCGGCGATATTCTTAACTTCGAAACAGCAACCGAGTTACTGCACGATAGCGGCGTAAAAGTGACCACTGTGGTCATTGATGACGACGTTGCAGTAAAAGACAGTCTTTATACCGCCGGGCGGCGCGGCGTTGCCAACACCGTATTAATTGAAAAACTCGTAGGTGCAGCGGCAGAGCGTGGCGACTCACTGGACGCCTGTGCGGAACTGGGGCGTAAGTTGAATAATCAAGGCCATTCAATAGGTATCGCTCTCGGTGCCTGTACCGTTCCTGCCGCGGGCAAACCTTCTTTTACCCTGGCGGATAATGAGATGGAGTTTGGCGTCGGCATTCATGGTGAGCCAGGTATTGACCGCCGCCCCTTCTCTTCCCTTGATCAAACCGTCGATGAAATGTTCGACACCCTGCTGGAAAATGGCTCATACCATCGCACTTTGCGTTTCTGGGATTATCAACAGGGCAGCTGGCAGGAAGAACCACAAACCAAACAACCGCTCCAGTCTGGCGATCGGGTGATTGCGCTGGTTAACAATCTTGGCGCAACTCCGCTTTCTGAGCTGTACGGCGTCTATAACCGCCTGACCACACGTTGCCAGCAAGCGGGATTGACTATCGAGCGTAATTTAATTGGCGCGTACTGCACCTCACTGGATATGACCGGTTTCTCAATCACCTTACTGAAAGTTGATGACGAAACGCTGGCACTCTGGGACGCCCCGGTCCACACCCCGGCCCTTAACTGGGGTAAATAAGGAGAAAGCAATGTCACTGAGCAGAACTCAAATTGTTAACTGGCTCACTCGTTGTGGCGATATTTTCAGCACCAAGAGCGAGTATCTTACTGGACTGGATCGCGAGATTGGCGACGCTGACCACGGGCTAAATATGAATCGAGGCTTTAGCAAAGTGGTGGAAAAACTCCCTGCTATCGCAGATAAAGATATCGGTTTCATTCTCAAGAATACCGGCATGACGCTACTTTCCAGCGTCGGAGGTGCCAGTGGTCCGCTGTTCGGTACCTTCTTTATCCGCGCCGCACAGACAACCCAGGCACGGCAAAGCCTGACGCTGGAAGAGCTTTATCAGATGTTCCGCGATGGCGCGGACGGCGTAATCAGTCGCGGGAAAGCCGAACCTGGCGATAAAACCATGTGTGATGTGTGGGTGCCGGTGGTGGAATCGTTACGTCAGTCCTGCGAGCAAAATCTCCCTGTTCCGGCGGCGCTCGACGCTGCCAGTAGCATCGCCGAATCCGCTGCACAAAGTACGATTACGATGCAAGCCCGCAAAGGCCGCGCCAGTTATCTCGGTGAACGCAGTATTGGTCACCAGGATCCCGGCGCGACCTCGGTGATGTTTATGATGCAAATGTTGGCGTTAGCCGCAAAAGAGTAAGGAATTGGTGATGGTAAACCTGGTCATAGTTTCACATAGCAGCCGACTGGGAGAAGGTGTCGGTGAATTAGCCCGTCAGATGTTAATGAGTGATAATTGTAAAATCGCCATTGCCGCGGGAATTGACGATCCACAAAATCCCATTGGTACCGATGCCGTCAAAGTGATGGAGGCCATCGAATCTGTTGCCGATGCCGACCATGTGCTGGTCATGATGGATATGGGTAGCGCATTATTGAGTGCTGAAACTGCGCTGGAATTGCTGGCTCCCGAGATCGCCGCAAAAGTACGTTTGTGTGCTGCGCCGTTGGTCGAAGGTACACTGGCAGCAACGGTCAGCGCGGCCTCGGGAGCGGATATCGACAAAGTTATCTTTGACGCCATGCATGCGCTGGAAGCCAAACGTGAACAACTGGGTTTACCGTCCTCCGACACTGAAATCTCTGACACATGTCCTCCGTACGATGAAGAAGCCCGTTCTCTGTCGGTGGTCATAAAAAACCGTAACGGCCTGCATGTACGTCCGGCCTCCCGGCTGGTTTATACCTTATCGACATTTAATGCCGATATGTTGCTGGAGAAAAACGGCAAATGCGTTACACCGGAGAGTATTAACCAGATTGCGTTACTACAAGTTCGCTATAACGATACGCTGCGCCTGATTGCGAAAGGACCAGAAGCTGAAGAGGCACTGATCGCTTTCCGTCAGCTGGCTGAAGATAACTTTGGTGAAACGGAGGAAGTTGCTCCACCTACTCTGCGTCCCGTTCCGCCTGTTTCGGGTAAAGCCTTTTATTATCAACCTGTTTTATGTACGGTACAGGCAAAATCAACCCTGACCGTGGAAGAAGAACAAGAACGATTACGCCAGGCCATTGACTTCACGTTATTAGATCTGATGACGTTAACAGCGAAAGCAGAAACCAGTGGGCTTGACGATATTGCCGCAATCTTTTCTGGTCACCATACACTGTTAGATGATCCGGAACTGCAGGCGGCGGCAAGCGAACTCCTTCAGCATGAACATTGCACGGCGGAATATGCCTGGCAGCAAGTTCTTAAAGAACTTAGCCAGCAATACCAACAGCTGGATGATGAATATCTACAGGCTCGCTATATCGATGTGGACGATCTTCTGCATCGCACCCTGGTCCACCTGACCCAAACGAAAGAAGAACTCCCGCAGTTTAACTCGCCAACTATTCTACTGGCGGAGAACATTTATCCCTCCACAGTACTGCAACTGGATCCAGCGGTTGTAAAAGGTATCTGCCTTAGCGCCGGAAGTCCGCTATCCCACAGTGCCCTAATCGCCCGTGAACTGGGAATTGGCTGGATTTGCCAGCAGGGTGAGAAACTGTATGCGATACAACCAGAAGAAACGCTAACGCTGGACGTTAAAACGCAACGTTTCAACCATCAGGGTTAAACCACCGTTCGGATGGCATCATTCTGATGTCATCCGGCAATTTACTCTGCACTGATGTTTTTTAACTACCTGTTATATTTTTCACCAAATTATGATGATTTTTCTTCGCTAATCGCGAACCCAACGTCGCTGGCTGACTAATAAACAGATGTTATTTTATCACTCTATTTCGCCGTTATTTATCCCTTTAACTCCCTTTTCTAAAATGTCTGTCAGTTCGCAGAATGTGATTTCGATCATGCAGCTAGTGCGATCCTGAACTAAGGTTTTCTGATACTTGAATACCGTTTTATTAGGTTTCGCCAAAGGAGAATGATTGATGAAATCCCCCGCACCTTCTCGCCCGCAAAAAATGGCGTTAATTCCAGCCTGCATCTTTTTGTGTTTCGCTGCGCTATCGGTGCAGGCAGAAGAAACATCGGTAACACCACAACCGCCTGATATTTTATTAGGGCCGCTGTTTAATGATGTGCAAAACGCCAAACTTTTTCCGGACCAAAAAACCTTTGCCGATGCCGTGCCGAACAGCGATCCGCTGATGATCCTTGCTGATTATCGGATGCAGCAAAACCAGAGCGGATTTGATCTACGCCATTTCGTTAACGTCAATTTCACCCTGCCGAAAGAGGGCGAGAAATATGTTCCGCCAGAGGGGCAATCACTGCGCGAACATATTGACGGACTTTGGCCGGTATTAACGCGTTCTACCGAAAACACCGAAAAATGGGATTCTCTATTACCGCTGCCAAAACCTTATGTCGTGCCAGGCGGACGTTTTCGCGAGGTATATTACTGGGACAGTTACTTCACCATGTTAGGACTTGCCGAAAGCGGTCACTGGGATAAAGTCGCGGATATGGTGGCCAATTTTGCTCATGAAATAGACACTTACGGTCATATTCCCAACGGCAACCGCAGTTACTATTTAAGCCGCTCGCAGCCGCCCTTCTTTGCCCTGATGGTAGAGTTACTGGCGCAGCATGAAGGCGACGCCGCGTTGAAACAATACCTGCCGCAAATGCAAAAAGAATATGCTTACTGGATGGACGGTGTTGAAAACCTGCAAGCCGGACAACAGGAAAAACGCGTTGTAAAACTTCAGGATGGTACCCTTCTCAACCGCTACTGGGACGATCGCGATACGCCACGACCAGAGTCATGGGTGGAAGATATTGCCACTGCCAAAAGCAATCCGAATCGACCTGCCACTGAAATTTACCGCGACCTGCGCTCTGCCGCTGCGTCTGGCTGGGATTTCAGCTCGCGCTGGATGGACAATCCGCAGCAGTTAAACACCTTACGCACCACCAGCATCGTACCGGTCGATCTGAACAGCTTGATGTTCAAAATGGAAAAAATCCTCGCCCGCGCCAGCAAAGCTGCCGGAGATAACGCGATGGCAAACCAGTACGAAACGCTGGCAAATGCCCGTCAAAAAGGGATCGAAAAATACCTGTGGAACGATCAACAAGGCTGGTATGCCGATTACGACCTGAAAAGTCATAAAGTGCGCAATCAGTTAACCGCGGCCGCCCTGTTCCCGCTGTACGTCAATGCGGCAGCGAAAGATCGCGCCAGCAAAATGGCGACGGCGACGAAAACACATCTGCTGCAACCCGGCGGCCTGAACACCACGTCGGTGAAAAGTGGGCAACAATGGGATGCGCCAAACGGCTGGGCACCGTTGCAGTGGGTCGCGACAGAAGGATTACAAAACTACGGGCAAAAAGAGGTAGCGATGGACATTAGCTGGCACTTCCTGACCAATGTTCAGCACACCTATGACCGGGAGAAAAAGCTGGTGGAAAAATATGATGTCAGCACCACCGGAACAGGGGGCGGCGGTGGCGAATATCCATTACAGGATGGCTTTGGCTGGACCAATGGCGTGACGCTGAAAATGCTGGATTTGATCTGCCCGAAAGAGCAACCGTGTGACAATGTTCCGGCGACGCGTCCACTCAGTGAATCAACAACACAGCCGCTAAAACAAAAAGAGGCGGAACCTACGCCTTAACTTTACTGTATATCGAGCAATGCCATTACGTGCATAAAATTGGCATTGCTCTTTCTTCATCACGAAATACCAAATACCACTCTTTCTACGGTCTATGCCTTTATTTTCTTTTATTAGAGAAGATTTTAATTTTATTTTATCAACTTGTTAATCATTACACCTCTATTTATATTTTCCCCCACTCCCCATTCTCCCTGACAATTTTCTTGTGGAACAAAGTGTTATTTAAGAAACAAGCAAATCATTCTGTCTCTTTAGACAAATTTTGACATCAAACATGATCTTTTTCGCTATATGTGTAAGTATATAGCGGTTTTAATTATCAGGATATTACTTATGTCACTAACCAGACGGAGGTTTACACAGATTCTTGCGTCGACATTGTTCCTGCATCATCTGCCGTCCTTTGCACAATCAGTCAAATTCTGGGCCTCACTGACGCTTCCCGAAGCCCAAAACATTACACGCATCGTCAGCGCAGGCGCGCCCGCCGATTTACTATTGCTGGCTGTCGCGCCAGAAAAAATGGTCGGTTTTTCCTCTTTTGATTTTGCCCGTCAGGCATTAATTCCATTGCCAGAGCACATTCGCCAGTTCCCCAGGCTGGGACGACTCGCCGGGCGCGCCAGCACACTCTCGCTGGAAGGGCTTATGGCGTTACATCCCGATTTGGTCGTTGATTGCGGCAATACGGATGAAACCTGGATCTCCCAGGCACGGCAGGTTAGCGAACAGACACAAATACCCTGGTTATTGCTTAACGGGAAACTGGAACAATCAGCAGAACAGTTAACAACGCTTGGCAAAACGTTAGGCGAAGAGCACCGCGCCGCAGAACAAGCCAATCTCGCCAGCCGCTTCGTTGGTGAAGCTCAGGCATTCGCCACCTCACCCGCCGCTAACCTCAGCTTTTATGCTGCGCGCGGTCCTCGAGGGCTGGAAACGGGCTTACAGGGTTCGTTGCATACCGAGGCGGCGGAATTATTAGGTTTGCATAACGTCGCGCAAATAGCCGATCGCCACGGTCTGACACAGGTTTCCATGGAAAATCTCCTGCGCTGGCAGCCGGATATTATTCTGGTTCAGGAGGCCGTTACTGCAGATTTTATTCGTCGTGATCCTCTCTGGCAGGGCGTGAAAGCGGTTGCGGAACAACGCATCTTATTTTTAAGTGGCCTGCCCTTTGGCTGGCTGGATGCCCCGCCGGGAATCAACCGTCTTCTGGGATTACGCAGACTTCACGCCTGGCTGGATCCCGCCATCAATCGCCAGTTTAAAAGTGACATGCAGCATTATGCCCAACTGTTCTGGCATTGTTCACTCAGTGACGCCGACTATCAAAAATTGGTGGCGAGCTAATGAGAACCGTAAACGGATGTATTTTGCTGCTGGCAGCTATCAGTATCACTTTTGCCGCCGTAAGTGGGGCTTATCATCTCGATATGCAGCAACTGCTGGCGCTCATTCTTCGTCAAGAAAATGTTCCTGTGCAAGAACAAATTGTCTTCTGGCAAATCCGCGTGCCGCGTATTCTTGCTGCGCTGTTTCTGGGCGCGGCGCTGGCAGGGGCCGGAACCACCTATCAGGGAATGTTCCGTAATCCCTTAGTGTCACCGGATATTTTAGGCGTCTCCGCCGGTGCCGGACTTGGTGCCTGCGCGGCAATCCTGTGGGGATTATCCATTGTTTACATCCAGCTGTACGCATTTTGCGGCGGGCTGATGGTGGTCGCGGGCGTCTGGTTGATTACGCGTCGGGTGACCCGCCACGATCCGATCTTAACCCTGGTGCTGGTAGGCATTGCGTTAGGAACGTTGTGCGGAGCGGGGATATCGCTAATAAAAACGCTGGCCGATCCTTACACCCAGTTACCGTCAATTACCTTCTGGTTGCTGGGGGGGCTGTCCACCGTGACCTTACGCGATCTCTGCTATGCTGCACCGATCATTCTCATAGGCTCCTTGCCCCTGTTTTTTCTCCGCTGGCGCATGAATTTACTCACGCTTTCCGACGACGAAGCCCGTTCGCTGGGACTGAACGTGACACGTCTGCGCTTTGGATTAATTTTCTGCGCCACACTCATCACCGCCAGCACGGTAGCAATAGCGGGCATAATTGGTTGGGTCGGCCTGGTCGTTCCGCACATTGCCCGCTTGTTGACCGGTCATAACCATCAGCAGCTGTTGCCCATGGCAATGTGTACTGGCGCGATTCTGCTCCTGCTTACCGATACGCTGGCACGCAGCATTGGAACAACAGAAATCCCACTTGGCATTCTGACCGCTTTTGTTGGTGCACCGTTTTTCCTGTTTTTGTTGTTACGCGGAGGTCGCCAGTGACTTTGCTTGCCGTCCGTCATGCGTCTCTGGGTTACTCCCGCCATCCGGTGCTACGCGACGTGTCCTTCACCCTGTCGCAAGGAACAATTTGTTGTCTGTTAGGAGCCAATGGTTGCGGCAAAACCACACTCATGCGCTCCATTCTTGGCGTTATACCGTTATTAAAAGGCGAGATCTTACTGGATAGCCTCCCTGTGCAGACACTCAGCCATCGCCAGCGCGCGCAGGCTATTGCCTGGGTGCCGCAGGCGCACGACGGCATTTTTGCTTTTAGTGTGCTGGATATGGTGTTGATGGGCCTGGCCCCCACCATAGGCGCTTTTTCCGTTCCCGGTAAGCAAGAACGCCTGAAAGCAACGGAGCAACTGGAAAAGCTGGGCATTTTGCATCTGGCGGCACGACGCTGGAATACGCTTAGCGGCGGTGAACGTCAGCTGGCTTTAATCGCCCGTGCACTCGTCCAGCAACCGCGCTTGTTATTACTGGATGAGCCTGCCTCCAGCCTCGATTTCGGTCATCAGATCCAACTTCTGGACACGCTGGCGCAGCTCAAAAATAACGGCATGACAATGTTAATGTCGACTCATCATCCGCTCCATGCCAACGCCATTGCCGACAGCATTATCCAGGTAGAGCCAGATGGACGAGTAACACAAGGCTTACCGACCGAACAGTTAACAACGAAAAAACTGGCTGCCCTGTACCGGGTTTCTGCCGACCAGATTCACCATCACCTCTCTGCAATTAAGCACTAAGGAAAAATCATGCTCATTGACGATATTGATTTTGCAGACCTTTACCTTCAGCAACTCAGGCTGGCCCATCGCACAGAAAAAACGCCGGATCACTGGGATCAACGGGCGGAAAAAATGGCGGAAAATTGCGCCTCGCCTACGGACAGCTACCTGCAACAACTGACCTCAAAAATTGACCTGCAAGGCGCGCAAACCTTATTCGATATGGGCTGCGGACCGGGTACCGTATCGCTGGCGCTGGCGGACAAACTCACGACGATTTATGGCGTTGATTACAGTCAGGGGATGCTGAACGTTGCCGCCCGTCGCGCCGCCGCGCTAAAGGCAGACAATGTCCACTGGATCCAGCGCGCCTGGGAAGAGGACTGGAGTGACCTACCACGCTGCGATATTGCCGTGGCTTCCCGCTCCACTCTGGTGGCTGATATGCGCCAGGCAATGAGCAAACTGAATAATCAGGCACGGCTTCGCGTCTATACGACTCATCTGGTCAGCACCTCGTTCGTCTCTCCAGCCATTCAGCGGGCGGCTGGTCGGGAAGTGATCGAATTACCCAACTATATCTTTGCACTCAACGTCCTGTATCAGATGGGAATTTATGCTCACGTTGATTTTATCCGTGGACAAAATTGCCAACAGGATAACAGCACCTGGGAACGTTTTGAGCAGAACGTCAGCTGGAGTCTGGGCGCGCTTAACGACGATGAGCGTGAGCGGTTATATCGCTGGTATCAACAACAAGATGCTCGTGCCCTCGCCCCTGCCAGCCGCGACTGGGCGCTCATCTGGTGGGATAGCGTACCGCAGGAGACACTGCGATGATTTTCCTTTCTCAGGCACAAATCGATGCGTTACTGCTGGAAGATATCCAGGGCGGTGACCTGACCACGCGAGCATTAAATATTGGACACCAGCATGGCTATATAGAGTTTTTTCTCCGTCAGGGCGGCTGCGTCAGCGGAATTTCTGTCGCGTGTAAGATGTTAACTACGCTGGGATTAACTATTGATGACGCGGTCAGCGACGGTTCACAAGCGAACGCGGGTCAGCGGCTAATCAGTGCGCAAGGTAATGCCGCAGCACTTCATCAGGGATGGAAGGCAGTCCAGAATGTGCTGGAGTGGAGTTGCGGTGTTTCTGATTATCTCGCTCAAATGCTGGCGTTACTTCGTGAACGTTACCCTGATGGCAATATCGCCTGCACCCGAAAAGCAATTCCGGGCACCCGCTTACTGGCCTCGCAGGCAATTCTGGCTGCCGGAGGACTGATTCATCGTGCCGGATGTGCGGAAACCATATTATTGTTTGCCAACCACCGCCATTTTCTTCATGACAATCAGGACTGGTCAGGCGCAATCAATCAGTTACGTCGCCACGCACCCGAGAAGAAAATAGTTGTTGAAGCCGACACGCCGAAAGAGGCAATCGCCGCGTTACGCGCGCAACCAGACGTACTTCAGCTCGACAAATTTAGTCCGCAACAGGCAACTGAAATTGCGCAAATAGCACCGTCGCTGGCTCCCCACTGCACGCTGGCTCTGACCGGCGGAATTAATCTGACAACACTCAAAAATTACCTCGACTGCGGCATTCGCCTTTTTATTACCTCCGCGCCTTATTACGCGGCACCTGCTGACATTAAAGTCAGTCTGCAACCCGCAGCCTCTATTTAATTCTTTGTTAAACGGAATTTATTCTATGAGACTCAAAAAACGTTATCTCTGCACAGTATTATCACTTGCCTTTACCCAGCAGGCCGTAGCGGCTCAGGAGAGCGACACGCTGACCGTATGGTCCAGTCCGGTATCATCAACGACGACCACCGTTCTCGATCAACCCACCATGAAGGCCCTGGATAAACAGAATGTCGCTCAGGCATTAAGTGTCGTCCCCGGCGTGGTGCTGCAAAAGTCAGGTAGCCGCAACGAAGAACAGGTCAAAGTTCGTGGCTTTGATAGTCGTCAGGTGCCGGTCTATTTCGACGGTGTGCCCATTTATGTTCCCTATGACGGCAACCTCGATCTGGCGCGGATTCTGACCAACAATTTGGGGGCAGTTGAAGTTTCCAAAGGGTATTCGTCGCTGCTTCAGGGGCCTAATCAGATGGGCGGAGCCATTAATATCACCACCCAGAAGCCAACAAAACCTCTGGAAGCAAATCTGGGATATCGCCAGGGATGGAGCCGTAGCCATGACAATGCCTACGATATGCATGCTTCATTTGCCGCCAGCAGCGATCTGGGGTATTTGCAAGTCAGCGGTAGCCAGCTAAAGCAGGATTTTCTCGGCCTGCCGCATGGTGTAAATAATGATATTGCAGGCAAACACGGCAAGATGATTAATTCATCGGCTGATGATAAACGCGGCATTGTGAAGCTCGGTTTTACACCACGCGAAAACGATGAATACACATTGACTTACATTAAGCAGGATGGTGAAAAAGATAACCCGCCATACAGTGGAAATAGTGGTCAGAAATCACGCTACTGGCAGTGGCCAGAGTATGACAAAGAAAGTTTTTATTATCAGGGAACGACCCAACTAAACGATCGTTTTACCCTGAAAAGTCGGCTGTATCGCGACACCTTTGAAAATACGCTAATGATGTACAACTCGCTGGCTGATTTGAAAAATAAAAAAGGCAGCTACAGCCATTATTCCGATTACAGCGACGGTGCCGGGTTACAACTGGCAGCCGATGTGCGTGAAAACGATCTGCTGTCGTTTGCCGTTAACTGGAAAGATGACGTACACCGGGAAAAAGGTGCGCCGCACGCCGCTTACGATCGCTATGAAGATCGTACCTGGTCGCTCGCCAGTGAATATCAATGGGCTGCTGCCGATAATGTCGATGTCGTGGCTGGAATCAGCTATGACTGGCGCGATAGCGTAGAAGCGAAAAAACATGAGAAAGATGGCAGTATCACCCATTATGACGACAACAATCAGTCAGCTTTTAACTGGCAGGTGATGGGGAAATACCACTTTGCCAATGAAGACACGCTGGCGCTTTCGTACTATGACCGCACACGCTTTCCGACGCTGAAAGAACGCTATACCACGTCCAAACCTGCGTATAACCAGATAGCGATTGTTAACCCGCAGCTCAAGCCGGAACGCGCGCGCGGGGTGGATTTAACCTGGAATGGTGCCTTCACGCACGACTGGGGATTTGAGGTCAGCGTTTACTATAACCGGGTGAGTGATGCCATCCTCTCGCACAATATCGATGCCGATACCATTCAAAATCAGAACAGCGGCACGGTGGATTACAGCGGTCTGGATGCCGGTATTAAGGGGAAAATCAGCAATATACTGGATGTAGGATTGAGCTACGCCCTGATCCACGCTGATGCCAAACGTAAAGACATCGGCAAGATAACCGATCTGCCAACGCAGACAATGACCGCATGGATGACTCTCAAACCGTGGGAGCCGTTAAGCGTAACGCTGTCGGAAGAGGCGCGTTCCTCCAGCTACAGCAACAGTGACGGTTCACAAAAAGCCGCCGGTTTTGCGGTGACCCACATTCGAGCCGATTACACCTTAGGTCATGGCTTCAGCGTTAATGCGTCGGTCAATAACCTGTTTGATACCAAATATGCCTACAGTGAAGGGTTTATTGAAGAAGGTCGCAATTTCTGGGCTGGTATCGAGTATACGTTCTGATGTGAAAGCGGATAGCGGCATCTGTATCGCTATCCGCCTTATGAAAATCTTATTCTCTTCGCAGGAGGCGGAATACGCCCAGCACCAGGATAGCGCCCACCACCGCCACCAGGAAGCTGTGCAAATTAAAACCGCTGATGGAGCCGCCAATGCCAAACATGGTCGCCAGCCAGCCGCCGACCACCGCACCGACTATCCCAAGAATACAGGTCAGGAAAAATCCACCACCATCACGCCCCGGCATGATTAGCTTGGCGATAATACCGGCTATCAGGCCAAAAATAATCCAGGCAATAATTCCCATGTTCAGGCCCTCGTTTCGATGAATCGGACGCAAGAAATGCTTACGTCAACGCTCTAAGTATAGGCAAGGGCGGGATCGATGCTGGGCGTATGTCGGCTGATTTAAGAACAACATGTAAAAAATATTCGCGCATTTGTATTAAGTTTTGTTAACTGCGACCGATAAACCAAAGACAGTTTGTCAGTCAGGAGTTTTTCCGCGTGAGTCATTACCATGAGCAGTTCCTGAAACAAAATCCGTTAGCCGTCCTGGGCGTGTTACGCGATTTGCACAAAGCCGCAATTCCTTTGCGTATCAGCTGGAATGGCGGGCAGCTGATCAGCAAAATACTGGCAATAACTCCGGATAAACTGGTGCTGGATTTCGGCAGCCAGGCCGAAGACAACATCGCCGTGCTAAAGGCGCAGCACATTACCATTACCGCCGAAACTCAGGGTGCGAAAGTCGAGTTTACTGTTGAACAACTACAGCAGAGTGAATACTTGCAGCTTCCGGCATTTATTACCGTACCGCCTCCCACCTTATGGTTTGTACAACGACGCCGATATTTCCGCATCACCGCCCCACTCCATCCGCCTTATTTTTGCCAGACCAAACTGGCGGATAACAGTACGTTACGTTTCCGCCTGTATGATTTGTCGTTAGGCGGCATGGGCGCATTACTGGAAACAGCAAAGCCTGCCGAATTACACGAAGGCATGCGCTTCGCTCAGATTGAAGTCAACATGGGGCAATGGGGTGTTTTTCACTTTGACGCCCAGTTAATCTCCATCAGCGAGCGCAAAGTGATTGATGGCAAAAATGAAACCATCACCACTCCCCGTCTGAGCTTCCGTTTTCTTAACGTCAGCCCGACGGTGGAGCGGCAATTACAGCGGATTATTTTCTCTCTCGAGCGAGAAGCCCGGAAAAAAGCGGACAATGTGCGCGACTGATTTACATCGCGTCCAGTGCCTGCTCAAGTTTGTAGATATAGCGCGGAGCCTGCGGCGCAGGATGATTTCGCGCTACGTGATCGAGGAACTCATCAGCATCCAGATCGTTGATTTTGCTGATCGCCTTTTTCCGATCTGACGAGAAAGTCCGTAGCAGCGCACCTGCCCCGTTAGCGTATGACACCACCAGCGCATATTGCAGTACCTTCGGATCTTCAATGCCTGCCAGCGGGCCGGTTTCCAGAATATTCAGGTAAGCCGCCCCCATTGAAATATTACGCTCCGGATTTTTCAGCTCGCTGGTCGTCGGCTCACCGCTCCAGCCCATACGACGATATACATCACGTCCGGAGGTTGAAGCTTTTATCTGCATCAAACCAATGGCATTCGATTTACTCACCGCGTTCGGATTACCACCCGATTCGATAGCGATAATCGCCGTGATCAATTGTGGATCGACGCCCCAGGCTGCACCGGCTTTCTGGCTTATTGGCATCCACTGCATCGCACGTTGCACCGGAACTTTCGCGTTCCACGGCGGGTTCGTATAGTCATGCTTTGATGAACAACCCGCTAATAACACAATCAAAAAGGCAAACCATCTCAATTTCACTTCTTCTGTCCTTATAGCCTGGAATCGCCGTTGAGGTGACAACGGCACACCTAAGCGGCATGATATACATTTCGTTTCTGTTGTCAGCAAGGAATTGCCATGTCTCTGTTTCACTTAATTGCCCCATCGGGTTACTGCATTAAACAGCACGCCGCGCTGCGTGGTATCCAGCGCCTTACCGACGCGGGGCATCAGGTCAATAACGTCGAGGTTATTGCCCGTCGTTGTGAGCGTTTTGCGGGTACGGAAACGGAGCGTCTGGAAGATCTCAATTCTCTTGCCAGACTGACTACCCCCAACACCATCGTGCTGTCTGTACGCGGCGGTTACGGTGCCAGTCGTTTACTGGCAGATATTGACTGGCAGGCACTGGTGGCTCGCCAACAACATGACCCGTTACTCATTTGCGGACATAGCGATTTTACCGCCATTCAGTGCGGTCTTCTGGCGCAAGGCAATGTCATCACCTTTAGCGGCCCCATGCTGGTAGCAAACTTTGGCGCGGATGAACTAAATGCCTTTACCGAGCACCACTTCTGGCTGGCGTTACGCAATAAAACGTTCACCATTGAATGGCAAGGGGAAGGCCCGACATGTCAGACCGAAGGCACGCTGTGGGGAGGCAATCTTGCGATGCTGATTTCACTGATTGGTACACCGTGGATGCCAAAAATTGAGAACGGTATTCTGGTGCTGGAAGATATTAACGAGCACCCTTTCCGCGTCGAACGTATGCTGTTGCAGCTCTATCATGCTGGAATTTTGCCACGTCAGAAGGCGATTATTCTCGGTAGCTTTAGCGGCAGCACGCCTAATGATTATGACGCAGGTTACAACCTGGAGTCAGTGTACGCGTTTTTGCGTTCCCGCCTGTCGATTCCACTCATTACCGGCCTCGATTTTGGTCATGAACAACGCACGGTTACACTGCCGTTGGGCGCACATGCCATTCTTAATAACACCCAGGAAGGCACCCAGTTGACGATTAGCGGTCATCCTGTTCTTAAAATGTAAAAAAATCACGCTTCAGGGCTAAGTAAAACGCTGTCTCTGCCGCTAATATGGTAGGGTTTATATAAGAGACAGCGTAATCAGGAGTAACCGACCGTTGGATGCCACAACAATAATTAGCCTTTTCATCTTAGGATCCATCCTTGTCACCAGCAGTATATTACTTAGTTCATTTTCTTCCCGTCTTGGTATTCCCATTCTGGTTATTTTTCTGGCGATCGGCATGCTGGCGGGGGTTGATGGCGTCGGCGGTATCCCGTTTGATAATTACCCCTTCGCCTACATGGTAAGTAACCTGGCGCTGGCGATTATTTTGCTCGACGGCGGGATGCGTACTCAGGCCAGTTCCTTTCGTGTGGCGTTAGGACCGGCACTGTCGCTGGCGACGCTGGGCGTGCTTATCACCTCTGGTTTAACCGGCATGATGGCGGCGTGGCTGTTTAATCTTGATTTGATTGAAGGATTATTAATCGGCGCTATCGTCGGCTCCACCGATGCTGCAGCGGTCTTTTCTCTGCTGGGTGGTAAGGGGCTT
This sequence comes from Escherichia sp. WS1118, assembly GCF_046487695.1. Classification (NCBI taxonomy): domain Bacteria; kingdom Pseudomonadati; phylum Pseudomonadota; class Gammaproteobacteria; order Enterobacterales; family Enterobacteriaceae; genus Escherichia; species Escherichia sp. WS1118. The sequence goes on along the minus strand of NZ_JBJQIZ010000004.1, from coordinate 203,657 downwards.
AACGAACGTGTTGGCTCGACGCTGGAAATTGAATCCGGCAGTAATGATCCAATGGCGGTCTTTCTGACGATTACCCTGATTGCGATGATCCAGCAACATGAAAGCAGTGTCAGTTGGATGTTCGTGGTCGATATTCTGCAGCAATTTGGCCTCGGGATTGTCATCGGGCTTGGCGGTGGTTATTTACTGCTGCAAATGATTAATCGCATCGCCCTGCCCACCGGATTATATCCATTGCTGGCATTAAGCGGCGGTATTTTAATTTTTGCTTTAACCACGGCGCTGGAAGGCAGCGGTATTCTGGCTGTTTATCTGTGCGGTTTTCTGCTGGGTAATCGGCCGATTCGCAACCGCTACGGCATCCTGCAAAATTTCGACGGCCTCGCCTGGCTGGCGCAAATCGCCATGTTCCTGGTGCTGGGGCTATTGGTTAACCCAAGCGATCTGCTGCCTATTGCCATTCCGGCGCTCATTTTGTCCGCATGGATGATTTTCTTCGCCCGTCCTCTTTCGGTATTTGCCGGATTGCTACCGTTCCGTGGCTTCAATCTGCGTGAGCGCGTGTTTATCAGCTGGGTAGGATTACGCGGCGCGGTGCCGATTATTCTGGCTGTGTTCCCGATGATGGCGGGGCTGGAGAATGCGCGACTGTTCTTTAATGTCGCCTTCTTTGTGGTCCTGGTTTCACTGCTATTGCAGGGAACATCACTCTCGTGGGCGGCGAAAAAAGCCAAAGTGGTCGTTCCGCCAGTGGGACGTCCGGTGTCACGCGTTGGCCTGGATATTCATCCGGAAAATCCGTGGGAGCAGTTTGTTTATCAATTGAGTGCCGATAAATGGTGCGTGGGCGCGGCACTGCGTGATTTGCATATGCCAAAAGAGACGCGTATTGCGGCACTGTTTCGTGATAACCAGTTGCTTCATCCCACCGGCAGCACCCGACTGCGCGAAGGCGATGTGTTGTGTGTAATTGGTCGGGAACGCGATCTCCCGGCGCTCGGTAAACTGTTCAGCCAGTCGCCGCCGGTCGCGCTGGATCAACGCTTCTTTGGTGACTTCATTCTCGAAGCCAGCGCCAAATATGCTGATGTGGCGCTGATATATGGCCTGGAAGACGGGCGAGAATATCGCGATAAGCAGCAAACGCTGGGTGAAATCGTCCAGCAGTTGTTAGGCGCAGCACCGGTTGTCGGTGACCAGGTAGAGTTTGCCGGGATGATCTGGACGGTGGCCGAGAAAGAAGATAATGAAGTGTTGAAGATTGGTGTTCGGGTAGCGGAGGAAGAAGCCGAATCTTAAGTTTAATGTGTTTTGTAACGCTGGATACGACGCTGGTCGCATCCAGCGATAACAAGTTACACCGTCACAACCGGGACGCGTAACGCCAGCGCGCACATCAACTCATAGCCTACCGTTCCGGCAGCGGCGGCGACATCATCAATTTTGATCTCCTTGCCCCACAGCTCAACTGGCGTACCAATACCCGCTTGCGGGCAAGGCGTTAAATCGACCGCCAGCATATCCATCGAGACTGTCCCCACCGTCATGGTGCGAACGCCGTCCACTAAAACAGGGGTACCGGTAGGCGCGTGGCGCGGATAACCGTCGGCGTATCCTGCGGCGACAATGCCGATTCGCTGTTCATCGCGCGCAGTATAGCGACCGCCGTAGCCCACACGCTCGCCCGCTTTTAGCGTCTGGACACCAATAATCTCACTGCTTAGCGTCATCACCGGACGTAATCCGGTATTGGCGATATCACGCCACTGACCGGACGGCGAAGCGCCATACAAAATAATGCCAGGCCGAACCCAGTCAAAATGCGCTTCCGGGTGCCACAGAGTCGCCGCCGAATTGGACAACGAACGCCGACACTCCAGCCCTTCCGCCGCCTGCTCAATACGCGCCATCGCGCCGGAAATTCCATCAGGATGTTCCGCTTCGGCAAAATGTGACATCAGGGTCATTTCGCCAACATTCGCCATCGCCCGCAACTGCTGCCAGACGGTAAGCACGCGATCGGGCTGGAAGCCCAACCGATTCATTCCACTGTTCACTTTAAGATAAATATCCAACGGTGCTTTTAGCCGCGCATTTTGCAGTGCTTTGAGCTGCCAGTTGCTGTGTACGCAGGTGGTCAGGCGGTGCTGGTCATAAATCTCCAGATCCTGAGCATGGAAAAATCCTTCCAGCATCAGGATCGGTCCTTTCCAGCCGCGCTCACGTAACGTTATTGCCTCTTCCAGGTTAAGCAATGCAAAGCCATCGGTAGCCCCGATCGCGCTCCAGATACGCTCAATACCGTGCCCGTAAGCGTTCGCTTTTACCACCGACCAGACGCGCGCGCGCGGCGCGGCCTGGCGGACAATGGACAGATTCTGTTTTAATGCCTGCAGATCGAGGCTGGCCTGTATCGGACGGGTCATCTCGTTTCCTTAGCTGTGTGCGCCATGTAAATGGCCCGGGCGTAATGGCGTAAATCCACGGCTGTAGCGCGCTACGCTTAGATCTTCATACGGGATCGCTGGCGTGCGCCCCGAGAGCAGATCGCTTAACAACTGACCGGAACCGCAAGCCATCGTCCAGCCGAGCGTGCCGTGACCGGTATTCAGCCACAGATTTTTAAAGCGTGTACGCCCGACAACCGGCGTGCCGTCTGGCGTCATCGGGCGCAGGCCAGTCCAGAAAGTCGCCTGCTCAACATGACCGCCGCGTGGATAGAGATCGCGAACCACCATCTCCAGCGTTTCACGACGCGGTTGCAACAGCTCGGTGTTAAAGCCAACAATTTCCGCCATTCCGCCAACACGAATGCGGTTATCGAAACGGGTAATGGCGATTTTGTAGGTTTCATCAAGGATAGTAGACACCGGCGCACCATCTTCCTGCGCAATCGGAATAGTCAGCGAGTAGCCTTTCAGCGGATACACCGGAATATCAACAATGCCTTTGAGCATCGCCGTCGAGTAAGAACCAAACGCCATCACATACGCATCGGCCTTAATCACTTCATCACCACACTTCACGCCGTAGATTTGCTCGCCGTCGCAAAGCAGTTGGTCAACGGGCGTATTAAAGTGGAATTTAACCCCCGCCTGCTCCGCCATCCGCGCCAGATTCTGGGTAAACAGCTGGCAGTCTCCGGTTTCATCATTGGGCAGTTGCAGGCCGCCCGTCAGTTTGTGCGCCACTTCTGCCAGCGCGGGCTCCACTTCCGCCAGGCGGCTGGATTCCAGCAGCTGATACGGTACGCCAGCATCTTCCAGCACGGCGATATCGCGGGTCGCGTTTTCATACTGTTGTTCAGTACGGAACAGTTGCAGCGTCCCACCCTGACGCCCTTCATACTGAATATTGGTTTCGGCGCGCAATGCTTTCAGGCAATCACGGCTGTATTCCGCCAGACGTACCATCCGCCCTTTGTTTTCCATGTAGTGGCTGGTGTCGCAGTTACGTAACATTTGCCACATCCATTTCAACTGGAACTGCGTACCGTCGAGACGAACCGCCAGCGGCGCATGGCGCTGGAACATCCATTTAATCGCTTTTAAAGGCACACCTGGTGCCGCCCACGGTGCAGCATATCCGGGGGAGATTTGCCCGGCATTCGCGGCACTGGTTTCCAGGGCGGCCCCCGGCTCCCGATCAATGACGGTGACCTCATGTCCTGCCTGATTTAAGTACCAGGCGCTGGCAACGCCTACCACACCACTTCCCAGTATGACAACTCGCATAGCCACTCCGATAACGGTAGATACAGTAAAAGAATAATAATCTAATTACATCTTGATAACTCAGTTGAAAATATTATTCAACATACGGCTTTTTTATGGTGAGCTGGCTCACATCTCCCTGACTCTGCGGCAATATGGCGTCTTTAGTATCTCCTGCTGAACGCCCTTTTTATCCAGCATAAAATTCCGTTCAGAAGCGGATTAGTGGCACTCTGATAATAAGAAATCGCAAAGAAAAAAATTCTCCGGCGACGCGGTTTTTAACAGGTGTTCTATGCTTGAAATGAGGTGCTCCACACAGAGAGCGCCGACAACAATGAGGTGCGCGTATGGCGACGATCGATTCTATGAATAAGGACACCACACGTTTGAGCGATGGACCCGACTGGACGTTCGACCTGCTGGATGTTTATCTGGCAGAGATAGACCGGGTGGCGAAACTCTACCGGCTGGATACCTACCCGCACCAGATTGAAGTGATAACCTCAGAACAGATGATGGATGCCTACTCCAGCGTCGGCATGCCAATTAACTATCCGCACTGGTCATTCGGTAAAAAGTTTATCGAGACTGAACGGCTGTATAAGCACGGTCAGCAAGGACTGGCCTATGAAATCGTCATTAACTCTAACCCGTGTATCGCTTACCTGATGGAAGAGAACACCATTACCATGCAAGCGCTGGTGATGGCTCATGCCTGCTATGGGCATAACTCTTTCTTCAAAAACAATTACTTATTCCGTAGCTGGACCGACGCCAGTTCGATTGTCGATTATCTGATTTTTGCCCGTAAATATATTACCGAGTGCGAAGAGCGTTATGGCGTTGATGAAGTAGAACGGCTTCTGGACTCGTGCCACGCGCTGATGAACTACGGCGTGGACCGGTACAAACGCCCGCAAAAAATCTCGCTGCAAGAAGAGAAAGCCCGGCAGAAGAGTCGCGAAGAGTATCTGCAAAGTCAGGTCAATATGCTCTGGCGTACCCTGCCGAAGCGCGAGGAAGAGAAAACGGTTGCTGAAGCGCGCCGCTATCCGTCCGAACCACAAGAAAACCTGCTCTATTTTATGGAGAAAAATGCGCCACTGCTGGAATCATGGCAGCGTGAAATCCTGCGTATTGTGCGTAAGGTGAGCCAGTATTTTTATCCGCAAAAACAGACTCAGGTGATGAACGAAGGCTGGGCGACCTTCTGGCACTACACCATCCTTAACCATCTGTATGATGAAGGGAAAGTAACGGAACGTTTTATGCTGGAGTTTTTGCACAGCCACACCAATGTGGTCTTCCAGCCGCCCTATAACAGCCCGTGGTACAGCGGCATCAACCCGTATGCCCTCGGGTTTGCCATGTTCCAGGATATTAAACGGATTTGTCAGTCGCCAACGGAAGAAGACAAATACTGGTTCCCGGATATCGCCGGTTCCGACTGGCTGGAAACGCTGCATTTCGCGATGCGTGATTTCAAAGATGAGAGTTTTATCAGCCAGTTCCTGTCACCGAAAGTGATGCGTGATTTCCGCTTCTTCACCGTGCTGGATGATGATCGGCATAATTATCTGGAGATTTCCGCTATTCATAATGAAGAAGGTTATCGGGAAATCCGTAACCGGTTATCGTCGCAATATAACTTAAGTAATCTGGAGCCGAATATTCAGATCTGGAACGTGGATTTGCGCGGCGACCGTTCGCTGACGCTGCGTTACATTCCACATAATCGCGCACCGCTGGATCGGGGGCGCAAAGAAGTGCTGAAGCATGTGCATCGCCTGTGGGGATTTGATGTGATGCTGGAACAGCAAAACGAAGACGGCAGCGTCGAGTTGCTGGAACGTTGCCCGCCGAGAATGGGAAATCTGTAAATAGTCCTCCTCGTTTGAGGAGGACTCATTTTTGCCGGATGCGGCGTAAATGCCTTATCCGGCCTACAAAGTATCGCAAATTCAATACATTGCAAAAAAACACGTAGGCCTGATAAGCGTAGCGCATCAGGCAATTATACGTTTGTCATCCGTCTGGAAGGATTATCGTCCCTGAATGGCTAAATCACCCGGCAGATTTTTCTGCATCCGGTGCCAAATCTCGCCACTCTCATGCCCATAGCGACGCACTGTTTCGTATACCTGATCGTGTGCGCCTTCACTGCACAACGCCGACAGTTTGTGATAGAAGCCCAGCGCCAGACTGCGCGCTTCCGGATTGGCGAAATAGTGACGACCAATGCGCGTATACAGCCCTTTCATCCCGTTAAGGATCAGACCGTAAATCGGGTTGCCGGAAGCAAACGCCAGGCCGCGGAAAATGTTGTAATCCAGCTCGGCAAAGGCGTCGGCGTGATCGGCCACTTCATTAGCGGTTGCCAGCACTTCCTGCGCTTTATCGGGATGTTGACGAAACGCGGTGCGAATAAAAATAGTTGAAATATTGGTACGCACCGACAGCAAATTATCAATAAGTTGCGGCACACTTTCGTGGTCCAGTCGCGCCAGTGTTTCAAGGATATTTAAACCAGAGGTTTCCCAGAAATTATTCACCTTCGTCGGCTTGCCGTGTTGAATGGTCAACCAGCCATCTCGTGCCAGACGTTGTAACACTTCACGTAACGTAGTACGCGTTACGCCAATTAATTCTGAAAGTTCACGTTCTGCGGGCAAAATAGTCCCGGGAGGGAAGCGGTTATTCCAGATACTTTCAATAATGTACTCTTCCGCGAAACCCGCCGGGCTTTGCGCCTTAATGACCATAGTGAGATTTCCATAACACAGCAAAACAAAGTTGGACTCATCATACCAGAGGGCTAACTACGCTGATAGAAGACAAAAAGAAGAAAAAAGGGATCAAGGCTTCATTTTCTGCATCTCTTTCCCCTTGACTATCAAGACTTGCCTCACTCCTGTCTGACCGTTAAGCTTTGCGTTTAAACATAAAAACATCATTGATTATTTCTAAGGTAAGGGAAACCATCATGGAGATCTCCTGGGGCCGCGCACTATGGCGCAATTTTTTGGGCCAGTCCCCCGACTGGTACAAACTCGCCCTCATCATTTTCTTAATCGTAAATCCGTTAATTTTCCTCATCAGCCCTTTCGTCGCTGGCTGGTTGCTGGTAGCGGAATTTATTTTCACTCTGGCGATGGCCCTGAAATGCTACCCGCTGCTCCCCGGTGGTCTGTTGGCTATCGAAGCGGTATTCATCGGCATGACCAGCGCGGAACATGTTCGTGAAGAAGTGGCGGCAAATCTTGAAGTCTTGCTGTTACTGATGTTTATGGTGGCGGGTATCTATTTTATGAAACAGCTGTTGTTGTTCATATTTACCCGTTTGCTGTTAAGCATTCGCTCCAAAATGCTACTGTCGCTCTCTTTTTGCGTGGCGGCGGCGTTCCTCTCCGCGTTCCTCGATGCCTTAACCGTCGTGGCGGTGGTGATCAGCGTTGCAGTCGGTTTTTATGGTATTTATCATCGCGTAGCCTCTTCCCGTGCCGAAGATACCGACCTGCAAGACGATAGTCATATCGACAAGCATTACAAAGTGGTTCTGGAACAGTTCCGTGGCTTTCTGCGTAGTCTGATGATGCATGCCGGTGTCGGCACCGCATTAGGCGGCGTGATGACCATGGTGGGCGAACCACAGAACCTGATCATCGCTAAAGCGGCTGGCTGGCATTTTGGCGATTTCTTCCTGCGCATGTCGCCGGTGACCGTCCCGGTTCTGATTTGTGGCCTGTTAACCTGCCTGCTGGTAGAGAAGCTGCGTTGGTTTGGCTACGGTGAAACGCTGCCGGAGAAAGTCCGCGAAGTACTGCAACAGTTTGACGATCAAAGCCGTCTCCAGCGTACACGTCAGGATAAAATCCGTCTGATTGTCCAGGCGATTATCGGCGTCTGGCTGGTGACTGCGCTGGCACTGCATCTGGCGGAAGTTGGTTTGATTGGTTTGTCAGTCATTATTCTGGCGACATCATTGACCGGTGTTACCGATGAACATGCTATCGGTAAAGCCTTCACCGAATCTCTGCCATTCACCGCACTGTTGACGGTGTTTTTCTCAGTAGTCGCGGTGATTATCGACCAACAACTGTTTTCGCCGATTATTCAGTTTGTGTTGCAGGCATCTGAACATGCTCAGCTGTCGTTGTTCTATATTTTCAACGGTCTGCTGTCATCCATTTCGGATAACGTCTTCGTGGGGACGATTTATATCAACGAAGCGAAAGCGGCAATGGAAAGTGGCGCTATCACGTTGAAGCAATATGAGCTGCTGGCGGTCGCCATTAATACCGGTACCAATCTGCCCTCCGTCGCTACGCCGAACGGTCAGGCTGCGTTCCTGTTCCTGCTGACCTCTGCACTCGCGCCATTGATTCGTCTCTCTTATGGCCGCATGGTGTGGATGGCCCTGCCTTACACCCTCGTCCTGACACTCGTCGGGCTGCTCTGCGTCGAGTTTACGCTTGCTCCTGTAACCGAATGGTTTATGCAAATGGGCTGGATAGCAACGCTTTGATAACAACTTACCGGGCATATAAATGCCCGGCTTGCCTTTTCGCCCGATAATTGTCCAATTGCGTCCTATTTTTGCTGCCTCCTGGTGGCGCAGCGAATGAATTGGTTTAAACTGCGCACTCTATGCATATTGCAGGGAAATGATTATGTTGCGATTTTTGAACCAATGTTCACAAGGCCGGGGCGCATGGCTGTTGATGGCGTTTACTGCTCTGGCACTGGAACTGACGGCGCTGTGGTTCCAGCATGTGATGTTACTGAAACCTTGCGTGCTCTGTATTTATGAACGCTGCGCGTTATTCGGCGTTCTGGGTGCTGCGCTGATTGGCGCGATCGCCCCGAAAACTCCGCTGCGTTATGTAGCGATGGTTATCTGGTTGTATAGTGCGTTCCGCGGTGTGCAGTTAACTTACGAGCACACCATGCTTCAGCTCTATCCTTCGCCGTTTGCGACCTGTGATTTTATGGCTCGTTTCCCGGAATGGCTGCCGCTGGATAAATGGGTGCCGCAAGTGTTTGTCGCCTCTGGCGATTGCGCCGAGCGTCAGTGGGAATTTTTAGGTCTGGAAATGCCGCAGTGGCTGCTCGGTATTTTTATCGCTTACCTGATTGTCGCGGTGCTGGTGGTGATTTCCCAGCCGTTTAAAGCGAAAAAACGTGACCTGTTCGGTCGCTAATCCATTCGGCGCTCCTGCGGGAGCGCTTTTTCCTGCCGCTATGTTTATTTGACCCGCAGTAAATCAGAACTTCGCGTTGTATAACATGGTGAAAGCATGGCACGCTTCATCTGCCATTGTTGCTGGATCCCCTGCCCGGCAAAATAGAGTGTTCCTCTGCCCTCTTTAGCATTCAGCGTATCCATTACCGCCATCAATTGCTCACTCCCGGGGCGCGGTGCGTTGTCATCGAATAAATTGAGCTGCGCGACTCCCTGACTGAAGAAATCCCCCAGCATCACGCCCGCTTTTTGGTAGCGATGGCCCGCTTGCCAGATGGCATCCAGAGATCGCGTAGCGGCGTTAATGATATCCCTGCTGTCCTGAGTGGGCGTCAGCAGTTTTACCGATGCGCTATTGCCGTAATAAGGTTCATTGAACGCAAATGGTGACGTCTTAATAAACGTGGAGATAAACCGACAATATTGATGCTCGCTGCGAAGTTTTTCCGCCGCCCGGGCAGCGTAACTACAAATGGCCTGCCGCATCGACGGATAATCCGTGATGCGTTCACCAAACGAGCGGGAACAGATAATTTCCTGCTTCGTCGGTGCAAACTCTTCCAGTTGCAAACAGGGTTCACCGCGCAGTTCACGCACCGTTCTTTCGAGCACGACATTAAAATGTTTACGGATAAACCGGATATCTGAATCCGCCAAATCGAGAACGGTTTTGATCCCCATCGCGTCCAGTTTTTTGCTGATCCGCCGTCCAATCCCCCAGACTTCATCCACGGGGAGAGCAGACATTAATTTACGCTGGCGTTCCAGATTTGATAAATCCACCACCCCGCCCGTCTGCCGCTGCCATTTTTTTGCCGCATAATTGGCAAGCTTAGCCAGCGTTTTGGTCTGGGCGATCCCCACACCAACAGTAAGATGGGTACGTTGTAGCACCGTTGCGCGAATTTCTCTGCCAAAATCAGTCAGATCGCGACAATTATGCACACCTGTCAGATCGCAGAATGCCTCATCAATACTGTAAATCTCGACGCGGGGCGATAGTTCTTCCAGCGTCGACATCACCCGATTACTCATGTCTGCGTAAAGCTCATAATTGCTGCTAAAGCAAACCACGCCACAGCGACGAAACAGATCTTTTTGTTTGAACCAGGGATCGCCCATTTTAACGCCCAGCGCCTTTGCCTCAGCGTTTCGGGCGATAACGCAACCGTCATTATTCGATAGCACAACCACCGGTTTACCCCATAAATCAGGGCGAAACACCGTCTCACAGCTGGCATAAAACGCGTTTACATCACAGAGGGCAAACATCAGCGCATCGCCTTAACGACGTGGATCACCACACCAAAGACATCCAGCGTATCTTCGCTACTGATGGTAATGGGCGAGTACGCACTGTTCATAGGAGTAAGCTGTACCGTCGGGCGTAGTTGCAATTTTTTCACCGTAAACTCACCGTCAACAGCAGCGATGACAATATCACCATGGCTGGCGGTAATAGCGCTATCGACAATCAGTAAATCACCGTCACTAATCCCACCATCAATCATAGAATCACCACTTGCTTTGACGAAATAAGTCGCGCTGGGATGCTGGATCAACAGTTGATTCAGATCGATGCGCTGTTCAACGTAATCTGCGGCCGGTGAAGGAAAGCCACACTGAACAAGATCGCTAAATAGCGGAAAAGTCACAATTTCGCGGAGATCCGCAGGCTTGATAAACAACATAATAATCTGCCTGAAGTTATACTGTTTTTATATACAGTAGTCTGTTCTTGTCAGCAGATCAATACTGATTCAGGCTATCAATATTTGTCGCTGCATAGACTGCTGATTTTTCGTTCTCTTATCCTGTGCTCACGCGGCCTTCTGGCGACAGCGTCCATCCAGCAGAAAGGAAAAATATCACCTGGTTTAAAATAGAATCGAAGCATTCGCCCAGAAAGGCATTCTCATTAAGGTACTGGATGACGGCATCAAGAAACTGTGTTCTATTGCTGCGGGCGTAGTTGAAGGGAAACTGATTCCAGAATTGAAGAACAAGTTAAAATCTGCGCAGAGTTTCTTTACCACCCTGTCTAACACGGTTAAACAAGCGAATAAAGATATCGATGCCGCCAAATTAAAATTAACTACCGAAATAGCCGCCATCGGGGTGATAAAAACGGAAACTGAAACAACCAGATTCTACGTTGATTATGATGATTTAATGCTTTCTTTACTAAAAGTAAGCGGCCAAAAAAATGATTAACACCTGTAATGAGTATCAGAAAAGACACGGTAAGAAGACACTCTTTGAGATACCTGAAGTCTGATAAGCGATTATTCTCTCTATGTACTCAAGGTATAAAGTTTATCACATTTAAAAATACAGACGTTTTTTAAAGATTGAGAGTTACCTGTTGATAATAAGGTATCGGGTAACTCTCATTATGACAGAGCGCTTTCAAAAACAGGGCTACGAAATGGCGAGCATCCAGACGTATATTAAGAAAGCCCCCATCAACATCTATTAAATTTATCACTGCGCCCAGTCAGGTTTATTTAAGATATGATCCTGCCAGTCAATCACTTCTGATTCTTTTACTGCGATATGACGCACAGAGATACGTTCACCATGCATTGCCGCTTTCGAACCAGTAAGTAGCGGATGCCACGCAGGTAAACCTTTACCTTCCGCCAGCAAACGATAAGCGCAGGTCATTGGCAGCCATTCGAATGTTGGCAGATTTTCACGGGTTAATTTAATGCAGTCGGGTTCAAACTCGAAACGACGTTCGTAGTTCCGACATTGACAGGTTTTAATATTGAGCTGGCGACAGGCGACGTTAGTGAAGTAGATTTCGTCGGTGTCTTCATCCATCAGTTTATGCAGGCAACACTGACCGCAACCATCACACAACGACTCCCATTCCGCATCGCTCATTTCGTCCAGGGTTTTACTTTGCCAGAAAGGTACATCGCTCATCAGGTGTTCCGCCATTACGTTAAAACGCACCTTATAACCAGTCTGGCATAGCGATGCAAGTTTTGCCGCCGCTTTCAGGCGGCAAAAAGTATTACAAAACGCGAGTTGTCAAAGAATGCCCATCGAAAGTGACTGTCAGCTCATCACCGCTTTGCAACGGGCCGACACCATCAGGCGTGCCTGTCAGCACAACGTCACCGGCCTTGAGGGTAAAAAACTTGCTCATATAAGCGATCAGCGGAACGATTTTATGGATCATGTCCGCAGTCGTACCTTGCTGGCGTTGCTCGCCGTTTACGCTCAGGCCCAGCGTTGTATTTTGCGGGTCGCCGGTAAACTCCGCCGCGGGAATAAACCCGGAAAGCGGACAAGAGTTATCAAACGCTTTGGCCTTTTCCCACGGCTGCCCGGCTTTCTTCATTTTTCCCTGAACATCACGCAATGTCAGATCGAGCGCCACGCCGTAACCGGCAATGGCTTTGCGGACATGCTCTTCCGTAGCCTGACGCAGCGTCGCGCCAATCAACACCGCCAGTTCGACTTCATGATGAACTGAACCGAAATCGGATGGGATCGCCAATGGCTGCCGCAGATCGCACAGTGCCGTTTCTGGTTTAATAAACAGCACTGGCTCTTCGGGTACTGCGCTGCCCATCTCTTTAATATGTTTGGCATAGTTACTGCCAACACAGACTACTTTACTCACCGGATAATCCAGCAGCGCACCTTGCCAGTTGTGATGTTGATACATAACGTTCCCCTCACCTTATCGTGGATATGAAAACCCGCGCCGACAAAGATAATGCCACCGCCGGATATCGGTTATTTGTTCGTGTCGTCTGTTTTCTGCCCCATGACGGAAAGATGTTGCTTCAGCAAATCTTCGGGTGGTGGCGGTAACTGCAAATAGTAACCTTGCTCGGTTAATGCCTGTTTAACCTTTTCAATATCGGCATTGACCAGTTTCTTCCGCCCATCCAGCGGAAGAATCATCGCTAACTGAGGCTGACCAAAACCTTTCATCAGTTCCTCAGGAACACGCGAAAAATCGTCTTTTTTTTCGACATATAAATAGGTCTGGTCACGCTTGCTGCTTCGATAAATCACACAAAACATACTTTTACTCTTTAAGATGCCAGGTTTTGGCATAAGCTAACATCAATGAAACCCGCGCCACAAGCCAGCCAGCTGTAGATTTCTACGGTTTGTTCAGTCCATGCCCCCTTTATAAGTAATCCCCCCGGCAAAAATGCCGCGCCGGGATTTAACCGAACACAGGAAAGCCACTGGAATTCTCCCGTGAAGGATTGTTATATTATAACAGTTCATCGTACTCATTCTGAACAGGAGACTACCAATGAAAATTAAGGGCATCAGTAAGGCTGTATTGTTGCTTGCACTGCTAACCTCCACGAGCTTTGCTGCGGGTAAGAATGTCAATGTTGAGTTCAGAAAAGGCCATAGCAGCGCTCAGTACTCCGGCGAAATAAAGGGATACGATTACGATACATATACCTTCTATGCCAAAAAAGGTCAGAAAGTGCACGTGAGTATCTCTAATGAAGGCGCTGATACTTACCTCTTCGGGCCAGGAATCGATGATTCTGTTGATTTATCCAGATATTCCCCAGAACTCGATAGTCACGGACAATACTCACTCCCTGCTTCTGGCAAATATGAGCTGCGAGTGCTGCAAACCCGAAACGACGCCCGTAAAAACAAAACTAAAAAATATAACGTCGATATTCAAATTAAGTAAATATCAACCGACGGGGACTCTCCCCGTCATAAACGTTAACGCCCCACTCCTCTCTGTCGCTTAAGAGGTTAATGACGAATAGAACATAATGTAAACAAGACATCACTCACGACACATAAATAACATCTTTGTGGTGGTTTGATTGATTTTTCCACTCCGCTTACCATTCACACCAAAATAACGATCATCACGACATAATTTTTCTTTAACATCGCAAAATACACCGTTAGAGAATGTAAATTCGCTGGGATCGTAACCTTGTACTGATTGTAAGTTTTCAGCGGCTTTTTCGCCGAGATATTTCCTTGTTAACTCTGGGGAAATGCCATCTGAGTTAACACAAATATACGGGTCGCAAACAACGCCGCACGCCGGAGATTGAAGTCCGCCAGCGTCATTTCCAGACGCCATTGATGAGAACATCATCCCCACACCTGACAATCCGATATAAAAAATACGCATCATATTCATAGCACATCCTGATAATCCAACCGTACAACACTTATGCTCATTTCATCATCAATCCGTAATCAAAACCGCTGACCTGGACGAGTTACGATGACCTGACAGAAGTATCAGACGTCTTCTGCGGTTTCTATGATAGAGCAATTCTGTGGCGGATATTAAGATAACGGGTATCTGTTCTTTAATGATGCTGCAAAAAATGGAAAGTTAAGAAAGCCTGGCGTGGTGAAAAAATACACTCGCCTAAACACTGGATATTTAAACAGGTCTGAAGATGCTGTCACGATTAGGGTGCGGAAAAAGGAAGCGTAAATAAGAACAATCAAAAGTACGACGGCAATGGGTTGATTGACAAGGGTATTTTTTAAGCTATGAATCAGCGCCATTTATCACAGAATAGACTTTTACTCTGAATAAATGGGAGGGTGACTTGCCTCAATATAATCCAGACTATAACATGCCTTATAGTCTTCGGAACATCATCGCGCGCTGGCGATGATTAATAGCTAATTGAGTAAGGCCAGGATGTCAAACACGCCAATCGAGCTTAAAGGCAGTAGCTTCACTTTATCTGTGGTTCATCTGCATGAGGCAGAACCTAAGGTTATTCATCAGGCGCTGGAAGACAAAATCGCTCAGGCCCCCGCATTTTTAAAACATGCCCCCGTTGTACTCAACGTCAGTGCACTGGAAGACCCGGTAAACTGGTCGGCGATGCATAAGGCGGTTTCGGCAACTGGTTTGCGGGTTATTGGCGTAAGTGGCTGCAAAGATGCGCAACTTAAAGCCGAAATTGAAAAGATGGGGCTGCCTATCCTGACGGAAGGAAAGGAAAAAGCGCCGCGTCCAGCTCCCGCACCGCAGGCTCCAGCGCAAAATACAACGCCGGTCACAAAAACGCGTTTAATTGATACCCCAGTGCGTTCCGGTCAGCGTATTTATGCTCCACAATGTGATCTGATTGTTACAAGCCACGTTAGCGCAGGGGCCGAATTGATTGCCGATGGTAACATTCATGTCTATGGCATGATGCGCGGTCGTGCGCTGGCAGGGGCAAGTGGTGACCGGGAAACGCAAATATTTTGTACGAACCTGATGGCGGAACTGGTGTCCATCGCAGGTGAATACTGGCTGAGTGATCAAATCCCAGCAGAATTTTATGGCAAAGCGGCACGACTGCAGTTAGTCGAAAACGCTTTGACCGTTCAACCGTTAAATTGATCCCTTTTTAACAAGGAATTTCTATGGCACGCATTATTGTTGTTACTTCGGGCAAAGGGGGTGTTGGTAAGACAACCTCCAGCGCGGCCATCGCCACTGGTTTGGCCCAGAAGGGAAAGAAAACTGTCGTGATAGATTTTGATATCGGCCTGCGTAATCTCGACCTGATTATGGGTTGTGAACGCCGGGTCGTTTACGATTTCGTCAACGTCATTCAGGGCGATGCAACGCTAAACCAGGCGTTAATTAAAGATAAACGTACTGAAAATCTCTATATTCTTCCGGCATCGCAAACTCGCGATAAAGATGCCCTCACTCGTGAAGGGGTCGCCAAAGTTCTTGATGATCTGAAAGCGATGGATTTTGAATTTATCGTTTGTGACTCCCCGGCAGGGATTGAAACCGGTGCGTTAATGGCACTCTATTTTGCAGACGAAGCCATTATTACCACCAACCCGGAAGTCTCCTCAGTACGCGACTCTGACCGTATTTTAGGCATTCTGGCGTCGAAATCACGCCGCGCAGAAAATGGCGAAGAGCCGATTAAAGAGCACCTGCTGTTAACGCGCTATAACCCAGGCCGCGTAAGCAGAGGTGACATGCTGAGCATGGAAGATGTGCTGGAGATCCTGCGCATCAAACTCGTCGGCGTGATCCCAGAGGATCAATCAGTATTGCGCGCCTCTAACCAGGGTGAACCGGTCATTCTCGACATTAACGCCGATGCGGGTAAAGCCTACGCAGATACCGTAGAACGTCTGTTGGGAGAAGAACGTCCTTTCCGCTTCATTGAAGAAGAGAAGAAAGGCTTCCTCAAACGCTTGTTCGGAGGATAAATTATGGCATTACTCGATTTCTTTCTCTCGCGGAAGAAAAACACAGCCAACATTGCAAAAGAACGGTTGCAGATTATTGTTGCTGAACGCCGTCGCAGCGATGCAGAACCGCATTATCTGCCGCAGTTGCGTAAAGATATTCTTGAGGTCATTTGTAAATATGTACAAATTGATCCTGAGATGGTAACCGTACAGCTTGAGCAAAAAGATGGCGATATTTCTATTCTTGAGCTGAACGTGACCTTACCGGAAGCAGAAGAGCTGAAATAAGCCCGCTGTAAAAGCGCATTTATCTTCAAGGCAGAGTCATCTCTGCCTTGAGTTTTTCATCCCTCTCATCCACGTTGTGGTAAAGCGGCGAGTATTCTTGCTGATACTATTCATTGCTATTTCCCCCTCCCCCTTTACACCTTAAGGCTGTTCCCACGCACAGAACAAAATGTTTACGCCTGGTTGAGTAAATAACCTTATCGTTAGCATGGGTATTCTGGGAGATGATAACCCCGCAATTTCATTATTCATTGTTCTCCCATAGGATGAGGTTTCCCGCCGTAACTGACGGGCTTTTTTTTTGCCCCAGAATTTTCCCTTTTAGCACCCGGTAAACAAAAACAGCGCCGAAACGCAGTTTAATCGTTGATGGTCAGAACGACCAGTTCACACCGGCCACCGCATTCCACGGGGACTCCACACCGGCACCACGGTTATACCCACCCCGAGATGCCCGCTTAACGTACTGCTGAATGAGGCTTTAATACCTGCCTGGTATATTCCACGTCTGCCCGACAAATCATTGACAAAATTACCGTCACTATTCACCTTCACCCGGTTATCATCGACAAATTCTTTGCGCATAGCCGCCTTCAGCCAGGGTTCAATTTCCATACCGTTCCCCAGACGCATGTTGTAACTCAGCGTTGCGCCCAGTTCACGATATATACTGCGGGTATCGACTGATTTCGATTCCATGCATTGGATAAATGATAGTAGCGTCTAAGTGACCTTAGCTCTGCTGCAACATCAGTCCGCAGGCACCAGACCAGGGGCTTCATCCTGAAGAGACAGCGCAAATGTATTGTGTTCACCGCTCATCAAAGACATCATGATGAAATGATGATATCCCGTATAAGAAAGAGGCATTTTTTAAACGCAGTGCGCTGAAGTGTTGTTGGATAAAAAATCACTCTTTTCTGATAATACTGTCGTACGCTTATTTTTCGACAATGAGGCCGTCCACAAAATAAAATGACTAATGTAATCGTTGCTAATGAATATCTTCTGCTCACATAACAATCACACAATAATATTGATAAATCAGATTATCTTACCTTTACAACATTGTATTAACAGCCAATGACACTTCTTGAATAAAATATTGTCAATCAATGAGTTATTTCTCATTTGAGATTATTCTCATTCCCGTAAAAAACATAATTCCTATCATCACAGTCACGCTCATTTTGAATTATCTGAATAATAGCGAGCGTTCTTTAGTTAAGCAGATCTTAATTGAAGACGAAATTATTGTGTGTGCAACTTACTTAATACCGGACAACTAAGTTGAAGAAAAAAATACTCGCCTTCGGGCTTATCTCAGCATTGTTCTGCTCCACGCCAGCAATGGCGGATATGAATCGCACCACGAAAGGTGCATTGCTAGGTGCAGGCGTTGGTTTACTTACTGGCAATGGTGTTAATGGCGTACTGAAAGGTGCAGCTGTTGGCGCTGGTGTTGGTGCAGTAACAGAAAAAGGCCGCGACGGTAAAAATGCGCGTAAAGGTGCAAAAGTGGGTGCCGCCGTTGGTGCTGTCACTGGCGTTCTGACCGGCAATGGCCTCGAAGGGGCGATTAAAGGTGCCGTGATTGGCGGTACGGGTGGTGCAATTCTGGGTAAAATGAAATAAGGAATGATGATGAAAAAATTTGCTTTACTGGCGGGTCTGTTTGTTTTCGCACCAATGACCTGGGCGCAGGACTACAATATTAAGAACGGTTTGCCATCAGAAACCTATATTACTTGCGCAGAAGCCAACGAAATGGCAAAAACTGACAGCGCACAGGTTGCAGAAATTGTTGCGGTAATGGGTAATGCCAGCGTTGCCAGCCGTGATTTAAAAATTGAGCAATCTCCGGAACTGAGCGCCAAAGTGGTAGAAAAACTGAATCAGGTTTGCGCTAAAGATCCGCAAATGCTGTTGATCACGGCAATTGATGACACCATGCGTGCTATCGGCAAAAAATAATATTTCATATGTTACCGCGTCGATGAATTCGACGCGGTTTTTTAGCTAACGGGCAGGATCAGAACTTATATTTCAGGCCCACCATCATTGCGGTGTCATTGTAGCCATTATCACCCAGCTGCACGCCCACATTACCCCAGACGCTGGCCGCCGGATTCAGATTGCCATTTACGCCATGTTTCATTTCCCCCAGATTACGCGCCCCGTCTTGTTCAACTTTCACACCGTTTATTGAGACAGCAAAATCTTTACTGTTATGGATCCCGTTCATTTCAACAAAAGGTTCAAAGTCGTCACCGTGCGGACCGCTGTTTTCTCCTGAGTACGAATAAAGGTGTGGAAACCAAGTCGGCTCTGGATATTGTTATTTGCGTCATTCTCAATACGTGAGCCATTGGCTTCCGTGTGCACATTATGATCGACGCCCATCCAGATGGCCTGTGCCGAGGTCGTTCTCAACTGTCCGTTGCTGTCACGCCAGGCATTATGCCCGCCAATTTGACGTAGCCAAAATCGGCTTGAACGCTCCTGTTCAGTTACAGGATCGATGTAACGCGTTTCACCTGCACGATCGTTCAGACGCATAACAAAAAGAGTGTTAGCGGCTGCCAGGTTGGCGACGTAACTGCCAGCTTCGGGTCGCAGGACGGGGGTAGACGTTTCTGTTGATTCTGAAGTGACATTGGAAAAAAATAACTCTCTACCATTGTATATTTTTGCAATGGGGGCTTTAGTGCCATTTGTTGTAATAGAACTTTTTTATATCAATGTTACCTTGTCGAATAGCAACTGCATAACTTCCATCAGCCACAGTTTCAAGTACCACATAATCTAAATTAATATATGCTTTTTTCCCATTAGCATAAGCACCATAGCTATTAATACCATTAGTTGTTATGGAACCACCATTCATTTTTAAATCAGCACGGCTAATAACTTCGTAACTGTTAGAATCACAAACTTCATCATCTACAGCATCGACACATGTTCGAGACTCTCCAGGACTTGAACATGCAAGAACTCCTACTGCATTTTTCCCCATAGGTAACAATGTTCGTTTTATCTGTAGTTTCAAGACTGGTGTTATTTTCCACAGTCCCAGAATCATTAATCTGACTTAAAAGTCCCGCTGAATATGCCCCCTCGTCTCGACTGAATTATCACCATTCATAACGATGGTGCCACCAAATTCACTGACTACTGCGCTGGCTGTTATCCCTCCATTTTCTTTGTCAGATACGCTTTCAGAGCGTCTTAATATTGCTATCGCTTATATATAATACTTTGTTTTGGCTATCAACAGAAATACCATAAGATCCATCACCACTAGTCATCACACTGGCATTATGTATATATCCAGTTACATCGTCATCCACTTTCACAGCATGGCTTTCGTCTTAAGTGATTAGATACTCCCCATTACTTGTAGAAGTATTATTTTTGATTTCAATCGGTGATTCTTCATCGGTTATATAGGAAATTATACTATAAATATCCAACAATTGTGTTACATATGCATTACCCACCGCCAGAGCAATAAGTCCTAAACTAAATCCGGGGAGTTTTTTCAGTTTCATAGATTAACCATCCATTCATTGGATTAACAAACATTCCTGCTCAAATAACCTATGAGTTCAGATTACCAAAACGGAAGGCAAAGATAAAAACAAAAGCACAAGAAATTTAAATAGATAAACAGCGACAATATTTAAATAATAAATAAGCCAGCATTATCATTTTTAGCTTATTTTCATGACATTGATCACTTTGGGGTAACTATTTTGTTTAATAAATAACTCTTCGACATCAAAATTATCAACAGTTGCCATGGAAATTATTTCACTGATATATAAAACAACTGTGATAACACCAGGGTTGACAACTATTTGTGCAATAATTCCTTTCCTTCAATGATCCAGGGGTTCACTGCCAGCAACCCATTCAGCCGCATACTGGCAGTGAGAAACTGAAAGATTAGTGCTGATCCCGGTGGCTGACGAGTCTTTCCCTTAATCGATTAACCAGATTGATCGCCAGCCAAACCAGGGCATTAAGCAAATTTATCGTCACAAGCACTTCTCCCAGCCCGGTGCTGGGTTTTGCAATAAGGATGACCAGGAGAGTGATCAGCATAAATGCAATGGAAAAGATGATATAGAGAGTGAAATAATCCAGATTATTACTATTGTTCATGCTACTAATGGCAATCCAGTCAAAACTTTCACACAATTATAGCAAACAAAAGAATGAACAATAGTAACAAGAGGCAACGAGCTAATTAGCTGTCTATAATTACACCGCACCATGGCCTTGCTGATCAATTTTCACTCAACCACAATCTTCACCTTCGGTTTAGAAAGGATAATCTTGACCAGGTCGATGTATGTAACAGGTTTATAGAAATAATAACCCTGCTGAAATGTGATATTATTTTGGTTCAGATAGTCAAATTGTTCTTTCGTTTCGACACCTTCAGCGACGATACTGATCGAAAGTTTACGCGCCAGATCCAATACACAATCCAGAATTCGGGTTGATGCTGGGTCTGCGTTGACGCGGCCAACGAAACTATGATCAATTTTGATATAATCAATATGCAAGTCATGCAGATAAGAAAGCCCTGAGTAACCAGTATCGAAATCATCCAGCGCGATGACAAAACCATTTTCATGCAGAATGTTCAACCGCTGAACCAGACTTTCATCAACATTTAATGGCTCACGCTCGGTGACTTCCAGAACAAGGTTTAAATCGCGGCGGGTAAAACTGTCACGGTAATTTAAGCACTCGTCGACAAACGTCGGCGAAATAATATGCGAGGCGCTAAAATTAATCCCAATATGAAAACCTTCCGGCAGTTTACTCGCGATAGCGTTCATCTGTCTGGCAACCTGATTCATCAGGCTTTGCGTAAGCGGAACGATTAATCCGCATTTTTCAGCAAGTGGAATAAATGCCGCGGGTGATATATATCCACCGTGAGGTTGTTTCCAGCGGGCTAACACCTCAACTCCCCGCAATGTCCCTTCCCGACCATTTACCACAGGTTGGTAAAAAGGGACGATCTCCCCATTATTTATAGCCCGTCGCAGGATCTCTTCAGGCGTTGCGCTTTTATTGAAATACCTATCAAGCAGGAAGGCAGCGGCGCAGGCGATTAACAGAATAAATATCAAAATCCCAAAGCCTTTATCGATAAGTCTGTAGAAGCTAAAGAGACGTTCATTCGCTCGCGCTGGGGTCTACAGAGAGCATGGTAGAGAGCATCACAAATATCCACGCCGAAGATAAAATTTTCTCCAACTTCATCTAGCCTATTAATTTTTTAGCACAATGTAGGCAGAATTAAACAAATTAGGCGGGATATCAGGCGTCAAGAATGGAAAACGAGCGCTCTCCATTCCTGTTTGCCCTCTGATATTGCGGATATATTAAGAAAGCATAACGCCTGAAATGCTCACTTTGCATCAGCATAGTGATACAGCTGATGTTTATTCAAAAACCTTACTCAAGTTTTAAGAGAGCACAGATTCCCTGTCATTAATAATGATATCCGTTAGTGTAGTCTTATGCATTTCAATGTACTGCAAGATTTGCAGATAGAGATCAGAAAGAATAACACTGGTCTCATCTTTTAAACGCAAGCGTAAAGCCTGAGCAATAATATGACTATCAACATATCCATGTGTCATGAACACCTCCCTCTCGAGATTTTTAAACAAAGCACATTGAAAAATAAATCTCTCTGGGATTGAATTATTCATGTCAGCCTCGCAGGAATAGTGATCCAATAAAATTATGCTGTGTATAGTCTAAAGCGACAGACAAAAATAAGATGAATGAGTTTTCTATAAACTTATACTTTATAATTAAAAGTTACATATCATCAGCTGTGTATCGCAACACGATTTCCAGTGTTTTTCTAATCACATCAGCTTTGAGAATATCACTTGTTGTTTCCAGGGAGTGTATCAGACTTAAGATAATATTTTTATTATTAACATTATCGCCTGAAAGCATTAAATTGGTCACAGCCTGCCCTAACACAGCAGACTCTTCTTCTAACAAATTACCTGAACTACGAAAGTAACTTGATAACGCTTTATCAGATATTGCATTATGAATAGTAGTATCTTCAAGCATGGTAACCTCTCATCTTACTTATGAAATTTTAATGTATTCTGTTTATTTTCTTACCAGTGAACATACTTTTATTGTCAGCTATCGCTGTTCTTCGGTTTGGCCCTCCTGTATCACTGTTGCTAAAATCACGAATTATGCTGTCAATTAAATCTCGTCGGAAAGTATTTTCCTCAGCCGATTTCATTACGAGTAATTGCTTAATAAGAGTCTGCAACGAAAAATTTATCTTCATGCGCAGTATCTGGAGCACCGCCTGGCCAGTAATTTCATATTTTATACTTTCATTATCAGATGTCTTCATAACGACTTCATAGCTAACCTGTTAAATAATCAGGCTGTTGCATTATTCAAAAAGCAACCCAATTAGTGCATTATAATGTTTCTGTTCCTCTTCCCCTGTCGCTTGTTCCAGCCGGCAAAGAAGTTTGGCACAAAGCGACTTTCGACTCAGATTACGTCCATCTTTCAAAATCTCAGTCACAATTTCCCCGAGAGTTTCCTGCTGAGTAGGCAAGTTAGCTTTTGCAAAGTAACGAGTGATTGCTCCTGCAGAATCTGAAGTCACTGAATTTTGATGCATGCTACGCCTCTGTTAAAAATGTTAATCAATGTTAAGTGAGGTAACAATAGCAAACTTGTACGAAATATGTGTACAGAATGATAAATTAATTTTTCGCAATTAGTGCTAATTCATATAAAACAATGCATTACGATAAAACATATTGCATCATTTAAATGACAACCTATACAGGTTTTTTCGCCAAACCGTCTTCAACCTTTTCCACTTTTTATCAATGTAAAGAAACGGTTATGTTTTGGTATTAAAAGAAAGACACAAGAAGATATGTCTGTTACCGTCTTACTCTCGCCTCGCCCATTACCCTGGATTGTTAATGCTTACCACCCTTATTTATCGTAGCCATATACGTGGCGACGAACCTGTCAAAAAAATTGAAGAAATGGTTTCGATAGCAAATCGCAGGAACATGCGGTCTGACGTAACAGGGATCTTACTGTTTAATGGTTCTCATTTTTTCCAGCTTCTGGAAGGTCCGGAAGAACAGGTTCAAATGATATATCGGGCCATATGCCAGGATCCACGGCACTATAATATTGTTGAACTGTTGTGCGATTACGCGCCTGCTCGCCGTTTTGGCAAAGCAGGAATGGAATTATTTGATTTACGCCTGCACGAGCGAGATGACGTTTTACAGGCCGTATTCGACAAAGGCACATCAAAATTTCAGCTAACTTATGATGACAGAGCGCTACAATTTTTTCGTACTTTTGTCCTTGCAACTGAACAATCAACCTATTTCGAGATTCCTGCTGAAGACTCCTGGCTTTTTATCGCTGACGGATCTGATAAAGAACTTGATTCTTGTACCCTTTCATCAAATATAAACGACCACTTTGCCTTTCATCCTATTGTCGACCCTTTATCGCGGCGGATAATCGCTTTTGAAGCCATTGTGCAAAAAAATGAAGACAGCCCGTCAGCTATAGCGGTTGGGCAGCGTAAAGACGAGGAAATCTACACAGCGGATCTCAAAAGTAAGGCGCTTGCATTTGCGATGGCACACGCACTTAAGCTCGGTGATAAAATGATTTCAATCAATCTATTACCTATGACCCTGGTTAACAAACCTGACGCAGTCTCTTTTTTACTTGATGAAATAAAGGCCAATGCTCTGGTACCTGAACAAATCATCGTTGAATTTACTGAAAGTGAAGTCATATCTCGGTTTGATGAGTTTGCCGAAGCGGTTAAATCGCTAAAGGCGGCCGGTATCAGTGTAGCAATTGATCATTTTGGCGCAGGTTTTGCTGGTTTGTTACTCCTGTCACGCTTCCAGCCTGACAGAATTAAAATCAGTCAGGAATTGATTACCAATGTTCATAAAAGCGGACCACGGCAGGCAATTATTCAGGCGATCATGAAATGCTGTACATCACTTGAAATTCAAGTCTCTGCTATGGGCGTGGCAACACCAGAAGAGTGGATGTGGCTTGAATCTGCAGGAATTGAGATGTTTCAGGGAGATCTGTTTTCCAAAGCTAAATTGAATGGTATCCCTTCAGTTGCGTGGCCGGAGAAAAAATAATTTTCAGCACATTATTTCGCATGATTTCTGGAAATCATCGTGAAAATGAATACGTTATGTTTTAATTTAATCCACATTAAAAATAATGTTTCATCCAATTTAGCTGAAATCTTATTTATACTTTGTACAATTTTAGCATATATTGTACAAAGTATTATTGGGTCGTGTAGAGGCGACGGAGATTTATGATCGCAAGGAGGAATTGTGGCTTATTACAGCATTGGTGATGTTGCTGAACGTTGCGGGATTAATCCTGTCACTCTCCGGGCCTGGCAACGCCGCTACGGTTTGTTAAAACCACAACGCAGTGAAGGCGGACACCGACTCTTTGATGAAGAAGACATACAACGCATCGAAGAGATTAAGCGTTGGATAAGTAATGGCGTTCCTGTAGGCAAAGTTAAAGCATTACTGGAAACTACCAGCCAGGATACGCAAGATGACTGGAACCGCCTGCAAGAAGAGATGATGTCAATTCTTCGTATGGCTAATCCAGCCAAACTACGCGCGCGAATTATTTCACTGGGTCGAGAGTACCCAGTAGATCAATTGATTAATCATGTTTACCTTCCTGTTCGCCAGCGTCTCGTGCTTGATCACAACACCTCCCGCATTATGAGCAGTATGTTTGACGGCGCATTAATTGAATACGCAGCGGCCTCACTTTTCGAAATGCGCCGTAAGCCCGGTAAAGAGGCCATTCTGATGGCGTGGAATGTTGAAGAGAGAGCACGATTGTGGCTGGAAGCATGGCGTTTATCATTGTCAGGATGGCACATTTCTGTTCTTGCTGATCCCATTGAATCGCCGCGCCCGGAACTGTTCCCAACGCAAACATTGATTGTCTGGACAGGCATGGCACCAACGAGAAGGCAAAACGAACTTTTACAACACTGGGGTGAGCAAGGTTATAAAGTCATCTTTCATGCCCCCTAAATTCACCTTTATCCCGCCCCTTAGACAGAATGTTATAATCTGAACCCACAACAGCGTTTGTAGCGGAGCTGGTCCGTTGCAAAATGCCCACCGGGAGAATTCAGGTAATCCCCCTTTCACACTTTGTACATATCACAGCCAAAGGACAGACCAGATTGAAGTGGTAAAACCGATCGTGCACACTACGCAGTCTCACACCTAACAAGAGGTTATTATCCTGATGGATCAGGTCGTTGTTTTTCAAAAGATGTTTGAGCAAGTGAGAAAAGAGCAAAACTTCTCCTGGTTTTATTCAGAATTAAAACATCACCGTATTGCACATTACATTTATTATCTGGCTACGGATAACATCAGAATTATTACTCACGATGACACGGTTTTGTTATTAAGAGGAACCAGGAACCTGTTAAAAGTTAGTACGACCAAGAACCCAGCTAAAATAAAAGAGGCCGCATTGCTTCATATTCGCGGAAAATCTACATTTCGGGAATACTGTTCAACACTGGCAGGCGCTGGCGTTTTCCGGTGGGTTACTGATGTTAATCATAACAAACGCAGTTACTACGCCATTGATAATACGCTTTTATATATTGAAGATGTAGAAAATAATAAACCATTAATCTAGCTAAAGTTGGGAGCTTAAAAAATGCTTCATAATTCAGTAAGGCATTAGCATAATGGAAATAAAAGTGCAGAGACTATCCCTATGGATGATTAATACTGTCTTTTTATTGCTCCCCATAAATAATCACCAGACCAATACGATCAAATTGATATTTGAAATGTGTTCACTTGACTTTTGATACGTTATTTTATAACGGTTAACATATTTATAAAAACAACGGGCGTGTTATACGCCCGTTATAATATTTAACACATGTGGTAATTACATATTTTTGATGATCGCGTCACCAAACTCGCTGCATTTCAGCAGTTTAGCGCCTTCCATCAGACGTTCGAAGTCATAGGTTACGGTCTTGGCGTTGATTGCGCCTTCCATACCTTTAACAATCAGGTCTGCGGCTTCAGTCCAGCCCATATGGCGCAGCAGTATATAAAAACATTAAGTTTAAGCCATTGATATTTAATAATAAAAATTATTTTATTGTTTTTTTATTAGCCAAAATCAACTTTATTCAACCATTTGATTTCATTGACGTTCGTTTTTATTTTGGGGAAAGGTTTTATCTACCATTTATATCAAAATTACAAGTCTACATTTTATTAACATCTCAATACATGTGAGGCCTTGCAGACCTTTGTGAGAGCTTATGTGTCTCAGTTTTGTCCCACCTTTTATTACGACTTGCATAGCCAATGAAGATAAATGTAGTTAATGCCTGTTATGAGCGAGGAGTGGACGTAAAAGAATTTTTAAAAATTTAAGGCTTACTAAGGTAACAAGTATCAGAGAATCTCATGAACCTATTGCTGCGTCCTAGCAGAACGAAATTTCTCTCTACTTAATACTAAAATTGTTTTATATTTTTCGTAGTCTTTTGTCACTAAGTTTGTTCGTACTTGATATAATTTTTAAAAATGGCTTTCGAAATCTCGTTCGAATGTCGTAGGACTTACAACCAAATCATGTACAGCGTCAACTAAATGCTGTGCTAATGAATATTTGAATTGGAGTGACTGCAAGTTTTCTTTATTGATTAATTTATATTTATCAGGGTCCACAGTATTTCCTTCATTATTGAAGGGATAGATCCATTGTCCATGTGCTAGCTTGTTTCGTATTTCTATCAGGATTCGTAGCTCATTCGACAAAACATCATGTAATGCTGCTCTTCGTGCGGCATGTGCTATCCCAAGAGTCCTTTCATCCAGCAGGAAACAAACTAATCCCTGTTTTGGGCCTCAAAGATGTTAATGATAATCATTTTCATTCTGTATAGGTTATGCTATAAAACATAGCCGTTGCTATGTTTGTTCTAATTTTGCTCACTATAGGTACTAAATTATGCGCTCAATAAAAAAAGTAACCATGCTCTTGGGGGGCCTCGCACTCACCTGCTCGATCGCATTTCAGGCAAGTGCAACTGAAAAATTTAAGGTCATTACAACATTTACCATCATCGCGGATATGGCCAAAAACGTGGCGGGAGATGCTGCAGAAGTCTCATCCATAACCAAGCCTGGTGCAGAAATTCATGAGTATCAGCCTACCCCTGGCGATATTAAACGTGCGCAGGGGGCACAACTGATTCTCGCCAATGGTATGAATCTGGAATTGTGGTTCCAACGCTTTTACCAGCATCTCAATGGGGTTCCAGAAGTAATTGTCTCTTCGGGTGTGACGCCTGTAGGGATCACCGAAGGACCCTATGAGGGCAAACCTAACCCCCATGCATGGATGTCGCCAGATAATGCTCTGATTTACGTCGATAATATTCGTGATGCGTTGATAAAATACGATCCGGCAAATGCACAAACCTACCAACGCAATGCCGATACTTATAAAGCCAAGATTACCCAAACCCTTGCCCCCCTGCGTAAGCAGATTACGGAACTCCCTGAGAATCAGCGATGGATGGTCACCAGTGAAGGGGCTTTTTCTTATCTCGCACGCGATTTGGGGCTAAAAGAGCTTTATCTGTGGCCGATTAATGCCGATCAACAAGGAACACCGCAGCAGGTACGTAAGGTTGTTGATATAGTTAAGAAAAATCATATCCCGGCAGTCTTTAGCGAGAGTACGATTTCCGATAAACCAGCGCGTCAGGTTGCGCGTGAAACCGGCGCACACTACGGCGGTGTGCTCTATGTCGATTCCCTGAGCACAGAAAACGGCCCGGTACCGACGTATATCGACCTTCTTAAGGTTACTACCAGTACGCTGGTACAGGGAATTAAAGCCGGGAAAAGGGAGAAATAATGATGCAATCTGCAGGCATTGTCGTTAATGATGTTGCTGTCACCTGGCATAACGGGCACACAGCACTGCGCGATGCATCCTTCACAGTACCAAGTGGATCTATTGCCGCTCTGGTTGGGG
The DNA here is from genome assembly GCF_046487695.1 of Escherichia sp. WS1118. Taxonomy (NCBI): domain Bacteria; kingdom Pseudomonadati; phylum Pseudomonadota; class Gammaproteobacteria; order Enterobacterales; family Enterobacteriaceae; genus Escherichia; species Escherichia sp. WS1118. The sequence continues at coordinate 175,058 of NZ_JBJQIZ010000004.1, read as the reverse complement.
TAAACGGTTCCGGAAAATCGACGTTGTTTAAAGCGATTATGGGATTTGTGCGTCTGACCAGCGGAAAGATATCTGTTCTGGGTATTCCCACGCGACAGGCGTTACAGAAAAACCTGGTTGCCTACGTCCCTCAGTCAGAAGAGGTTGACTGGTCATTTCCTGTACTGGTGGAAGATGTGGTGATGATGGGCCGCTATGGGCATATGGGTATGTTGCGTATCGCCAAAAAGAGGGATCGTCAAATTGTCACCGATGCGCTGGAACGTGTCGATATGGTGAATTTTCGCCATCGACAAATCGGCGAGCTTTCCGGTGGACAAAAGAAACGCGTCTTTCTGGCGAGAGCGATTGCACAGCAGGGTGATGTGATCCTGCTGGATGAACCTTTTACTGGCGTTGATGTGAAAACCGAAGCCAAAATCATCAGCCTGTTGAGGGAGTTACGCGCGGAAGGCAAAACGATGCTTGTCTCAACACACAATCTCGGATCCGTCACGACATTTTGCGATTATACGGTCATGGTCAAAGGCACCGTCCTGGCAAGCGGGCCGACAGACACCACTTTTACAGCCGAGAACCTAGAGCTGGCTTTTAGCGGCGTACTGCGCCATGTCACACTTAACGGCTCGGAAGAAAGCATTATTACTGACGATGAACGCCCTTTTGTGGCTCATCGACCGTCAGCGGTGCAGAGGGAAGAAAGATGAACGTGCTACTGGAACCCTTCAGCTATGAATATATGCTCAATGCGATGTGGGTCTCGGCGATGGTCGGCGGTCTCTGCGCTTTCCTGTCATGCTATCTGATGCTAAAAGGCTGGTCGCTGATTGGCGATGCGTTGTCGCACTCTATTGTCCCGGGTGTTGCGGGGGCATATATGCTGGGGCTTCCGTTTTCTCTGGGAGCCTTCTTTTCCGGCGGACTGGCTGCGGGCAGCATGCTGTTTCTTAACCAACGCACCCGCTTAAAAGAAGATGCCATCATCGGTCTGATCTTCTCGTCCTTTTTTGGCCTGGGGCTGTTTATGGTGTCATTGAACCCGACATCTGTGAACATTCAGACCATCGTCCTGGGCAATATTCTGGCAATCGATCCGGCGGATATCCTGCAACTCACTATCATTGGCATTCTCTCGATCATCGTGCTTTTTTTCAAATGGAAAGATCTTATGGTGACCTTTTTCGACGAGAATCACGCCCGTGCTATTGGATTGCATCCGGGCAGATTAAAACTCCTCTTCTTCACCCTGCTGTCGGTTTCGACCGTTGCGGCGCTGCAAACGGTTGGTGCCTTTCTGGTGATCTGTCTGGTGGTGACTCCCGGAGCAACAGCATGGTTGTTAACCGATCGTTTTCCCCGCCTGCTCATGATTGCTGTAACTATTGGCAGTGTAACCAGTTTCCTCGGCGCGTGGGTCAGTTACTTTCTGGACGGCGCGACAGGTGGAATCATCGTGGTGGCGCAGACACTGCTGTTTCTTTTAGCATTTGTCTTTGCGCCCACCCATGGGCTTTTGGCAAATCGTCGGCGTGCGCATAAGGCGCTGGAGGATCGCTCATGATGGCATTATTACTGGAGCCACTGCAGTTCACCTTTATGAGTCACGCACTGCTGATTTCACTGGTAGTTTCCATACCCTGTGCGCTGCTGTCGGTCTTTCTGGTCCTGAAAGGCTGGGCACTGATGGGTGACGCGATGAGTCATGCGGTTTTTCCTGGCATCGTGCTTGCCTGGATTCTGGGGTTACCTTTGGCTACAGGGGCATTCGTCGCCGGAGTATTCTGCGCGGTGGCGACGGGATACCTGAAAGACAACAGCCGAATCAAGCAAGATACAGTGATGGGGATTGTTTTTTCTGGCATGTTTGCCGCAGGTCTGATTTTGTATATTGCAGTCAAACCAGACGTACATCTTGACCATATTCTTTTCGGCGACATGCTCGGGATAACCATCGGCGATATAATCCAGACGGTGATTATTGCTGGGCTGGTTACACTTGTTATTAGCGTAAAATGGCGAGATTTTTTGCTGTTCAGCTTTGATTATCAACAGGCGCAGGTAAGCGGTTTGCATACGAGATGGCTGCATTATGGGCTGCTGTGCATGGTCTCTCTGACCATTGTGGCGACGCTGAAAGCGGTAGGTATCATTCTCTCCATTTCTCTGCTCATTGCGCCTGGCGCCATTGCGGTACTCCTGACACAACGCTTTTATATTGCGCTCCTACTGGCGACTGGCATATCGGTAATAGTGTCAATGACCGGTGTCTGGCTGTCCTTTTTTATCGACAGCGCACCAGCTCCGACGATTGTCGTCTTATTCGCGGTCGCGTTCATCATGACGTTTACCGTTACCAGCATCAACGCACGCACAAAGGGAAACGCCCATACACAGGATCTGTTATCACCCAATTAGCACAACATCCGAGGACAGCAACACCCGATACTTTTTCCTGGCTTCCAGCAACGGGGTTTCTTCCTCCGTTGCATATACAGCTCACCTTTTTTCACCCACGATTAACCAACAGCCAGACCAGCAGACACGCCACCACCGGCACAGCAAAATCCATCAGGCTTGCCACATCCCAAGCACGCGGATCAAAACCGCCCCACCACGGCATATTCATTCGCTTGCCATGCCCGAACATTTCAATCCAGCGATATTCTGCCTGGGTATGTTCACGCGCAATGAAGAACGTACAACCGGCTATCGCTCCGTAAGCCCAGTTCCCGGTAAAAAGACCAACCAGTACCTGCGCAGCCACAGCACAAAGCGCGTGAAGGAAAGGTGTTATATCCATTACTCCTCCTTTATCCAATATCGCTTCGGGAAGTTAATAACAACTTTAATTCTGACTCAAGTTCATCAACTCTTTCAGTCAGCTTCTGGATATGGTGAATCAGTGGAACAACCAGACGTTCGTACATTACGCCTTCGGCAACAAGGCCATTGCTGGAAATAGCTTCAGGGGGCATCATTCTCGTTAGCTGGTCGCCAGTGTACAAACTGAGGGGCAATTTCTCCCACTTCCTCGGCAATCAATCCGTAGAATCCCCAGTCACGCCTGTCATTTTCGCATTGCGACCTGTACCACACAGGGCGCATCCTGAAAATGAGATCGGCGTGCTCTGAATCTATCGTCTCTACTGAATGTTTATAGCGGATAGACGATGTTGACCGCAGCACAGACGAAATTGCGGGGTCAGGATTAAGATAAAGGTTTGCCGCCGCTGTAGTCGTGCCCAATCCCCATAAATAAAACGCTTCACGGCCAGTCAGCGGGTAAAAATCTCCACCATAATTACCGCTTTCCAGAGCATTCACTTCCAGTTTGTTTTTCAGCTTATTATCCACTTCAGTTTTTGTGTATCTGGAGCTGATATCCTGCTTTGCACTGGTCATCTCAGTCTGAAGCGTTGATACTTTTCCGCTAATTGAGGAAATATCTTCCTTAGCTTTACTGACATCTCCCTTCAGCGTGGTGATATCTCCCGGAATTACTGTCGATGTAGCCATTTGTCTCCCTCACATCCAGCCACGAAGTTGATGTTCAACAACAACCGCGTATTCATCGAATAATGACGATATTTGCGTATCATTAATGATGCGTACGTTTACAAAATATCCATCTTCCTTAACACATACCGGTTCGCCATCTTCAGTCAGTTCTCCGGTTTCTTTGTACACATTACCTATCACGTCAATAAGAATATCATCCTGCATCGACTCTTCGTCATAATAGCCAGTGCTATCCATAAAGGCCGAAAAGTCGGTCCTGTCTGCAAATTTGAGTGTTAAATCTTTCATTTAATACTCTCCCCCATTTGTGCCTCAGTTAATTCTTTATGCCAAATGCGTAAATTTTTCACATGACCGAACAGGTGTCTGTTGCCACTGGATGATTGTCCACCGATATTAATATTACCGGCAGTATAACGTTGCAATGTATGCAGAGACGGGGAGCTGCCACCTAAAATTCCATCAACAACAACCTGCAACTGTTTATCTTCTGTAAACTTAAAGCCAGTAACAAATTTCCTTTTCTCTCTATTCCCATATGCTTTATATTCTGTTTTTGTTCCTTTGCCATTGGTGATAATTAGCCTTTTACCACGAGTGGTAAAACCAAAATACATATAACTTTCATCAGAAACTTCAGTCGTCGCCCCTGTAATTGAGATATTAAGCAAACGCGCAGAGCCTTCTAAATTAGGCATTTCAGAATCCCAATTAACATTAACTTCCATGAGAACACTAACTGGTGGAGTTGCCCAATTGAAAGGTATAGGTATGATTACCTGGTCACTTGCTCTCGTGGCACCGACCTCTGTTGTGATGATAAAAGATGACGCGTTTAGTCCCTTTTCGAATTGAGGGGTTGTTAACATTAATTTATCGCCAGACTTGATTGATCGTTGATGTGCTCCAAACTCAAAACGCCCATACATATTTTTTGCTTCTGGTGATTTGTAGGTAAACTCAACACGAATCCATCCATTAGACTCTCTGAATATGTTATAAGTTGCCGCCTCACCTCCAGAATAACTCAACATATCGCCAGTCTCGCAATCAATATATGCGCCAGCGGTCAGTGTGTTACTTGAGCCATCGTCGTTAACATATGATATTCTTGGACGCAACGTGATAATACCATCCCCACTTACTTTTTTAACTCTGCAGGATAAAGTAACTGATTCATTTGCCGAAACTGAAATAACCCTGGTATATCCAGTAGAAATTAATGTCGCCCTTTCAGTTGTGGATGTTTCTTTAACGCCAAACAAACCATAACTGAAACCATACTCATCAACTCCCGTGGTAATAGTTAAGTTAGCAGTGTCATAGTTCCACGATACTGGTGTATTCGTATAAGAAAAAGTATTCGTTCTCTGACCTTCAATGAGCAGACCATCTTTTTCAAAACGTGGTTCATTTATCGCTGATTCAGCAAAACACCCAGACTTATCTATATACGTTGCAGTTGACGCCCTGGTAAATGAAACAACCTTTTCAGACGGCAATGCAATAACATCGTCACCAACTGTGATGCTCTTATATCCAGGAGCAAACCCGGTAATCATATCCAGTGAATCGTTAAACGGTATCCACACATCAGGTAACGGCTGTAAGACATATTTATACGGCTCCGCAGCCTGGCTTGCGTACTCTCTGGCTGCATCTTCGCTTGCTTTAGCTGCCGTCTGGCTTGCTGCCGATGCTTTCGCTGAGTTCGCAGCCGCTGTTTCGCTCGCCTTTGCGTTGGTTTCACTGGTTTTTGCTGCTTTTTGACTGTTAGCTGATGCAGTGGCAGAAGCAGCCGCCGCACTTGCAGAACCAGCTGCAGCACTCTCGCTTTCGGCTGCTGCAGCCTGACTACTTTTCGCCGCAGTTTCGCTGGCTTTGGCATTCGTTTCGCTGGTCTTCGCTGCTGTCTGGCTGGACTTTGCGTTAGTTTCACTCGTCTTCGCAGCTTTCTGGCTGTTAGCCGCAGCAGTTGCTGATCCGGCTGCTGAAGTCGCAGAACCGGCCGCCGCACTCTCGCTTTCAGCTGCTGCATCCTGACTGCTTTTCGCCGCAGTTTCACTGGCTTTGGCATTCGTTTCGCTGGTTTTCGCTGCCGTCTGGCTGGACTTCGCGTTGGTTTCGCTCGTCTTTGCGGCTGTCTCACTGTTTTTCGCGTTGGTTTCTGATTTTTTGGCTGCAGTCGCGGAGTTTGCCGATGCAGTCTGTGAGGCCGCTGCCGCCTGTGCGCTGTTAGCTGCGTTCGTTTCTGAGGTTTTCGCCGCGTTCTTCGATGATGCCGCTGCTGTTTCGGATTTCTTTGCCGCCGCTGCGCTCTGAGAGGCGGCTTCAGCGTTGCGTGCCGCTTCTTCCACCATTTCCTCAAAACGACGCAATGCCTCCGGCATGACATCATCTTCCGTCATGGCACCGAGAAAATCATTCAGCGTCCCCGGCTTAGAATCTTCATACACGGTGATGGTCCCGGCATGTGAAGGCGGAAAACCTTCAACCAGCAGGATAACGCTGTACTGGCCATACTCAACATCCATACTGTAACGCCCGGCTTCATCCGGATTTTCTGAGGCCACCGTGTTTACCACAACCGTGGTGCTGTTACGTTTTGCTTTGAGCTGAATGGTGCAGTTCTGTATCGGTTTTCCTGCACCGTCTTTCAGCACACCTGAAATCTGTACTGCCATATTCACTCCACAAATAAAAAAGGCACCATTTCTGGTGCCCGAATTTGGGTTTTAAAATTCAACTGATACTGATACCGGCTGTTGATTTCTTCATCACGACAACAAGAAGGTCGCTGATACTGGTCGTTGGCGTCCAGTTATTTGCACCATATGAAGAAACATTGAAAGTCAGGGTGACATGGCCGTGTCCGGCAGGCATATCAATGACTGATGAAAATACCCTGCTGACATCCGTCGCGGGTTGCTGAAAGATTTCCTGTCCGTTCTTCAGCACCTGCAGCTTACAGGTTGAATACCAGTATGACTGTTGGTTGTTGCTGTTGAAGTTTTCATGCTTACCACCGCGAAACAGAACGGGGGGGATTACTATCTGACGGTCAAAAGCCTGATCATCGTACACCGTGACCGTTATTGTACCGCTGGCATAACTGCTATTTCTCGGAAAGGCTTTTCCCACCGTTTTAACAATATCGCCTTCAATCTGGTTGGCTGACAGTTTTCCCAGAATCCGGCAGTTCTGATTAATCGTGACATTGTTGAGCGTCCCGGAGTTCGCGTTCACGTTACCGCTGATATCCGCATTTTTCGCCGTCAGCCGCCCGTCCGGTGTCAGGGAAAATGCCGGAGGATTACCGCCGCTGGTAATGGTGGGAGCCGTCAGATATTTCAGGAACACTTCATTCATAAATATCTGATCGCCCTGACCAACAAACATCGGCTTTGTATTGCCATTCGCAGGATTAATCATCGCAATCCTGTCCGCCGCCAGCAGCACCTGACTCTGCATACCGTCAGGGGTATTCTCAATACCGGCACCAATACCCGCGATATAAAGGCGTCCGTCCTGCATCTGCTGCAGCTTCACAGCCCACATGCTGTTCAGGTTATTATTTGTATCAACCTGAACCTTCTGTATCTGCTGGATCGCTGCACTCTGGTCTTCCAGTTTCTTATTGACGGTCTGCGTGATTTCATTACTGACATCCGTGATGGACGTTTTGATTTCCGCCAGGTCAGGCGCAAGCTGACCGTTATCAATCTGCGTCCACAACTCCTGAGCCAGATGGGTTTTCCCTATCTCTCCTTTGAAAAAATCCAGATAGCCGGATGCATCATCACTCGGCTGGCCAACAGCCTCCACAAATGCCGATTTGCCAACGGTGTTCACACTGCGGATGTAAAAATAATAATCATGGCCCGGCTTGATATTGATACTGGCAGCTATCCAGTACAGCGCCGTGCCAAGATAGCGGGCTGTGGTTTCAACCTGCCTGATATCCGCAATCCGCTTTTCCGAGAACCAGAACTCAAACTGTACCGTCGGATCATAAACCGCAAGATGCGGCGTGGCGGTTATCTGAAAATAGCCCGGCGTCAGCTCAATCCGCGACGGCACTGCAGGTGCGGCAATCCGGAACGATACCGATGCCGGATCGCCCTGCTGCCCCCAGGCATTTGCCGCCCGGACTGTCAGCCTGTAGTTTCCCAACGCCAGTTGCGTGAAGCGGTATGTGGTTTCCGTCGTCCGGGCCGTGCTGACCAGCCGCTCACTGCCGTCATCCGCTGCCACGGTCAGGCGAAGCATAAAGCTCACGCCCTTCACCACCTTCGGCGTGTCCCAGCGCGCCAGCACCTGGTATTCCCCGCTGTCTGCGGTGACTTCTGCGGTCAGGTGCTGTACTGCTGGCGGCGTGACACCGTTTACCGTTCCGCTCTGGTCGCCGTCAAAGTGCGCCCCGTTATCCACGATGGCCTCTTTTGCCGGTACATGCTGCACGGCGGTGATGGCATACGTACCGTCGTCATTCTCACGGATACTCACACAGCGGAACAGGCGCTGGCGCAGCGTCGGCAGCTTCAGCCCCCACACGCTGTATTCGGCAACGCCGTCAGGAACCCGGCTCACTTTCACCTTCACGCCGTCGGTGACGGACTGAACCTCCACGCTCACCGGATTACCCTGCCCGTCAACCAGGCTTATCAGCGTGGTGCCGGAGGATGGCAGCGTGATTTCACGGTCGAGCGTCAGCGTCCGGGTCTGGCTGTTCACCGCCAGCACGCGCCCGCCGGTGCTGATACCGGCATAGTCATCATCGCAGATTTCAATGACATCGCCCGGTACATGGCGAAGCCCTTCAGCACCCACGCTAAAGTCCACGGTCTGCGTTTCCAGCAGCTCCGTTTTAATCAGCCACAGCCCGGCTCGGTGTGCCTGCCCCCGGCTGGTACAGCCAAAGGCGTCCATCTTCGTGACATTACGACCGTAACGGGCAATGGCCCGCGTGTCCTCCACAAGCTCTGTCGCCGTCTCCCAGCCGTTATCCGGGTCAATCCAGTTCACCTCAACGGCATTATGACGGTCCTTCAGGGCGCTGAAGCTGTAGCGGAACGGCGCGCCATCTTCCGGCATCACCACATTACTGCGGTTATAGGTCCACACCTTATCCGATGGCCGGTCCTGCACGAACGTCAGCGTCTGCCCGTTCCATACCGGCATACAGCGCATCGCCGAGCAGAAATCACTGAGCACATCCCACGCCTTGCGCTGTGTGGTCAGGTACGCATTACAGGTGATGCGCGGCTCCGTGCCGCCAAAGCCGTCCGGCACTGACTGGTCGCAGTACTGGCCGATGACATACAGCGCCCATTTGTCCACATCCGCCGCACCAAGACGTTTCCCCATGCCGTAGCGCGGGTGGGTCAGCATATCCCACAGACACCAGGCCATGTTGTTGCTGTATGCTGGCTTAAACGTTCCGTCCCAGATACCGCTGTATTGCCGCGTCTGCGGGTTATAGTTCGACGGCACCTGCAGAATGCGCCCGCGCAGATGATAATTACGGCTCACCTGCTGGCTGCCGAACTGCTCCGAGTCCACCTGCACGCCGACCAGTGCCGTGTTCGGGTAGCACTGTTTCACATCGATAATTTCGGTGTATGACGACCAGAGCGTTTTGTTCTGCAGCTGGTCTGTGGTGCTGTCCGGCGTCATCCTGCGCATCCGGATATTAAACGGGCGCGGCGGCAGGTTATCCACCACCACCGAGGCCAGGTACTGCGAGGTGGTTTTGCCCTTAATGGTGATGTCTTTTTCCGTCACCCAGCCACCGTTACGCTGTATCTGAACCAGCAGGCGGACTTCCGACGGATTCCGGTCACCCTTTGAGGTGGTTTCCACCAGTGCCTGCACACCGAAGGTAAAGCGCAGACGGTCGATGTTTGCCGACGTGATGGTCCGGGTGATCGGCGTGTCATATTTCACTTCCGTACCCAGCACCGTCTCGGAGCCGGAGGATTCAAACCCCTCCGGCGGTGTCTGCTCCTGCTCACCTGCCCGGAACACCACCGTGACACCGGAGATATTGGTATTCCCCTCACTGTCCAGCACCGGCGTACTGTTCAGCAGCACGCTTTTTAACCCATCCACCGGACCTTCAATCGGCCCTTCGCTGATGACATCGATCACACTCAGCAACTGCGTGGATTTCAGGTTGTCCTTCGCTTCGCGCGGGGTATGCCCCTTACTGCTGCCTTTACCCATTCCTCATGCTCCATAAACGACAAAACCGCCCGCAGGCGGTTTCACATAAAACATGTTCCATCAGCGACCAATCACCACGATTTCACCACCATCACCTTCATCAGCTGTACTGATCTCCTGAGATGCCACACGTGACCCCACGCGCATTTCACCGAACAGAACGGGCAGAACATTACCCTGGGCAACCATGTTATCCAGTGAGGAGAAATAGGTGTTCTGCTTACCGTTATCCGTACTGGTCGCAGTGGGCGTCCGGGCTTTCGGTGCCAGCATCTGCGCCACACCACCGAGCACCATACTGGCGCCGAGAGAAAACAGGATGCCGGTCATACCACCGGCCCCAATGGCTGCCCCCCATGCTGCAAGGGTGGCTCCGGCGGTAAAGAATGATCCGGCAATGGCGGCAGCTCCCAGGACAATCTGGAATACGCCCCCTGACTTGGCTCCGGCGACTCTGGGAACAATATGAATCACAGCGCCGTCAGGCAGAGTCTCATGTAACTGCGCCGTTAACCCGGACGTGCTGACGTCCCGCCCGGCAATCCGTACCTGATACCAGCCGTCGCTCAGTTTCTGACGAAACGCCGGGAGCTGTGTGGCCAGCGCCCGAATGGCTTCAGCCCCCGTTTTCACACGAAGGTCGATGCGGCGGCCAAATCGTTGTAAATCCCCGTAAAGGCAGATGCGCGCCATGCCCGGTGACGCCAGAGGGAGTGTGTGCGTCGCTGCCATTTGTCGGTATACCTCTCTCGTTTACTCAGTTGTTCAGGAATATGGTGCAGCAGCTCGCCGTCGCCGCAGTAAATTGCGGCGTGATTCGGCACCGATGAACCAAAACAGCACAGCAGAACATCGCCCGGCTGTGCCGCTGACAACGGCACCTGATACAGCCCTGTGGCCTCCAGATTATCCAGATAGAGATTCTGACCGTGACGCCACCAGTCATCCCCGCGATGAAAATCCGGCATCTCAATCCCCGCCAGATGATAAGCATCCCGGAACAGCGTGTAACAGTCCGTCACCCCGTGCTCAAAGCGCCGCCCGGTGAGATGCGGCACACAGCGGAACTTGTGAATCGCCCCCCGGCAGACCAGCCACCACGGCAAATCACTCTGCACCTGCAGCCGCCGGTCAGCCTCACTCAGCCAGGGCAGACCACCGGGATGACTGTGGACCAGTGCCACAATCTCACCCTGCATCTCTGCCTGCAGCCAGTCCTCCGGAGCCATCCGGAAATAATCCTCCGGCTCACCGGAAATATTCACGCAGGGAAAATATCTTTCCCCCTCCGGCGCTCTCACCACGAAGCCGCACGACTCCGCTGGCGCACATCGCCGGGCGTGCGCCAGAATCGCTGATTCTGTCTCTGTCATGGGATTACTGCGAAAGTTTGTTAATGGAAAGGAAGCCGCCAAAGTTGCCGACGTTATTGCGAAACTTACAACCGCTCAGGCATTTGCTGCATTTATCCTTCGTGATATCGGACGTTGGCTGGTCATATTCATCCGCGACCGCCGGACCGTGATAACCGCACTCATCGCCGCGATAGGTCCAGGTGCAGGTGTTGGCCAGCATGATACGTCCCGGAAAAACAGCGCCGTCCGTTTCCGTCGGCGTGGACAGTACAAAAGAGGCACTCACCGCGCTCAGTTCGCTGCACTGCTCAATGCGCCAGCGGCTGATCACCTCCTGCTCCGGATCGGCGTCACTGTTTCCGTTGACGAAGTTCACCGCATCCAGAAAACGGGCGTAAACCTTACGCCGGACCACCGTTCCGCCGACCAGACTCTGCAGATCTTCCGCCATCCCGGTGACCATACCGTACAGGTTAGAAACCGTCAGCGTGGGGCGCGTACTGGTGCCTTTGCCATTCAGTTCAAAACCACTCCCCTGAATGGGATACGGCTGATACTGTCGCCCCTGCCAGGTGACCGGCTCACCTTTTTCGTTCTGCTCATTACAGAAAAAATAACGTTCTCCACCGACCTCTGTCAGATCGATTTCCCAGAGCACCACGCTGGCCGACTGCTCCGCACGGGTGCATTCATTCAGTGTTTCCTGCCGGATATCCTGCATCAGTTCACCACCTGTTCAAACTCTGCGCTGAACTCAACACGCAGCATACTGACCCGCGACGACCATTTTGCGCAGGTCACCTTTATCTGCCGCCACTCATAAGGCGGCGTCCACAGAAAGGATTTCCAGCCCCCGTGCTCAGCCAGAAACGACTCAAGCGCCGTGGCCTCCCAACGGGGAACAGAAAGCGTCACGCTGTACGTTTTCAGGTCGGCATTCAGCCCGGCAGGCGCTCGCTGGGAATAGCCATCACCAAAGCGCACCTCCCTGACGGAAGGAGCCGATGTCACATCCATCCCGGGTTTCACTTTCCAGCGGAAGGTTTTCATCGTCCACCTCCGGATAACAAGCCACCATCACGCATCTGTGCCTGAATTTCATCACGGGCACCCTTGCGGGCCATGTCATACACAGCCTTCAGCGCCTGTGGCCCAATCTGCCCGTTCGTGCCGTTGTTGTTAATCACCACATGGTTATTCTGCTCAAACGTCCCGGACGCCTGCGACCGGCTGTCTGCCATGCTGCCCGGTGTACCGACATAACCGCCGGTGGCATAGCCGCGCATCAGCCGGTAGAGATTCCCCACGCCAATCCGGCTGGTTGCCTCCTTCGTGAAGACAAATTCACCACGGTGAACAATCCCCGCTGGCTCATATTTGCCGCCGGTTCCCGTAAATCCTCCAGTTGCAAAATGGAATTTCGCCGCAGCGGCCTGAATGGCTGTACCGCCTGACGCGGATGCGCCGCCACCAACAGCCCCGCCAATGGCGCTGCCGATACTCCCGACAATCCCCACCATTGCCTGCTTAAGCAGAATTTCTGTCATCATGGACAGCACGGAACGGGTGAAGCTGCGCCAGTTCTGTTCACTGCCGGTCAGCATCGCCGCCATATTCTGTGCAATACCATCAAAGGTCTGCGTGGCAGCACTTTTAACCTGCGACATACTGTCCGTGGCGCTCTCTTCCCACTCACTCCAGCCTGACCTGAGGCCTGCCATCCAGCTCCCGCGAAGCTGGTCTTCAGCTGCCCAGGTCTTTTTCTGCTCTGACATGACGTTATTCATCGCCAGAGGATTATCGCCATACTGTTCCTTCAGGCGCTGTTCCGTGGCTTCACGCGCTGCCTGCCGGTCAGTCAGCCCCCGGTTTTTTGCATTAATGGCGGCCCGTTTTGCCCGTTGCTGCTGTGCAAATTTATCCGCCTGCTGTGCCAGCGCGTTCAGGTGCTCCTGATAGGTGACCTTGTCGCCAAGTGCAGCCAGCTGGCGTTTGTACTCCAGCGTCTCATCTTTATGCGCCAGCAGGGATTTCTCCTGTGCAGACAGCTGGCGACGTTGCGCCGCCTCCTCCAGTACCGCGAACTGACTCTCCGCCTTCCACAAATCCCGGCGCTGCTGGCTGATTTTCTCATTCGCTCCGGCATGCTTCTCCAGCGTCCGGAGTTCTGCCTGAAGCGTCAGCAGGGCGGCATGAGCACTGTCTTCCTGACGCTCTCCCGCAGACACCTTCACGCCGGACTGCTTCGGCTTTTTCAGTGTCGCTTCATAGTCCTTTTTCGCCGCCGCCATCAGCGTGTTGTAATCTGCCTGCAGGATTTTCCCGTCTTTCAGTGCCTTATTCAGTTCTTCCTGACGGGCGGTATATTTCTCCAGCGGCGTCTGCAGGCGTTCGTAAGCCTTCTGCGCCTCTTCGGTGTATTTCAGCCGTGACGCTTCGGTATCGCTCTGCTGCTGCGCATTTTTGTCCTGTTGACTCTGCTGCTCAGCCTTCTTTCGGGCGGCTTCAAGCGCAAGACGGGCCTTTTCACGATCATCCCAGTAACGCGCCCGCGCTTCATCGTTAACAAAATAATCATCCTTGCGCAGATTCCAGATGTCGTCTGCTTTCTTAAACGCAGCCTCTGCCTTAATCAGCATCTCCTGCGCGGTATCAGGACGACCAATATCCAGCACCGCATCCCACATGGATTTGAATGCCCGCGCTGTCCTGTCTGCCCAGGTCTCCAGCGTGCCCATGTTCTCTTTCAGGCGGCGGGTCTGGTCATCAAACCCTTTCGTTGCGGCCTCGTTCGCCGCCTGCAATGCCCCGGCTTCATCGCCGGAACGCTGCAACTGAGCAACATACGCAATCTGCTCCGCCGTCACGTTATGGAACTGGCGTGCCATCGCCGTCAGCCCCGACGTCGGGTCTGTGGTCAGCTTCCCGAAGGCTTCAGCGACCTTGTCCACCTCCACGCCGGATGCAGAGGAGAAACGCGCCACACTCTGGCTGATGGACGCAATCTGAGCCTCACCGCTTACCCCCGCCTTAACCAGTGCGCTGAGTGACTCGCTGGTCTGGTTAAACGTCAGCCCTGCCGCCTGCCCGGCTCTGGACAGGACCAGCATACGATCTGCCGTCAGTCCCGCCTGATTGCCGGAAAGGACCAGCGTTTTGTTGAAATCGGACAGGGTTGAGTTGCCCTGATACCAGGCATACGCCAGCGCACCGGTCGCCACCGCCAGCGAGGTGGCCCCCACCATCGGCAGGGTGATCGCACCGGCAAGCCCCCTGAACATGGGGATCATCCCGCCGAAGGAGTCCTTCACCTGCCCCCCCTGTTGCAGCAGGATCAGCCACGGACTTTGCCCGCCTGCAAGCTGCGTGGCCACGTCGGTGAACTGTGCAGGCAGCATACGCATGGCGGCTTTATACTGCCCGACGGAAATCCCCGCTTTCTGTGCAGCCAGCGCCTGTCGGCTCAGCGACTGTTCAACGACTGCCGCTGTTTTTTTCGCATCACTTTCCGTACCGGAAAAATGACGCCTGACTCTGGCCATCTGCTCGTCAAATCTGGCCGCATCCAGACTTAAATCAACGACCAGATCGCCTACCGATTCAGCCATACCGGACTCCTCCTGCGATCCCTTCTGATACTGTCATCAGCATTACGTCATCCTCCGTCATGTCCGCCACATCCGGGGAAGCGGGGATAACTTCATTCCCGTCCGGGCCAAAGCGGACACCTCCGGCAAGCCCTGCCGCTTTCTGCATCAGCACATCATCTTCAGGCTCTTCGTCAGCCTCGCGCCGGTTCAGCAGACTGAAATCCAGCGGATGCATATCCGGATCGCTGAAAAACAGGCTGAGCACGGTGTACGTCAGCCCGGAAAAGTGCATATCCAGCAGAACATCATGAAAATAATGGGTACTGTAAAAGCGGTGCCAGTCGGCATACTCCGTGGATGACATCCCGGCAAGCATGGCACGCCAGTCGGGTCGCCCCATCTCACGCGCCAGTTTCAGGGCAAAACTCAGCTCACCGTCGAACACTTTCCCGCAGAAACAGGCTCTGCAGGCCCGGCGTCATCTGCCTGTTCAGGAGCATCATTCACCACAAACTCATACATACCGGACAGCCGGTACACCACGTTTTCAGCATGAGAAATTGCCTCCGTGGGCCAGGTGGTAAGCACTTCCTGCTCAATCTGTTTAACGGCTTCATTCATGGAAGGCAGCTTTGTCTTCTGCGGATGGTTATGCCACAGGGACATCGCCACCACAAAAGCGCCGGTTCTGATGGCGTCTTCCACAGTAAACTTCCGGTTGCTGTCTGACTCCGCCTGTTCTGCCTGTCGTTTCATCAGGGCGAGATGCTCAATACGCTGCAGGGCTGACAGTTCAGAAAGCGTGACGGTCACACCGTTATGTTCAAATGATTCGGTTTTCAGGAACATCGCTGACTCTCCGGATTAACTGGCGGTGACGTTGATTTCTGCAACCGCAGCAAACTCACCATTACCGGATACAACCGGAATGTTGACCTTGCCTGCAGCAACGCCGTTCACGGTGATGGTCATACCACTGACCGACACGGTGGCTTTTGTTTTATCCGCAGACACCGCACGGAAGCTCTTGTCGGTTACGCCTTCCGGCTGGAATGCCACGGTCAGCGTGGTGCTCTGCCCTTTCACTACGGAAGCACTGGCTGGCGTTACCGTCATGCCGGTTGCCGCTGTTACTGTGCTGCGATCTTCAGCCATCGACGGGCGTCCCACATTGGTGACCTTCACCGTGCGGGTGATCACTTCCTTCGCCGTCACCGCCTTACCGATACTGCTGACCCAGCCACGGAACACATCGACCGTGCCGTTCGGGAAGCGGATTTTATAGGCACGGGTATCACCTTCATTAAACCACGCCAGCAGCGCCTGCTGCCCCTGCTCTCCGGGCATCCACGCCAGCGTGAAGCTGGTATCTCCGGCAGATTTCTGCCCCTGCCCGGTCGCAGTCCAGTCCGCATCTTCATCATCGAGATAGCTGTCGTCATAGGACTCAGCGGTCAGTTCGCCGGGTGTCAGGTCTTTAACTTTTGCCAGACGCGACCAGTCAACGTCTGATAGCGGGTTCGCATAAGGGTCACCGTTCCCCTTATAAACCCACAGTGTGGTCCCGGCACCTTTCACCGGCATTGTAGGATTTGGTACAGGCATAGCGTCCTCACATTTCATAGGTAATGACATAAGTCAGATCGGCTGAACTCCACAGGCCCGCATCATCGTCGCGTCGGTAGTCATAGCCACTGGCCACCATACTGGTGATCAACTCTGACAGTGCCGGGATATCGCTCATCACCGGATAAATCCGGGACTCCATCCACGAATCCAGCTCTGAATCCGGCACCTGAGCAGGCAGGAAAACTTCAATATGCAGCTCCGCCTGCCAGGTATCGCTGTCCAGCTCTTCGCCCGTGTATTCAGCGCCGGTGAGATAAACGGCAACTGCCGGAAAATCCTCCTCATCAAAAACAGCGGGGCGACCATCAAAAAGCGTCGCCCCGGTGTCATGTTTTTCCAGTGCATCCAGTACGGCTGCACGGAGTTCTGTATGTTTCATCGCTTTATTACCATCCTCAGTTGATGCTGCAGCGCATAGCCCAGCTTTTTCGGAAGACGTTCACGCCGTATCCGCTCAATATTCTGTTTAAACGCCGTGGTCAGCGGCACTGCCATCGGGATTTTCACCACATCAATGGGGTAACGGTTTTTCCCGGCCACACGCTGCATGACATGCCACCGGCCATTTTTCAGTTGCTGAATAAACGCGCCGGGAATACGACGGTTTCCCACCACAAGCACGCTGTCGCCACCTTTCAGGGATGAACGCTGCCCCTTTTTACGACGCCTGCGTCGGGACAGGACAACCCGCGCGTTACCCAGCCTGATTACGGGCAAATCCCCCCGGTTAACCTTGATTCTGGCCTGCGGATTTTTGACCGTGGCCCTTTTCAGCCTGGCCCTTTCCTTTACCAGTTTCCGGCGTACCTTTGTCTCACGGGCAACCTGTGACGCAGACTGCGATATCGCGGATGAAGCAACGCGGTTAATGGCCATTGCGGAGGCACCGGGCACCGCCGTTTTGCTGATACGGCTGAGGTTTTCAACGGCCTGCTCAAGACCCTGTATGGCCATACATCCCCCTTTCAGCGACGACGGCTGGCGGCAGGTGGTTGCCCCCGGTTGAGCCAGAGATAACAACTCCCTCCGTCATCCGGAGAAACACGGTCCACCCAGAACATCTCGCCGTTAATGGTCAGCGTGTCACCACGCCGTACAGCACAAACCGTATCCGTAAGCACAAATAATGACGGGTTACTTCCTTCAATACGGATCCCACTACTGGCAAAACCCAGCGACTCCGGATCGTCAAAAACGCCATGAACCTCGCCGCCACGCTGTGCACCGGAGGTGAACTGCGCACTGATGCCCATCACTTCAACAATCGTACTGTCCACCCCGGCAAGGGCGGCATCAAAGGCATTCTGAAAATCACGCATAAACAGCCATTCCACCATCAACGTGTGTTTTTGCATCTGAGGACATAATCAGAATCACCCGACCAACATCCGCAAGCTCAACGGATTCCCCCGTTTCACCATCAACGCCACAGAGATGGAGGCAGGTCAGAACTCTGATGCGCGTTAACGCGCCGGATGTTTCCTCACGAACATCATGAGCCGCGGTTTCCCGCTCCCGGATATCCATATTCATAACCTGTACATCATCGCCGGATGACTGCATTTCCTCTTCCCATTCTGCCACCCGCTGCGCTATCTCTGCGGCACTCCCGGATATATCCGGCTCACGCCCCAGAATCAGGGCCAGTTCATCAAGCCGTTTCAGATTTTGCTCTTTCGTTGCCATATCAGCCCCCTGTGAAAAAAGACACGGGGGCATTTCGCCCCCGCTCACGGATTATTTCACCTGTACCACCACAAACTCATCCGGGTCCGGCAACACCATCAGCGGCGCGGACTGCGTCATGGTAAATTCACGGGCGGGATCCCCTACCGTCAGCCAGTGTTTCGGATAACGGGAAGAGGCCACCACACCTTCGGACAACGCCTGAGCATCCTGAATGGCACCGTAACAACGGATCCCATCTGCAGCAGTATTCCCCAGAACCAGCATGCCATCTGGAAGATAACGTTTTTCGATACCGTCTTCTGCTATATAAGACGTTTTCGCCACCACAATGGCCAGATCGCCGTAATACCCCTTGAAGGACACCACTGCGCCCAGATCTTTCACTGCCGTTTCGAGTTGAGAATTTGAACCGCGACGGGTATCCAGTTTTTCGCGGAACAGCTTAAAACCATTCAGAAGACGCCAGACGGTACCGTCCATAATGGCAATATTCACAAGACCGCTGGCCTGGTCGCAGTAGAGGTCAATATCATGTGTAGGATCGAACGTGTCACGATCCTGTTTTGACCACTCCTTACCACTACCCTGAGTGATGTTATTCTTCGTCGACCTGCCAAAATCGACCTCAATTTTCTCGAACTGGTCTCCTTCCATGGTGTATTTGCCATACAACACAGCATTTACCGCCTGCATTTCTTCCACCTGGACAATCGCGTGCTCTTCCTGTTTGAGGTTATCGGTAATGATACGCAGACGGCGGTAAGCCGGATCATTCAGTTGAGATGGATCTTCACCAGGAAGGCGCTCAACCGCCTGCTGGTAATTAAATTCGTGTTTCGGCTTGACGTAGCCCGGACGCAACACGCGGGTTTCACCACCACGATGACGCAGCACTTTTCCTTCAACAACCGGGGAGACATAGGCCGCCACCGGCGTTTTTCCGGTAATTTTGTCCAGCATCACCTCTTCGGTATGGAAATTCACCGTACGGCGGAAAAACAGTTCAAGAAACAGCGCACGAAATTTAACTTTTTGTTCGGTATAACCGAGTAACTGGCGGGTCGTAAACAATCCCATAAATCAGTTCCTTTCATTCAGAAATCAGTCAGGCCACCGCAGTGGCCTGATAACGTGTTACGGCAGCGCCGCGTGACTCAGGGCACTGCCAGCAAAGGCGTTGGCCTTTTTGTGTTCATCCACACTTTCAGGCCAGTGGATTGCCTCCGTCGCAAAGGTTCCCGACTTGTAATACGTCAGCGCCGTCTCTGTGCCTTCAAGCGGCAGTACCAGTATGCCAACCGCACTACCGGCTTTCTGTCCGTCCCAGACCACCAGTTTCCCGGTGGCTTCATCCAGCATCAGGGGCGTCAGAGCCGGTGTTGCAGAAGAAATCCCGCTGCTGCCTGTGGCGGTATGAGCCGGATCATTACCGGCAAAAATACGTACTTCCGCACGCTGTTCAGTGATGGTTTTCGTCACCATATTGTAAAAACCTCCTATTGATGGTCAGCACTGGCTTCATGGCATGGCCATGAGCATTTTCACGTCCGCATCACCGTCTGCTGACGTCTGTGGCACGCCACCCTGTACCGCTGCCGGTGAATGGTTCGCCATGAAATGTTCAAACATGGCGGTTGTGGATGCAGAGACCGGTTCTGCCTTACCTGATCCCGCAGCCAGCACAGCCCGGGCGCACTCCACAGTCATTCCCGGGCAGGCAGCCAGCTGTTCAGCCTGCACCTCAGCCCCTTTTGCCTCATCCAGTGCCATGATCTGATCACGGAGTGATGGTCCGGCATCCGCCTGCGGTGAAGCAGCCAGGATCGGGCGGGCTTTTTCCACCGTCATCTCCGGCATCGCCGCCAGCGTTGCCGCCAGTTGTTCACGACCGTTCGCTTCTTCACACGCCATAATGCGATCGGCTTCACTCTGCGTGGATGCCACCGGCTGCTGCGGTGCCGCCGCGGCCAGAATCGCCCGGGCCTGTTCAACGCTCATGCCCTGTTGTCCTGCCAGCATCGTGGCAAGCTGTTCACGTCCTTTCGCTTCCTGGCATGTCAGGATCCCCATCACTCGCTGGTTCTCCTGCGCGGCGGCTTCCGTTGCAGTTAATTGCGGCATAGTGCCTCCTCTGACATTACTGTTCAGCGCCGTGGCCATCACACTGATGGCATCCGACGCATTGATTAATTCATCCGCCAGCCCGGCCTCAATGCCGGACTGACCTTCAAAAACAGCGGCCTCTGTTCCTGTGACTGCATCAACAGACAGACCGGTAAACATCGCCACTTTTTCGGCAAACATCCGGCGCGCCGCATCAATCCGCTGCTGCATGTCCTGGCGAACCTCTGCCGGCAACGCTTCAAACTGATTGCCATCCACCTTGTGCGCCCCTGAGTAAATCAGCGTGATATCCACACCGGCCTGCGCCAGATGACCGGCATAGCTGACATGGCTCATCATCACGCCAATGGAACCGATACGGGATGTCTGGGTAACCAGCCGTCGGGAGCAGGCCGACGCCAGCAGCATGGCTGCAGAACAGGCCGTGTCATTGCACAGTGCCCAGACCGGCTTCTGCTGACGGAGGCGGTAAATCATGTCAGCGCAGTCAAACGCGCCGGCGGCCTGCCCGCCCGGACTGTCAATGTCCAGCAGTACGCCCCGCACCTGGCTATCCGCCATTGCCTGCTGAAGACAGGCGACAATACCGTCATAGCCTGTCATTCCGGAAAATGGCCGCATACCACCCAGCCGGTGCACCAGCGTGCCGGTCACCGGCAGTACAGCAATACCGTTCACCACCCTGTAAACACGGGCCGGTCGTTTACCTCCGGCCATGTACTCGTCCGTTTCAGCCAGCATTCCGAGAGCATCAAACTGTACCTGCTGTTGTGGTACCGAAAGACTTGCTGCCCCCATCTCGCGCCCGAGCGCGCAAAAGAAAACCCGCGCATAGGCGGGCTCCAGAAGCAGCGGTTCATTGAATGCTGCGGCAATAATGTGTGAAAGATTACGTCTCACGTGGTGTTGTCTCCTCTTCCGGCCTACGACTCTCCGCTATCTGCTGCTGATACGCCTGCGCTATCCACACCGGACGTGAGAGTCCGGCTTTTTGCCGCTCAGCAGATTCCCTGACCTGCTGGCGGAAAATGTCCTGATAATCCTCGCCCATCAGCGCCAGCTCTTTCTCATACGTGCTCAGTCCGGCCTCAATGCGCATCACTGATTCCTGGACTTCCTTGAGCCCGTCAATGGCCATTCTTCCGGCACCAATCCACTCTGCCCGTGACCAGGCTGATCGCGCCTGATAAAAATCAAAACGTGCCCGTGGCGGACGAATAATCCCCCGAAGAAGTGCCTCTTCCAGCCAGCAGGAAAACATCTGCGTGGCCAGCCGGGCCGCAATAAATTTTCGCCGCCCCATAAAATAGCGCCACGACTCATTGGCGGAGGCGCGGGCACTTGAGTAACTGACCTTCGAGTAATCACGGGACAACTGTTCGTAGGAAACGCCAAGACCGGCGGCGATATACCGCAGCAGCGCCTGTTCAAGCGCAGAAAATCCATTGTCTGAATCCTGCGCAGTCTGTAGTTTCAGATCATCACCAGGGAAAAGGTGCGGAATTTTGACACCGCCCAGTGTCACGTTATTCGTGTCATACCAGCTGGAAAACTTCTCCAGAATATTAATAAGCGGATTATCCTTCTGCTCCTGTGGCGCGCCGGCGATATATTCAAAGGCCTTTTCGGTATCAAGTTCACTTTCAATCGTCGCTGCATACATCGCCTTCACTATGGCCGACTGAAGCTGTGTTGCCTGCAGGGAATCGAGCATCTTCAGCCGTTCCATGACGCTGTAAAACTGATTAGCCCCACGGGTCTGCCCGTCCTCCACCGGCTCGAAAATATGCAACATGGCCGGACGCCCGGTGGGAAGTTCACGCGGGATCCGTTCCCATCGTCCACTACCAGAGAACGGAAAATCATCCTCACAGATATGGTACGCGACGGCACGGCCATATCGATCGACCTCCACACCGGCCCGCAGAAAAGGGTTCCCCATACCGTGTCCAGGCGTGTCCACCCGTTTCGGACTCACGGCTTTAAAACGCGTACGGAATAACTGCGTGGTTTCCGTATCCCAGACCGGCTGCACAAAGATTTCGCCGTTAAACGCATGAACGCCCACACCTTCACGGATAAATTCCGTGAACGTGCGTTTTCCTTCCACGTCGATCTCGCCAAACATCCCTTCGGCGTATTCCGACCAGGCCGCCTCCACCTCATCGACAAAGCTTTTTGCTGCGGTCTCCCGCATCCCCAGCCAGCGCCAGTTCGGACGGTAGCTGATCAGAAACATATGCCCGACAATGTGATCCTTATGCAGAGCCACCGCATTAGCCGCTATTCCGTTATTGCGCACCAGATCATCTGCCCGGGCATTCCCCAGACGCAACGCGGGCAGCAGGGCCGCATCGGCACTCTGCGCCGGTGGCAACCACTCAGCCATTTGCCCGCCAAATCCTGCACCGCCCCCGTTGTAGCTGAGACTCTCACGAAGCGGAACGCCGTTCACATCAATCAGGACAGGCGTTCGTTTCATAACCTCACTCCCAGCGGACGACGGCGACACCGGGTTGTCCCCAGTACCGACTCCGCATCATTGATCGCCCGGTTAAGCTCATCCAGAGAAGCCGCCGTATATTCAATTCTGCGACCATCTTTCTGGACAGACACCACCCGTTTACCGGTTAATAAATCAAGGCGCGCCTGACGCAGCGCCTGCAGTTCAGCGACTGTAACCATTCACTCCTCCGGACAGCTTCGCTGCCAGTTCTTTAAGGGTTGGCCGGGTCGTCTCTTCTTCCCGGGATTTTGCCAGTACAGCCAGATCAAGCTGCCAGCGTTGCACGGACACACGTAATGCCGCGTAGGCATACACCAGGCAGTCCAGCGCTTCGTTACGCCGCTTTTTGTTATCCCACAGCAGACGCATCTTTCCTTTTTCCCACTTCTCCACAAGCTCTTCCGCGACCAGTTGCTGCGCCTCTGTCTGCGAAAAAATCTCCGGATCATCAGGAAAACGGATGGCATACGACGTGGCTTCATCCACAGGCGTGGGATCGGCTTTCATACGGGCATAGAGAATTTCTTTTGCGGTGTCCGTCCCCACTTCACACAGATACACGCCCCGCTGATTGCGGGTTTTTGGCATGGTGATCACCGGCTTGCCATAGACAGATGCGCCTTTTACCGGCAGCACCCGGAAAACACCGTGTTTTTTTGACCTCTGATAAACGATTTCGCCATCGATCCCCCCGATGTCCCAGCAGACACGGGAAATAGTCATTTCGGTTCCGTCTGCATGGCGGTATTTTTTGTTGATCGCCGCATCCACACGTAACAGCGTCTCTTCCTCATCGGGACGCCCCATAATGATGATTTTATCCACCAGAAAGGCTTCCTCTCCCGGAGCCCATCCCCAGACATACATCTCAAAACGGTTTCGCTGCGAGTCAATGCCCGCCGTCAGATAAACCACCCGGGCAGGCACCGCCGCCGTGTAACGCACAACCTTATCCATCAGCACCTGGTGATCGAGTTTTTCGCCCACAGCCTCTTCCCAGGTCTCGCCCAGCGTGGTGTTCACAAAGGTTT
The DNA here is from genome assembly GCF_046487695.1 of Escherichia sp. WS1118. Lineage (NCBI taxonomy): Bacteria > Pseudomonadati > Pseudomonadota > Gammaproteobacteria > Enterobacterales > Enterobacteriaceae > Escherichia > Escherichia sp. WS1118. The sequence goes on along the minus strand of NZ_JBJQIZ010000004.1, from coordinate 151,390 downwards.
TCAGGCCGTTGGGATCTTTCAGTGCATCCAGCCAGTCATAGACAATCTGTACCCAGGTGGTGAACGGACTGTACGCCGTCCAGATATGGAAAGTGATGGAGCGCGGCGGCGGAATTTCATCACCCCGGGCGCTGAAAAACATCAGGCCGTCACGGGTCCACATGCCCGTGTTTTCACAGATCCACCGCCCGTTACTCTGGTCAAGCTCAGACTGATGGATCACACAGCCATGATGCTCACAAAGGTAGAAAACACTTTCTGGCTTATTCTTCTCCCACTTAAGACCGAAAGGCGAGGCATCATCGCCAAATTTCAGATACTGCTCCTCCCCACAGTGCGGACAGGGCACATAAAAACGCATGAAGTGTGCCGACTCGTTAGCGGCTTTTTCGATCTGGCAGGAGCCTTTGATTTTAGGCGTCGAGCCGCGAATGGATTTTGGCCATACAGAGCCCTCAATACGTTTATCCCCCAGCAGGGTTGGCGAACCCTCTTTTTCAACATCCGGTTCGAACGAGGAAAGCTCGTCATAACAGACCACATCCACGGATTTTTCACGGTAGTTTTTTGCTGCCGCACCACCCAGACACCAGAACCCCACACCGGAGGAAAAACGCTTCAGGGTGAGCGTATTATCGCGGTGTTTTCTTCCGAACCATGGAGCCAGCTCCAGCAATGCAGGAACATCCCTTATCGTTGGCTCAACATGAGATTTCATAAAATCTTCAGCAGCTGAGTCCGTGGGCTGAAAAAGAAGGCTGTTGCGTGATTTATGCTCAATAAAATAAGCCTCCACTCCCAGCAACATCTTTGTATAACCAACACGGGCAGATTTAATCAGGTTAACCGTGCGAATCAGATCGTTGCCCATACAGTTCATGATGCCAACCTGATACGGCAGTGTTTCCCACCGCCCCGGGGTATAAGACGACTCTTTAGGAAGGTAATAATGTTTATTGGCCCACTGAACTGTCGTCAGTGGAACAGGAATAATGAGAGATAAAAGCCCTTTAGCTATCGCACCGGCTGCATTAGCTGCCTTCTGCGCGTCTGAAATCATCGATCCACCCGCCCACGTTTTCACCGGCCTTAGCTGCAACATTGGAGGCTTTCGCGATTTCAGTTTTCACCACATCAAGGTGTGATGGTGAAATGTCCGGATATTTACGCTGTAATGTCAACGGCACACGCACAAGTATCCCCGAAATCTCCTGTGCCACACGTTGCAGAATGAAGGTAAACAGTTCAGTTTCCAGCACTACTCCGTCTTCACGGGCATTTTTCAGTTCCTGCGCATCTGCCTGCGCTTTTGTGAGCCGGTAGCGTTCATAGTCAATGGTGCCGGGTTGTAAATCTGACTCCGCTGCCGCACGCAAATCGTCCAGTTCTTTGCGGAGCTTTTCGTTTTCGATATCAGTTTCCCTCTGCGCATACCACTGAATTGCCATGGCAGTATCAAATACAGATTCAATGCCCTTACTACCTTTGGAGGCGCAAGGGAGTCCCTGAGACTGCCAGCGTTCAATCGTCCGCGGGTCCACGTTGAAAATTTCGGCAAGCCTCTTTTTATTAACCTTCATGAAAACAACCCATTATCAAATACAAGGCCCGACATGAAAACGCCAGAAAAAGGCATTTTCGGACACTTTCATGTCGGACCTTTACGGATGCAATATTAAAAAAAACAAAAAGTTATATTCGAGAAGTACCGACACGATTTTCCCTGAAAAATTTTCATAAATAGTGAAAAACCGCGAGGTCGCCGCCCCGTAACCTGTCGGATCGCCGGAAAGGACCCGCAGGCGTTCTGGTTTATTCGCAATGAATTCAATATCTGACAGACCTGAATACACGTCCTGTTTCTTCCACCCCGCACAGGACTGGCGAGCATGAGGGACAAACCCGCGAATAATAAACGCGGTAAAAACCCGGTGTGCATCGTTTTTGATTATTCCCGCACACTCGCGCAGAAGGAATTCCCCGTCGGGCTACGGTCATGGTTAATGCAGGAATACGGCGACGATACAGCGCATAATGTGTCAGGCTTGAATACCTTTATCGAATCCCGGTAACGAATTCTCCTGACGTTCCAGTCAGGTGATGATATGCATGGTGAGATTCAGATATGAAAAAGCCCCGCTAAAAGCGAGGCCATAAATCACTTAATATCTTATTGAGGACGCTGGAGTAATCCGTGCTGAGCGAGAGTTAGAGCAATGTCATAAGACCCTTGCCTGTCTTTATAGCAAGTTTTATCAACTAGCTCAGCTTTGCTAATTCCGGGTAAATCAAGAATCAGATTCGCAACTTCAATTGCCCTTTGGTACAACTTACCGATCTTTTTCTCCCCATGATGTTGTTTTACATTCTTCAGATAACCGCTATCCGCCAGAGCGAGAAACGTTGCCCTTGGGCATCCCTTCTTTCTTGCCGATTCGCTTTCTGTAACCTCAGCGACAGCAGCCTCCCATGCATCACGAGGAGACATTGAGTTATGAGCAACCAATTGATAAGCATTTAAAGCGGCTTGAGCGTATTGAGACATAATGCATCCATATACAAAAATCTTATGATAAGACTTTTCTAATATGAACACTGTGATCTCACATACTCTTGCAGACCATTCAATTGGTTAGTTACGGTTTCGATGCGCTCTCTGAGAACGAAATAATCCCGTTGAGCGGTGTCAGTAAGTCTGGGGCTGGCACCATCATCCACGCCGGAGGCGGCGGTGGTTTTATGCATGTCCGGACAGACTGCTTTGACGCGCAGCCACTTACGACCAGCAAAAACATCAGCACGTAGACTTTCGATAGTCGCGTTAGCATCAGCAAGCTCCTTTGTGTATCTGGCGTCGAGTTCTGCTACATCACGTTGACGCTTCTGCATGTCAGCGATAGTAGATGCGGCTTTGTCGCGCTGCTCTTTGTAGGCGATGGCGTTATCACGGTAATGATTAACAGCCCATGACAGGCAGACGATGATGCAGATAACCAGAGCGGAGATAATCGCGGTTACTCTGCTCATTGTTGCCCCCACAAACAGACTTCACGCTCAATCTCACGGCGAGTCATCAGCCCTTTCCATTGCTTACCGCCAGCGTATGTCCAGCGCCGTAGCTGATCACATGCGCCTTTGATATCGCCCTGGTTTATTTTGCGAAGAAGCGTCGATGTTCTGAAATTGCCAGCGCCCACGTTGTAAACGAACGAGTAAAGAGCGCCGCGCGTTGTTTCCGGTATATCGACTTTGATGTACGGGTTAATTTGTCTGGCGACAGTGGCAAGGTCTTTATTCAGGAGGGCTTTGCATTCTGCTTCGGTATACGTTTTACCGAGCATGATGTCTTTTCCGGTGTGTCCGTGACATACAGTCCATACGCCAACGATATCTTTGTATGGTATGTAGCTGACACCTTCCAGGCCATCGTCACCACTCGGACCAGTGATGAGCACAGACGCTATAGCAACAGCCCCACCACCAATAGCAGCAGCAATAGCCTTGCGTAATGATGGCGACATTATTCACCTCTCGCAGCCTTACGCTTATCTTCTTTAATCTTGAAATAAAGGTTTGTCAGATACGTCAGCAAGCCAAATACCAGACTACCCAGCACACCTATTGCCGCCCACTGTGAGGGCGTGACTTTATCGAGCAACTGTAAAAACCAGTACCCGGCACTACCTGCTGAGGTGCCATAGGCGACACCCGTTGTTAACTTATCCATGGATTTCATAACCCCACCTCGCAGACAAAGCGGGTGTAAATTAAGGGGATACTACGTATCGCAATAAAGGCAGAAACGTAACAGATTCGGAGTCAGTGAATAACTCAGGTATTGGGTTATCAGCTAATATCGAGACTCAAAACATGGAAAAACCCGCTCGACGGCGGGTTTAAGCTGTGTGACGAAGTAACCACTCTTAACAGCATAACCAATTTTTTACGTACGTAAACTACTAAATGATATTTGTGAGAATGCCACCGAGTGTTCAAAACACCACCACAAATACATAAGAAAACTTCAACAAATAACCAATGAATAATTTCCGATGTTATTTTTAGTTTGTTTAAATTAAGCTAAAGAATTATAGAGCGCTTATAAATAAGTGCCATTAATATAAATTAGCTAATAGATTTATTTTCGTTCAAACAAGAGCCATGAATAGGATTAGATAGAAAAGGTTCAGATAAAAATAGAGATCTACTTCACAAATTAAATGAGAAACTAAAACTTACATCTTGAAATAATCGCATTGATTAGATGAATATTTATCGCGCAGTGACATCATTTTTTAATAATAGTTCAAAAAAAAGGGCGTACAATGAAAAAATTAACAGTGGCAATTTCTGCTGTAGCTGCATCAGTACTGATGGCGATGTCTGCTCAGGCAGCTGAAATTTATAATAAAGACAGTAACAAGCTGGATCTATACGGGAAAGTTAATGCCAAGCACTACTTCTCCTCTAATGATGCAGATGATGGTGATACTACTTATGCCCGTCTTGGCTTCAAAGGTGAAACCCAAATCAACGATCAACTGACTGGTTTCGGTCAGTGGGAATATGAATTCAAAGGCAACCGTGCTGAATCTCAAGGTTCTTCCAAAGACAAAACCCGTCTTGCATTTGCAGGCCTGAAATTTGGTGATTACGGCTCAATCGATTACGGCCGTAACTACGGTGTAGCATACGACATCGGTGCGTGGACTGACGTCCTGCCAGAATTCGGTGGTGATACCTGGACCCAAACAGATGTGTTCATGACTGGTCGCACTACTGGTGTTGCAACTTATCGTAACAACGACTTCTTTGGTCTGGTCGATGGCCTGAACTTTGCTGCTCAGTATCAGGGTAAAAATGACCGCACTGACGTAACTGAAGCCAATGGTGATGGTTTCGGTTTCTCCACTACTTATGAGTATGAAGGATTCGGCGTGGGTGCAACCTATGCTAAATCAGATCGCACTGACGGTCAGGTCGCCTATGGTAAGAGCAAATTCAATGCCTCCGGCAAAAATGCGGAAGTATGGGCTGCAGGCCTGAAATATGATGCGAACAATATCTATCTGGCTACCACATATTCTGAAACTCAGAATATGACCGTTTTTGGTAATAACCATATTGCAAACAAAGCACAAAACTTTGAAGCAGTAGCACAATATCAGTTTGACTTCGGTCTGCGACCATCTGTTGCTTACCTTCAGTCAAAAGGTAAAGACCTTGGTGTTCATGGTGACCGAGACTTAGTCAAGTATGTCGATGTCGGTGCTACTTACTACTTTAATAAAAACATGTCCACTTTTGTTGATTACAAAATCAACTTAATTGACGATAGTAAGTTTACCAAAACAGCTGGTATTGATACCGACGACATCGTCGCTGTAGGTCTGGTTTATCAGTTCTAATCTGACTTACGAAAAAGATATGTTGCGGGAGGCTTTGCCTCCGCAACATATAAGTGGAGCCCTCAAGCCACTTCCTTTAGAAGCACTACCTTGCTTCTTACTATATAAACCTTCTGTTATATATTACCCTTTATTTTGGGGGCGTTTCCACGCCCCATTTTTAATAACTTTTAGTAAACAATTGCATATCAATTAGAATTATTAGCAACGATATCCATATCTAACCGGATATCTAATGCCATTAACATCCCTTCAATTATGCCCTCAGCCTTCTGTAACCTTTTCCCGATATAACCATCCGAGCAGCAATGCTTACTTGCCAGTGACATGAATGTCATACCACATACATAATAATCTACTAATAAATCGTGTAAATCGCTGTTGTTCTTTTTCAGACGGGCCATGCACCCGCAAATGATCATCGCGTCATCGTCACAACATTGCGGGCGAGATTTTACTTTTGAAGGAATTAATCCCTTAAAACCGGCGGCAACGGACGACCAGGTCACATCTTCATGATTATTAGCCGCCCACGCTCCCCAACGCTCAAGAACCATCTGAATATCACGCATCAACTTACTCCACAAAAATCAGACCAGAACGCCAATTACAAGCAAAAATCAACAAAACAGTATTAGTTGATTGTTATCTCTGACTTCATACTCCTGCTCCTGTCAGGGTTTTGGCGTAATTCTTCAGTATTCGGTAATCGGTCAAAACAGAACCAGGAAAACGATATAAGCGCAGGCGCACCCAGCGGCGGCGAAGACGCTCTGCCATATAAGACTCAAACATCATTCATCTCCCAGTTCAGTGATAGTCAGCTCCAGCTTCCCACCTTTGGTAACGGGCATCTTCACAACGCGGTAATCAACGACCTGAGCATCATCCAGCCAGAAACCTGCTTTGGTGAGTGCGTCAAAAGCGGCCTTTTGCAGATTATCAAGGTCACGGCGACGGCGATCCGGCATGTGGCACTCAATGCTGATTTTCACAGGAATAGCCAGGCCGATATCCAGCATTGCGTTTTTAATGATTCGGGCGACATTATCGCGGTATGCCTGCCCCTCTGCGCTGATATGCGTGCGTCCGCGATTATGGCGGTAATAGCGATTATTGCTCGGCGGCCAGGGTAATGTGATGCTGTAGGTATTCACGCCTCAATAACCCCCTCTTTCAACCAGATAACCTGTGTTCTCGCCATACCTTCCAGCGCGCATTCTTTTGCATATCCAGCGTCAACAAAATGCGTGCGACGGTCGATTTCGTCGTGGCAGGCAGAACATGCAATGGTGGCAATCAGGTCTGGCGGTTTGATACCGGTACAGCACAATCCAGCCAGCCGGATATGTGCCAGTACTGACGTTTCAGGATTGCCATTACATACGCCAGGGATTCTTACCTGGCATTCCCGACCACGCGCTGCTTTTCTCAAATCAGCCATGATTCCTCCTTGCTGCCAGTCGCAACCATTTTTTATCAACCAGGCTGGCGGTATACCCGAGCAGTGTTGGTATTTCGGATGGCTTCAGCTCAGGTTTACGCTTACGACGATTTGGTACTTTGTAGATGTGTCCGTTCATGACACGAATAAGCGGTGTAGCCATTACGCCTCCTGCTTGTCGCGCAGCAGCTGGAACTCGCAGCGCTGCGGAATAGTCAGGTGGCAGCCAATATTCATCGCCCAGGCTTCAACCTTACACAGGAAAACATACATCTCTCCGGTATCAAGATCGGAGGTATGGCGTAACGACTGGATAGTAGTGATTTCGCCGGTTACGACATCAACCAGGTCCTTGGTTTCATAACCGAGGTATGTGTGTTTGAGAGCATCTTTTACCCATGCTGCGGTAGCGAACGATTTCCCCCTGCTGATGAGGTATTCACTGATTTCGCTGTACCACATATGGCTGAGTGCATTCTGGGAAAGACTGCGTTTCTCACGCCACGGTTTAAGCACCATGCGAAAGCATTTTCCGTCCTCCAGATAAGGCTGGATCTGCTGGCCGAAAGCGGTGAAGTTGCCGCGATGCAATTTGATGCCATCTTGTGGGAGGTTCACGATTCACCTCCGCAGAGGCCAAACGCTGGATGCAAAAAATCGCAGGTGCATTTCTGCATCTGTGAATGGAGAAGATAGGTTGGATTGTATGTGCGCATAAACGTCCCCGTTTAGCGCAGAAGTCACAGGAGTTGTTCAGGCTCCGGTGATACAATTATGGCGAATTGATTATTCATAATCAAACAAGATAAGGTCTCAAACTTCATGCAAGCCAAGATTTATTTCTGACAGAATTATACAAAGAAGCTATTGGTCAGAATCTACTCGGACTGTAAAACATACGCATAACCTTAAGCTCTCACTTTAAGCATTGTTGAAATAATAGCCGTCAAGTACAACCTTAACCACGACTGGGATATTTCCCTAGCTACCACGAGTTGTACTGCTATTAAACTGCCGTTAAATTCAGTAAGAGAATTTCATCCGATAAGTCAAGGCATGTAAAACATGAAAATTAACAAGATATTATCATCTGCAACACTATTGTATGGTATGTCAATGGCCATGTCGGTCGGGAGTTGTGCAACACCTGTCCAGACTAATCTTCCTGGTTACACCCCGGGTGCAGATATCATTAGTGTTTCACCCACCAGAAACCAGGTCGATCTCATTGGTGATGTTGTTTATTCCCAGATAAAAGGAACTCGTTCTGTCAGACAGCTTCACATGTCAGTTCTTGTCCCGCGAACAAATGATTTAAAACCAGCCATTATTTATTATCCCGGCGGCGGATTCATGTCTTCTGAACATGACAAATTTATTGAAATGAGAATGGCTCTGGCTGAAGCTGGTTTTGTTGTGGCCGCTGTAGAATACAGAACAATTCCTGATACATTTCCAGCACCAGTTGAGGATGGGAAAGCTGCAATACGTTACTTGAGAGAACATGCCAGCGATTATGGGATTGATCCTCAAAGAATCGGAGTTCTGGGTGACTCTGCCGGTGGATGGCTTGCCCAGATGATGGGAACTACAAATGGTGACAAAACCTTTAATAAAGGTGACTTTCTTCAGCAATCAGCAGATGTTCAGGCAGTTGCCACACTTTATGGGATTTCTGACTTGTTGAATATTGGCGAGGGGTTCCCTGAATCAGTGCAGGAGGTTCATCGATCTCCTGCCGTAACCGAAGCCTTAATGATCAATGGCCCTGCATTCAGAAGTTTTGCGGGAGCCCCCATAACAGCGTCAAAAGAAAAAGCGCTAAACGCCAGTCCAATCGGACATATGAAAGGAGTAAAACCCCCATTTCTTATTATGCATGGTAGCAAAGACACTCTGGTTTCACCTGAGCAAAGCGCCAAACTATTCAGGATGTTGAAGAAGAACGGCGATAACGCTGAGTACGTTCTGGTAGAAGGGGCTGAGCATGGCGATAATACATGGTATCAGCCAATTATTATAAACAGAGTTGTTGAGTGGTTTACTAAAAACCTGGGAACCCCCATAAAAACCGCTACCCAACAACAAAAAACAAACGCTGACCTGTAAAAAGCAGCCCGCACTTATGCGGGCTAACCTATTTCACTCGATTCAAAAGAAATTATTTTTAATGGGGGCGTGACCAGCCTCTCGGTGCTCAGATACTTAATGAAGTGGAGTGGCATTCAGGCAAGAGGTTAACATCACCTGTTCGCCATAACCAAGCACGTGCACAAAGTTTGTTATCAGTGAATTGTTTTGTGATTGGGTATTGTTGAGCTACTAGAGCAAGAATGCCAACATCCAGTGGCAGTGCCTATAGTAAAACTATAGCTCAGGGCGCTTCGTTCAAGATAGTTAATATCATATTAGTTACTTTACTTTCATACCATAGCACGGTTGAAAAAGTGATTATTACTCAAAAATAAATCTCACCATCAACCATATATTTAAGAGTACTTATCGCCTGCTGGGCGGATATTACTTTCATTAAAGGATAGTGTTTAAAAACAATGCCATTCATAAAATAGATATCACAGGTTTTATTATCTGTATTAATTATAATTTTTTCGAATATTTTATAGGCAAGTGTACGACATAGCTCTCGCCCATTTTTACTGGTTAAATCAATAGCATGAAAATCACCAAGTGAACTCACCCCTTTACTCTTCAAAGTTTTTAATGATACCGAAGCCCTTCGTAATTCCTTATCTAATAGTCTTATTTTCTCTGCTATAGCGGTAACTTCAGGCGCGACAGACAATGCAACGATTAAATTATTAATTTTCATCTGAAGCTCAATAATTTTTAACTCTAAAGTTTCATTAGCATCTTTCTTGTTTTCAACTGGTTGAATTTTGCTACAATTAAAAAGCAATTCATTAATGATATTATAATCAACCAAATCTCTTTTTATTGATGGCCTGTCACATCGATGTAATCTTCTCATCGGACAAACATAATAGCCATGCAAACGTCCAGATACCGCATGAACAATCATGGTATTACCACAAGCCTCACACTTCATAACTGTTCGAAGTAGATTTATTAGCATAGGATTCTTGCTACTATTGCTAATACCAAAAGGTGCCAACCGAATTTCCTGTACAGCGTAAAACAAATCATCTGATATGACTCTGGGATAATAGCCAGCGATTTCACTTATCCCTTTCCCTCTTGCACGATATGAAGGTACGCATATACCTATCAGAGCTTTATTCGCTAATAATTTTTCAATTACAGAAGGCCCCCATGCACTTTCTTTTCCTGAAAAATTTTTTACAGCATGATCATTTAAATACTTAGCTATTGCATTCAATGATCGCCTTTCCATCCTGAGTTTAAAAATTAGCTCAATCGTTTTCACCCTGTCGGGGTCTGGAATAAAAGCTGTTCTTTTGTCATCCAATGAGAGCCATCTCGGACAAGACGCCGTCATAATCGTGCCTGATTCCAGTGCATCCTGCCGTTTTTTCTTCCATGATAATTTAACCCGACTTGACTTTATCTCGCTTTCTTCATTTGCCCTTTGTGCTATAAGTATGGCTTTTATTAATGAATATGGCTCATTCAATGAGTCTATATTATAGACTGTATTATCGCAAAGAGTTATAACATCAATACCGTGATTCAAAATCAATTTCAGACGCTCAATCGCTTCACCGACTTTTTCTCTTGAAAGTCTGTCCAGACTTTCAACTAACAATGTAGTCCCTGGCAATATGTAACCATGTTCTATAGCATCTAAAAATTCCGAAAAAGCTCCTGATTGTGCATGCTTTCCATTGAATGCGCTTAACCCCAAATCTTCATACGTTACGGTATCAAGGTAATAATCACTATTTACCTTTAGCCATTCAGTAATAAGCCTTCTCTGGCGGTTTAATGAATCACCAGACATCTGACCTGGTGATGAAAATCGCATATATGCTATGGCTTTTTTCATGGTGACACCTGCTAAAGTATGCTTTTATAAACCTTAGTGGTGAGATATGATTTTTGTTTAATTTTTATTTAAAAAGACAATTAAGGTCACATTATCTTGAATATACAACAATAATCGTATTGCAATTTTCTTACACCATAACCTTGAAAGCACAAAAGAATGAATAAAAACTAAAGACATTAACAAAAAGCATAAAACGAGGCCCATATAAATATACGAGCCTCCATATTTTAGTTGTTTAAAAACAAATTATTTTTAATGTGGTGTGCTTCGTGACAATAAATTAATAACCAACACACCGGCACAAATCAACATCATGCCTATAATGGCTGGCAGGTCCAACCGTTGGCCGAAAAATCCCCATGATAGTAAGCTAATCAGGACAATACCGACTCCTGACCAGATAGCATAAGCAATCCCTGTAGGAATATAAGCCAGCGTCTGAGCTAATAACCAGAATGATGCACAATAACAAATAATTGTACCAACAGATGGCCATAACCGTGTAAAACCTTCTGAAAACTTCATTAAGGTTGTACCAATGACCTCTGCAAGTATTGCACCACCAAGATAAATATAAGGATTCATAGCATATTTTTTCCTGTTCAAACTGGAGAGAATTGTACTACAGTTTGAACTCAACTCACCTGTTTCATCATTGTGTACCCATTGATGTTCTTTTATATACCCTCAATACCCGTTTCATCGCGGCACTCTGGCGACACTCCTTAAAAATCAAATTCGTGCTCACCTTTCCTTCCCATTCTTCTCTGGTAGCGAACCGATAATACACCGTTCGCCAGACCTTACCATCAACGACCAGGATTCCTGCCCGCGCCATTTTAGCCGCAGCCTGATTTATGCTGGTTACTGTTGCGCCTGTTAGCGCGGCAACGTCCGGCGCACAGAAGCTATTATGCGTCCCCAGGTAATGAATAATTGCCTCTTTGCCCGTCATACCCTTGCTCCTTTCAGCCCAAACTTAGCTTTGATTTCTGCGATCTTCGCCAGAGTCTGTGCACGATTTAGAGGTCTACCGCCCATGACAGGAAGTTGTTTTACTGGTTCAGGTATCGCCTCACCACGGTTAATTCGTGCGGTCATACAGGACAATTCATCGGCAGCCTTGCGCCGTAATTCCGCGTCAGTCAACGCATTGGCCCGCATGTTCTGGTACAGATTGGTAACCAGCCAGTAGTGCGCGTTTGATTTCCACGGATAAGACTCTGCATCCGGATACAGGCCTCGCTTCCGGCAATACTCGTAACCCATATCAACCAGCTCGCTGACGTTTGGCAGTCCGGCGATAACGGATGCTTCTTCCCGGCACCATGCAACAAACTGCCCGGGTGATGGAAGAAATGGTCGATTCTGCCGACGGGCTACGCGCATTCCTGCGTTAACCTGTTCCATTGTGGTGATCCCGTTTTCCCGGAAAGCCAGAACCCACTGGCGGCGGATTTCGTTCAGTTCGTTCTGGTCACGGTTAGCCAGGCTCGCTGGGAAAGTTGCCAGTAACTGGCTGAACACACCGTTGATGATCTGCGCTACCTGCTGTACCTGCGGCTTTTCGTCGTACTGTTCCGGCATGTTGTTGGCGATCCGACGCATCTGCTCACGGTCAAAGTTAACCATCTGTGCGGCGATGTTTTTCATAGATCCACCCCGTAAATCCAGTCTGTGTTTGTCAAGTCGAGTTTTGGTTTGCTGGCTGTCACGACTGCCTGTTGCTTGTTACGGTTGATTTCGAGCTGGGTCCACTTGTCGCGGAGTTTGGCCGGGCTCAGCACGTTACCGGACCAGAAGTTGTCCTGGCATGCCCAGCGGAACAGCACGCACATGTCGCGGTGGTTACGTCCGTCACGTTCACGCATCAGGCGGATATCGTTAGCCCACCCTGCAAAATTCGGTTTTCTGGCTGATGGCGCGATGGTCTTCACCATGTCAAACATCCACTCTGCGGCGGTCAGGTCTTCTGCTGTCCCCCACTTGCTGCCGCTCTGAATTGCAGCATCCGGTTTCACCACAGGAAGATCGTTTTCTGGTTGGTCAGAGGATTCGCCAGAATTCTCGGACGAAAAAGGTTTTATATTGTCTTTTGTTAGTTTGTCTTTTGTGTTTACCTGATTCGGGTAAACGCCTTTACCTGATTTGGGTAAACTTTTTTTACCTGATTCAGGTAAATTTACCTCTTTCAGGTAAACTTTATTTTTCTTACCTGATTCGGGTAATGTTGACCATTCACTGACCACATTATTAATGCCGGTATTCCGCCCGCTCTGAATAAAAATCCCACGCTTTACCAGAACACTTTTTGCAGCAGAACACTTGTGCGGCAATATCCCGGTTAATTCGGAAAGTTGCTCGTTGCTAACCCAATCCAGTTTTTTATTAAAGCCATATGTTTTGCGCATGACAGCCAGAAAGACCAGAAGCTGGTGCTGTGTTAATCCGGCCAGCATCACAGCTTCCAGCAACTCATTTGCAATGCGCGTATAACCATCATCGAGATGTGCCACGCGCGGCTCCTTTTGTGCCGCATCCGGCACTGGAAAATTGAATATCTCAGCAGTGTTTGCCATAATTCCTCCCGCAATGAGTGTGTTACGATTTGCACCTGAAAGTCGGTTCTGTTCCAGCAGACCGGCTTTCGCCATTTTTGAACCTGTCATATTGCCCCCAGCATGGTGGTGACCATCGCCATCAATGGACCAGCCAGATCCGGGTCCACTCGAAACATCGACACAATGCCTTCACTCATCTCCTTCAGTTTCTGGTGGCGTGGTGCGTTGAGAATGACCGCCTGCTTTGCCTCACTGAGCTCCTTTTCCATTTCAGCCAGCCGAGCCATGAAGCTATCCTGCTCAACCAGGTGGCCGCGATATTCCAGCGGTAGTACCGCCAGAATTGCCGGGGTCAGTTCACGCACGTTATTTCGGTATTTTTCAGAATCGAATTTGTTATCGAGGAAGCGGAACAGCTTCTGGCGTGCACGGCTGACATCATCAGGGAAATCGATGGTGCCGCCGCCCTGCTCCCGATACTCATTCACAATGAGTGCGGCAACAACATCCTGATTATCTGCAGCCGACCAGGCGCGGACGGCATCACGGATTTTTTCGTGGCCTGGAGCTTGTTTTGTTTGAGAACGATTTATCACCGCAGTCGGGCTAAATCCGCTAGTCTGTTGGTATGTAAGTGGTTGCATAGTCATTGCCTTATCAGTTAACGCCGCAGTTTAGGCGGCAGAATTACTCGCGTTAAACAATGGTGCGAGGTCGGGACGAATATCTGCTGGTTTAATCTTTCCACCAGTGGCTGAGACAATTTTCATTACATAGCGGGCATCAATTCCGCCACCGTGTAGCCAACGCCAAACAGTGGGTTGGGCTACACCGCATAGATCTGCCAGTCGTTTTTGACTACCTGTAATACTGATTGCGAGTTGAATGGTTTGATTTGTCATTATCAATTCCTATTGGTATTGCAATGAATAAATAATAGCAATGCGTATTAATCATAACAATAGCAAAACGTGTTTTGACCATCAATACGCAAGCGTATAAATTAAAACTTATGAAAAAAGAAACTCTTGCTGATCGCTTAAACCTAGCGATGGAACAATCTGGAATGTCTCAAGGCGCTCTTGCAAAGGCGTCTGGCGTAGCTCAACCCACAATCTGGAGACTGACAAGCGGCAACGCGCGCGGCTCAACAAAAATTGTTGAAATAGCTAATGCATTGGGTGTTCGAACAGAGTGGCTCTCATCAGGCATAGGCCCGATGAGAAATGACGGTCAACAATTAGGGAAGCCTACTGCCAACCATCCCAAATACTTCAAGATTGACGTTCTTGATATAGAAGTGAGTGCCGGGCCGGGAGTCATCAACCGTGAGTTTGTAGAAGTTCTACGCTCGGTTGAGTACTCGTTTGACGATGCTCGTCACATGTTCGATGGCAGGAAGGCAGAAAATATCCGCATCATTAACGTACGCGGTGACAGCATGTCAGGAACGATCGAACCAGGTGATCTTCTGTTCGTTGATATCACTGTTAAATCTTTCGACGGTGATGGTATCTATGCGTTTCTGTATGACGACACCGCCCATGTAAAGCGCCTGCAAATGATGAAGGATAAGCTGCTGGTTATCTCTGATAACAAGAGCTACTCACCGTGGGACCCGATCGAGAAAGACGAGATGAACCGCGTGTTCATCTTCGGGAAAGTCATCGGGAGCATGCCGCAGACATATAGAAAGCATGGGTAGAAATCAGAACAAAATTATGCACTTCGCTTTTCAGCTTACTGTAGTAAGGCAATAAATTAGGCTTGACGTTAGCTATCAGGTGCACAACAATAATTGTTGAATAATAGTTTTTTTTAACTAGGTGATAACATGGCAGCGGTTGAATTTCAATTGTCTAGGAAGATGATTGATTGGATAGCAAATTCTCAAGGAGTTTCTATCGAAACTCTTGCTGACCAAGTCATGCCCAAAAAGATTAATAAATTTCTTAACGGAGTGGTAAGTAAATCCGCAGCAGAAAAACTGGCAAAAATTGGAGGAATCCCTTTCGGTTTTTTATTTCTTGAAACGCCACCAACTCCAGCCAAACCCAAGATCCCTGACTTAAGGCAAGCTATAAATAGCCGTGAGTTAGGAAAAGATTTTTTTGATGTTTACTATGATATAGAATATAAACTTGAGTGGTACAAAGACTATTTAAGAGAAAATGGTAATGATGATCCACTCGATTTTATTGGTAAATTTAAATTTAATAGAAAATTAAATTATAAGGTTGTTGCTACAGACATAGCAAACACAATACATTTTGATATACAAAAAGAGATAAAAAATGTCACTTTTGAGAGCTATTTTTCTAAAGTGGCAAAACTAATAGAAGACACTGGCGTATTAGTTTTCAAGAATGGTGTTGTGGGTAATAATAATAAAAGAAAACTTGACACGCGAGAGTTTCGTGGTTTCTGTATATCTGATAGCGTTGCTCCGATCATTTTTGTAAATAGCTCGGACGCGTTATCTGCGCAGGTATTTACATTATTTCATGAGGTGGCTCATCTTTGGCTTGGAGTCGATGGAGTCTCTGGGTGGGACACAGAAAAAAACATAGAATCTTTTTGTAATAAAGTTGCTGCTGAAATCTTAATGCCTGATAATCTCTTCAAATCTTTCTGGCTTAATGCATCCAGCGATAATAATTATTATCGAGTAAAAGAGGTTTCTAAGTTATTTAAGGTTAGTGATTTCGCTTGTGCAATCAAAGCGTTACAATTAGATTTGATAGAAAGAAACACTTTGGAGATAATTAAAGATCAAGCTTACAATAAGCCCAAAAAAGAATCTAATGGTGGTTCTTTCTTTAACACATTACCTGTTCGTAACAGTCCAAAACTTACGAATATAATAATTTCCAAAGCAATGTCTCAACAATTACCATTAAGGGAAGCAGGCGTACTGCTAAATGTAAAAGCAGATACAGTTGTTGAATTTTATAAAAAACGAGAATCTCTATGATTCATAATGGAAAATTCTTAATTGATAGTAATGTCTTCATAGAGGCAAAAAACTTTGCATATAACTTCAATTATTGCAAAATATTTTGGGATTTTCTTCTCGCTTTACACATGAATGGTCTGATTTATAGCATTAATGCTGTAAAAAAAGAACTATGTGCAAAAGATGATCCATTGTGTAAATGGATTAAAGAAGAGTTACCATCATCATTCTTCGAAGATGAGCATAGTTCAATAGAAAATTATGCAAAGTTAATAAATTGGTCAACTAAATTAGATGTTACCGAAAAGGCAAAGTTTGATTTTGCAAGCCATGAAAAAGCAGATGCTTTTTTAATAGCCCATGCGATGACACATGGATATACTATTATTACCCATGAGAAACCATCCGGTGGCAAACCTAAAAAAAGAATAATGATCCCGGATGCTGCTGCTTCTCACGGCGTTAAGACATTAACACTATATGAATTTCTTCCAAGATACGCTAGTCATAATTTTTCTTTGAAATAAAACGTCCCGGCCACCGTGCCGGGTTTTCTTTTGTCCCCTCCCCTCATCACACAAACCGTTCGAAAAACCACCACAACCTCCCTTCAGTTATCGCTATGCGATGCAAGTCACAAAATTAATTCTTTTTGCTATCAAACAGTTAATATCAAAACACATCAATCAATAGCAATAAGTATTGATACCACCAATAGCAATAGCTATTATTACCATGTCGCAACAACACAACGATACGGCAACTACCTGATTCACCGTTGCGATGACCGCTTAGATCCGCAGTTTGAATTTCAGCAGGCTTCGGGGAGTGCGAGGGGTGAAACGGACGCGTGAACGTCGGTGTGACCAGCTGAAATTAACTCAACATTTCATACCTTAGTCGCTTCAACGAGGCGGCTTAGTTATGACAACCGGCGGCCATCCACCGCCTGAATACGCGCAGAAGTCTCTATATGTTCAGCAGCCCAGCTTACGGGCAGGAGTTTTTATGGTTCATCAACATTACGGAACGCAGACCGTTAATCGCGGCGCGGTCATGCCAGGAATGCTGGTCAAACACAAAGATGGTACCTGGACTGCATCAGCTAATTTACGCGGACGGCTTTATCTGCATCGCGGCATCGAGCGCACTTATACCCGTGATTTGCTCGTGGAAGTTTTTCTCGACGGACGCGGTAACGGCCTGAATCACTAACCCCCCTTTCCTGTTTTCCTAATCAGCCTGGCATTTCGCGGGCGATATTTTCACAGCCATTTTCAGGAGTTCAGCCATGAACGCTTATTACATTCAGGATCGTCTTGAGGCTCAGAGCTGGGCGCGTCACTACCAGCAGATCGCCCGTGAAGAGAAAGAGGCAGAACTGGCAGACGACATGGAAAAAGGCCTGCCCCAGCACCTGTTTGAATCGCTATGCATCGATCATTTGCAACGCCACGGGGCCAGCAAAAAAGCCATTACCCGTGCGTTTGATGACGATGTTGAGTTTCAGGAGCGCATGGCAGAACACATCCGGTACATGGTTGAAACCATTGCTCACCACCAGGTTGATATTGATTCAGAGGTATAAAACGGATGAGTACAGCACTCGCAACGCTGGCAGGGAAGCTGGCTGAACGTGTCGGCATGGATTCTGTCGACCCACAGGAACTGATCACCACTCTTCGCCAGACGGCATTTAAAGGTGATGCCAGCGATGCGCAGTTCATCGCATTGTTGATCGTTGCCAACCAGTACGGCCTTAATCCGTGGACGAAAGAAATTTACGCCTTTCCTGATAAGCAGAATGGCATCGTTCCGGTGGTGGGCGTTGATGGCTGGTCCCGCATCATCAATGAAAACCAGCAGTTTGATGGCATGGACTTTGAGCAGGACAATGAATCCTGTACATGCCGGATTTACCGCAAGGACCGTAATCATCCGATCTGCATTACCGAGTGGATGGATGAATGCCGCCGCGAACCATTCAAAACCCGCGAAGGCAGAGAAATTACGGGGCCGTGGCAGTCGCATCCCAAACGGATGTTACGGCATAAAGCCATGATTCAGTGTGCCCGTCTGGCCTTCGGATTTGCGGGTATCTATGACAAGGATGAAGCCGAGCGCATTGTCGAAAATACCGCATACACTGCAGAACGTCAGCCGGAACGCGACATCACTCCGGTTAACGATGAAACCATGCAGGAGATTAACACTCTGCTGATTGCCCTGGACAAAACATGGGATGACGACTTATTGCCGCTCTGTTCCCAGATATTTCGCCGCGACATTCGCGCATCGTCGGAACTGACACAGGCCGAAGCAGTGAAAGCTCTTGGATTCCTGAAACAGAAAGCCACTGAGCAGAAGGTGGCAGCATGACACCGGACATTATCCTGCAGCGTACCGGGATCGACGTGAGAGCTGTCGAACAGGGGGATGATGCATGGCACAAATTACGGCTCGGCGTCATCACCGCTTCAGAAGTTCACAACGTGATAGCAAAGCCCCGATCAGGAAAGAAGTGGCCTGACATGAAAATGTCCTACTTCCACACCCTGCTGGCTGAGGTTTGCACCGGTGTGGCTCCGGAAGTTAATGCTAAGGCGCTGGCCTGGGGAAAACAGTACGAGAACGACGCCAGAACCCTGTTTGAATTCACTTCCGGCGTGAATGTTACTGAATCCCCGATCATCTATCGCGACGAAAGTATGCGCACCGCCTGCTCTCCCGATGGTTTATGCAGTGACGGCAATGGCCTTGAGCTGAAATGCCCGTTTACCTCCCGGGATTTCATGAAGTTCCGGCTCGGTGGTTTCGAGGCCATAAAGTCGGCTTACATGGCCCAGGTGCAGTACAGCATGTGGGTGACGCGAAAAGATGCCTGGTACTTTGCCAACTATGACCCGCGTATGAAGCGTGAAGGACTGCATTATGTCGTGGTTGAGCGGGATGAAAAGTACATGGCGAGTTTTGACGAGATGGTGCCGGAGTTCATCGAAAAAATGGACGAGGCACTGGCTGAAATTGGTTTTGTATTTGGGGAGCAATGGCGATGACGCATCCTCACGATAATATCCGGGTAGGCGCGATCACTTTCGTCTACTCCGTTACAAAGCGAGGCTGGGTATTTCCCGGCCTTTCTGTTATCCAAAATCCACTGAAAGCCCAGCGGCTGGCTGAGGAGATAAATAATAAACGAGGGGCTGTATGCACAAAGCATCTCCCGTTGAGTTAAGAACGAGTATCGAGATGGCACATAGCCTCGCTCAAATTGGAGTCAGGTTTGTGCCAATACCAGTAGAAACAGACGAAGAATTTCATACGTTAGCCACATCCCTTTCACAAAAGCTGGAAATGATGGTGGCGAAAGCAGAAGCAGAAGCAGATGAGAGAGACCAGGTATGACAACCACTGAATGCATTTTTCTGGCAGCGGGCTTCATATTCTGTGTGCTTATGCTTGCCGACATGGGACTTGTTCAATGACACCTCAGCAAGAAAACGCCCTTCGCAGTATTGCCCGTCAGGCTAATTATGAAATCAAAAAAGCCAGACAGCAGTTTCCGGATAAAAACGTCGATGACATTTGCCGTAGCGTACTGAAGAAGCACCGCGAAACGGTAACGCTGATGGGATTCACACCGACTCATTTAAGCCTGGCGATCGGCATGTTAAACGGCGTCTTTAAGGAACGGTGAACATGAAAAACAAAATCATCATGGAGCTACAGGCTCCTTTTTTATTATTCGCATTCACCCTCAAGCGTATTAACCAACAATTCAGGGATTAATGAAAGATGGCAGACATCATTGATTCAGCATCAGAAATTGAAGAATTACAGCGCAACACAGCAATAAAAATGCGCCGCCTGAACCACCAGGCTATATCTGCCACTCATTGTTGTGAGTGTGGCGATCCGATAGATGAACGAAGACGCCTGGCCGTTCAGGGTTGTCGGACTTGTGCAAGTTGCCAGGAGGAGATCGAACTTAAGAACAAACAATGGGGACTGTAATGGCCTCAAAGCAGCAAATTTCAACATCGTCCAACTGAGGTGTAAAAATGTTCAGAATCATTTTTCCTAACACCTGGTACGTCGACCACCACGGCACTCCCTGCAAAATCCTGCGTTCTACCCACAACAAAGTTCACTACATCCGAAAAGGCAGAACATGTATCGCCAGCATGTTCCGCTTTAATCATGACTTTGAACCTGTGAATAAAGCTGATGCAGATCGGATAGCAGAAGAGATCGAAACGGCAGAACACATTAAGAAGTTACGTGCCATACGCAGGAAATAGAAAAATTGATAAATTCAATACTGCATTTCTCAGCATTAAATTTATCTCTATGACCAGTCAAGAGATGTACCTGCCATGAGCTTAATATCATGTCAGATATATCGGTCACAAACTCCCTCAGCAGCTAAGAGGAGGACAAATGTCTCGACTAATCACTTTACAGGACTGGGCTAAAGAAGAATTTGGGGACTTAGCACCAAGTGAGCGAGTTCTGAAAAAATACGCGCAAGGGAAAATGATGGCCCCACCCGCTATAAAAGTTGGTCGCTACTGGATGATTGACCGAAATTCCCGTTTTGTAGGAACGCTTGCAGAACCGCAACTCCCAATAAACGCAAACCCAAAACTCCAACGGATAATCGCTGATGGCTGCTAGACCCCGATCTCACAAAATCTCTATACCCAATTTATATTGCAAATTAGATAAGCGAACCGGAAAGGTATATTGGCAATACAAACATCCACTATCCGGTCGTTTTCATAGCTTAGGAACTGATGAGAATGAAGCAAAACAAGTTGCTACTGAAGCAAATACCATTATTGCTGAACAACGTACCCGACAAATATTAAGCGTCAATGAGCGTCTGGAAAGAATGAAAGGCAGGCGCTCAGACATTACGGTGACAGAATGGCTTGATAAATATATTTCTATCCAGGAGGACAGGCTGCAACATAATGAACTAAGACCCAACTCCTATCGGCAAAAAGGCAAACCCATTCGTCTTTTCCGTGAGCATTGTGGAATGCAACACCTCAAGGATATTACCGCACTTGATATTGCCGAAATAATTGATGCTGTAAAGGCTGAAGGTCATAACAGGATGGCGCAAGTCGTGAGAATGGTGTTAATCGACGTCTTCAAAGAAGCACAACACGCAGGACATGTTCCGCCAGGATTTAACCCAGCGCAGGCAACAAAACAACCGCGAAATCGAGTAAACCGCCAAAGATTATCACTGCCCGAATGGCAGGCAATATTTGACAGCGTAAGCAGACGGCAGCCCTATTTAAAATGCGGGATGCTACTTGCTCTTGTCACTGGACAACGTTTAGGCGATATCTGCAATTTGAAATTCTCTGATATCTGGGACGACATGTTGCACATTACTCAGGAAAAAACCGGTTCAAAACTTGCTATTCCGCTTAACCTGAAATGCGATGCTCTGAATATTACCCTTCGTGAAGTTATATCTCAGTGCAGGGATGCTGTTGTTAGTAAATATCTGGTCCATTACCGTCACACAACCTCTCAAGCAAACAGAGGAGACCAGGTTTCTGCGAATACTCTGACAACGGCTTTTAAAAAGGCCAGGGAAAAATGTGGCATAAAATGGGAGCAAGGAACTGCGCCCACATTTCATGAGCAGCGATCTCTGTCAGAACGGTTATATCGGGAACAGGGTCTGGATACGCAAAAGTTGTTAGGCCATAAATCCAGAAAAATGACCGACCGATACAATGATGATCGTGGTAAAGACTGGATTATCGTAGATATCAAAACAGCATAGAAAATAGCCAGTTTTGGGGAAGGGTTTTGGGGAAAGTTTTGGGGAGGATTTTACATCATCATAAAACAACGGGCGTGTTATACGCCCGTTTCAATATTTAACACATGTAGTGATTACATATTCTTGATGATCGCATCACCAAACTCTGAACATTTCAGCAGTTTAGCGCCTTCCATCAGACGTTCGAAGTCATAGGTTACGGTCTTCGCATTGATTGCGCCTTCCATACCTTTAACAATCAGGTCAGCCGCTTCAGTCCAACCCATATGGCGCAGCATCATCTCAGCGGAGAGAATAATAGAGCCTGGGTTTACTTTGTCCTGTCCGGCATATTTCGGCGCAGTACCGTGGGTGGCTTCAAACAGGGCGCATTCGTCACCGATGTTTGCGCCAGGGGCGATACCGATACCACCAACCTGCGCTGCCAGGGCGTCAGAAATGTAGTCACCGTTCAGGTTCATACAGGCGATAACATCATATTCAGCCGGACGCAGCAGGATCTGTTGCAGGAATGCATCAGCAATCACGTCTTTAATGACGATCTCTTTGCCGGTATTCGGGTTTTTAACTTTCAGCCACGGGCCGCCGTCGATCAGTTCACCGCCAAATTCTTCACGCGCCAGTTGGTAGCCCCAGTCTTTAAACGCGCCTTCGGTGAACTTCATGATGTTGCCTTTGTGCACCAGGGTCACAGAGTCACGATCGTTAGCAATTGCGTATTCGATCGCTGCACGAACCAGACGTTTGGTGCCTTCTTCCGAACACGGCTTAATACCGATACCGCAATGTTCCGGGAAGCGAATTTTCTTCACGCCCATCTCTTCACGCAGGAATTTAATCACTTTCTCAGCGTCGGCAGAGTCTGCTTTCCATTCGATACCCGCATAAATGTCTTCCGAGTTTTCACGGAAGATAACCATATCGGTCAGTTCAGGGTGTTTAACCGGGCTTGGAGTGCCCTGATAGTAACGTACCGGACGCAGGCAGATGTAGAGATCCAGTTCCTGGCGCAGGGCAACGTTCAGAGAGCGAATACCGCCACCAACCGGAGTGGTCAGCGGGCCTTTAATGGCAACGCGATATTCACGAATCAGATCAAGGGTTTCAGCAGGCAACCAGACGTCCTGACCATAAACCTGTGTGGATTTTTCACCGGTGTAAATTTCCATCCAGGAGATTTTACGCTCGCCTTTATAGGCTTTCTCAACTGCAGCGTCGACCACTTTCAGCATGGCTGGGGTTACATCTACACCGATTCCATCACCTTCAATGTAAGGGATAATCGGATTTTCAGGAACGTTGAGTTTGCCGTTTTGCAGGGTGATCTTCTTGCCTTGTGCCGGAACAACTACTTTACTTTCCATTCACCTCTCCTTCGAGCGCTACTGGTTTGCTCGTCTACCACCACGTTGCATATGCGTTTGCGTCCTGCGATACGGATGCTTTAGAGCAATTTTTTGTTAATGATTTGTAATTGGCTTGTCAATACTACCCTATTGTTTGCCGTCATGAAAGATGCGCGTTATTAGGCTATAATGCGGCAATTCATAATCTCTGAAAATACCATGCAAAAAACTTCTTTTAGAAATCACCAGGTTAAGCGATTCAGCTCGCAACGTTCTACCAGGCGTAAACCTGAAAACCAGCCCACGCGTGTGATCCTGTTCAATAAACCCTACGATGTTCTTCCGCAGTTCACCGATGAAGCCGGACGCAAAACATTAAAAGAATTCATCCCGGTTCAGGGGGTGTATGCGGCAGGTCGTCTCGACCGCGACAGCGAAGGGTTACTGGTGCTGACCAATAACGGCGCGTTGCAGGCGCGTTTAACCCAGCCGGGTAAACGCACCGGAAAAATCTATTATGTGCAGGTGGAAGGTATTCCCACACAAGACGCACTTGAAGCCTTGCGCAATGGCGTAACCTTAAATGATGGCCCTACCCTGCCCGCAGGCGCGGAGCTGGTTGAAGAACCCGCGTGGTTATGGCCGCGGAATCCACCAATTCGTGAGCGCAAAAGTATTCCCACCAGCTGGCTGAAGATCACCTTATATGAGGGACGTAATCGCCAGGTGCGCCGCATGACCGCCCATGTTGGTTTCCCCACGCTGCGACTGATTCGCTATGCGATGGGGGATTACTCTTTGGATAATCTTGCCAATGGCGAATGGCGAGACGCGACAGATTAAGGATGCAAAATGTTTAAACCGCACGTTACCGTTGCCTGCGTGGTGCACGCAGAAGGCAAACTTTTAGTCGTTGAAGAGACGATTAATGGTAAAGCGTTATGGAACCAACCTGCCGGGCATCTGGAAGCCGATGAAACCTTAGTGGAAGCCGCCGCCCGTGAGCTGTGGGAAGAAACCGGCATCAGCGCGCAGCCGCAACACTTTATTCGTATGCATCAGTGGATTGCGCCAGATAAAACGCCGTTTTTGCGCTTCCTGTTTGTCATTGAGCTTGAGCAAATATGTCCAACCCAGCCTCATGACAGCGATATCGACTGCTGCCGTTGGGTCAGCGCCGAAGAAATTTTACAGGCGTCAAATCTTCGTTCGCCGCTGGTGGCGGAAAGTATTCGTTGTTATCAAAGCGGGCAACGCTATCCGCTGGAGATGATTGGCGATTTTAACTGGCCTTTTACAAAGGGTGTCATCTAAAAGGCTGCGTGATAGAATACGCCGCCTTGAAGTTCAATGTCGTGAGTGATCCAATGTCTGAAACCGCAAAAAAAGTAATCGTCGGCATGTCCGGCGGTGTCGATTCCTCCGTTTCTGCCTGGCTGTTGCAACAACAGGGATATCAGGTCGAAGGCCTGTTTATGAAGAACTGGGAAGAAGACGACGGTGAGGAATATTGCACAGCGGCAGCGGATCTGGCTGATGCCCAGGCTGTCTGCGACAAGCTCGGCATTAAACTGCACACCGTTAACTTTGCTGCCGAGTACTGGGACAACGTCTTCGAACTGTTCCTTGCCGAATATAAAGCCGGTCGCACGCCAAATCCGGATATTCTGTGCAACAAAGAGATCAAATTTAAAGCTTTCCTCGAATTTGCCGCCGAAGATTTAGGTGCCGATTATATCGCTACCGGTCATTACGTACGTCGGGCAGATGTCGATGGCAAGAGCCGCCTGCTGCGTGGCCTGGACAGCAATAAAGACCAGAGCTACTTCCTTTATACGCTCAGCCATGAGCAAATTGCGCAAAGCCTGTTCCCGGTCGGCGAACTGGAAAAACCGCAGGTGCGTAAGATTGCTGAAGATCTCGGTCTGGTCACCGCGAAGAAAAAAGACTCTACCGGTATCTGCTTTATCGGCGAGCGTAAATTCCGCGAGTTCCTGGGCCGTTATCTCCCGGCGCAACCGGGCAAAATCATTACCGTCGATGGCGATGAAATTGGTGAGCACCAGGGGCTGATGTATCACACCCTCGGTCAGCGTAAAGGTCTGGGTATCGGTGGCACCAAAGACGGCACCGAAGAACCGTGGTATGTGGTCGATAAAGACGTCGAAAACAACATTCTGATTGTTGCGCAAGGCCATGAACACCCGCGTCTGATGTCTGTCGGTCTGATTGCCCAGCAGCTGCACTGGGTCGATCGCGAGCCGTTCACCGGTACTATGCATTGCACAGTAAAAACCCGCTATCGCCAGACCGACATCCCGTGCACCGTCAAGGCGCTGGACGCTGATCGCATTGAAGTGATTTTCGATGAGCCGGTTGCCGCCGTGACGCCGGGCCAGTCTGCCGTTTTCTATAACGGTGAAGTGTGCCTCGGTGGCGGTATTATTGAGCAGCGTCTGCCGCTGCCGGTCTGATTATTATCTTTACTTAAAACAAGGAAGCAGTGAACGTGGCAAAGAATTACTATGACATCACCCTCGCCCTTGCCGGTATTTGTCAGTCGGCACGCCTGGTGCAACAACTCGCTCACCAGGGGCATTGTGATGGCGATGCGCTACACGTCTCACTCAACAGTATTATCGATATGAACCCCAGCTCAACGCTGGCGGTTTTTGGCGGTAGCGAAGCCAACCTGCGCGTCGGGCTGGAAACCTTGCTCGGCGTACTCAATGCCAGCAGTCGCCAGGGCTTAAACGCCGAATTAACCCGCTACACACTCAGTCTGATGGTGCTTGAGCGCAAACTCTCCTCAGCGAAAGGTGCGCTCGACACTCTGGGCAACCGGATCAACGGCCTGCAACGCCAGCTCGAACACTTCGATTTACAGTCCGAAACGCTGATGAGCGCGATGGCTGCCATCTATGTTGATGTTATCAGCCCGCTTGGCCCGCGCATTCAGGTCACTGGTTCCCCTGCTGTACTGCAAAGCCCACAGGTGCAGGCGAAAGTTCGCGCAACCCTGCTGGCAGGCATTCGCGCCGCCGTGCTCTGGCACCAGGTCGGCGGCGGTCGTCTGCAACTGATGTTTTCTCGTAATCGCCTGACCACTCAGGCAAAACAAATTCTTGCTCATTTAACCCCGGAGTTGTGATCTATGGAATTATCCTCACTGACCGCCGTTTCCCCTGTCGATGGACGCTACGGCGATAAAGTCAGCGCGCTGCGCGGGATTTTCAGCGAATACGGTTTGCTGAAATTCCGTGTACAAGTTGAAGTACGTTGGCTGCAAAAACT
Source organism: Escherichia sp. WS1118 (assembly GCF_046487695.1). NCBI lineage: Bacteria > Pseudomonadati > Pseudomonadota > Gammaproteobacteria > Enterobacterales > Enterobacteriaceae > Escherichia > Escherichia sp. WS1118. Next base: position 124,584 of record NZ_JBJQIZ010000004.1, on the reverse strand, counting down.
GGCCGCGCACGCAGCGATCAAGGAAGTTCCTGCTTTTGCTGCCGACGCAATCGGTTACCTTGATGCAATTGTCGCCAGTTTCAGCGAAGAAGATGCAGCACGCATCAAAACCATCGAGCGTACCACTAACCACGACGTTAAAGCGGTTGAGTATTTCCTGAAAGAAAAAGTGGCGGAGATCCCGGAACTGCATGCGGTTTCTGAATTCATCCACTTTGCCTGTACTTCGGAAGATATCAATAACCTCTCCCACGCGTTGATGCTGAAAACCGCGCGTGATGAAGTGATCCTGCCGTACTGGCGTCAACTGATTGATGGCATTAAAGATCTCGCCGTTCAGTATCGCGATATCCCGCTGCTGTCCCGTACCCACGGTCAGCCAGCCACGCCGTCAACCATCGGTAAAGAGATGGCTAACGTCGCCTACCGTATGGAGCGCCAGTACCGCCAGCTTAATCAGGTGGAGATCCTCGGTAAAATCAATGGTGCGGTCGGTAACTATAACGCCCACATCGCCGCTTACCCGGAAGTTGACTGGCATCAGTTCAGCGAAGAGTTCGTCACCTCGCTGGGTATTCAGTGGAACCCGTACACCACCCAGATCGAACCGCACGACTACATTGCCGAACTGTTTGATTGCGTTGCGCGCTTCAACACCATTCTGATCGACTTTGACCGTGACGTCTGGGGTTATATCGCCCTTAACCACTTCAAACAGAAAACCATTGCTGGTGAGATTGGTTCTTCCACCATGCCGCATAAAGTTAACCCGATCGACTTCGAAAACTCCGAAGGAAACCTGGGGCTTTCCAACGCGGTATTGCAGCACCTGGCAAGCAAACTGCCAGTTTCCCGCTGGCAGCGTGACCTGACCGACTCCACCGTGCTGCGTAACCTCGGCGTGGGTATCGGTTATGCGCTGATTGCGTATCAATCCACCCTGAAAGGCGTGAGTAAACTGGAAGTGAACCGTGACCATCTACTGGATGAACTGGATCACAACTGGGAAGTGCTGGCTGAACCAATCCAGACAGTTATGCGTCGCTATGGCATCGAAAAACCGTACGAGAAGCTGAAAGAGCTGACTCGCGGTAAGCGCGTTGACGCCGAAGGCATGAAGCAGTTTATCGACGGTCTGGCGTTGCCAGAAGAAGAGAAAGCCCGCCTGAAAGCGATGACGCCGGCAAACTATATTGGTCGCGCCATCACCATGGTTGATGAGCTGAAATAAGCCTCAAATCAGTGCCGGATGGCGATGCTGTCCGGCCTGCTTATTAAGATTATCCACTTTTTGTTTTTTCACTTTACCTCCCCTTCCCGCTGGTTTATTTAATGTTTACCCCCATAACCACATAATCGCGTTACACTATTTTAATAATTAAGACAGGGAGAAATAAAAATGCGCGTACTGGTTGTTGAAGACAATGCGTTGTTACGTCACCATCTTAAAGTTCAGATTCAGGATGCTGGTCATCAGGTCGATGACGCAGAAGATGCCAAAGAAGCCGATTATTATCTCAATGAACATTTACCGGATATTGCGATTGTCGATCTCGGATTGCCTGACGAGGATGGTCTGTCACTGATTCGCCGCTGGCGTAGCAATGATGTTTCACTGCCGATTCTGGTATTAACCGCCCGTGAGAGCTGGCAGGACAAAGTCGAAGTATTAAGTGCCGGTGCTGATGATTACGTGACTAAACCGTTTCATATTGAAGAGGTGATGGCGCGAATGCAGGCATTAATGCGGCGTAATAGCGGTCTGGCTTCACAGGTCATTTCGCTACCACCGTTTCAGGTTGATCTCTCCCGCCGTGAATTATCTATTAATGACGAAGTGATCAAACTGACCGCGTTCGAATACACCATTATGGAAACGTTGATACGCAATAATGGCAAAGTGGTCAGCAAAGATTCGTTAATGCTACAACTCTACCCGGATGCGGAGCTGCGGGAAAGTCATACCATAGATGTACTGATGGGACGTCTGCGCAAAAAAATACAGGCACAATATCCGCAAGAAGTGATTACCACCGTTCGCGGCCAGGGCTATCTGTTCGAATTGCGCTGATGAAAAAATTACTGCATCTTTTTTTCCCGCTCTCGCTGCGGGTACGTTTTCTGTTAGCAACGGCAGCAGTAGTATTGGTGCTTTCGCTTGCCTACGGAATGGTTGCGCTGATCGGTTATAGCGTCAGTTTCGATAAAACCACGTTTCGGCTGTTACGTGGCGAGAGCAATCTGTTCTATACCCTTGCGAAGTGGGAAAACAATAAGTTGCATGTCGAGTTACCCGAAAATATCGACAAGCAAAGCCCCACGATGACACTAATTTATGATGAGAACGGGCAGCTTTTATGGGCGCAACGTGACGTGCCCTGGCTGATGAAGATGATCCAGCCTGACTGGCTGAAATCGAATGGTTTTCATGAAATTGAAGCGGATGTTAACGATACCAGCCTCTTGCTGAGTGGAGATCATTCGATACAGCAACAGTTGCAGGAAGTGCGGGAAGATGATGACGACGCGGAGATGACCCACTCGGTGGCGGTAAACGTCTACCCGGCAACATCGCGGATGCCGAAGTTAACCATTGTGGTGGTGGATACCATTCCGGTGGAGCTAAAAAGTTCCTATATGGTCTGGAGCTGGTTTATCTATGTGCTCTCAGCCAATCTGCTGTTAGTGATCCCGCTGCTGTGGGTCGCCGCCTGGTGGAGTTTACGCCCCATCGAAGCCCTGGCAAAAGAAGTCCGCGAACTGGAAGAACATAACCGCGAATTGCTCAATCCAGCCACAACGCGAGAACTGACCAGTCTGGTACGAAACCTGAACCGACTGTTAAAAAGTGAACGCGAACGTTACGACAAATATCGTACGACGCTCACCGACCTGACCCATAGTCTGAAAACGCCACTGGCGGTGCTGCAAAGTACGCTGCGTTCTCTGCGTAGTGAGAAGATGAGCGTCAGTGATGCTGAACCGGTAATGCTGGAGCAAATCAGCCGCATTTCACAGCAAATTGGCTACTACCTGCATCGTGCCAGTATGCGCGGCGGGACATTGCTTAGCCGCGAGCTGCATCCGGTCGCGCCACTGTTGGACAATCTCACCTCGGCGCTGAACAAAGTGTATCAACGCAAAGGGGTCAATATCTCTCTCGATATCTCGCCAGAAATCAGCTTTGTTGGTGAGCAGAATGATTTTGTCGAAGTGATGGGCAACGTGCTGGATAACGCCTGTAAATATTGCCTCGAGTTTGTCGAAATTTCTGCAAGGCAAACCGACGAGCATCTCTATATTGTGGTCGAGGATGATGGCCCCGGTATTCCATTAAGCAAGCGAGAGGTCATTTTCGACCGTGGTCAACGGGTTGATACTTTACGCCCTGGGCAAGGTGTGGGGCTGGCGGTAGCCCGCGAAATCACCGAGCAATATGAGGGTAAAATCGTCGCCGGAGAGAGCATGCTGGGCGGTGCGCGGATGGAGGTGATTTTTGGTCGCCAGCATTCTGCGCCGAAAGATGAATAAATATGTCCATACTTCACGCATTACGTTAAGCATCCGTTATAATCGGTTGCAGATACCAGCCTGTGGATGCTTAACATGGAATACCAACTCACTCTTAACTGGCCCGATTTTCTTGAACGTCACTGGCAGAAACGCCCGGTGGTGTTAAAACGCGGCTTTAATAATTTTATTGACCCAATCTCTCCAGACGAGTTGGCGGGTCTGGCGATGGAAAGCGAAGTCGACAGTCGACTGGTCAGTCATCAGGATGGCAAATGGCAGGTCAGCCACGGTCCATTCGAAAGCTACGATCATCTCGGTGAAACTAACTGGTCATTGTTAGTGCAAGCAGTGAACCACTGGCATGAGCCGACCGCCGCGCTAATGCGACCGTTCCGTGAACTACCGGACTGGCGTATTGATGATCTGATGATCTCTTTTTCTGTACCGGGCGGCGGCGTCGGCCCGCATCTCGATCAGTACGACGTGTTTATCATTCAGGGTACCGGTCGTCGTCGCTGGCGAGTGGGCGAAAAGCTGCAAATGAAACAGCACTGCCCGCACCCGGACCTGTTACAGGTCGATCCGTTCGAAGCCATCATCGATGAAGAGCTGGAGCCTGGCGATATTCTTTATATTCCGCCAGGATTCCCGCATGAAGGCTACGCGCTGGAAAATGCGATGAACTATTCCGTGGGTTTTCGCGCGCCAAATACGCGGGAACTGATTAGCGGATTTGCCGATTATGTGCTGCAACGTGAACTGGGCGGCAACTACTACAGCGATCCTGATGTTCCACCTCGCGCTCATCCTGCGGACGTTCTGCCGCAAGAAATGGATAAACTGCGTGAGATGATGCTCGAATTGATCAACCAGCCGGAACACTTTAAACAATGGTTTGGCGAGTTTATATCCCAGTCACGTCATGAACTGGATATCGCGCCGCCAGAGCCGCCTTATCAGCCGGATGAAATCTACGATGCGCTGAAACAAGGTGATGTGCTGGTGCGCCTGGGGGGTCTGCGCGTATTGCGCATTGGCGACGACGTGTATGCCAATGGTGAGAAGATCGATTCCCCGCACCGTCCGGCACTGGATGCGCTCGCCAGCAACATTGCGCTGACCGCGGAGAATTTTGGCGATGCGCTGGAAGATCCGTCATTCCTCGCGATGCTCGCGGCGCTGGTCAATAGCGGATACTGGTTCTTCGAAGGGTAAGTTTGGATTTAAGCCGGATGCGGCATCACATGCCGCATCCCTTTTCGCTTACTTCCGTTGCGCCGTCAACTCGGCAATACGGACGATCACCTGCACCGCTTTTTCCATACCTTCCAGAGTCACAAACTCATGCTTACCATGATAGTTGTAACCGCCAGTGAACAGGTTCGGGCACGGTAATCCCATAAACGACAACTGCGCGCCGTCGGTACCGCCGCGGATCGGTTTCAGTTCCGGTTCAATATCGCAGTCACGCATCGCCTGCTGGGCGATATCGAGAATATGCGGATGCTCAACCACTTTCTCGCGCATATTGTAGTAACTGTCTTCAATCACCAGTTCAATGTAGCAATCAGGATGTAACCCTTTGCCCACTTTTTTGGCGATCTCCATCATTTTACGTTTACGCGCTTCAAACTGTTTACGGTCGAAATCACGGATGATGTAGTGCATATCGGCCCGTTCAACGGTGCCTTTCATGCTCGCCAGGTGATAGAAACCTTCATAGCCTTCTGTCATTTCCGGGCTTTCATCCGCCGGGACTTCCGCATGAATACGTGCCGCCAGCGACAGCGCATTTACCATCACTCCTTTCGCCGTGCCCGGGTGAACATTGTTACCGACAATTTTGATATTGACCGACGCGGCGTTGAAGTTTTCAAACTCCAGTTCGCCGACGCCACCACCATCAACGGTGTAAGCCCAGCGGGCATCGAAGGCGTCAACATCAAAATGCTTCGCCCCTTTGCCCACTTCTTCATCCGGGGTAAAGGCGACGCGAATATCACCATGCGGAATGTTTTTTTGTTGCAATACCGCCAGCGCGGTCATGATTTCTGCAATACCTGCTTTGTCATCGGCACCTAACAAGGTTTTACCATCGGTGGTAATCAGCGTCTGACCCAGTAGCTGATGCAGCACCGGGAACATAACCGGTGATAAAACTTCATCGCCGATACCCAGCGCAATATCGCCACCGCGATAGTTTTCAACAATTTGCGGATTCACATTTTTGCCGCTGCAATCCGGTGAGGTATCCACATGAGAAATAAAGCCAATCGCCGGGATATCGCCAGGGACGTTAGCCGGTAACGTCGCCATCAAAGTGCCCTTCTCACTTAAGGTCACATTGATAAGCCCCATCTCTTCGAGCTGCTCTTTCAGCAGATGCAATAACTTCCATTGGCCTTCCGTGCTGGGAACCTGTCTCACCCCTGCCTTTGATTGGGTATCCAGAGACACGTAGTTCAAAAATCGCTCAAGTAGTTTATCCATGTAGTCACCCTCACTTTTTGTGACAACATTATTAAGAAGCAAGAAAAGACAAATATTGCGTCAGGTCACTTTTAGCCCTGCAAGCGGGAATATTTATCAGCATTACCTTAATGAATATAAAGCTAAGCCAGTAATTCACAACAAAGATTGGCGATTCAAGCGGTTTGCCGTAGAATTACCGCCCTCATTAAGAGTCACCAAGGTGGTTAACCACAAACCCCGCATCGGTAAGCCATCCGTTGCGTTTACATGGGACAGAGTAAAAAATTGAATAAACAACCGAATTCGCTTTCACCGCTGGTGCAATTGGCGGGAATTCGCAAATGCTTTGATGGTAAAGAGGTCATTCCCCAGCTGGATCTGACTATCAACAATGGCGAGTTCCTCACGCTGCTTGGCCCTTCTGGCTGCGGTAAAACAACCGTTCTTCGCCTGATTGCAGGTCTGGAAACTGTTGATTCCGGACGCATCATGCTGGATAACGAGGACATCACCCACGTTCCGGCGGAAAACCGCTATGTGAACACTGTTTTCCAAAGCTACGCACTTTTCCCCCACATGACCGTGTTCGAAAATGTGGCCTTTGGGTTGCGCATGCAAAAAACCCCCGCTGCTGAAATTACGCCCCGCGTGATGGAAGCCCTGCGGATGGTGCAGCTGGAAACCTTCGCTCAACGCAAACCGCATCAGCTCTCTGGTGGTCAACAGCAACGCGTCGCCATTGCTCGCGCGGTGGTTAACAAGCCTCGTCTGTTGTTGCTGGATGAGTCGCTCTCAGCGCTGGATTACAAACTGCGCAAGCAAATGCAGAACGAGCTGAAAGCGTTACAGCGTAAGCTTGGCATTACATTCGTGTTCGTAACTCACGACCAGGAAGAAGCACTTACCATGTCGGACAGGATCGTGGTGATGCGCGATGGTCGCATTGAGCAAGACGGCACGCCGCGTGAAATCTACGAAGAGCCGAAAAACCTGTTTGTTGCAGGGTTTATCGGTGAAATCAATATGTTTAATGCCACGGTCATCGAACGTCTCGACGAGCAGCGCGTACGCGCCAACGTTGAAGGCCGCGAGTGTAATATCTACGTTAACTTCGGCGTTGAACCGGGGCAAAAACTGCATGTTCTGCTGCGCCCGGAAGACTTACGTGTTGAAGAGATTAACGACGACAACCACGCTGAAGGGCTGATTGGTTACGTTCGCGAGCGTAACTACAAAGGCATGACGCTGGAGTCGGTTGTTGAGCTGGAAAATGGCAAGATGGTGATGGTCAGCGAATTCTTCAATGAAGACGACCCTGACTTTGACCACTCTCTCGACCAAAAAATGGCCATTAATTGGGTAGAAAGCTGGGAGGTCGTACTGGCTGATGAAGAACACAAGTAAGTTCCAGAATGTAGTGATTGTCACTATTGTCGGTTGGCTTGTGTTGTTTGTCTTTCTGCCCAACCTGATGATCATTGGCACCAGCTTTTTGACCCGCGACGACGCCAGTTTCGTCAAAATGGTCTTTACGCTGGATAACTACACGCGTCTGCTCGATCCGCTCTATTTTGAAGTGCTATTGCACTCGCTGAATATGGCGCTGATCGCCACCCTCGCCTGCCTGGTGCTGGGCTATCCTTTTGCCTGGTTTCTGGCGAAGCTGCCACACAAGGTGCGTCCGCTACTGCTGTTTCTGCTGATTGTTCCGTTCTGGACCAACTCATTGATTCGTATCTACGGGCTGAAAATTTTCCTCAGCACCAAAGGCTATCTCAACGAGTTTTTGCTCTGGCTGGGCGTTATCGATACACCAATTCGCATCATGTTCACGCCCAGTGCGGTGATAATCGGTCTGGTTTACATTCTGCTGCCGTTTATGGTGATGCCGCTGTACTCCAGTATCGAAAAACTGGATAAGCCGTTGCTGGAGGCGGCGCGCGATCTCGGTGCCAGCAAGTTGCAGACCTTTATCCGCATCATTATCCCACTGACGATGCCGGGGATTATTGCCGGATGTCTGCTGGTGATGCTGCCAGCGATGGGCCTGTTCTATGTGTCTGACCTGATGGGCGGTGCGAAAAACCTACTGATTGGTAACGTCATCAAGGTCCAGTTCCTCAATATTCGTGACTGGCCGTTTGGTGCTGCCACCAGCATTACGCTGACTATCGTAATGGGCCTGATGTTGCTGGTTTACTGGCGCGCTTCTCGTCTGCTGAACAAAAAGGTGGAACTCGAATGATCGGTCGACTGCTTCGCGGCGGTTTTATGACCGCTATCTACGCGTACCTGTATATCCCAATCATTATTTTGATTGTGAACTCTTTCAACAGCTCGCGCTTTGGCATCAACTGGCAGGGTTTTACCACCAAATGGTATAGCCTGCTGATGAACAACGACAGTCTGTTGCAGGCAGCTCAGCATTCACTGACGATGGCGGTGTTTTCGGCGACGTTTGCTACGCTTATCGGTTCACTGACGGCAGTTGCGCTGTACCGTTATCGCTTTCGCGGTAAACCGTTCGTTAGCGGAATGCTGTTTGTGGTGATGATGTCACCAGATATCGTAATGGCGATTTCGCTGCTGGTGCTGTTTATGCTGCTGGGTATTCAGCTTGGCTTCTGGTCGCTGCTGTTCTCGCATATCACCTTCTGCCTGCCATTTGTGGTGGTGACAGTGTATTCGCGCCTGAAAGGTTTTGACGTGCGAATGCTGGAAGCGGCGAAAGATCTCGGTGCCAGCGAATTTACCATTCTGCGAAAAATCATTCTGCCACTGGCAATGCCAGCGGTGGCGGCGGGCTGGGTGTTAAGCTTTACCCTGTCGATGGACGATGTGGTGGTTTCTTCGTTCGTCACCGGGCCGAGTTATGAAATTCTGCCGTTAAAAATTTACTCGATGGTCAAAGTCGGCGTATCGCCGGAAGTTAACGCGCTGGCAACCATATTACTGGTGCTGTCGCTGGTGATGGTAATTGCCAGCCAGCTTATTGCTCGTGATAAAACGAAAGGTAACACAGGGGACGTTAAATGAAAAAATGGTCACGCCACCTGCTCGCGGCGGGTGCTCTGGCACTGGGCATGAGCGCCGCTCACGCCGATGACAACAACACGCTGTATTTCTACAACTGGACCGAGTACGTGCCGCCAGGACTGCTTGAACAGTTCACCAAAGAAACCGGTATTAAGGTTATCTATTCGACTTACGAGTCGAACGAAACCATGTACGCGAAGCTGAAAACGTACAAAGACGGTGCCTATGACCTGGTGGTTCCTTCAACCTATTACGTCGATAAAATGCGTAAAGAAGGGATGATCCAGAAGATCGACAAGTCGAAGTTAAGCAATTTCAGCAACCTCGATCCAGACATGCTCAACAAGCCGTTTGACCCGAATAACGACTACTCCATTCCGTATATCTGGGGGGCGACGGCGATTGGCGTTAACGGTGATGCGGTGGATCCGAAATCTGTCACCAGCTGGGCCGATCTGTGGAAACCTGAGTACAAAGGCAGCCTGCTGCTGACCGACGATGCCCGTGAAGTGTTCCAGATGGCGCTGCGCAAACTGGGCTACTCCGGTAACACTACCGATCCGAAAGAGATTGAAGCTGCATATAACGAGCTGAAAAAACTGATGCCAAACGTCGCAGCGTTTAACTCCGATAACCCGGCTAACCCGTACATGGAAGGCGAAGTTAACCTCGGCATGATCTGGAACGGTTCTGCTTTCGTTGCACGGCAGGCGGGTACGCCAATTGACGTGGTGTGGCCGAAAGAAGGCGGCATTTTCTGGATGGACAGCCTGGCGATCCCGGCAAATGCCAAAAACAAAGAAGGTGCGCTGAAATTGATCAACTTCCTGCTGCGCCCCGATGTGGCAAAACAGGTTGCTGAAACTATCGGTTATCCAACGCCAAACCTTGCGGCGCGTAAGCTGTTAAGTCCTGAAGTGGCGAACGACAAAACGCTCTACCCGGATGCTGAAACCATTAAAAATGGTGAATGGCAGAATGACGTAGGCTCCGCCAGCAGCATTTATGAAGAGTATTATCAGAAGCTGAAAGCAGGACGTTAATTCAGCAAGCGGGCGGTGGTATTACCGCCCGTTTTTTATTTAGCAAGGATGTGGCTAATGAGTCAGGACAGTAAAGTTTTCTTTCGTATATTCTTCGGTATCGGTCTGGTACTGATCCTCATTTCTGTTGTTATCTTTTATAACCAGTTCACCTATAGCAAAGACGCGATTCATACTGAAGGCGTCATTGTTGATACCGTCTGGCACTCCAGTCATTCTCATCGCACGGGTAAAAATGGTTCGTGGTATCCCGTCGTTGCCTTTCGTCCGACGCCAGATTACACGCTAATTTTCAATTCGAGTATTGGCAGCGATTTTTATGAAGACAGCGAAGGCGATAAAGTTAATGTTTATTATTCTCCAGGACATCCTGAAAAGGCTGAGATAAATAACCCGTGGGTTAATTTTTTTAAATGGGGGTTTATCGGCATTATGGGCGTTATTTTTATCGCCGTCGGTTTATTAATCAGTATGCCCTCCTCTAAAAAGACACGCAGGAAACGGAAGTCCCGCCCATGAAAAAAATCATGATACTGCTCAGTTTACTGATGTTCCTGCCTCTGACGGCAATCAGTAAGCCCTTAATTCCAATAATGAAGACACTTTTTACGGATGTTACCGGTACTGTACCAGATGCTGAAGAGATCGCGCATAAAGCCGAACTTTTTCGCCAACAAACCGGAGTTGTACCGTTTATTGTGGTTTTACCCGACATTAATAATGAAGCCAGTCTCAGGCAAAATGGCAAAGCGATGCTGGCGCATGCGGCATCTTCAATGAGTAATGTAAAAGGAAGTGTTCTGTTACTCTTTACTACCCGCGAGCCACGGTTAATTATGATAACCAACGGCCAGGTCGAAAGCAGTATGGACGATAAACATCTCGGCCTTCTGGTAGAAAATCACACGCTGGCTTATTTACATGCGGATCTCTGGTATCAGGGTGTCAATAATGCATTGGCTGTTTTACAAGCACAGATATTAAAACAACCGACGCCACCACTGACATATTATCCGCATCCCGGACAACAGCATGAAAATGATCCACCCGGCAGTACCACGACATTAGGCCTTTTTGCCTGGGCAGTTGCATTCATCGTCTTTGCTGCATTTTTTAACTACACAACGCGCCTTTATTATGCGTTAAAATTTGCAGTGGCGATGGCTGTTGCCAATATGGGTTATCAGGCTTTATGTTTGTATATCGATAACAGCTTTGCGATTACCAGAATATCGCCACTCTGGGCAGGGCTGATTGGTGTCTGTACGTTTATTGCCGCGTTGTTATTGACGAGTAAACGGTAAAAGAGGCAGTAAAGTGTGCGTCTATTATGCCGGATGCGGCGCGAACGCCTTATCTGGCCCACAAAACCCGCAAATTCAATTAATTGCGTCCCCTTGTAGGCCTGATAAGCGTAGCGCATCAGGCAATGCTTCCTGCTTTATAAGCCCTTCAGCAACTTTTCAACAAATTCTGGCACCACCTGGCTTGCCGGGCCGTAATATTTCTCGGCAAATTCATTACCGACCTGACTTGGTTCAAGATTCAGTTCCACGGTGTGCGCGCCATGCAGTTTCGCTTCGTGAACAAACCCAGCCGCTGGATAAACATGCCCCGAAGTACCAATGGCAATGAAAATATCGGCCATCGACAACGCCATATAAATTTCATCCATGCCGAGTGGCATTTCGCCAAACCACACTACGTGCGGTCGCAATGGTGCCGGGAACTGGCAGCAATGGCATTTATCTTCTGGGGTAACGTCTCCGGTCCAGTCGAGAACCTGACCACTTTGTGAACAACGAACTTTCAGCAGTTCCCCATGCATATGAATAACATTGGTGTTACCGGCACGCTCATGAAGGTTGTCGATATTCTGCGTCACCAGCAAAAAGCGATCGCCGAGGGCGTCTTGCAGTTTAGCCAGCGCAAGATGCGCGGCGTTAGGCTGAATTTCTGGCTGCTGCAGCTGTCGGCGACGGGCGTTATAAAACGCTTGCACCAGTTCAGGATCGCGATCGAAACCTTCCGGCGTTGCCACATCTTCAACCCGATGTTCTTCCCACAGGCCATCTGCGGCGCGAAAGGTACGAATACCTGATTCCGCAGAAATCCCTGCCCCTGTCAGTACGAGTACTCTTGGTTTTTCCATTGCTTCCGGCACCACTTTATCTCTGAAAAAAATACGCTGACGCAAACGCTCGCGCAGGCGGCGTTTATTTTTACGAAAACGACTTAACCGATGACCCCGACGCGACAGCATAGCAACCTCTGTTGTTTAATCGGTTAGATGTAGGAAAGCCGCACCACGCATTCCTCCCGCATCACCGTGGCGCGCGCGTTCAATGCGCGGAACACGAGCTACAGGTAAGAGATGACGAGGCAGCCTGTACGCCAGTTGCGTTGTGATTGCCGGGAAATTCGATAAGCCTCCACCAATGACGACCAGGTCAGGGTCAACAATGGTCAGGATATTTCCCAGACAAACCGCTAATAAATCCAGATAACGCTCAACGTGCGCCCTTGCCTGCTCATCGTCTTGATCATAAAGCGCAATGATCTCAGGAGCCTGCAACGGTTGATGATAATAGTGTTGATACAGCCACGCAAAACCGCGACCAGACAGATAATTTTCAATGCAGCCATGCTGACCACAGCCGCAGCGGCGTAACGGGAAATCCAGCCCCATCATGGTTAACGCATCAACCGGCAGACGCATATGGCCAAATTCGCCGGTAATATAGCTTTTACCGGTAATTGGTTTACCGTTGAAAATCAGCCCGCCGCCAACGCCGGTGCCGAGAATCAACCCCATCACCAGTGGATATTGAGTAAATTCATCATCCCATGCTTCAGAAAGGGCAAAACAGTTGGCATCGTTATCAAGGCGGACATCGCGATCAAGACGTGCGCTCAGGTCGGCACGCAGCGGTTTACCGCTGGCAGCAGGGACATTGGCGGCATACAGCGTACCATCTTCTGTTTCCGGCATTCCCGGAATACCGATGCCGACAGAACCTTTACAGCCAAAACGCCGGTCAGCTTCGGCTACCAGCTCGCACACTGCATCTAAAAATGCGTCATAGCTGTCACGCGGTGTCGGCACCCGCTTTTCCCACTGCAACTGCCGACCGCTATCAAACACGCCTAGCGCAATTTTTGTTCCACCAATATCAAACCCGTAATACATTGCCGCTCCTTGTTTTAATGTACTGCCTTTACTGGCCGCTAAGGACTCGCGCAGGGTCAATATTACTGGCGCGCCGCGCCGGATACCAACTTGCCAAAAGACTCAGCAACAATGCTGTGACCAGTACGTAGAAGACGTCCAGCCAGTGCAATTCCGATGGCAGGAAGTCAATAAAATAGATATCGCTGGAGAGGAACTGATGACCGATCAGCTTTTCGATCCACTCAATAATCGGGGTAAGTTGCAGTGAAACCACTACGCCGATAATCACACCACACAGGCTGCCGAACAGCCCTGCCAGCAATCCATACCAGACAAAGATGGCGCGAATTAAACCATCTTTCGCCCCCAGCGTTCTTAATACTGCGATATCGCCACTCTTGTCTTTCACCGCCATCACTAAGGTGGAGACGATGTTGAAACAGGCCACGCCAATCACCAGTACCATCGCCAGATACATAATGGCGCGGATCATCTGAATATCGCGATACATATAGCCGTAAGTACCAATCCAGCTTTTAATATAAACATAGCTGTTGGTCACTTCACCCGCATCGCGTACCAGCTTATTGGCGTTGAAAACATCCGTCATTTTAAGGGCAATACCTGACACGCTGGAACCCATATCAAGATATTGTTGGGCATCCGCCAGTGGGATCATGGCAAAACTGTGATCGAGTTGACCACTCAACTGCAAAATACCGGCAACGTGCAAACGCACACGTTTTGGCTGCATCAGTTTATGCTCAGGATTCGAGTTGGGGATCATAATCGACACCCAATCGCCCTGCTTCACTTTCAGCGCATCCGCCACGCCTTTGCCGATGATAATTTGCTGTTCGCCCGCTTTAAAATTGCGCCAGGCATCCCCCTGAACAAACGAGGGTAATGCGCTCAGACGCTGTTCCTGTTGCGGGTTAACGCCCTTCACCTGGATTGCGCGCAGATTCGCTCCACTTTCCACCAGCCCGGTGAAATTGATATACGGCGCAGCGGCGGCAATACCCGGCACTTTCTGCACTTTATCCAGTGCTTCCTGCCAGTTAGTCCACGGCTGATCCACCGCTTCGATTTCACCATGCGGCACCACCGCCAGAATGCGGTTATTCAGTTCGCGTTCAAAGCCGTTCATCGCGCTTAAGCCGACGATCAATACCGCCACGCCGAGGGCAATGCCGATGGTAGAAATGACGGAGATCAGCGACACCATGCCGCCGCGCCGCCGTCCGCGACTAAAACGCAGGCCAATTAATAACGATAAAGGCATCGCCATTACTCCGCCCCCATCAGGCTCAGTTCCGCCGTCAGACGACCATCACGCATCTCCAGTTGGCGGCTCATACGTTTCGCCAGTTGCAGGTCGTGAGTAACCACCAGGAAGGCGGTGCCCTGCAAGCGATTCAATTCCCCAAGCAACTGGAAGATGCTGTCGGCGTTACGCGCATCGAGGTTACCGGTAGGTTCATCCGCCAGTACCAGACGCGGGTTATTGACCAGCGCACGGGCAATCGCCACACGCTGGCGTTCGCCGCCAGAAAGTTCAGATGGGCGGTGATTCGCACGATGCTCCAGCCCTACCGCTTTTAACATCTCCAGCGCACGGCTGTTGATTTCAGCGGGCTTTTTCTTGCCAATCAGCAGTGGCATAGCCACGTTTTCCAGGGCAGTAAAATCCGGCAGCAGGTGGTGAAACTGATAAATAAAGCCCAGCTTCTGGTTGCGCAGTTCTGCTTTCGCCGCCGAAGACAGTTTGCTCATCGGTTGACCGTTAAAGATCACATCGCCGGAGGTTGGTGTATCCAGCCCGCCCAGCAGGTGCAGCAAGGTACTTTTACCGGAACCAGAGCTACCGACGATCGCCATCATTTCACCTTCGCCGACGCTGAAACTGACATTGTGCAGTACATCGGTTTGCACACTGCCTTCCTGATAGCGTTTGCACAGGTTGTCGCATTGCAACAGGATCTTATTCATAACGTAAAGCCTCAGCGGGTTGAGTGGCGGCAGCGCGCCATGAAGGGTAAAGCGTAGACAGCAGCGCGATAGCCATCGCCACCAGCGCAATAACAATGACCTGTAAAGGTTCGATAGCGACCGGCAGCGCCGCGCCATCAAGCAGGACGCCGATTATCGGCATCAGATTATTTAACTGGCTGGCAAGCAGTGCGCCAAGCGCCGCTCCGAGGATCGCACCGATAATCCCAGCGCTGGCCCCTTGCACCATAAAGACCATCATGATTTGTCGCGGAGTTAAGCCTTGCGTTTGCAGGATCGCGACTTCGCCCTGCTTCTCCATCACCATCAGTCCCAGCGAGGTAATAATGTTAAACGCCGCAACGGCGACAATCAGGCTCAGCAGCAAGCCCATCATATTTTTTTCCATGCGTACGGCCTGGAACAGCTCGCCTTTACGGTCACGCCAGTCCTGCCATTTGCTGCCTTCAGGCAGTTTTTGCTGACTTAATGAGTCGACTTTCAGCGGCTCATCCAGCCACAAACGCCAGCCGGTAATATTGCCTGCCGGATAACGCATCAGACGCGAGGCATCCTCAATATTCACCAGCATTTCATAGCCATCGACTTCACTGTTGGCGGCGAAAGTGCCAATCACATTGAACAGGCGCTGACTTGGAATACGCCCCATCGGCGTGAACTGGCTAGCAGATGGCACCATCACGCGGATTTGATCACCGCGATTGACGCCCAACTGTGAGGCAAGCTGTTCACCGAGGATGACATTATATTTCCCCGGCTCGAGGTCAGTTTGTTTCACATTGACCAGATACGGCGTTAGTGGATCTTTTTGCGCCGGGTCGATACCCAGCATCACCCCGACCGCCACGCTGCGCGCGCTTTGCAGTACCACATCACCGGTAGTAATAGGTGCGACGCGATTAACGCCGTCCAGTTTGACGGCCGTTTCCGGGAGTTGCTGCGGGTTAAGAGAGCCATGCTCAGAAGAGAGAATTGCCTGTGGCATCAGGCCAAGGATGTTGTTTTGCAGCTCGCGCTCAAAGCCGTTCATCACTGACAATACTGTGACCAGCGCCATCACCCCGAGGGTAATGCCGATGGTAGAAAGCCAGGAGACGAAACGACCGAAGCGATCCGCTGCACGCCCACGCATGTAACGCAGGCCAATAAATAGAGCGACAGGTTGGTACATGAAATCCGTCTGGTTGCTGTAGCAAAGACACGAGTATATAAGCGAAAGCAGGATGGGTAAACGTCTGAACTGTAAGTGATCGTCAGGGCTAATCTGAAAAGTACCGGCAAATCAATCGGCTAAAGTGCCTCATTTTATCATCGGCCATGTGGCCTGATCTTTATCTGAAAAATAACCAAATACAGACAGATACGCATTACACCACGCGACTCGCCCCGCAGGATCAACCGCATGTTAAATAAAAAGAGCGTGTTGTCCTGATGAAACAAAAAGAGCTATGGATTAACCAGATCAAAGGGTTATGTATTTGTCTGGTGGTGATTTATCACTCGGTCATTACCTTTTATCCGCATCTGACCACTTTCCAGCATCCGTTATCAGAAGTCCTGAGCAAATGCTGGATCTATTTCAATCTTTACCTTGCACCCTTTCGTATGCCGGTTTTTTTCTTTATCTCTGGCTATTTGATTCGCCGCTATATCGACAGCGTACCGTGGGGAAATTGTCTCGATAAACGCATCTGGAACATCTTCTGGGTGCTGGCGCTTTGGGGCGTGGTGCAGTGGCTGGCGTTAAGTGCGCTGAACCAGTGGCTGGCACCTGAGCGCGATTTAAGCAATGCCTCCAATGCCGCTTATGCCGATTCCACCGGTGAGTTCCTGCACGGGATGATCACCGCCAGCACCAGCTTGTGGTATCTGTATGCGTTAATTGTCTATTTCGTGATATGTAAAATTTTTAACCGCCTGGCCCTGCCGTTATTTGTTCTGTTTGTACTGATGAGTGTGGCTGTTAATTTCGTACCCACACCGTGGTGGGGAATGAACAGTGTGATCCGCAATTTGCCTTATTACAGCCTTGGCGCATGGTTTGGCGCAACATTAATGACCTGTGTTAAAGCGGTACCGTTGCGCCGCCATCTGCTGATGGCTTCTTTGCTGACCGTTCTGGCGGTCGGTGCCTGGTTGTTTAATATCTCGCTGCTGTTGTCGCTGGTATCGATTGTGGTAATCATGAAGCTGTTTTATCAGTACGAGCAGCGTTTCGGTATGCGTTCCTCCAGCCTGCTGAATGTGATTGGCTCCAACACCATTGCTATCTATACCACCCATCGCATTCTGGTAGAAATATTCAGCTTAAGCCTGATTCCGCAAATGAACGCGGTACGCTGGTCGCCGCAAGTCGAACTGACGCTCCTGCTGATTTACCCCTTTGTCAGTTTGTTGATTTGTACTGTTGCGGGCTTGCTGGTAAGAAAACTTTCACAGCGCGCATTCAGCGATCTGTTGTTCTCCCCGCCTTCTCTGCCCGCTACCGTCAGTTACTCCCGCTAAGCCATCGCCCCAGCCGGGGCGATTCAATTTGCTAAACCATGCCGATTACGGATAATGAACAGCATTGCTTATCAGAGATATGCCCTCATATGTTGAGGCATATCCTAACGAGAATCTGACAACCGTTATGCCTGAACAATATCGTTATACGCTGCCCGTCAAAGCGGGTGAGCAGCGTCTGCTGGGCGAGTTAACCGGCGCTGCCTGCGCGACGCTGGTAGCGGAAATTGCCGAACGTCACGCCGGTCCGGTGGTACTCATTGCACCAGATATGCAAAATGCTCTGCGTTTGCATGATGAAATCAGCCAGTTCACCGATCAGATGGTGATGAATCTGGCGGACTGGGAAACCCTCCCTTACGACAGTTTTTCGCCTCATCAGGACATTATCTCCTCGCGTCTTTCCACCCTTTACCAGCTACCGACCATGCAGCGTGGCGTACTGATTGTTCCGGTGAATACGCTTATGCAGCGCGTTTGCCCGCACAGCTTTCTCCACGGTCATGCGCTGGTGATGAAAAAAGGTCAGCGCCTGTCACGAGATGCATTACGAACCCAACTGGACAGCGCCGGTTATCGCCATGTTGACCAGGTGATGGAGCACGGCGAATACGCCACGCGCGGCGCGTTGCTGGATCTCTTCCCGATGGGGAGTGAGCTGCCTTATCGTCTTGATTTCTTTGATGATGAAATCGACAGTCTGCGGGTGTTTGACGTCGATAGCCAGCGCACGCTGGAGGAAGTAGAAGAGATCAATCTGCTTCCCGCGCACGAATTTCCTACCGATAAAGCGGCAATTGAACTGTTCCGCAGCCAGTGGCGTGATACCTTCGAAGTGAAGCGCGACCCGGAACATATTTATCAGCAAGTGAGTAAAGGCACATTACCTGCCGGGATCGAGTACTGGCAGCCGCTATTCTTCAGCGAACCGCTGCCGCCACTGTTCAGTTATTTCCCTGCCAATACGCTGTTGGTGAATACTGGCGATCTGGAAAACAGTGCCGAACGTTTCCAGGCTGACACGCTGGCGCGTTTTGAGAATCGCGGCGTCGACCCAATGCGCCCACTGTTGCCACCACAATCGCTCTGGCTGCGGGTGGATGAGCTCTTCTCAGAGCTGAAAAACTGGCCCCGTGTGCAGCTAAAAACTGAACATTTACCGACAAAAGCAGCGAATGCCAATTTAGGTTTCCAGAAACTGCCAGACCTGGCCATTCAGGCACAACAAAAAGCGCCGCTGGATGCGCTGCGTAAGTTCCTCGAGTCTTTCGACGGTCCGGTGGTGTTCTCGGTAGAAAGTGAAGGCCGCCGTGAAGCGTTGGGTGAACTGCTCGCGCGAATTAAAATTGCTCCGCAACGCATTATGCGTCTTGATGAAGCCAGCGACCGTGGGCGTTATCTGATGATTGGCGCTGCCGAACATGGTTTTGTCGATACGATGCGTAACCTGGCGCTGATTTGCGAAAGCGATCTGCTCGGTGAACGCGTTGCCCGTCGTCGTCAGGATTCTCGCCGCGCCATCAACCCCGATACACTGATCCGTAACCTTGCGGAGCTGCATATTGGTCAGCCGGTGGTCCATCTGGAGCACGGCGTCGGTCGTTATGCCGGAATGACCACGCTCGAAGCTGGAGGCATTACTGGCGAGTATTTGATGCTCACCTATGCCAACGACGCCAAACTGTATGTTCCGGTGTCGTCACTGCATCTGATTAGCCGTTACGCGGGTGGCGCAGAAGAAAACGCACCACTGCATAAACTTGGTGGCGATGCCTGGTCACGCGCACGGCAGAAAGCGGCGGAAAAAGTGCGTGATGTGGCGGCGGAATTGCTGGATATCTACGCGCAACGCGCCGCCAAAGAGGGCTTCGCGTTTAAACACGATCGCGAGCAGTATCAGTTATTCTGCGACAGCTTCCCGTTTGAAACCACGCCGGATCAGGCGCAGGCCATTAATGCGGTGCTTAGCGACATGTGTCAGCCGCTGGCAATGGATCGTCTGGTGTGCGGCGATGTTGGCTTTGGTAAAACAGAAGTGGCGATGCGCGCCGCTTTCCTGGCGGTAGATAACCACAAACAGGTGGCGGTGCTGGTGCCTACCACCCTTCTCGCGCAGCAGCATTACGACAACTTCCGCGACCGTTTCGCCAACTGGCCGGTACGTATCGAAATGATCTCCCGTTTCCGCAGCGCCAAAGAGCAGACGCAAATCCTTGCGGAAGTGGCGGAAGGGAAAATCGATATTCTGATCGGTACGCACAAACTGCTGCAAAGTGACGTCAAGTTTAAAGATTTAGGCCTGCTGATTGTCGATGAAGAACACCGCTTCGGGGTGCGTCATAAAGAGCGCATTAAAGCGATGCGCGCGAACGTGGATATTCTGACGCTTACCGCAACGCCGATCCCACGTACGCTGAATATGGCAATGAGCGGAATGCGCGATCTGTCGATTATCGCCACGCCGCCCGCCCGTCGTCTGGCAGTTAAAACCTTTGTCCGTGAGTATGACAGTCTGGTGGTCCGGGAGGCGATCCTGCGTGAAATTTTGCGCGGAGGACAGGTTTATTATCTCTACAATGATGTGGAAAACATCCAGAAAGCCGCCGAACGGCTGGCAGAACTGGTACCTGAAGCGCGGATTGCCATCGGTCACGGGCAAATGCGTGAGCGCGAACTGGAACGGGTGATGAATGATTTCCATCATCAACGTTTCAACGTGCTGGTTTGTACCACCATTATCGAAACCGGGATCGACATTCCTACCGCCAACACCATTATCATTGAACGCGCGGATCACTTCGGTCTGGCACAGTTGCACCAGTTGCGCGGTCGCGTCGGGCGTTCTCACCACCAGGCATATGCATGGCTACTGACGCCGCATCCAAAAGCGATGACTACCGATGCGCAAAAACGTCTTGAAGCGATTGCCTCGCTGGAAGATCTCGGTGCAGGTTTTGCGCTGGCAACGCACGATCTGGAGATCCGCGGCGCAGGTGAACTGCTTGGCGAAGAACAAAGCGGCTCAATGGAAACCATCGGTTTCTCGCTGTATATGGAGTTGCTGGAAAACGCCGTCGATGCGCTGAAAGCCGGACGCGAGCCGTCGCTGGAAGATCTCACCAGCCAGCAAACAGAAGTCGACCTGCGGATGCCGTCGCTATTGCCAGATGATTTCATCCCTGACGTGAACACGCGTCTGTCGTTCTACAAACGTATTGCCAGCGCCAAAACGGAAAACGAACTGGAAGAGATCAAAGTCGAGCTTATCGATCGCTTCGGCCTGCTGCCGGATCCGGCGCGTACCCTGCTGGATATTGCCCGTCTGCGCCAGCAAGCGCAGAAACTGGGGATCAGGAAGCTGGAAGGTAATGAGAAAGGCGGCGTGATCGAATTTGCCGAGAAGAATCACGTTAATCCGGCCTGGTTGATTGGTTTGCTGCAAAAACAGCCGCAGCATTACCGCCTTGATGGTCCGACGCGTCTGAAGTTTATTCAGGATTTGAGCGAGCGGAAAACGCGTATCGAATGGGTACGCCAGTTTATGCGTGAACTGGAAGAGAACGCGATCGCTTAATGGTAAATCGGGGGCGTTTCTGCGCCCCCATCTGCAATATTTACAAATTCTTTGCACTTCCCTGCATTATCCGACACTGTCACCCTCCATAATTCAGACTTACCTTTTTATTACAATAGCCTTATATTTATTATGGACTTTGGTGATGATCAAAACGCGTTTTTCTCGCTGGCTAACGTTTTTTACGTTCGCCGCTGCCGTGGCGCTGGCGCTACCGGCAAAAGCCAACACCTGGCCGCTGCCGTCAGCGGGCAGTCGTCTGGTTGGTGAAAACAAATTTCATGTGGTGGAAAATGACGGTGGTTCTCTGGAAGCGATCGCCAAAAAATATAACGTCGGCTTTCTCGCTCTGTTACAGGCTAACCCCGGCGTTGATCCTTACGTACCGCGCGCGGGTAGCGTGTTAACGATCCCGTTGCAAACCCTACTTCCAGACGCGCCGCGCGAAGGCATTGTGATCAACATTGCGGAGCTGCGTCTCTATTATTATCCGCCGGGAAAAAATTCGGTAACCGTATATCCCATCGGCATTGGTCAGTTAGGTGGTGACACGCTGACACCGACAATGGTGACCACCGTTTCTGACAAGCGTGCAAACCCAACCTGGACGCCAACGGCAAACATTCGCGCGCGGTATAAGGCACAGGGAATTGAGTTGCCTGCGGTAGTTCCGGCTGGACCGGATAACCCAATGGGCCATCATGCGATTCGTCTGGCGGCCTATGGCGGCGTTTATTTGCTTCACGGTACGAACGCTGATTTCGGCATTGGCATGCGGGTAAGTTCTGGCTGTATTCGTCTGCGGGATGACGATATCAAAACACTCTTTAGCCAGGTCACCCCAGGCACCAAAGTGAATATCATCAACACCCCGATTAAAGTCTCTGCCGAACCAAACGGTGCGCGTCTGGTTGAAGTACATCAGCCGCTGTCAGAGAAGATTGATGACGATCCGCAGCTGCTGCCAATTACGCTGAATAGCGCAATGCAATCATTTAAAGATGCAGCACAAACTGACGCTGAAGTGATGCAACATGTGATGGATGTCCGTTCCGGGATGCCGGTGGATGTCCGCCGTCATCAAGTGAGCCCACAAACTCTGTAAAGCTCGGATAAAAAAATCCCCGCGACACGGCATGTCGCGGGGAAAAAAACAAGCAGTAGCAGGCATTAATGAGGGTTAATGCTTATTTATAAATTACTGCTGTTCCATGGAGGGTATTCGGACCGGTTACAGAAGTAATACGGAAAGATTTTGCGCCCATCTCATCCGCTTTTTGCGCCAGCTGCTCTTCCAGCGATCCCAGATTTGTCCCCGCGTTAGCACTGATAGTACCGACTTTTTGTTGGCCTTCTGGCGTTGACTGAACTTCGACAGCCGCAAAGCTGGCAAATGACATGGAGCTTAAAATCGCCGCAGCGATGAGGGTTTTTACGTTTTTCATAATAGTGGCCTTATGCAGATGAATGACGTCGCAAGCAATTACTTAACGATCGATAACTAAATGATAGATGTGATCTGGATCACATACAAGATATTTTTTATAACAATCATTAATTAATTTAAAAATCTTTAAATTTCAGTTAAATAGAAAGCGATTATTTTTATGGTTTCTGGACTGGTGAACGGAGGTGATTATTTTTATAATAACCTTTCATTCACAGTCACCAGGTACAACGGCATCATGGCAACTGACTCAACACAATGTGTAAAAAAAAGCCGTGGCCGCCCAAAAGTGTTCGACAGGGATGCCGCGCTTGATAAGGCCATGAAATTGTTCTGGCAGCACGGTTATGAAGCGACTTCTCTTGCGGACCTCGTTGAAGCGACCGGAGCTAAAGCGCCCACGCTATACGCGGAATTTACCAACAAAGAGGGGTTATTCCGCGCCGTACTCGACCGCTATATCGATCGTTTTGCCGCTAAGCATGAAGCACAGCTGTTTTGTGAAGAGAAAAGCGTGGAGTCTGCGCTGGCTGACTATTTTGCTGCCATCGCCAACTGCTTTACCAGCAAAGACACCCCGGCGGGCTGCTTCATGATCAACAACTGCACCACCCTCTCCCCGGATTCTGGAGATATCGCCAATACGCTGAAATCACGCCATGCGATGCAAGAGCGCACTTTGCAGCAGTTTTTATGTCAACGACAAGCGCGCGGGGAAATCCCGACCCACTGTGACGTGACGCATCTGGCAGAATTCCTTAATTGTATTATTCAGGGGATGTCGATCAGCGCACGCGAAGGTGCATCGCTGGAAAAACTGATGCAGATTGCCCGAACGACTTTGCGTTTATGGCCGGAACTGCTGAAATAAGTCGCAAAAAAAGCCCCTCAGCTTGAGCGAATGAGGGGCTAAATTGCAGAGTACAACCTTGTTATGCTTTGTTATTCAAAATCAGCTGCCCGTTGCTATCTAGCGGGATCTGCGTACCCGGATCGCGGTCCATTCGGATTTTGCCCTGCTGATCGCCAATCTTATAGGTCACATCATAACCGAGCATTTTTTCTGACTTGTCATACACCGTTTTACAACGCTGTTGCGTAGTCGTGTAAGTATCGCTTTCCTGGAGAGAGCCCTGGATCTGGTTACCTGCATATCCACCCCCCAGCGCCCCCACAACAGTGGCGACATCTTTACCGCGACCACCACCAAACTGATGCCCAATCACGCCGCCAGCAACAGCGCCGAGCACCGACCCGGTAATGCGATTTTCATCCTGCACCGGTCGACGATGGGTCACTGTAACGTTGCGACACTCCTGACGCGGTGTTTTAACCGTTTCCTTGATTGGGGTTGCAGAAACAACCTGAGCGTATTGCGGGCCACGTTCAAACACGTTCAGACTGGCCACTGCCGCTACGCCCAGCGCAGCTGCGACACCAATCCCGATACCCGCCAACATTGACTTATTCACGGGAATACCTCCTTCTTTGCAGTTATGCCAATCATGCAAGCGAAGGAGAAAAGCAGCTATCAGACAGAAGATGAAAAGCGCGGGAATGGCTGGAAATACTTAGGGATTCGGAGGAGTCTGAAGGAATGCCTGATGCGACGCTTAACGCGTCTTATCAGGCCTACCGCTCGTACCATTTGTCCAGGGCGGATAAGGCGTTTACGCCGCATCCGCCAGTACAAGCCGATTAATGCAACTTCAAACGTGGACGGATAACGCGGTTAATACTCCCCACCAGCATCATTAATCCGGTTTTAAAGTAACCATGCAGCGCAATCTGGTGCATTCGGTACAGCGAGATGTATACAAAGCGCGCAATTCGTCCTTCAATCATCATTGAGCCGCGCGTCAGGTTACCCATCAGGCTACCGACTGTGGAAAAGTTCGACAGCGATACCAGCGAACCGTGATCTTTATACTGATAATTTTTCAGCGGCTTACCGTTCATCTGCGCCAGAATGTTGTTCATTGCGCAGGTTGCCATCTGATGTGCGGCCTGAGCGCGCGGCGGAACAAAGCCCCCTTCCGGACGCGGGCATGACGCGCAGTCGCCAATAGCGTATATGTCTGGATCGCGAGTGGTTTGCAGCGTCGGTTCCACCACCAGCTGGTTGATACGGTTGGTTTCAAGACCACCGATATCTTTCAGGAAGTCTGGCGCTTTGATCCCGGCTGCCCACACCATCAGATCAGCCTCAATATATTCGCCATCTTTAGTGTGCAGGCCGCCTTCATCAGCACTGGTGACCATGGTTTGCGTCAGCACGCGAACGCCAAGTTTCGTTAACTCACTATGGGCCGCAGCAGAGATACGTGGCGGCAATGCAGGCAAAATACGTTCGCCCGCTTCTACCAGCGTTACGTTCAGGGCTTCGTTGGTCAGACCTTTATAACCGTAACTGTGCAGTTGCTTGACCGCGTTGTGCAATTCAGCGGAGAGTTCTACACCCGTCGCGCCGCCGCCGACAATCGCAATGTTTACTTTGCCATTCGCGCCCAGGTTGGCGGAGTATTTCAGGAACAGATTCAGCATCTCCTGGTGGAAGCGACGCGCCTGGTGCGGGTTATCGAGGAAAATGCAGTTCTCTTTGACACCTGGTGTATTGAAATCGTTAGAGGTGCTACCCAGCGCCATTACCAGGGTGTCATAGGCGATTTTACGTTCCGGAACCAGCAGTTCACCTTTCTCGTCGCGCAGTTCTGCAATAGTGATTGTTTTCGCTTCACGATCAATATCAATTACGGAACCCAGCTGGAACTGGAAACCATGATTGCGCGCATGGGCCAGATAGCTCAACGCATCGACGCCTTCATCAAGCGAGCCAGTCGCCACTTCGTGCAGCAGCGGTTTCCACAGGTGGCTGTGGTTACGATCGACCAGCGTAATTTTGGCTTTTTTCTTGCGTCCCAGCTTATGCCCCAGCTGTGTTGCCATTTCCAGCCCACCAGCACCGCCGCCGACAATCACAATTTTTTTCAATGGCGTAGTCAACGTGACCCCCTTAAATTTATTAACCAATTGTTAATTAATGGTTATTAACATAGCTCTTAATTAACAACAGGTTACAGCAATGAAAATGTTCTTCGCTATTGAGAATAACATGAATGGTGCATTGGTCATACCAAAATTGATGTTAATCAAGTTTTATTGCTGAAAAGATAGGCAACTTTACCGGGTGAGATCAAAAAACAGAGTTTGTTGTTTATTATTTGAGCTGATTTGTGAGAATGATATAGAGTGAGGTGTGTATGGAGGGCGTTCGGTAGGCCTGATAAGAGGCGCATCAGGCATTGATGCTCGACTGTCGGATGCGGCGGAACGCCTTATCCAACCCACAGAATCCGGAGCGCATCAGGTACCGGCAAGGTTACCTGATGCGACGAGGGCATTTACCCGAGGGTTTTGAACGCTTTAATGCGCTGTAAATGCGGGGAGATATTCTTGAATTTGTGCGTCTGCTCTTCGTCCCAGACAATCTCGTAATAATGATGCAACTCTTCAGATGTCCGCTGGCTGTTAAGCGCTTCATCATTACGCGACAAAATCACCAGGCAACGATCGCGATTCTTCTCACGGAAGTTGGTCACACACTTAGTGGCAATATCGGCATACTCTTCCGGGCGATCAATCTTCCCTTCCATGTTCTCATAAGGGAACAAATTGGGGTTGAAGATCACCTGGCGGATATCACAGAGAAAACCAATCCGCTCAGCCCAATAACCGCCCAGACCAACACCACAAATGAGCGGGCGCTCGTCGACGTTCAGTTGCAACATTTTGTCCACTTCTTTGAGCAAATGCTGCATATCATGTTTCGGATGCCGCGTACTGTAGCTTATTAGCCGTACATCCGGGTCAATAAACTGCAATTGTAAGACTTTCTCGTGGTTACCCGGACTGTTAGAGTCAAAACCGTGCAAATAGATAATCATCGCTTCCTCACATAAGCCAGGGTTAATGACCTGCCTTCTCTTCCTGCCAGCGTTCATGTAACTGATTCAGACGGGCGCTGATCGCTTTCCAGCGAGCCGAGTCCATCAGTTCCTGTCGCGAAAATGAACCTTTATGATACAAACGTGTAACACGTTCTGCCTTGATCGGTGACAGATTATCTAACACGCTGACGGCCCCTTTACGATTATTGCAGACCAGGATCATATCGCAACCTGCATCCAGTGATGCCTGTCCACGCTCGGCATAACTGCCCATAATCGCTGCGCCTTCCATCGATAAATCGTCAGAGAAAATCACGCCGTCAAAACCCAATTCCTGACGCAAAACGGTTTTCAGCCAGTAGGGAGAACCGCTCGCCGGACGCGGATCAACATCACTGTAGATCACATGCGCAGGCATAATGGCGTCGAGTTTATTTTCGCGGATTAAGGAACTGAAGACCGACATATCTTTAGCGCGAATCTCCGCTTGCGGACGTGGGTCGCACGGTGTTTCTTTGTGTGAGTCTGCCGTTACTGCACCGTGACCTGGGAAGTGTTTCCCGGTAGTTTTCATTCCGGCTTCATGCATACCATCAATAAACCGGCTGGCAATTGCCAGGGCTTTTTGTGGATCGGCATGATAAGAACGCTCGCCAATCGCCGCGCTGATATGCCCGACGTCCAGCACTGGCGCAAAGCTGATATCAATATCCATAGCAATAATTTCGCTGGCCATCAACCAACCTGCCTCTTGCGCCAGTTTTCCGCCTTCTTCCATTCCCAACAGCGCAGCGAATGATTGTGCCGCTGGCAAGCGGGTAAAACCTTCACGAAAACGCTGCACGCGTCCACCTTCCTGATCTACCGCCACCACCAGATGATTGCGCGATGCTGCGCGGATCTGGCGCACCAGTTCACGTAACTGGGCAGGATCATGATAGTTTCGCGTAAAGAGAATCAGCCCTCCCACCAGCGGATGCGCCAGTATTTCACGCTCTTCCGCGTCCAGTTCGTAACCTTCGACATCCAACATTACTGGACCCACACTGCTCTCCTTATTGTTTTATTAATAGCTGCCGCCAGGTGTCATCGGCCAGCCTGATAAATTGTTGATCGCCGGTTTGTCGCCAGCGGTACTCAAACCACCCTGCTTTGAGCATCAGCAGCCAGGGAAACCATCGCCTGACCTGACGCCATAATTGCGCCGGATAAATCTTCGCGCGAGTGGCATAGTCATTGACCAATTGCCGATGCTGGTCAGTATTTTCCACCCACACCGCCGCCAGTTCCAGCGCGGTATCACCATCTCCGGCATACTCCCAGTCGATGAGTTTTAACCCTGACGCGCTATGCACTAAATTTCCGGCGTGGACATCCATATGCAATGGACTTAAGCGTAAAAGCCGTGGTTCCCGCGCTTTGCGCAGACGTTTTAACATTCGCAGCCAACCCACTGTCCGCCGCGCCGGATCGCTTTGCTGCCAGTACAGTTCCAGTAACGGCAACAGCGTTATTCGCCAGCCAAAACGCGGTTGTTGATGTAGATAATACAGCAAGCCTGCCAGTTCGTTGGTATCCGGCAAATACGTTTTTACCTCGCCGGGCAGATAGTCGACCACCATCCAGTCACGGAGATATAAATGCGGCTTCGGTGCAATGCATGCGGGTAGTTGTGATAAAGCCCGATACTGGCGCAAGAACGCGGACTGCGGCGCATCAGGATCGTGCGGCTGACGCACAACAAAACGCTGGCCCTGATGTTCAATGAGAAAACTCCCGCCACTAAGCCCACTATTAAACGTCGTGACGGGATGAAACTGCGGGAAAAAGCGCGACAGCAATTCGTCGCGCGTGAGGGGATTATTGCTGCGAAACGGCACCTTTACCTGACCAGATAATTTCGCCCGTCTGCACCAGCATCAGCTGCATTTGTAGGGTCGGAGCGTTAACGTTGCCAGAGGCGCTGGAGTACAGCACGTAATGAGCGCCAACATTGCGGGCAATGCCTATGGCTTTACTACGGGTGCCTAAACTGTCCTGCGGCGACAAACCTAATTGTTGCTTAGCCATCGACAGCTGCTGGGCGGAAACCAGGGTAAATTTACCGTTATTAGCCAGCGCATTTCGCAGCGTTTCGGTCGCTTCTGCGGCATTCAACGAACCATTAGTACGGTTGTTAACGCTATCAACCAGCAGGACGCTACCCGCAGTCACGCCGTCAGCCCCAAGCATCTTACTGACCATCGGCTGCATTGCGCCATTCCAGTCATAATGGCGAATATGCGGCGCAGGCGGTGCAGTTTGATCTTCGTGCTCAATTGGGCCTGGCTGCTGCGGTATCGTCGGCACCGATGGCACTGTGGGGACAGGCTGTTGTGGCTCAGCAGGTTGTTCCGGCGCTGGTTTCACTTCTTCTACCGGTGCAGGTTCACGTTGCCCCACACACCCGGCAAGAAACATCGCCAGCGCGGTAATCAAGGCGTAGCGACTCATTTTTGTCATCAAGATTCACCCCTTACAAATATAGATAAAGTCTGACTTTGTGCGCCCCCAGAAAATTGGCGCTGCCGTACAGCGTGACCGCCGAATGTGCGGGAATGGTAACGCTGCGTGGCCTTTCCAGAGGATGCATCTCCAGCCCTCTGGCGTCATACCAGTAAAAACGATAATGAACGGTAACGGGTTCTTGCCTTTCGTTATAAAGCGTTGAGGATGCTGAAGGTTGAATATCAGATGTCGAAAGGACGGGCTTTTCTGCACTGATGCCCGCAGCTAATAAAGATGACTCCATCACCAGCGATTGCTCATCATTCACCGGAATTTCCGGATGTGAACGACAGCCCACCAGCACTAACAACGCCAGAGACATCAGCCCAAAGCATCCTTTTCTCATCGTTACAGACCTTTATGCGCCAGCATTGGTCCCAGCGGACAGCCACCCAACAAATGCATATGGATGTGGTAAACCTCTTGTCCGCCATGGCGGTTGGTGTTCATGATCAGACGATAGCCATCTTCGGCAATACCTTCTTGCTCAGCAATTTTTGCCGCTACGGTGATCATGCGTCCCAGCGCCTGCTCATGCTCAGCTGACACGTCGTTCACAGTCGGAATGAGGATATTCGGAATGATCAGAATATGCGTTGGCGCTTGCGGCGAAATATCGCGAAACGCCGTTACCAGATCATCCTGGTAGACGATATCGGAGGGGATCTCACGACGAATAATTTTGCTGAATATAGTTTCTTCTGCCACGACATTTTCCTTTTTCAAATAGCCATGCGTTGCGCCATGCTACGCCGCGCCACACTGCGAGTATAGAGTATGGTCGAGTTAAACCTGCTCTTTCAACCTTAACTCACGATTTCTTAAGCAAAAAATCGTTTTGCTGCCGTATATATCGCCATTATTCCCATTTCTGCCTGCGAATGCGCTGAAAAGACATTCTCTGTTTGGTTTACACACTAAATATGAATGCGTATATTTCTCATTTGCATTTACATACAAAATTATTCGCACACTAAATATAACCGCTCATCACCCTGCTCCGGCATGAGCCTGACGCCAACATAAACCAAGAGATTTCAAATGCTTTCGACACAATTTAACAGGGATAATCAACATCAAGCTATCATCAAACCGTCACTCCTTGCCGGTTGCATAGCACTGGCACTATTACCTTCCGCCGCTTTTGCTGCACCAGTCACTGAAGAAACGGTGATTGTTGAGGGTTCAGCCACAGCCCCAGATGATGGCGAAAATGATTACAACGTAACGTCTACCTCTGCGGGTACAAAAATGCAGATGACTCAACGTGATATTCCTCAGTCGGTCACTATTGTTAGCCAGCAGCGGATGGAAGATCAGCAGTTACAAACGCTGGGCGAAGTGATGGAAAACACGCTGGGGATCAGCAAAAGTCAGGCGGATTCCGATCGTGCTCTTTATTATTCCCGCGGATTCCAGATCGATAACTATATGGTTGATGGTATCCCCACCTATTTTGAATCGCGCTGGAATCTGGGCGACGCACTTTCTGATATGGCACTGTTTGAACGCGTAGAAGTAGTGCGTGGCGCGACAGGCCTCATGACCGGGACGGGTAATCCATCTGCGGCAATTAATATGGTTCGAAAACACGCGACCAGTCGTGAATTTAAAGGCGATGTCTCGGCGGAATACGGTAGCTGGAACAAAGAACGGTATGTGGCGGATTTACAAAGCCCACTCACCGAAGATGGTAAAATCCGCGCACGAATTGTCGGCGGCTACCAGAATAACGACTCATGGCTGGACCGCTACAACAGTGAAAAGACCTTCTTCTCCGGCATTGTCGATGCTGATTTAGGCGATCTTACGATGCTTTCAGCCGGTTACGAATATCAGCGTATTGATGTTAATAGCCCAACCTGGGGTGGTTTACCGCGCTGGAATACTGATGGCAGCAGCAACAGTTACGATCGCGCACGCAGTACCGCACCTGACTGGGCGTACAACGATAAAGAGATCAACAAGGTCTTTATGACCCTGAAGCAGCGGTTTGCTGATACCTGGCAAGCGACGCTGAATGCCACCCACTCTGAAGTCGAATTTGACAGCAAAATGATGTATGTCGATGCCTATGTAAACAAAGCGGATGGTATGCTGGTTGGGCCATACAGTAATTATGGACCTGGTTTTGATTATGTCGGCGGCACCGGTTGGAACAGCGGCAAACGTAAAGTTGATGCGCTGGATTTGTTCGCTGACGGTAGTTATGAATTGTTTGGTCGTCAGCACAATCTAATGTTTGGTGGCAGTTACAGCAAACAAAACAATCGTTACTTCAGTTCATGGGCCAACATCTTCCCGGATGAAATTGGCAGTTTCTACAACTTTAATGGCAATTTCCCACAAACCGACTGGTCACCACAGAGCCTGGCGCAGGACGATACCACACATATGAAATCGTTATATGCTGCCACTCGTGTCACCCTTGCCGATCCGCTGCATCTGATCCTCGGCGCACGTTATACCAACTGGCGGGTTGATACGCTGACTTACAGCATGGAGAAAAACCACACCACGCCTTACGCTGGTCTGGTGTTTGACATCAATGACAACTGGTCGACCTACGCCAGCTATACCTCTATTTTCCAGCCGCAAAATGATCGTGACAGTTCAGGCAAATATCTGACTCCAATCACCGGTAACAACTACGAGCTGGGTCTGAAATCGGACTGGATGAATAGCCGTCTGACCACCACGTTAGCCATCTTCCGTATTGAGCAGGATAATGTCGCTCAGTCCACCGGTACACCTATCCCCGGCAGCAACGGCGAAACCGCCTATAAAGCGGTGGATGGGACAGTCAGTAAAGGTGTGGAATTTGAACTCAACGGCGCAATTACCGACAACTGGCAGCTGACGTTTGGCGCAACGCGCTATATTGCAGAAGATAACGAAGGAAACGCCGTTAATCCTAATCTGCCACGCACCACGGTTAAAATGTTCACCAGCTACCGGTTGCCTGTCATGCCAGAGTTGACGGTCGGCGGTGGTGTTAACTGGCAAAATCGCGTGTATACCGACACCGTGACACCGTATGGCACCTTCCGCGCCGAGCAAGGTAGCTACGCGCTGGTGGATCTCTTCACCCGCTACCAGGTGACGAAAAACTTCTCGTTACAGGGGAACGTCAATAACCTGTTCGACAAAACCTACGATACCAACGTGGAAGGTTCTATCGTCTACGGCGCACCGCGTAATTTCAGCATTACCGGCACGTATCAATTCTGAATAACACCTGTAAAAAAGGCAGCCATCTGGCTGCCTTAGTCTCCCCAACGTCTTACGGATTAGTGGTTACGGATGTACTCATCCATCTCGGTTTTCAGGTTATCGGATTTAGTACCGAAAATCGCCTGAACACCAGAACCAGCAACCACTACGCCCGCTGCGCCCAGTTTCTTCAGGCCAGCCTGATCCACTTTAGACACATCAGCAACGCTGACGCGCAGACGGGTAATACATGCGTCGAGGTTAGTAATGTTTTCTTTACCACCAAATGCAGCAACCAGAGCCGGTGCCATTTCGCTGGTACCTGTCGCTTTTGCATCTTCAGTCGCATCTTCACGACCCGGCGTTTTCAGATCCAGTGCTTTAATCAGCACGCGGAAGATGGTGTAGTAAACAATGGCATAACCGATACCGACGATCGGGAACAGCCACAGTTTGCTGCTGTTACCAGACAGAACGATGAAGTCGATCAGACCGTGCGAGAACGACGTACCGTCACGCATCCCCAGAAGAATACAGATTGGGAATGCCAGGCCTGCCAGAATCGCGTGGATGATGTACAGGATCGGCGCAACGAACATGAAGGAGAACTCGATCGGCTCGGTGATACCGGTCAGGAACGAGGTCAGCGCCGCGGAGATCATAATACCGCCCACTTTCGCGCGGTTTTCTGGTTTAGCAGAGTGCCAGATAGCAATTGCGGCAGCTGGCAGACCGTACATTTTGAACAGGAAGCCACCAGACAGTTTACCCGCAGTCGGGTCACCCGCCATATAACGCGGAATGTCGCCGTGGAAAACCTGACCTGCTGCGTTGGTGTATTCACCAATCTGCATCTGGAAAGGTACGTTCCAGATGTGGTGCAGACCAAACGGTACCAGGCAACGTTCGATGAAACCGTAAATGCCAAACGCAACTACCGGGTTCTGGTAAGCAGCCCACTGAGAGAAGGTCTGGATTGCAGAACCAATCGGCGGCCAAATGAAGGACAGCACAACGCCAGTAAAGATGGCAGCCAGGCCTGAAATGATCGGCACAAAGCGTTTACCGGCAAAGAAGCCAAGATACTCAGGCAGCTTAATACGGTAGAAACGGTTAAACATGTACGCTGCGATCGCACCGGAGATAATCCCCCCGAGTACGCCAGTATCCGCCAGGTGTTTAGAGGCGATTTCTTCAGCAGGTAAATGCAGTACCAGTGGCGCAACCACGGCCATGGTTTTAACCATGATGCCATAGGCAACAACTGCGGCCAGCGCGGATACGCCATCGTTATTGGTAAAGCCGAGGGCGACACCGATCGCAAAAATCAGTGGCATGTTTGCAAAGACGGAACCGCCTGCTTCTGCCATAACATGCGATACAACGGCGGGCAGCCAGCTGAAATTCGCGGAACCGACGCCCAGCAGAATACCTGCGATAGGCAGTACGGATACCGGCAGCATCAGCGATTTACCGACCTTTTGCAGGTTAGCAAATGCATTCTTAAACATAATTGAGAGTGCTCCTGAGTATGGGTGCTTTTTTTACGTTCTCACGCGTGGCAAGGGGGGAGTGCCTCGCCGTGTACAGGGCATCTAAGCGCCCTTTATTTATTACACAGAGTAAAATAATTCAGTGCCGATTTGTTTGACGGCTATCACGTTTCAACTTCAGATCATTGGAGAAGTTGCACATTTTGACAAAACATATGTCACAATATTTCAAACGTGGTTATTCACCGCCCGATTTTCGGCGGTGAACTTTACTCGTTTTAGCCATTAATTACGAGCTTTAAAAAAACTCATTCAACGGATGGATTGAAGGCGGGAAGCGTCGATGTGAAACAGACGGGCGAAGTTATCGGTGGTTACCTGCGCCAGTTCTTCAACGGCAACACCTTTCAACACAGCCATGTATTCTGCAACGTCACGAACCATCGCAGGTTGATTCTCTTTTCCTCGATGCGGTACTGGCGCAAGGTAAGGTGAGTCAGTTTCCACCAGTAACCGATCCAGGGGGACATAACGCGCAGCATCGCGCAGTTGCTCCGCATTACGGAAGGTCACAATGCCGGAAAAGGAGATGTAAAATCCGAGATCCAGTAATTTGCCCGCCGTTTCTCTGTCCTCTGTAAAACAGTGTAGTACGCCACCGCAATCCGTCACTTTTTCTTCGCGCAGAATTGCCAGCGTATCGGCGCGGGCGTCACGGGTGTGGACGATAACCGGCTTGTTCAGTTCACGACCAATCTGGATATGATGGATGAAGGACTCTTGCTGACGTACTTTAGTTTCCGGCGTGTAATAATAATCCAGCCCGGTTTCACCCAGCGCTACAACGCCCTCTTCTGCCGCCAGACGACGTAAATCTTCTACATCGTAGGGATCATTCTGGTTGAGTGGATGCACGCCACAAGAAAATACGACGTTGTCGCGTTCGCCTACCAGATCCCGCATGTGTAAATAACCCGGTAATGTTGTGGCGACTGCCAGACAAAATTTCACATCGCGTGCGGCGGCTTTCGCCAGAACGTCATCCACGTCCTTATGCAAAGATTCATAATCCAGACCATCGAGATGGCAGTGTGAGTCGACTAAAAACATGATGTCTCTCTTAAAGATGAGGAACCGGTAGCACAACGCCCGGTTGCAGGTAATGCTCAATACGCAGTAAAAGATCGGTGATGAGAAGCTCGCGGTTGATGCCTGTGACAGACATTAACTGTTCACGAATGTGGCAAACATCCCCCAGTATAGCCTGCAGGCGCGAGGGAGAAAGATGGTTTGCCAGTTCGACGACCAGGCCCGGCACATCAACATTGGTCACCTGCGCAGCGCCATGATGGCGTTTTAGCGCATCCATCAGCAACATTGCCAGCCAGTGTAAACGTGCCGGAGCTTGTTCATGATTAAGGGCCGCTAGCAGCGAATACCAGTCGCCCGATTGCACGCTATATGCCAGCGCCTGACACAATGTTTCACGAGCCTGCCAGTTATCTCCCTGAAACAACGCCAGTGCCGCCCCAGGCGAACCGGCGCTTAAGCGCAATGCGGCAAGTAGTGCAGCCTGTGACATTGTCACTTCGCGTGAAAGCCAGGTCACGGCGTACTGTTCCGGCGGCGGCGCAAGGTAATGTAACCGACAACGACTACGTAATGTTGCCAGTAAACGTTCTGGCTCGCGGGTAGCAAGGAAAAACCACGTCTCTGCTGGTGGCTCTTCAAGCGTTTTCAGCAATGCGTTAGCCGCGGCGTCGGTTAGTAAGGCAGCATCGGTTACCCAGACAACTTTCGCACCACCTAAGCGTGCGTGCTCATTCAGCTTTTCGGTGACCTCACGTACCGCATCAATGCCCAGCGCATTTTTCCCTTTTTCGGGAGCCAGGGTGTAGTAATCGGGATGTGTGCCAGCCAGCATCAACTGACATCCACGACAGTGACCGCAACTTTTGTGGCCCTGCGGTTGTTGGCAGAGTAAATAACGGCTCAGGGCGTAGATTAAAGCATCATCGCCCATGCCCGGTAACGCCTGAATGAGTAGCGCATGGTGACCTCTTCCGGCCTGATAGCTGGCTACCAGTTTTTCGAAATCAGGTCGTAACCATGGATACCATCTCATGCGTCCAACTCCTTCACCCAGTTGGTCACGGTGGTGCGGATTGCATCCATCACGGCCTCCAGCGGCTGGGTGGCATCAATGGTATGAATGCTTTTATCTTGTGCTGCCAGTTCCAGATAGCGGGCGCGGGTGCGATTAAAGAAATCGAAAGATTCTTGCTCAATACGATCCAGCTCGCCGCGCGCACGCGCGCGTTTTAAGCCAACCTCCGGGGTAACATCGAGATAGAGCGTTAAGTCGGGGCGAAACCCCCCGAGAACAGCATCACGCAGTGTTGCCAGCATATGTTGGTCAATACCTCGTCCTCCACCCTGATAGGCTTGAGTGGAGAGATCGTGGCGATCGCCAATCACCCAGGTGCCATTAGCCAGCGCAGGTTTGATGACCGTTTCTACCAGTTGAACGCGCGCGGCATAAAACATCAGAACTTCGGCTTTATCGGTAATGACTTCATCGCCTACCGATTTGATATCCAGCACAAGGCTTCTTAACTTTTCGGCAAGTTGCGTACCGCCAGGTTCCCGAGTGAAAACCATGTCGCGGATACCCAGTTGCTCAAGCGTCTCAACCACCACGTTACGCGCGGTAGTTTTGCCTGCGCCTTCCAGCCCCTCAATGACGATATACTTACTGCGCATTTTTTTCCTTAAGCACTTTCAGATAATCCTGCACAGACTTGTTATGACTGGCAAGATTGGTATTAAACGTGTGACCACCTTTACCATCGGCCACAAAATAGAGATACGGCGTTTTTGCCGGATGCGCAGCAGCCTTCAGCGAATCCGCCCCCGGCGTCGCTATCGCACCTGGCGGCAGACCGGTAATGGTATAGGTGTTATACGCTGTCGGCGTTTCCAGGTCTGCACGAGAAAGTTTGCCATTATAACGCTCTCCCATCCCGTAAATCACGGTCGGGTCGGTCTGCAGGCGCATACCAATGCGTAAACGGTTGATAAATACTGAGGCAACCTGATCGCGTTCACTGGCAACGGCGGTTTCTTTTTCGATAATTGATGCCATCGTCACCAACTGGTTTTTATCTTTATAAGGCAGACCGTCCGCACGCCCTTCCCAGGCGCTATCGACCGCTTTCACCATTTTCTTGTGCGCTCGCTTGAGTAACGCGACATCGGTGGTATTGGCGGTATACATCCAGGTGTCTGGCCAGAACCAACCTTCAATCCACTCCGGGTTTTCCAGTTCAAGTGCCTGCGCTACGGTGGCGTACTTATCGTCGCTCAGCGTGTGCTTGATATACGGAGCCTCACGCAATTGCTTGAGGTAGTCGCTCAGACGCATCCCTTCTACCAGTCGCAGCGGGAACTGTGCTTCTTTACCGCTTTCCAACAATTTCAGCATCTCGCGCACGGTCATCTGCGGTGTAAAGCGGTAAGTCCCGGCTTTAAAGTGAGAAAGATCCGGTTCGATACGCAGCAACCATTGAAAAACCCGTGGGCGATTGATGATCTTATCGGCATAAAGCTGTTCACCTAGCGCCAGACGTCCGGTCCCTGGCTTAAGGGTAAATATCGTCTCTTCTTTGATAAGCAATTTGCTGTCGGCAAGATGGCGAACCTTCCAGACGCCCACACCAGCGGCGATACCCAGTACCACCAGCAATAACAAGATTATCAATAACACTTTTTTCATGACTAATTCGGGCGCTCACAAAGTGGGGCTAAATATTCATATAACGTTGCTGACGAAAAGGAGACATCGCCACAGGCACGTACGGGCATCACTGGCATTAACGCATTACAAATAACCATCTCATCTGCCTGCAACGCCTCTTCCAGAGAGGCTTGCACTTCGACAAGCTGATAAGAGGATTGTGCCAGCAAACGGATACAGAATTGTCGCATAATGCCGTTAACACCTGCCTGATCCAGTCGCGGCGTATAAACTACGTTGCCCTTCCGCCAGAACAAATTAGCCGCACAGCATTCCGTAACCCACCCTTCGCTGTCAAGGACCAGCGCCTCATCAGCGTTTGTCTGCTCAAGATGAGAGCGGATCAATACTTGCTCAAGCCGATTAAGATGTTTAATACCTGCAAGATGAGGATTGCGCCCCAGCCGCACCGGGCTTAGCGCCAACGTCATCCCTTCGTTACGCAAACGGTCGTAATGTGCAGGATAAGCCGTAACGGAGAGAATCCGCGTTGCCGGTCCACTGTTCAATGTGCTGTACCCTCGCCCGCCACTACCGCGACTGATCACGACTTTCAGCACACCATTCTGCTGTTCTGCTGCCAGCGTTTTCATCTCTTGTTCAAGCTGAGGCCAGAAGTCACAGGAAATCATCAACCGCTGACAAGCATCCTGTAGTCGCTGGATATGCGCCGATAACAAACTGACTTTACCGTCGATAACTCTGGCGGTGGTAAAACAACCATCACCAAACTGCGTTGCCCGATCGCTTACTGCCAGCGATTCCTGCTTATGACCGTTAATTAAGAACATACCGGCTCCTTATCAGAGAATTGTTAGTGTGGCAGCATGTTCACTACGGAACAAGTCGGAATAAAAGCTAAGAAAAAAGGCCCGCAAGCGGACCTTTTATAAGGGTGGAAAATGACAACTTAGATCTTTTTAAAGATCAAAGAACCATTAGTGCCACCGAAGCCGAAGGAGTTACACAGAGTGTATTCCATTCCGCTAACCTGACGCGCTTCGTGCGGTACGAAATCCAGATCGCAACCTTCATCCGGGTTATCCAGGTTGATGGTTGGCGGAACAGCCTGATCGCGCAGCGCCAGGATGGAGTAGATAGATTCTACTGCACCCGCCGCACCTAACAGGTGACCGGTCATAGATTTCGTGGAGCTTACCAACACGCGGCTTGCAGCTTCACCGAAGATGGTTTTCACCGCCTGCGCTTCAGCTTTATCGCCAGCCGGCGTAGAAGTACCGTGCGCGTTAACGTAGCCAATCTGACTCGCTTCAATGCCTGCATCACGCAGAGCATTTGCCATCGCCAGAGCTGCGCCTGCGCCATTTTCTGGCGGTGACGTCATATGATAAGCATCGCTGCTCATACCAAAGCCGACGAGTTCAGCGTAAATTTTCGCACCGCGTTTTTTCGCGTGTTCGTACTCTTCAAGTACCAGCATACCGGCACCATCGCCCAGTACGAAACCATCACGCTCTTTATCCCACGGGCGGCTCGCCGCTTGCGGGTTATCATTGCGGGTAGATAATGCACGTGCCGCGCCAAAACCACCAACGCCCAGCGGCGTACTGGCTTTCTCTGCGCCACCTGCAACCATCACGTCAGCATCGCCATACGCGATAATACGCGCAGCATGGCCAATGTTGTGCACGCCGGAAGTACAGGCGGTCGCGATAGAGATGCTTGGGCCACGCAGGCCATACATGATAGTCAGATGACCTGCCACCATGTTCACAATCGTTGACGGAACGAAGAATGGGCTGATCTTACGTGGACCACCGTTCATCAGAGATGTGTGGTTTTCTTCGATCAGTCCGAGGCCGCCAATCCCGGAGCCAATTGCGGCACCAATGCGGGTTGCGTTCTCTTCCGTTATTTCAAGGCCAGAATCCTGCATGGCCTGAACGCCAGCGACAATTCCATATTGAATGAAGGCATCCATCTTGCGCTGTTCTTTGCGCGAGATAATGTCCTCACAGTTAAAATCCTTTACTAAGCCAGCAAATTTCGTTGCATAGGCGCTAGTATTGAAATGGTCGATTAGGCTGATGCCACTCTGACCGGCAAGCAGAGCTTTCCAGGTAGACTCTACGGTATTGCCGACAGGAGACAACATGCCCAGTCCGGTCACAACTACACGACGCTTAGACACGTTTGTCCTCCAGGGAGGGAAAAAATGATTCTAGTGGGACAAAAGATAAAACTCAGGCGGTCGAACGACCGCCTGGAGATGTTCACTTACGCCTGGTGGCCGTTGATGTAATCAATGGCAGCCTGAACGGTGGTGATTTTCTCAGCTTCTTCGTCCGGAATCTCAGTATCAAACTCTTCTTCCAGAGCCATTACCAGCTCAACGGTGTCAAGAGAATCCGCGCCCAGGTCTTCAACGAAAGAAGCATTGTTGGTAACTTCTTCCTGCTTAACGCCCAGCTGTTCGCCGATAATTTTCTTAACGCGTTCTTCGATAGTGCTCATACTCTTAAATTTCCTATCAAAACTCGCTTTCGCGATGGTTTTCGTAGTGTATAAAATGTTGAAAAATTTGCAACTAAATCCCGGCAGGTCTTACCACGATTTTACGTTATTTTGAGGCCTTACCCCCCAATAACGCAAATCATTTTGCACTAATTATTACTCATAACCACGCAGACTGCGCGCAACATGAGCATTTTGTGCAAATCGCGGTCAGACCATGTACATCCCGCCGTTCACATGCAAAGTTTCACCCGTGATGTAAGCTGCTTCGTCGGATGCCAGGAATGCAACCGCGTTGGCGATTTCCTGTGCGCCGCCGAGGCGACCCGCAGGAACCTGCGCCAGGATACCCGCACGCTGGTCATCGCTCAGCGCACGTGTCATGTCCGTTTCAATAAAGCCCGGAGCAACAACGTTTACAGTAATACCGCGTGACGCAACTTCGCGCGCCAGTGATTTACTGAAGCCGATCAAGCCCGCTTTCGCCGCAGCGTAGTTGGCCTGACCGCCATTTCCCATGGTACCAACCACAGAACCGATAGTGATAATACGACCATGACGCTTTTTCATCATAGCGCGCATTACCGCTTTTGACAGACGGAAAACAGATGAAAGGTTGGTTTCGATAATATCGTTCCACTCTTCATCTTTCATTCGCATTAACAGGTTATCACGAGTGATACCGGCATTATTGACCAGGATATCCACTTCACCAAATTCTGCGCGAATTTTTTCCAGAACAGATTCGATAGATGCCGGGTCGGTCACATTCAACATCAGACCTTTGCCGTTGGCACCTAAATAATCACTGATCGCCTGAGCGCCATTTTCACTGGTCGCAGTGCCAATAACTTTCGCGCCACGGGCTGCGAGCGTTTCAGCAATTGCGCGGCCAATTCCGCGGCTTGCACCGGTTACCAGTGCGATTTTTCCTTCAAAATTCATGATTTTCCTCTTTTAAAGCTCGAGCGCCGCTGCCATCGCTGAAGGTTCGTTCAGCGCCGAGGCGGTCAGGGTGTCGACAATGCGTTTCGTCAGGCCAGTAAGCACTTTGCCCGGGCCGAATTCATAGAGATGTTCTACGCCTTGCGCTGCCATGTACTCAACAGACTTCGTCCACTGAACCGGGTTATACAACTGACGTACCAGTGCGTCACGGATGGCATCACCATTGGTTTCGCATTTCACATCAACGTTATTCACAACAGGAACTGTTGGTGCGTTAAAGGTGATTTTCGCTAATTCTACTGCCAGTTTGTCGGCTGCTGGTTTCATCAGCGCACAGTGAGACGGTACGCTCACTGGTAACGGCAGAGCGCGTTTTGCGCCCGCAGCTTTACAGGCAGCGCCAGCACGCTCAACTGCTTCTTTATGACCGGCAATAACCACCTGTCCCGGAGAGTTAAAGTTTACCGGAGAAACGACCTGACCTTCTGCAGCTTCTTCACACGCTTTTCCAATAGACGCATCATCCAGACCGATGATTGCCGCCATAGCGCCCGTGCCTTCCGGTACGGCTTCTTGCATGAACTTGCCGCGCATCTCAACCAAACGCACCGCATCAGCGAAATCAATTACACCAGCGCAAACCAGCGCGGAGTATTCCCCCAGGCTGTGACCGGCCATCATTGCCGGTGCTTTACCGCCCTGCTGCTGCCATACGCGATACAGCGCAACAGATGCAGTCAACAGCGCTGGCTGAGTTTGCCAGGTTTTATTCAGTTCTTCAGCTGGCCCCTGCTGGGTCAGCGCCCACAGATCGTAGCCCAGCGCCGCAGAAGCTTCTGCAAACGTTTCTTCGACAATTGGATAGCTCGCCGCCATATCAGCCAGCATTCCAACGGTTTGAGAACCCTGTCCAGGGAACACAAATGCAAATTGCGTCATGTTTTAATCCTTATCCTAGAAACGAACCAGCGCGGAGCCCCAGGTGAATCCACCGCCAAAGGCTTCAAGCAGAACCAACTGTCCCGGCTTAATGCGCCCGTCACGTACAGCTTCATCCAGCGCGCACGGGACAGAGGCCGCAGAGGTATTACCGTGGCGATCCAGCGTCACCACGACATTGTCCATCGACATGCCGAGTTTTTTCGCCGTTGCACTGATAATACGCAGGTTAGCCTGATGCGGAACCAGCCAGTCCAGTTGAGAACGGTCAAGATTATTCGCCGCCAGCGTCTCATCAACGATGTGCGCCAGTTCCGTTACCGCAACCTTGAAGACTTCGTTGCCCGCCATCGTCAGATGAATTGAATTCTCTGGATTCACACGGTCAGCATTAGGCAGCGTCAGCAATTCACCATAGCTACCGTCGGCATGCAGATGGGTGGAGATGATTCCCGGCTCTTCAGAGGCAGCCAGCACCGCAGCGCCCGCGCCATCGCCAAAAATAATAATAGTCCCACGATCTGTTGGATCGCAGGTGCGCGCCAGTACATCAGAACCGACGACCAGAGCATACTTCACCGCCCCAGATTTCACGTATTGATCGGCTACGCTTAATGCATAGGTGAAACCTGCGCAGGCTGCTGCAACGTCAAATGCCGGGCAACCTTTAATGCCCAACATGCTTTGAATCTGACAAGCTGCGCTCGGGAAAGCGTGCGTCGCAGAAGTCGTTGCCACAACGATCAGGCCAATCTGGTCTTTCTCAATACCCGCCATCTCAATTGCGCGTGTCGCCGCTTCAAAGCCCATGGTTGAAACGGTTTCGTTTGGCGCGGCAATGTGGCGTTCGCGGATACCGGTACGAGTGACAATCCACTCGTCAGAGGTATCCACCATTTTTTCCAAATCGGCGTTTGTCCGCACTTGTTCGGGCAGATAGCTGCCAGTACCAATAATCTTCGTATACATGTACGCTCAGTCACTTTTCGGTTATATACCGTCACTTGCAAACTGCGAGTTCGCTGGCAGCGTCCTGCTACCGCAGAGTTCCGCTTTTGCCACCGTCCAGCAGCTCAAAACCAGCTGGGTATACAGATTCCAGGCGAGCGGCAATTCGCTGAGGAACTTGTCGCTGCACCGCCTGCACTGCCTGTTCAATCGCGACCGCAAAAGCTCGCTGATTGGCTGCACCATGACTTTTTATCACCGTGCCGCGCAATCCTAACAGACAGGCGCCGTTATACTGGTCGGGGTTGAGGTGACTGAATCGCCTCGTCAGGCTCTTTTGTAGCCAACGCTTTAATAACAGTAGCCACCACGACCGTTTTTTCCCTTCACCCTGAGATTTCAGCAGAGAAAGGAACATCCTGACAACACCTTCCATCGTCTTTAATGTGACATTTCCTGTAAAGCCGTCACAAACCAGCACATCTGTCTTGCCAGTTAACAACTCATTGGCTTCAAGATAGCCGATATAATTGATAGAAGGGATTGTTTTAAGCACCGCTGAGGCATCCCGAATACTGTCGAGACCCTTTACTTCTTCTTCACCAATATTGAGCAACGCCACGCGAGGATTAGGAATTTCCACCACCTCTTCAGCCAGAACTGAGCCCATAATGGCAAATTGCACCAACATTGTACTGTCACAATCGACGTTGGCCCCTAAATCGAGGACCACCGTTTTGCCCTTTTGCTGATGCGGTAATACCGTCACCAGCGCCGGACGCTCAATCCCCTCCAGGGGCTTGAGTAATAATTTTGCCAGCCCCATCAGCGCCCCGGTATTACCGGCACTGACACAGGCTTGCGCTCGACCTTCTTTCACCAGCTCCAGGGCCACGCGCATTGAACTCCCACGACTGGCGCGGATAGCTTGCGAAGGCCGGGCATCACTGGCGATAACTGACTGCGCAGGAATAATCTGCAGACGCGAACGTTGTTCAAAGTCAGCTTTAGCAAGTAATGGCGTGATGGCGTCGGGATTGCCGACTAAAAGAAGAGTGAGTTGCGAATTAGAATTCAGTGCCTGCAATGCTGCAGGCACTGTCACGGAAGGGCCAAAATCCCCTCCCATGACATCTAACGCCAGGGTTAGACGTGTCAAGGTATCGTCGCCGCCCGGTTTGGTCTTTCCCCAGTTGCCTGGGGAAAATCCTCACTAAGCTTCATCACGCAGACGCGTGATTACTTAGCGATGACCTTGCGGCCGCGGTAGTAACCGTCGGCAGTGATGTGGTGACGCAGGTGTTTTTCACCAGAAGTTTTGTCTACAGACAGGCTGGTGACTGCGGTCAGCGCGTCATGGGAACGACGCATGCCACGTTTGGAACGGGTTGGTTTATTCTGTTGTACGGCCATGGACCTTACTCCTCAATTACGGTTTATCCCCGATCCAACGGGGAGCACCAATTACTTACGCTTTAAGCTGGCTAATACGGCAAATGGGTTTGGCTTTTGCGCTTCTTCAGGCAGTTCACCAAAGACCATGTCCGCTTCGGACACTTCACAGTGTTCAGAATCATGCACCGGAACTACCGGCAAGGCGAGGATGATTTCATCTTCAACCATTGCAAGCAGATCGATTTCACCGAATTCGTTAACCTCAATCGGTTCATACGCTTCCGGCAGTGCTTCAGCCTGTTCGTCTGAACGCACAGGACTAAAACAATACGTTGTGTAGACCTGATGAGTAAACGGCTTCCCGCAACGCTGACACTCGAGCGTTACCGTCACCTTCGCATC
Source organism: Escherichia sp. WS1118 (assembly GCF_046487695.1). NCBI lineage: Bacteria > Pseudomonadati > Pseudomonadota > Gammaproteobacteria > Enterobacterales > Enterobacteriaceae > Escherichia > Escherichia sp. WS1118. The sequence continues at coordinate 79,706 of NZ_JBJQIZ010000004.1, read as the reverse complement.
GCCGTTTAACACTGCGAGACGTTGGTTATCGATAGCGAACGACATGGAGCATTCCACATCACTGTCCACACTGACTACGGATTCGGCGACGCGCTCAACCTGATCAGGAGTATAGATACCCTGGTAATCAAGGCGTTTTTGAGCCGTACGAACCGGATCGAGAGTCAGGGGTAATTTTACCTTTTGCATAGGGCGCGCATATTAACTTTGTAACGTCATAGAGTCAAAGAAAAAGGCAGCCTGTGGTTGCCTTTTGCCAATAATTCGCACACATTGCGGGTTACTGCTTTATTTTCGTTCAGTGCTGATAACGAACATCAACCTGCAAAACGAAGCGCATAGTTTAAAATGGCTATCATCAATACGCTATATCTGATGGAAAAAAATATGCCTAAACTTATTTTAGCCTCCACCTCGCCCTGGCGTCGCGCTCTTCTGGAAAAACTGCAAATCTCTTTTGAATGTGCAGCACCCGAGGTCGACGAAACTCCACGCAGCGACGAATCACCGCGACAGTTGGTGCTTCGACTGGCACAAGAAAAAGCGCAATCTCTGGCGTCACGTTATCCGGATCATTTAATTATTGGTTCAGACCAGGTATGTGTTCTTGATGGCGAAATCACCGGTAAACCGTTAACGGAAGAAAATGCCCGTCTGCAATTACGCAAAGCCAGCGGCAATATCGTCACCTTCTATACTGGACTGGCGTTGTTTAATTCGGCGAATGGGCATCTACAAACAGAAGTGGAGCCTTTTGACGTCCATTTCCGTCACCTGAGCGAGGCGGAGATTGATAATTACGTGCGTAAAGAGCATCCCCTGCACTGCGCGGGTAGCTTTAAGAGTGAAGGATTTGGCATTACGCTGTTTGAGCGTTTAGAGGGGCGTGATCCTAACACGCTGGTTGGTTTACCGCTAATCGCGCTGTGTCAGATGTTACGTCGGGAAGGGAAAAACCCGCTGATGGGATAGTTTTTTGCGCCGGATGCGGTTACTTCGCATCCGGCAATCGGTGCTGGCGGCCTGATGCGGCGTAAACGCCTTATCAGGCCAACCGCCCATTATCAGGTTTATATGCTTGTATTAGCGCGCGTTACGCAGCTTTTGCAAACAACGCTTCAAACCTTCATCCATCGGCGCTTCAATACGCATCACCTCACCGGTCCCCGGATGAGTAAACTTCAACGCTGCGGCGTGCAGGAACAGGCGATTTAATCCCGTGCCTGCTTCAGTGAGCTGTCTGTCAAATTCACGGTCACCGTAGCGATCGTCAAAGGCAATCGGATGACCCGCATATTGTGTATGCACACGGATCTGATGAGTACGCCCTGTTACCGGGCTACAACGCACCAGGGTGGCAAATGCATAGCGTTCTTCCACTTTAAAGCGTGTTTCCGACGGTTTGCCTTCCTGACTCACACGCACAATACGTTCGCCGCTTTGCAGAATATTTTTCAGTAACGGCGCTTGAACGCTCTTCACATGCGACTGCCACTGACCGCGCACCAGCGCCAGGTAATCTTTTTGCATCCCTTTTTCACGTAATTGCTCATGCAGAGAACGCAACGCCGAGCGTTTTTTCGCTACCAGCAACACACCTGAGGTGTCCCGGTCAAGACGATGAACCAGTTCAAGGAACCGCGCTTCCGGGCGCAACGCCCGCAAACCTTCAATAACGCCGAAGCTTAAACCACTGCCGCCATGTACCGCCGTACCGGAAGGTTTATTCAGCACCAGGATATGATCATCTTCATATAAGATGACGTCCGCCAGCGCCGCCACCTTTTGCAGATGTGGCGAAACCGCCTCTTCTTCCCGCTCAGCAACGCGAACCGGTGGGATACGCACCTCATCACCCGCTTCGAGTTTATATTCAGGCTTAATACGTTTTTTGTTCACCCGCACTTCGCCTTTACGCAAAATACGGTAAATCATACTTTTTGGTACGCCTTTCAATTGGGTACGCAAAAAGTTGTCGATACGTTGCCCCGCGTCGTCAGCGGTGATAGCAACAATTTTTACGGATGGAGTCTCTGTTTTCATGGTGGGCGATTCTAATTAGCCAACAGGATTCGCGCCACTCATTTTTCTATGCTTATATTTAGTTTTACACCTTATTACTTCACTAGGTGATCACTTTATTGATGGTTATTAAACCAATCACCAGCAAGAAGTGAAAAAACTGTGAGTAAGCGGGTGATAAATGGTAAAAGTCATCTTGCTATAACAAGGCTTGCAGTGGAATAATGAGGCCGTTTCCGTGTCCATCCTTGTTAAAACAAGAAATTTTACGGAATAACCCATTTTGCCCGACCGATCATCCACGCAGCAATGGCGTAAGACGTATTGATCTTTCAGGCAGTTAGCGGGCTGCGGGTTGCAGTCCTTACCGGTAGATGGAAATATTTCTGGAGAGTAATACCCAGTCTGTTTCTTTGATAATTGCGCTGTTTTTCCGCATGAAAAACGGGCAACCGACACTCTGCGCCTCTTTGAGCTGACGATAACCGTGAGGTTGGCGACGCGACTAGACACGAGGCCATCGGTTCACACCCGGAAAGGCGTTACTTTGCCCGCAGCTTAGTCGTCAATGTAAGAATAATGAGTAAGTTACGATGAAAAGAATGTTAATCAACGCAACTCAGCAGGAAGAGTTGCGCGTTGCCCTTGTAGATGGGCAGCGTCTGTATGACCTGGATATCGAAAGTCCAGGGCACGAGCAGAAAAAGGCAAACATCTACAAAGGTAAAATCACCCGCATTGAACCGAGTCTGGAAGCTGCTTTTGTTGATTACGGCGCTGAACGTCACGGTTTCCTCCCACTAAAAGAAATTGCCCGCGAATATTTCCCTGCTAACTACAGTGCTCATGGTCGTCCCAACATTAAAGATGTGTTGCGTGAAGGTCAGGAAGTCATTGTTCAGATCGATAAAGAAGAGCGCGGCAACAAAGGCGCGGCATTAACCACCTTTATCAGTCTGGCGGGTAGCTATCTGGTTCTGATGCCGAACAACCCGCGCGCGGGCGGTATTTCTCGTCGTATCGAAGGCGACGACCGTACCGAATTAAAAGAAGCACTGGCAAGCCTTGAACTGCCGGAAGGCATGGGGCTTATCGTGCGCACCGCTGGCGTCGGCAAATCTGCTGAGGCGCTGCAATGGGATTTAAGCTTCCGTCTGAAACACTGGGAAGCCATCAAAAAAGCCGCTGAAAGCCGCCCGGCTCCGTTCCTGATTCATCAGGAGAGCAACGTAATCGTTCGCGCATTCCGCGATTACTTACGCCAGGACATCGGCGAAATCCTTATCGATAACCCGAAAGTGCTCGAACTGGCACGTCAGCATATCGCTGCATTAGGCCGCCCGGATTTCAGCAGCAAAATCAAACTGTACACCGGCGAGATCCCGCTGTTCAGCCACTACCAGATCGAGTCGCAGATCGAGTCCGCCTTCCAGCGTGAAGTTCGTCTGCCATCCGGTGGTTCGATTGTTATCGACAGCACCGAAGCGTTAACGGCCATCGACATCAACTCCGCACGCGCGACCCGCGGCGGCGATATCGAAGAAACCGCGTTTAACACTAACCTCGAAGCTGCCGATGAGATTGCTCGTCAGCTGCGCCTGCGTGACCTCGGCGGCCTGATTGTTATCGACTTCATCGACATGACGCCTGTACGCCACCAGCGTGCGGTAGAAAACCGTCTGCGTGAAGCGGTGCGTCAGGACCGTGCGCGTATTCAAATCAGCCATATTTCTCGCTTTGGCCTGTTGGAAATGTCCCGTCAGCGCCTGAGCCCATCACTGGGTGAATCCAGCCATCACGTCTGCCCGCGCTGCTCCGGTACCGGTACCGTTCGTGACAACGAATCGCTGTCGCTCTCTATTCTGCGTCTGATCGAAGAAGAAGCGCTGAAAGAGAACACCCAGGAAGTTCACGCCATTGTTCCTGTGCCAATTGCTTCTTACCTGCTGAATGAAAAACGTTCTGCGGTAAATGCGATTGAAACTCGTCAGGACGGCGTACGCTGTGTGATTGTGCCAAACGATCAGATGGAAACCCCGCACTACCATGTGCTGCGCGTGCGCAAAGGGGAAGAAACCCCAACCTTAAGCTACATGCTGCCGAAGCTGCATGAAGAAGCGATGGCGCTGCCGTCTGAAGAAGAGTTCGCTGAACGTAAGCGTCCGGAACAACCTGCGCTGGCAACCTTTGCCATGCCGGATGTGCCGCCAGCTCCAACCCCAGCTGAACCTGCCGCGCCTGTTGTAGCCCCAGCACCTAAAGCTGCAACGGCAACACCAGCATCTCCTGCACAACCAGGGTTGTTGAGCCGCTTCTTCGGCGCACTGAAAGCGCTGTTCAGCGGTGGTGAAGAAACCAAACCGGCCGAGCAACCAGCACCGAAAGCAGAAGCGAAACCGGAACGTCAACAGGATCGTCGCAAGCCTCGTCAGAACAACCGCCGTGACCGTAATGAGCGCCGCGATACCCGTAGTGAACGTACAGAAGGCAGCGATAATCGCGAAGAAAACCGTCGTAATCGTCGCCAGGCACAGCAGCAGACTGTCGAGACGCGTGAGAGCCGTCAGCAGGCTGAGGTAACGGAAAAAGCGCGTACCACCGACGAGCAGCAAGCGCCACGTCGTGAACGTAGCCGCCGCCGTAACGATGATAAACGTCAGGCGCAACAAGAAGCGAAAGCGCTGAATGTTGAAGAGCAATCTGTTCAGGAAACCGAACAGGAAGAACGTGTACGTCCGGTTCAGCCGCGTCGTAAACAGCGTCAGCTCAATCAGAAAGTGCGTTACGAGCAAAGCGTAGCCGAAGAAGCGGTAGTCGCACCGGTGGTTGAAGAAACTGTCGCAGCCGAACCAATTGTTCAGGAAGCGGCAGCCCCACGCACAGAATTGGTGAAAGTTCCGCTGCCAGTCGTAGCGCAAACTGCACCAGAACAGCAAGAAGAGAACAATGCTGATAACCGTGACAACGGTGGCATGCCGCGTCGTTCTCGCCGCTCGCCTCGTCACCTGCGCGTAAGTGGTCAGCGTCGTCGTCGCTATCGTGACGAGCGTTATCCAACCCAGTCGCCAATGCCGTTGACCGTAGCGTGCGCGTCTCCGGAACTGGCCTCTGGCAAAGTCTGGATCCGCTATCCAATTGTACGTCCGCAAGATGTACAGGTTGAAGAGCAGCGCGAACAGGAAGAAGTACAAGTGCAGCCGATGGTGACTGAGGTCCCTGTCGCCGCCGCTGCCGAACCTGTTGTTAGCGCGCCAGTTGTTGAAGAAGTGGCTGAAGTCGTAGAAGCCCCCGTTCAGGTTGCCGAACCGCAACCGAAAGTGGTTGAAACGACGCATCCTGAAGTGATTGCCGCCGCGGTAACTGAACAGCCGCAGGTGATTACCGAGTCTGATGTTGCCGTAGCCCAGGAAGTTGCAGAACACGCAGAACCGGTGGTTGAACCGCAGGAAGAGACGGCAGATATTGAAGAAGTTGCCGAAACTGCTGAGGTTGTGGTTGCTGAACCTGAAGTTGTTGCTCAACCTGCCGCGCCAGTCGTCGCTGAAGTCGCAGCAGAAGTTGAAACAGTAGCCGCGGTTGAACCAGAGATCACCGTTGAGCATAACCACGCTACCGCGCCAATGACGCGCGCTCCGGCACCGGAATATGTTCCGGAGGCACCGCGTCACAGTGACTGGCAGCGCCCTACTTTCGCCTTCGAAGGTAAAGGTGCCGCAGGTGGTCATACGGCAACGCATCATGCCTCTGCCGCTCCTGCGCGTCCGCAACCTGTTGAGTAATAATTAGCTCAAGCAATCAAGCCCTGGTAACTGCCAGGGCTTTTTTATTTCATCTTTGAATCAACATATTAAAATTCATCAAATGGCATCCTTGCTAACCAACAATACAAAATAGGCAAAAAAATGCCCGCCCCGGCGATCCCAGAGCAGGCAGACAAAACATACCCAGTTTCATGATATGTTTTAAAGCGAAATTATTTGTTGAGCTGGAAGAGCGACAATCCCTGCATATCGGTAAATGCTTTATACGATGCCTGCAATGCCGTTTGCTGCATGATGTAAGATGAAATAGTTGCATTCCAGTCCACATCAACCAGATCGCTCATCTGCTGCGTTTGCCCTAAAGCGCGATCGCTACCTAATGAATCAAGCGACTCCAGTTCGTTCAGCTGCGTGCCTAATTCCGCGCGAACAGTCAGCACATTGTTCAGCGAGTTTTTCAGTCCGCGGTTGGTTTTATCCAGTGCCGCAGCGGCGGTTTCTTTATCCGCTTCGCTATCCGCGACCGGCGTTTTCAGGGCTGCGATGGCGCTATCCAGCATGGCAAAAAGATTGGTTTCAGAAGCGCTACCGTCTGGTTCCGCTACCGCGTTGCTGGTAATACTGTCGAAAATTTTGTCGCCCGTATGTCCTATCACCATCGAACGCGAAGCATCGACCTGTTGTTTAATACTTTCTGTTCCGCCGACATAATCACCGTCAGCCTCACTAAACGGCGCAGTCTCTGTTTTATAACCGGCAAAAATGTAGCGCCCGTTACCGTCAGTGGTGTTCGCCAGATTCAGTAACTGGTCACGAAGCCCCTGAATATCCGTAGCCAGTGAGGCCCGGTCATCGTCACTCAAGGTGCCATTGCTGGCGTAGACAATTTTTTCCTGAGCATTCTGGATAGCAGTGGTGACCTGGCTAAGCACACTCTCTTCCAGTGACACTTTTTGAGTGGCGAAAGTACGCGCCAGCGTGTACTGGCTGTTTTGTGCCTGTGCCTGGGAGAGAACAACAGCTTGTGATGCAGCAATGGGATCATCTGAAGGGTTAACGACTCGCTTACCCGTCGACATCTGTTCGCCGTACTTCATCCATTCTGCCTGAGAATTGGTGATGCCACGCATGTTTTGCTGGTACATCATCTGGGTACTGAAACGCATTTTATCTCCCCTTAGCGAATGTTAATCAGCGCATCAAAAATCGCGTTTGCCGTCTGCAGAACCTGCGCATTCGCCAGGTAATACTGCTGAAAACGTTGCAGATTTCCGTACTCCTCATCGAGATTGACACCGGAAATCGACTGCTGCTGATTGGAAAGCTGCGTCACCACATTACCTTGCGTGGCGCTACTGGTTTTCAACGTCGCGGTTTTATTCCCGATATCACTCACTAATGAGGCATAAGCGTCGTTAAAGGATTTCGCACCGCCCACCGTTTTACTGTTGCTTTGCAGATCCAGCAGGGCCTGACCGTTGCGGTTGTCGCTATCACCCGCATCTTCTGCGCTCGCCATGGCGATTTTCGCTTCGTCGGTGATTAATACATCCATGTTGACGATGGCGTCACTTACCGGTTTCAGTGTGAAGCTGTCGTTAACGGCAGGCGTTCCTGCAAACGTCAACTCCAGACCATCAAATGCCACTTTACCGTTGGCATCCGGCGTCACCGTAAAAGTGGTATTACTGGCAAGGCGGGTGACCTGCCACTGATTATTATCGAACGAGATTTTGTAATCTGTCGCCAGTACCGCGGAGGCATCAGTTACCGTGGCACCGATCGCAACGTCACCGTTGTTTTTCGTGTTTTGCAGTACCGCGGGCTTACCGATAGCAAAGAAATCTTCACCGGCATCGCCGTTAGCATCAAATCCGGCTTTGTGTTGGGTGTTGAAAGCCTCGGCAAATGCCAGCGCCAGTTGTCCAAGCGTATTACGCGTCTGGTCCAGATCCTGAGAACGGAATGTCAGAATGCCGCCCAGCGACCCGGTATTCAGTAATTTCTCCGGGATCTCAATATTGCCAGCCGTCCCATCAATATAAGCGACAGTCGTACGCGAAGGGTCGGCGGTGGAAGGAACTGCCGCCAGCTGCCGCGCCGTACTTCCCTGAACCAGTGAGTAGCCATTGGCCATCGTGATGTTATAAGTGCCACCATCCTGAACGCTAACTTCTACGCCAACAATCTGGTTTAATTCACTCACCAGTTGATCGCGTTGATCCAGCAGATTGTTAGGTGACGCCCCTGCCCCCACGCCTGTCAGACGCGAGATTTGATCGTTCAGGCTGGCGATTTGTTTAGCGTAATTGTTGATCTGATCAACGCTGGCACCTATCGCGATATTGACCTGTTTGTCCTGGTCGCGCAGATATTGATCGGTGGTTTTAAACTGATTCACCAACCCTTCTGATTTCCCAATCAGCGCCTGGCGCGCTGCCGGGTCTTCCGCGTTACTTACCAGCGTTTGCAGGCTGGTGAAGAAATCCTGCATCTGTGTTGCCAGCGAAGAGGTACTGGTGGAGAGCATATTGTCGATTTTCGACATCTGCTCATAGCGGGCAGTCAGGCCGCTACTTTGCGTCTGCGCCGCACGTAACTGGTTGGTAATAAATGCATCATACTCTCGCTGCACACCAGAAACGTAGACGCCATTGCCAACCCAGCCGCCAGCGCCCAACGTGCTATTGGCCTGCGCCATAATAGTGGTTTGGCGGGTATATCCGGCAACGTTATAGCTGGAGATATTATTACTTGCCGTATTTAACGCCGCCTGGGCCGCGTTCAGTCCGCTCATGGCGTTATTGATCAAGCTGGACATGGAGGTTCCTTATAAGCCTTCAATTACAGAGTATTATCGGCAGCGACCCGCCGGACTTGAGTTATTCAGAACAGATTATCAATGTTCATACTGTAGGTTTTGCTCACTTTGTCGCTTATCGATTTCATCTGCTGAATCATGTTGGTGAGTTTGCGGGCATAGTGAGGATCGGTGGCATAGCCCGCGTCCTGTAGGGCCTGCGCCCCCTGCTCCGCACTCGCGGCGGTCGTCACGGCAGCGTAGCGCGGATTACGTGTTAACAGCCCAACGTAATCCGACAATGCTTCCAGATACGAGCTGTAGACCCGAAATTTCGCTTTTACTTTCTTCGCTTCGCCGTTTTCATATTCAGTCGTGGTGATTTCAGTGACTGGCCCTTTCCAGTTGCCAGAGGCTTTGACGCCAAACAGGTTATAACTCGGCTCGCCGTTTTCGCGGCGGATTTGCCGTTGCCCCCAGCCAGATTCAAGCGCCGCCTGAGCGAGGATCAAATGATGTGGCACACCGCTTTGCTGGCTTGCCAGTTGGGCGGGCAGTGAGAGTTGCGCGAGGAATGCTTTACTGTTACCCGGCAACGAATCATCGTAGTTACGTGGTACGGCCTTTTGCACCAGCTGAGAAAGCGCCTGATTTTGATAACGCACCACAGTTTCGAGCGGGAATTTCATCGGTGTTGCTGGCGTGGACTCCTCTGGCAATGGTTGTTCTGGCGTCATCTGTTTAACCATCATCTCTGCAAGCCCCAGACCTTTGCCCGCCGTCATCTGTTGGGCAATCTGCTGGTCATACATACTGGTATACAGGCGAGTGTGCTCGCTGCTGAACAGGCCATCTTTTGGTAAAGCGTCGCGCATGCTTTTCAACATCATCTGCACGAACATCCCTTCCACCTGGCGGGCCACCGGACGGATATTTGCCGCTGGATCTTCGCCAGCTTTCGCCTTTAGTTCGTTGAGTGATTGCGCATCCCAGGCCGCACTTGCCAGTAGTTTGCTGTCGCTGATCATCAGATGATTTCCAGTTTTGCCCGCAGACATCCCGCACTTTGCATTGATTGCAAAATAGACATCAGATCCATCGGCGTAGCGCCCAGCGCATTGAGCGCGCGCACCACGTTATTGAGGCTGGCGCTGGAACGTACGCTTTGCAGCGAACCGCCGCTCTGGCGTAAATCGATCTGCGTTTGTGGAGTAACCACAGTCTGCCCACCACCAAACGGTGTATCTGGCTGGCTGACATTGGCCTGACGATTGACCGTAACCGAGAGATTCCCCTGCGCTACCGCGCAGCTGTCGAGGGTCACTTCGCGATTCATCACCACCGAGCCAGTGCGCGAGTTAATCACTACTTTAGCGTCCTGCGGGGTGACATTAACCTGCATATTCTGGATATCGGCAAGGAAACGGACCTGGGAACTGTTGCCACTTGGTACGCGCACCTGAATAGTCCGCGCATCTAACGCGGTGGCGCTGCCATATCCACGCACGCGGTTGATGGTGTCAGCGATTTGCTGCGCCATGCTGAAATCTTCGTCGTTAAGTTGCAAATTAAGGGTATTCCCGACGCCAAACTGGCTGGGCAATTCACGTTCAATAACCGCACCATTGGTGATCCGTCCACCGTTCAGTTGGTTCACCTGAACACTGCTACCGCCAGCGGAGGCTCCAGCGCCACCAACCAGAATATTGCCCTGCGCCAGCGCATACACCTGACTGTCAACGCCCTTAAGCGGTGTCATCAACAACGTACCGCCACGCAAGCTTTTGGCATTACCCATGGAAGAAACCACCACATCGATGGTTTGCCCCTGGCGTCCAAACGGCGGAAGTGACGCCGTCACCATTACCGCAGCGACGTTTTTTAGCTGCATATTGGTGCCCGTCGGAACGGTAATTCCCAGCTGTGAGAGCATGTTATTAAGCGTTTGTGTGGTAAACGGCGTCTGGGTTGTCTGGTCACCGGTTCCATCCAGCCCCACCACTAGGCCATAGCCAATCAGTGAGTTTTGCCTTACCCCCTGAACACTGGTGAGATCGCGAATACGCTCAGCCTGAGCCGCCGTGATAACCAGTAGAAGAATTAATGCAGAGAGAAATTTAATCACCACAGCCTCACTTACATTGGCGACAGGTTAAGGAAGAAACGCTGCAACCAGCCCATATTTTGCGCTTCGTTAATGTAGCCATTGCCTACGTATTCAATGCGCGCATCCGCCACCTGAGTAGATGGTACGGTATTGCTGCCGCTGATAGTGCGTGGATTAACCACGCCAGAGAAGCGAATAAATTCGGTACCCTGATTAATGGCGATCTGTTTTTCACCCACCACATGCAGGTTGCCGTTGACCAGTACCTGGTCAACCGTCACCGTCAACGTACCGCTAAAGGTATTGCTGGCATTGGCCCCGCCTTTTCCGTTGAACGTGTTACCACCGGAGGCTTCGACATCGGCACGAGCGTTACCAAACAACCCCTGCAAATAGCGCGGCACAGTATCAAAGCCAAAATTAGTTTTACCATCACGGCTGGCATTCGCAGAGGAGCTTTTGCTGGCGCTGACGTTCTCCTGCAACACGATAGTCAGCGTATCGCCAATATTGCGTGGTCGACGATCTTCAAACAGCGGTTGATAGCCATAGTTAATCGGCTGAGCAGACTGGAAAATAGACCCGTTGGCGACGGGCGTCGGACCGGGAACCGGTTGTGCACTGGTCGCCCCCTGTACCAGCGGCGTGGAGGGTATCCAGGCGCAGCCGGTTAGTGAAAGCACCAACAAGCTGGAAATGGCATAAGTATGCGCAGCGTTTTTTTGCATGGCTATCATCTTCAAAAATCAGTAAACCGGTGAATCTGCCACCGGTTATGCCTTAGAGTTGCGTCAGTTTTTGCAGCATCTGATCGGTGGTGGATACCGCTTTACTGTTGATTTCGTAAGCGCGTTGCACCTGAATCATATTGACCAGTTCTTCCGCCACATTGACGTTAGACGTTTCAACATACCCTTGATACAGCAGTCCCGCGCCGTTCAGACCCGGCGTGCTTTCGTTCGGTGCACCGGAGGATTGCGTTTCGGTGTAGAGGTTTTCGCCAATGCTCTCCAGTCCGGTATCATTCATAAAGGTGGTGAGATTGAGCTGCCCAACCTGAACCGGAGCTGCCTGGCCTTGTTGTGTTACGCTGACCACGCCATCACGACCGATGGTGATACTTAGCGCATTCGCCGGTATGGTGATCGCTGGCTGCACCTGAAAACCACCAGCCGTCACCAGCTGCCCGTTCTGATCCACCTGGAAAGAGCCGTCACGGGTATAGGCTGATGAGCCATCTGGCAACATCACCTGGAAAAAGCCCTGCCCTTTAATCGCGACATCTTTGCTGTTATTGGTTTGCGACAGGTTGCCCTGGCTGTGTAAACGTTCCGTGGCGACCGGGCGTACCCCCGTACCGATTTGTAATCCGGATGGTAAGGTGGTTTGTTCGGAAGACTGTGCCCCCGGCTGGCGAATGGTTTGATAAAGCAGATCTTCAAACACCGCGCGCTGACGCTTAAAACCGTTGGTACTAACGTTTGCCAGGTTGTTGGCAATGACGTCCATATTGGTTTGCTGGGCGTCAAGGCCCGTTTTGGCGATCCATAATGAACTGATCATAAAATGTCCTGTAGTGGATTAGTGACAAGCAGAGCAGAAGCACGCGACGGTGCGAATTTCCCCTCACCCTAACCTCTCCCAAAATGGGCGAGAGAATAGTCCGCGCGCTTTTATTGCAATGTCATCAATCGTTTAATTAACTCATCGACAGCAGTTGGTTGGCACGGCCTGCGTTATCATCGACGCTGCTGATCACCTTCATCTGCATTTCAAAACGCCGCGCGCTGGCAATCATGTCGCTCATTGCCGCAACGGCATTGACGTTACTGCCTTCCAGAACTCCCGACATCACACGCAAGGTTGGATCTGCCTGCAGTACCGGCCCACGCCTAGCCTGGCTTTCTGCGCTTAAACGAAAAATGCCATCGTCACCGCGCTGGACTTCGCTGCCCGTGGCTTTCACCAGCTTCAGACGCCCCACTGGCGCAACCGTATTTGCCGGATCGCCCGGATTCAGCGCCGAGATTGTGCCATCGGCAGCAATAGTGATTTCCGCCCCTTCCGGCACAGCAATTGGCCCCGCCTCGCCTACCACCGGATGTCCCTGAATTGTCAGTTGCCCGGTGGGATCAACCTGAATGCTGCCATTACGCGTATACCCTTCACTGCCGTCAGCGGTCTGCACGGCCAGCCAACCATCCTGCTGCAACGCAACGTCCAGCGGGCGCGAGGTGTAATCCATCTTGCCGGGTGTCATGTCTGCACCCGGTGTTGACGCCGTTACCAGCGTGCGCGTGGGCAGTGAAAGCCCTTCCACCGGCACTGCGCGCAAGGCGTTTAACTGCGCGCGAAAACCGGGCGTAGAGGCATTGGCCAGATTACTGGCGGTTACCGCCTGTTGATTCAGCGTCTGGCTGGCTGCTCCCATCGCGGTATAAATTGCGTGATCCATTGAGCTATCCCGTCAGCGATTAGCGTAAGTTAACCAGCGTGTTGAGGATCTGGTCCTGGGTTTTGATGGTCTGGGCGTTAGACTGATAGTTACGCTGGGCAACGATCATATTGACCAGTTCTTTACTGAGATCGACGTTGGACGCTTCCAGCGCCCCGTTGGTCAGTGTGCCAAAGTTGCCCGTCCCGGCTGTCCCCAACAGCGCCACGCCAGAAGATTGCGTAGTGGACCAGACGTTGTCGCCTTCGGATGCCAGACCTTCGTTGTTGGCAAAGTTCGCCAGTACAATCTGCCCCAGCAGTTGGGTTTGTTCGTTGGAATAGTTGCCGACAACCGTACCGTCATCATTGATTTGATAACTCACCAGATCGCCCGGTTTGTAGCCGTTCTGGGTGGTTGCCACAATGTTGTTAGCGCCGGTATTTTGCTGCATGGAGTTGAGGAAGCTCAGGCTAAACGTGGCGGGATCTGCGCCGTTAATTGCGCCGGTGGTAATATCCTTTGTTGGATCTGAGGTCAGAACGCCATTGGCATTAAACACCAGCGTCGTTGCAGGGTTAGCTGTGCCTGTTGGATCACTGCTATCCAGGGTGTAAACATCCCAGTGATTATCCCCGGTCTTCACAAAGTAGACGCTCATGTCATGAGCATTACCCTGACTATCGAAAACAGTCACCGAACCTTTTTTGTTATAGCTATCCGCATTGCTGGCATCAAATGCGTTAACAGAGGGAAGCGAATCACTGGAATTCAGGTTGATCTGCATCGACGCCGTGGTGGTAGTTTTCGCTGCCATCAGGGTATTCGGAATCGAAATATTGGTCGGATTCGCCCCTTGCTGAATAGTCGGCGGCGTACCGGTTGCCGGGTAACCCGTCAGCTGTAAACCTTGCATATTCACCAGGTTACGGTTTTCATCCAGCTTAAATTGTCCGTTACGGCTGTAGAACACCGAACCATTGCTGTCTACCAGACGGAAAAAACCGTTCTGGCTGATAGCAACGTCCAGACCACGCCCGGTGTTGGTGGTCGTGCCATCGGTAAAGTCCTGAGTGATACCAGCAACTTTTACCCCCAGTCCCACTTTCGAACCGGCAAACATATCGGCAAAAGAGGCCGTGCCTGATTTAAAGCCGTAGGTGGCGGAGTTGGCGATATTGTTGCCAATAACATCGAGGTTGGTGGCGGCAGCGTTTAATCCGCTAACCGCTTGAGAAAAGGCCATGACTGACTCCTGAAATGTGAAGGCTTAAATTATCTGCCGTACTTCGTCGAGGGTAGTGGTGCCGTAAGTGCCAAGATCCAGCGTATTACCGTTGTTGCCGCGGATCACCCCCTGCACCAGAGCAAACTGCAGCGGTTGGGCAACCAGTTGTGTACCACCGTTACTGGCGCTAATCGCTACATTGTAAGAACCGTTCGGCGCAGTGCTGCCGTCAGTCAACGTACCGTCCCAGGTGAAACTGTGGACTCCGGCAGTCAGTTCACCGATATCAATGGTACGGACGACCGCGCCGTTTTTATCGGTGATGGTGGCCGTCACTTTGTCTGCTGCCTGTTGCAACTCAACACCAAACGGCGTGGTCGTGGTCACAGCCCCTTCTTCACTGCCGGTTCCCGCAAGAACTGTGGTACCGGGGATCATCACGCCGTGACCGATAAGGTTACTGGCCTGTAACGACTGGCTGTTATCAATCTGTCCGGAAATAGATCCGAGCGTGGTATTGAGTTTTTCAATCCCACTGACCGTGCTGATTTGTGCCAATTGCGACGTCAGCTCGTTGTTTTCCATTGGATTGGTCGGGTCCTGGTTTTTCAGCTGCGCCACCAACAAAGTCAGAAAACTGCTTTGTAAATCTGCGGCGTTGCTGCCCGTGAGCGAACTACTGCTGGTGGTACTGACGCCGGTATTCGTCGGATCGGTGGTGGTTACCGCAATGGACATAGCTTTCTCCTTTATTGACCGAGCGTAAGGGTTTTCAGCATCATGCTTTTCACCGTGTTGAGCACTTCAACATTGGCCTGATAACTGCGTGACGCCGACATGGTGTTAACCATCTCCCCGACGACATCAACGTTTGGCATTTTCACGTAGCCCTTTGCATCCGCCAGCGGATTACCCGGTTCATAAACCAGTTTGTCCGGAGCCTGACTTTCTATAACATCGGCAACCTTTACGCCGCCTGTCGCAGCACCTGGCGCAGCGTTAACCTGGAATACCACCTGTTTTGCCCGATATGGCTGTCCATCGGGACCGGTCACGCTATCAGCATTCGCCAGATTACTGGCCGCCACGTTCAGGCGCTGGGACTGGGCAGTTAACGCCGACCCGGCGATATCAAAAATATTCAGCAGTGCCATCCGTTAATTTCCGCTCTGTAAAACGTTCATCATGCCTTTGATCTGCCCGCTCAACGCGCTAAGGCTCATCTGGTATTGCAGGCTGTTATCGGCAAACTGGGTGCGTTCGCGATCCATATCGACGGTATTACCGTCAAGCGAAGGCTGGTCCGGAATACGGTATTGCAGTTCTGCGGTAGGAGGCGTCAGCGCCTGCGCCGGAATGTGTTGCGTTGAGGTCATCGTCAGTGCAACCACACTTGTTGCATCCCGTCCACGTTGCATGACTTTTTTAAGTTCACTGGCAAAATCGATATCGCGAGCCTGATAACCAGGGGTATCGGCATTGGCGATGTTTGCTGCCAGCACTTCCTGACGCTGGGCGCGCAGATTGAGCGCCTCTTGTTGAAAACGTAAGGCGGCGTCGAGCTTATCGAGCATATCTCCTCCGCAGGTATCAAAATTCTGCCATCAGCTTAAATGCCTTTACGCGCGCGTTATCGGCGGAATAAACGCAAAATGGGTCGCTATTTATGCCGTTGATGGTCATTGCGGACAGGTACAATTCACGTTGTAGAAATGGCTGGGGGGCGAAAATGCTGGCAATAAAACGTCGCGTGGCGATCATCGCGATACTGTTCAGTCCGTTAAGTGCGGCGAGCAATCTCACATCGCAATTGCACACCTTTTTTAGCGCCCAGCTCGCGGGGGTAAGTGATGAGGTTCGTGTTTCTATTCGTACAGCGCCCAATCTACTGCCGCCGTGCGAGCAGCCATTGCTTTCGATGAGCAATAATTCCCGCCTGTGGGGCAATGTGAATGTGTTGGCACGCTGCGGTAACGACAAACGATATTTACAGGTTAATGTGCAGGCCACAGGAAATTATGTGGTTGCCGCAATGCCCATTGTGCGGGGAGAAAAGCTGGAAGCTGGCAATGTCAAACTGAAACGCGGACGGCTGGACACCCTGCCACCGCGTACGGTGCTGGATATCAATCAACTTGTTGATGCCGTTAGCCTGCGCGATCTATCACCCGATCAACCTATCCAGTTAACCCAGTTTCGCCAGGCATGGCGGGTAAAAGCGGGACAACGCGTCAACGTGATCGCCAGCGGTTATGGGTTTAGCGCCAACGCAGAAGGTCAGGCGCTGAACAATGCTGCCGTCGCACAGAATGCGCGGGTGCGCATGGTATCGGGACAGGTGGTCAGCGGCGTTGTTGATGCAGATGGGAATATTCTTATAAACCTGTAAGCTGTTAAAGATAACCCATCCCTTGCCGATAAATAAGCAACACATGATAAAAGCGCCCTCAATGAGGAATAAACCATGAGTATTGATCGCACTTCGCCTCTGAAGCCAGTAAGCACCGTTCAACCGCGCGAAACCACTGACGCGCCGGTAACAAACACCCGGGCGGCAAAAACAACCGCCTCCACCAGCACCAGTGTGACTTTAAGCGACGCGCAAGCAAAACTGATGCAACCCGGCAGCAGTGATATCAATCTTGAACGTGTCGAAGCGTTAAAGCTGGCGATTCGTAACGGTGAACTAAAAATGGACACCGGCAAAATTGCCGATGCGCTGATCAACGAAGCGCAGCAAGACTTGCAGAGTAACTGATCGTATGACGCGTCTTGCAGAGATCCTCGACCAGATGTCCGCTGTGCTTAACGATCTCAAAACGGTAATGGATCAAGAGCAGCAACATCTCTATATGGGGCAGATCAACGGCAGCCAGTTGCAATGGATTACAGAACAAAAAAGCTCTCTGCTGGCGACGCTGGATTACCTCGAACAGTTACGCAGGAAAGAACCCAATTCAGCAAATAGCGTTGATATTAGTCAACGCTGGCAGGAAATTACTGTGAAAACGCAGCAACTACGCCAAATGAATCAACATAACGGCTGGTTACTGGAAGGACAGATTGAACGCAATCAACAGGCGCTGGAAATGTTGAAACCGCATCAGGAACCGACGCTATATGGAGCGAACGGTCAGACCTCAACAACCCATCGCGGCAGTAAAAAGATTTCGATCTGAAGATTATCTCCGGCCTGCACTGCAGGCCGGAATGCATTGTTACACCGTCCGGCGGGCAAACTCTTTAACTTTGAAGCCCAGTACCGCCAGTGCAGCGAAGTACGCGGCAATCCCCGCCAGCACGACCACCATTAAACGCAGTAAACGCCAGGGCATGGTACCCAATGACCACTCCGGCATGATATGTAACATACCTAAAAGCACGCCAGACATCACCAGTACCGCCACCACCAGACGCAACAGAAACGCCATCCAGCCGGGTTGCGGGGTAAAGATTTTCTGCTTACGCAACTGCCAGTAAAGCAGCGAAGCATTCAGACACGCCGCCAGACCAATAGAAAGTGACAGCCCGGCATGTTTCAACGGACCAATAAACGCCAGGTTCATCAATTGCGTTAAAATCAGCGTAACGATGGCAATTTTCACTGGCGTTTTAATGTCCTGGCGGGAATAAAAGCCAGGAGCCAACACTTTCACTACAATCAGGCCAATCAAACCCACCGAGTAGGCAATTAACGCCCGCTGGGTCATCAGCGCATCAAAGGCGGTAAATTTACCGTACTGGAACAGCGAAACGGTTAACGGACCTGAAAGAATGCCCAACGCAACCGCACTCGGCAGCGCCAACAGGAAACAAAGACGCAGCCCCCAGTCCATCAAACGGTTGTATTCATCATGATTGCCACTGGCAAAACTTTTCGACAGCGACGGCAGCAAAATGGTGCCAAGCGCCACGCCCAGTACACCGGACGGAAACTCCATTAAGCGGTCGGCGTAATACATCCACGACACCGAACCGGAAGCAAGAAACGAGGCAAAAATGGTGTTGATGATTAAGGAGATCTGGCTCACAGAGACGCCAAGGATCGCCGGTCCCATCTGTTTCACCACGCGCATTGCTCCGGCATCGTGGAAGTTAATGCGTGGCAAAACCAGCATGCCGATCTTCTTCAGATGAGGTAGCTGATACACCAGCTGCAGGATGCCGCCGACCGTAACAGCCCAGGCCAGCGCCAGCACCGGTGGATTAAAGTACGGCGCGGCAAACAGCGCAAAACCAATCATGCTGATATTGAGCAATGTCGGGGCAAACGCCGGAATTGAGAAGCGGTTCCAGGTATTCAGAATCGCTCCCACCAGCGACGCCAGGGAGATCAGCAAGATATAGGGAAAGGTTATCTTTAGTAGCTGGCTGGTCAGGGCAAATTTGTCGGCAGTGTCAGCGAAGCCTGGCGCGGTCACCATGATCACCCACGGTGCAGCGAGCATGCCAGCGACCGTCACAACCGCCAGTGCGAGTGTCAGCAGGCCAGAAACATAAGAGACAAAGACCCGCGTGGCGTCTTCACCCTGCTTGCTTTTATATTCTGCCAGAATCGGTACAAATGCCTGGGAAAATGCCCCTTCGGCAAAGATACGGCGCAACAAGTTAGGAAGTTTAAAAGCGACGAAAAAGGCGTCGGTTGCCATCCCTGCGCCAAAGATTCTGGCGACAATTGCGTCACGTGCGAAGCCAAGCACACGCGAAAACATGGTCATCGAGCTGACGGCGGCCAGCGATTTTAATAAATTCATCGGTGTTCTAATCCAGACCCACGGGCAAAACGCCTGCAAGGCAGGCGCTGAAAGAGGCGAATAGTCTACCTGGATTATGGTGAATTGCTACCGCCAGATGTTACAGGGTTTATTCACTCATCGCATCGCGCCAGATCTTGTCAACGATACGTTGCGCCAGCACGGCCTGTTCGCCGGCGGTTTGCGGAACTGTCTGATTTTGCACGCATTCAATGAAGTGCCGAGCACAGCCGACAAATCCACGTTGCTCAAGCGTACTCTGCCAACCAGGAATCGGTCTATGCACTACGCCCTGCCCGCGCTCCTCACGCCATTCGCGCATATCCGTAATGTCGATGAGCGCACCATCAGTCACGGCCTGCACGGTTTCACGCTGACTTCCGGCACGGCGATGCATACAGGTGGTGATCTGCAAAGGACCAGCCGAAAAATGGTGCTCGGCAAACAGCATTTCGCCAGCGTCGTTAGTCAGTAACGTACCGCCATCCAGAGAGGCTTGGCCACCTGACAACCACAGCGCGGTATCAACCACATGCAAATAATCATCCAGCAATGTGAAATAAAGATCGTGTGGCCCGACGCTATTGGTACGATGTTTATCCATTCTTAGCGAGGACGCGGTGGCGAGTTGCGTTTTTAACTCACCGTAGAGTGGTGCGAAACGACGGTTAAAACCGACCATCAACGTCAGTTTTTTCCGCGCCGCCAGTTCCACCAGCCGTTCAGCATCGCGCAGATTTTCTGCCAGCGGTTTATCGACACAGACATGTACCCCCGCATTGAGTAACGTACTGACCACATCAAAGTGGCTGGCGGTGCTGGAATGCACAAAAACCGCATCGCAACTGGCGGCAAGGCTGGATAACGAATCAGCATAAGGAGTGCGCCAGCTGTCACAAATTGGCAGGGCTTTGGCGCGCGTAGGCGACCACGCACCTTGTAACGTCCAGTCAGACGCTGCCGCCAGCACCGGTAACCACGCTTTTTGCGCGATGCCGCCTAACCCCACTACGCCGATACGTAATTTTTTCACTTTAATCTCCCAGATGGGCCAGCAACGAATCAAGACGCTGTTTCAGTTCTGCCACTTCGATTTCCAGGGCTTCGACGCGGGCCTGTAAATCACCGTCAGCTGCGTTCGACATATCCGTTACCGCCGGCGGATTCTCAACCTCACCACTGAAAAGGTGCATGTAGCGGCTTTCGCGTTTACCCGGTTCGCGGGCCAGACGCACCACAAAAGGACCATCTTCGCGATTCGCCAGTTGTTCCAGCGTCGACTCCACTTCCGCCATATCGCTGAATTCATACATTCGCGCGGCGCGGCTGCGCAGTTCCCCCGGCGTCTGGGCACCACGCAATAACAACGTGGTGATTAACGCCACTTCTGCGGCGCTCAGTTTCAGATCGCCAAATTCTGAATTACAAAAACGTTGCTCATATTTGGTGACCCGATTACCAAAACCGCTCACCGTGCGTAGATAATGACGTTTGACCAGATTATCCAGCTGTTCCTGCACTTCAGATTCACTCAGATTCATAACCGGTTCACGGTTCGTTTTCTGATTACAGGCCGTGACTACACCATTGACTGAGAGCGGGTATTGCTCCGGCGTGGTCACCTGCTTTTCCAGCAAGCAACCAATCACGCGAGCTTCCAGGGCAGTAAGTTGATATTTCATGAGATTCTCCTTAGCGGCCGGGCGTCCAGTCTGGGGTAGTTAATGCCGTCAGTACGTGATCGCGCCATTGTCCATCAATCAACAGATAGTCTTTCGCATAGCCTTCTTTTTCAAAACCCAGTCGCGCCAGTAAATCACCACTACGTTTATTGTGCGGCATATAATTAGCCATAATGCGATGAATATGTTGGGTGCGCTGCATATAACGAATGGCTGCGGTCAGGGCTTCAAACATGAGTCCTTTGCCCTGCCATTTTTGCCCAATCGAATAACCGAGATAGCAGGCATGAAAAGAGCCGCGAACAACATTGGAAAAATTGGCAACGCCAATAATCTCTTTTTCGTCCGGGTCGAATAAGCCAAAGTAAAAAGCTGAACCTTGTTTATGAAATTCGTTAATCATCCCTAGCCTGGCCTGCCAGCCTGATGGATAACAGTGGCTTTCGTCGCGCACTGGCTCCCAGGGCTTGAGGAAATGGCGATTCTCTGCGTAATAATCCGCCAGACGCCAGGCATCACGATCATGCACCAGACGCACGACCAGTCGGTCTGTGGTTAAGCGCACTTTTGGCACGTTACTGCGATAGCCAAACATTCTATACCTACTCCTTCCCGTAACGTCTTTAATACGCTGTAAGTATTACTATACCTGCGCAACCAGACCCTGTGAAAAGTCCAGAATGCCATTTTCTGCATTATTCACATATTTGATAAAAACTCTCTATCAAAGCGACGTTTTGATAAAAAAATATTGTCCCCGAAGTGATGGGAAAAGTCTTAGCGGCAATGCAGAATAGAAAGTGCTCATCTTTTATTTCCCGGGAGGGGAAATGTCCCGCGTGTCGCAGGCGAGGAACCTGGGTAAATATTTCCTGCTCATCGATAATATGCTGGTCGTGCTGGGGTTCTTTGTTGTCTTCCCGCTGATCTCTATCCGCTTCGTTGATCAAATGGGCTGGGCCGCCGTCATGGTCGGTATTGCCCTCGGTCTACGCCAGTTTATTCAGCAAGGTCTGGGTATTTTCGGCGGCGCAATTGCCGACCGCTTTGGTGCCAAACCGATGATTGTCACCGGTATGCTGATGCGTGCCGCCGGATTCGCCACAATGGGTATCGCCCACGAACCGTGGCTACTGTGGTTTTCATGCCTGCTTTCGGGACTCGGCGGCACGTTGTTTGATCCTCCGCGTTCGGCGCTGGTGGTGAAATTAATCCGTCCACAGCAGCGTGGTCGTTTTTTCTCGCTGTTGATGATGCAGGACAGTGCCGGTGCGGTCATTGGCGCATTGTTGGGGAGCTGGCTGTTGCAATACGACTTTCGCCTGGTCTGCGCCACAGGGGCAGTTTTGTTTGTGCTGTGTGCAGCGTTCAATGCGTGGTTGTTACCGGCATGGAAACTCTCCACCGTGCGCACGCCCGTTCGCGAAGGCATGACCCGCGTGATGCGCGACAAGCGTTTTGTCACCTATGTCCTGACGCTGGCGGGTTACTACATGCTGGCTGTACAAGTGATGCTGATGCTGCCAATTATGGTCAACGACGTGGCTGGCGCGCCCTCTGCCGTTAAATGGATGTATGCCATTGAAGCGTGTCTGTCGTTAACGTTGCTCTACCCTATCGCCCGCTGGAGTGAAAAGCATTTTCGTCTGGAACACCGGTTAATGGCTGGGCTGTTGATAATGTCATTAAGCATGATGCCAGTGGGCATGGTCAGCGGCCTGCAACAACTTTTCACCCTGATTTGTCTGTTTTATATCGGGTCGATCATTGCCGAGCCTGCGCGTGAAACCTTAAGTGCTTCGCTGGCAGACGCAAGAGCTCGCGGCAGCTATATGGGGTTTAGCCGTCTGGGTCTGGCGATTGGCGGCGCTATTGGTTATATCGGTGGCGGCTGGCTGTTTGATCTGGGCAAATCGGCGCACCAGCCAGAGCTTCCGTGGATGATGCTGGGCATTATTGGCATCTTCACTTTCCTTGCGCTGGGTTGGCAGTTTAGCCAGAAACGCGCCGCGCGTCGTTTGCTTGAACGCGACGCCTGATTTGATACTCCCCCCTGACTCCTCCATACTGAAAGTGAACTGATAGCCAAATGGAGGAGTCACGTGAAGCTATACATTTACGATCACTGCCCTTACTGCCTCAAAGCCCGCATGATTTTCGGCCTGAAAAATATCCCCGTCGAATTACATGTTCTGCTCAACGACGACGCAGAAACACCCACCCGGATGGTCGGTCAAAAACAGGTTCCCATTCTGCAAAAAGATGACAGCCGCTATATGCCAGAAAGCATGGACATCGTTCACTATGTCGATAAACTCGACGGCAAACCGTTACTGACCGGCAAACGTTCCCCTGCCATTGAAGAGTGGCTGCGCAAGGTCAATGGCTACGCCAACAAACTGCTGTTGCCGCGTTTTGCCAAATCGGCATTTGATGAGTTTTCTACTCCTGCCGCGCGCAAATATTTCGTCGACAAGAAAGAGGCCAGCGCGGGTAATTTTGCCGACCTGCTGGCCCACTCTGACGGTCTGATTAAGAATATCAGCGATGATTTACGTGCGCTGGACAAACTGATCGTCAAACCGAACGCCGTGAATGGCGAACTTTCGGAAGATGATATTCAGCTATTTCCGCTCCTGCGTAATCTGACGCTAGTAGCCGGAATCAACTGGCCAAGCCGCGTTGCTGATTACCGCGATAATATGGCGAAACAGACACAAATCAATTTGTTATCATCAATGGCGATTTAATCCTGACCCGCCGCGGCAGCCTGTATTCGCGGGTTGCCGCCGTTTTCAGTTTTTTCTGCTGGCGCGTTTATCGCTGGTGACACATGCTGCGTTGTGTCAGGATATTGACGCAGATTTCATGTCGAGGACTACCATGAACAAGTTTTTATTTGCCGCTGCATTGATCGTCAGTGGCCTGCTCGTTGGCTGTAATCAACTCACCCAATACACCATCACCGAACAAGAAATTAACCAGTCGCTTGCGAAACATAATAATTTCTCAAAAGATATCGGTTTACCCGGCGTGGCTGACGCCCATATTGTTCTGACAAACCTGACCAGCCAAATTGGTCGCGAAGAGCCGAATAAGGTTACCCTAACCGGAGACGCCAATCTGGACATGAACTCCCTGTTCGGTAGCCAGAAAGCGACCATGAAACTGAAGCTGAAAGCGCTGCCCGTGTTTGATAAAGAAAAAGGCGCGATCTTCCTGAAAGAGATGGAAGTGGTCGATGCGACGGTACAACCGGGAAAAATGCAAACGGTGATGCAAACGTTGCTTCCCTATTTAAACCAGGCATTACGCAATTACTTTAACCAGCAACCTGCTTACGTCCTGCGCGAAGATGGCAGCCAGGGCGAAGCAATGGCGAAGAAACTGGCGAAAGGCATTGAAGTGAAGCCAGGCGAAATTGTCATTCCGTTTACTGATTAATCACGAGGGCGCATTCGCGCCCTTTATTTTTCGTGCAAAGGAAAACGTTTCCGCTTATCCTTTGTGTCCGGCAAAAACATCCCTTCAGCCGGAGCATAGAGATTAATGACTGCACCATCCCAGGTATTAAAGATCCGCTGCCCAGACGACTGGCACCTTCACCTCCGCGATGGCGACATGTTAAAAACTGTCGTGCCGTATACCAGCGAAATTTATGGACGGGCTATCGTAATGCCCAATCTGGCTCCGCCCGTGACCACCGTTGAGGCTGCCGTGGCGTATCGCCAGCGCATTCTTGACGCCGTACCTGCCGGGCACGATTTCACCCCGCTGATGACCTGTTATTTAACAGATTCGCTGGATCCTAATGAGCTGGAGCGCGGATTTAACGAAGGCGTGTTCACCGCTGCAAAACTTTATCCGGCAAACGCAACCACTAACTCCAGCCACGGCGTTACGTCAGTTGACGCAATCATGCCGGTACTTGAGCGCATGGAAAAAATCGGTATGCCGCTACTGGTGCATGGTGAAGTAACACATGCAGATATCGACATTTTTGATCGTGAAGCGCGCTTTATAGAAAGCGTGATGGAACCGCTGCGCCAGCGCCTGACTGCACTGAAAGTCGTTTTTGAGCACATCACCACCAAAGACGCTGCCGACTATGTCCGTGACGGAAATGAACGGCTGGCTGCCACCATCACTCCGCAGCATCTGATGTTTAACCGCAACCATATGCTGGTTGGTGGCGTGCGTCCGCACCTGTATTGTCTACCCATCCTCAAACGCAATATCCACCAACAGGCATTGCGTGAACTGGTCGCCAGCGGTTTTAATCGTGTATTCCTCGGAACGGATTCTGCGCCACATGCACGTCATCGCAAAGAGAGCAGCTGCGGCTGCGCGGGCTGTTTCAACGCCCCAACTGCGCTGGGCAGTTACGCTACCGTCTTTGAAGAGATGAATGCTTTGCAGCACTTTGAAGCATTCTGTTCTGTAAACGGCCCGCAGTTCTATGGCTTGCCGGTCAACGACACATTCATCGAACTGGTACGTGAAGAGCAACAGGTTGCTGAAAGCATCGCACTGACTGATGACACGCTGGTGCCATTCCTCGCCGGAGAAACGGTACGCTGGTCCGTTAAACAATAAAAATCGTAGCTTCCTGTTGTCATTAGGTTATTTTACCTGTATAAATAACCAGTATATTCAACAGGGGGCTATTATGCGAATTGAAGTCACCATAGCGAAAACTTCTCCATTGCCAGCTGGGGCTATTGACGCCCTGGCTGGCGAACTTTCCCGCCGTATTCAGTATGCGTTTCCTGATAATGAAGGCCACGTATCGGTACGTTATGCCGCAGCAAATAATTTATCGGTTATTGGCGCGACAAAAGAAGATAAACAGCGCATTAGCGAAATTCTCCAGGAAACGTGGGAAAGCGCCGATGACTGGTTTGTCAGCGAATAATATGCAGTGATTTTTGTTTTTGCCGGGTCGCCCCGGCTTTTTTATTTTACTTGCGAATTGTGAGTACAAAATTTCTACACTCCCTCAAAATAATTGCACAATATGCTAAAAAAATATGAATGACATGCTGTTTTATTGTTCATATCAATCTTAAAAGTAGAAATTTATCTGTTCCCCCCTTTAAAAATTCGGTGAATACCCTTACTTATTGGTATACTGAAGTTGCTTCAGATAAAAACGCATTGAACCTCGAATAACGTTGTCTAGTAACACGAATTAGGGGGCCATGATGGAAAAAAATAATGAAGTCATTCAGACTCATCCGCTCGTAGGGTGGGACATCAGCACCGTTGATAGCTATGATGCGCTGATGTTGCGTTTGCACTACCAGACCCCAAATAAGTCCGAGCAGGAAGGGACTGAAGTTGGTCAGACGCTCTGGTTAACCACTGATGTTGCCAGACAATTTATTTCGATATTAGAAGCAGGAATCGCCAAAATTGAATCCGGTGATTTCCAGGTAAACGAGTATCGGCGTCATTAACATGACATGACCATCCACCCAAAAGGCACCTCACCGGTGCCTTTACCATTTCTGGGTTGTATATCTGCATTCAGTTAATTACTCTGCTTAAACCATGAGAGCAGAGAGAAAAAAATGAAATACGATCTCATCATTATTGGCAGCGGTTCCGTAGGCGCTGCCGCCGGGTATTATGCAACCCGCGCCGGTTTAAACGTGCTAATGACCGACGCCCATATGCCACCACATCAACACGGCAGCCACCACGGCGATACGCGATTAATTCGCCATGCTTATGGTGAAGGTGAAAAGTATGTCCCGCTGGTCCTCCGCGCGCAAATGCTGTGGGATGAACTTTCCCGCCACAACGAAGATGATCCCATTTTTGTACGCTCTGGTGTCATTAACCTCGGTCCGGCTGACTCCGCATTTCTCGCCAACGTCGCCCACAGCGCCGAACAGTGGCAACTCAACGTTGAAAAGCTCGACGCGCAAGGGATTATGGCCCGCTGGCCAGAAATACGCGTCCCGGACAACTACATCGGTTTATTTGAAACTGATTCCGGTTTTTTGCGCAGCGAACTGGCGATTAAAACCTGGATCCAACTGGCGAAGGAAGCGGGCTGTGCGCAGCTGTTCAACTGCCCGGTCACCGCAATTCGTCATGACGATGATGGCGTAACTATTGAAACGGCTGACGGTGAGTATCAGGCGAAAAAAGCGATTGTCTGCGCGGGAACATGGGTAAAAGACCTACTCCCGGAGCTGCCTGTCCAGCCCGTACGCAAAGTATTTGCCTGGTATCAGGCCGATGGCCGCTATAGCGTGAAGAATAAATTCCCGGCATTTACCGGTGAACTGCCCAATGGCGATCAATATTATGGTTTTCCGGCAGAAAACGACGCGTTGAAGATTGGCAAACATAACGGAGGCCAGGTTATCCATTCAGCGGATGAACGTGTTCCGTTTGCGGAAGTGGTCAGCGATGGTTCGGAAGCCTTCCCGTTCTTGCGCAATGTGTTGCCGGGTATCGGCTGCTGCCTGTACGGCGCTGCCTGCACCTATGATAATTCGCCTGACGAGGATTTTATTATCGATACCTTACCCGGCCACGATAATACCCTGCTTATTACCGGCCTGAGTGGGCACGGTTTTAAATTTGCGTCAGTTTTAGGGGAAATAGCTGCCGATTTTGCGCAAGACAAAAAAAGCGATTTTGATTTGACGCCATTCAGGCTTTCCCGCTTCCAATAATCATCATTACGGCCTCCAGAATGAGGCCGTTTTTACAGGGGTATTTAATGCGTCGGTTGGTGAACTATCTCATTAATAATATTCGCGAGCATCTGATGCTTTATCTTTTTCTCTGGGGACTATTAGCAATTATGGACCTAATCTACGTGTTTTATTTTTAGTTTTTCCGCACTGACATAAACTGACAAATATTTAATCTCCCTTTCATTTAGCGTGAAAAATTGAATGAGATTCTTCCTGCCTCTACAGCACTCACTAGACCTTCCAGATGCTGAACCCACTAAACTTATGAAGATTCTTTCATTATTAATTCAAAATTATTGAAATAAAAATAAATATCATTCAATTTGTTATTTTTGTGTTGCAATTCATTCTCCGACACGCCATTTTCTTTCTCTCGCAAATTCGTTTTGGATGTACTTATGTCATTCACAAATACCCCTGAACGCTATGGTGTTATATCTGCGGCCTTACATTGGCTAAGCGCAATTATTGTCTATGGCATGTTTGCTTTAGGTCTGTGGATGGTCACGCTCAGTTATTACGATGGCTGGTATCACCAGGCACCGGAACTGCATAAAAGCATCGGCATTTTGTTAATGATGGGGCTGGTTATTCGCGTTCTGTGGCGTGTCATATCTCCACCGCCGGGTCCGCTGCCGAGTTATTTGCCCATGACTCGTCTTGCAGCAAAAGCTGGACATCTCGCATTGTACCTATTGCTGTTCGCCATCGGCATCAGCGGCTATCTGATCTCAACTGCCGATGGTAAACCGATCAGCGTTTTTGGCTGGTTTGACGTCCCCGCGACCCTCTCCGACGCTGGCGCACAGGCTGACTTTGCCGGTGCCCTGCATTTTTGGCTCGCGTGGAGCGTTGTAGTACTGTCCGTTATGCACGGATTTATGGCCCTGAAGCATCATTTCATCGATAAAGACGACACTCTGAAGCGCATGCTGGGAAAGTCGTCATCTGACTATGGAGTATAAAAAATGAAAAAAAGCCTGCTTGGTTTAACCTTCGCTTCCTTGATGTTCTCTGCCGGTTCAGCGGTTGCCGCCGATTACAAAATTGACAAAGAAGGTCAGCACGCCTTTGTTAACTTCCGCATCCAGCATCTTGGCTATAGCTGGTTATATGGCACCTTCAAAGATTTCGACGGTACTTTTACCTTTGATGAAAAAAATCCAGCTGCCGATAAAGTGAATGTGACAATTAACACCACCAGCGTCGATACTAATCACGCCGAACGCGATAAACATCTTCGCAGTGCGGATTTCCTCAATACCGCAAAATATCCACAGGCAACATTCACCTCCACCAGCGTGAAGAAAGACGGTGACAAACTGGATATTACCGGCGATCTGACGCTGAATGGTGTAACCAAGCCCGTCACACTGGAAGCGAAATTAATTGGTCAGGGTGACGACCCGTGGGGCGGTAAACGTGCAGGCTTTGAGGCCGAAGGCAAAATCAAGCTCAAAGACTTCAATATCAAGACAGATTTAGGTCCAGCGTCTCAGGAAGTGGATCTGATTATTTCAGTGGAAGGCGTACAGCAGAAGTAAGAGTGAAATGTTGCCGGATGGCACGCATCCGGCAATGATATTTATTCTGTTGGATCAGGAATGCCCAGTGTTGTATTCAGACGTCCACGAGACTTATTAAAGATCTTATTGCCATTTTCACGTCCTGCCCGACGGCGTCGCTGTTCCTCTGGCGGTAACGCGCTTTCTTCGCAGCAAATCTCACTACAACAACCTTTGTTTTTTTCCGCACATACTGGACACTGAATAAACAACAGATGGCAGCCATCATTTTTACAGTTGGTATGGCTGTCGCACGGCGCACCGCACTGGTGGCAGTGCGCGATAATCTCATCAGATATTCGTTCGCCCATCCGCTCGTCAAAAACAAAATTTTTGCCAATAAAACGCACCGGCAAGCCCTGCTCGCGCGCCTTACGGGCGTATTCAATAATTCCGCCCTCGATATGCCAGACTTTGTTGAATCCGTTATGTTTCATCCAGGCACTGGCCTTTTCACAACGAATGCCGCCGGTGCAGTACATGACGATTTTTTTATCTTTATGTGCCTGCATCATCTCAACTGCTTTTGGCAGCTGCTCACGGAAGGTATCTGCCGGTATTTCCAGCGCGTTTTCAAAGTGCCCCACTTCATACTCATAGTGGTTACGCATGTCGATAAACAATGCATCGGGATCGTCAAGCATGGCGTTCACTTCTGCCGCTTGCAGATACTCACCAACATTGCTGGCATCAAAGTGAGGATCGTCAATACCGTCGGCAACAATGCGATCGCGTACCTTCATACGCAGTACCCAGAAGGATTTCCCGTCATCATCCAACGCGATATTCAGGCGTAAACCCTCTAAAGCCGGGTCGAAGGCATAGAGCTGCGCGCGAAATGTTTCAACATTGCTCGCAGGTACGCTGATTTGCGCGTTAATGCCCTCATGCGCCAGATACACTCGCCCAAAAACATTCAGCGCGGTAAACAGTTGATATAAAGCGTCACGGGTCACCTTAGGATCGGCAATGTGGAAATACTTATAAAACGAAATGGTGGTTCGCGGTTCGCTCTCAGCCAACATTTTGGCTTTTAACGCGTCGTTGGAAATGCGGTTGTGTAACACTGGCATGGTGTACGGTTCCTGCGAGATGGGAAAGTAAAAATCCGCGGCATGATATAGCAATTATCGATAATTAACATCCACACATTTTACGCTACATTTTAGCATTAAAAATTATTTGTTATTTACAAGCGCGGCAATTTCGCCCAATCTTCAGTCACAAATTTTGGTTGCGGACGAAAAAATGCGACAATACATACAATTGCCCGTATAGGTTGAAAAACAGGATTGATATGACGAATCTACCCAAGTTCTCCACCGCACTGCTTCATCCGCGTTATTGGTTAACCTGGTTGGGTATTGGCGTACTTTGGTTGGTCGTGCAATTGCCCTACCCGGTTATCTACCGCCTCGGTTGTGGATTAGGAAAACTGGCGTTACGTTTTATGAAACGACGCGCAAAAATTGTGCATCGCAACCTGGAACTGTGCTTTCCGGAAATGAGCGAACAAGAACGCCGTAAAATGGTGGTGAAGAATTTCGAATCCGTTGGCATGGGCCTGATGGAAACCGGCATGGCGTGGTTCTGGCCGGACCGCCGAATCGCCCGCTGGACGGAAGTGATCGGCATGGAACACATTCGTGACGTGCAGGCGCAAAAACGCGGCATCCTGTTAGTTGGCATCCATTTTCTGACACTGGAGCTGGGTGCGCGGCAGTTTGGTATGCAGGAACCGGGGATTGGCGTTTACCGCCCGAACGATAATCCACTGATTGACTGGCTACAAACCTGGGGCCGTTTGCGCTCAAATAAATCGATGCTCGACCGCAAAGATTTAAAAGGCATGATTAAAGCCCTGAAAAAAGGCGAAGTGGTCTGGTACGCACCGGATCATGATTACGGCCCGCGCTCAAGCGTTTTCGTCCCGTTGTTTGCCGTTGAGCAGGCTGCGACCACGACCGGAACCTGGATGCTGGCACGGATGTCCGGCGCATGTCTGGTGCCCTTCGTTCCACGCCGTAAGCCAGATGGCAAAGGGTATCAGTTGATTATACTGCCGCCAGAGTGTTCTCCGCCGCTGGATGATGCCGAAACTACCGCCGCGTGGATGAACAAAGTGGTCGAAAAATGCATCATGATGGCACCAGAGCAGTATATGTGGTTACACCGTCGCTTTAAAACACGCCCGGAAGGCGTTCCTTCACGCTATTAAATCTTCCATGCTGGATGCTTCAGAATGGCATCCGGCATTACCACAGAAAATCCCCCTGATTTAGCGATAAAAGCTCTCTGGATTGCGCCCCCTGGAAGTCGGGCGCATAATTAGTGTGCTTATCTTTTCTTCTTATGTTCACCGCGCCTGGCGCACCAACAGCGGATTGCTATGTCACCCTGTGAAAATGACACCCCTATAAACTGGAAACGAAACCTGATCGTCGCCTGGCTAGGCTGTTTTCTTACCGGTGCCGCCTTCAGCCTGGTAATGCCCTTCTTACCCCTCTACGTTGAGCAGCTTGGCGTTACCGGCCACTCCGCCCTGAATATGTGGTCCGGTATTGTCTTCAGCATTACATTTTTATTTTCGGCCATCGCCTCACCGTTTTGGGGTGGACTCGCCGACCGTAAAGGCCGAAAAATCATGCTATTACGCTCTGCTCTCGGCATGGGCATCGTGATGGTGTTGATGGGACTGGCACAAAATATCTGGCAGTTTTTGATCCTGCGGGCGCTTCTTGGTTTACTTGGCGGATTTGTCCCCAACGCTAATGCTCTTATCGCCACACAAGTACCGCGTAATAAAAGCGGCTGGGCGCTGGGTACGCTCTCCACAGGCGGCGTTAGCGGCGCGTTGCTCGGCCCAATGGCTGGCGGTTTGCTCGCCGATAGCTACGGCTTACGTCCGGTATTCTTTATTACCGCCAGTGTGCTCATACTCTGCTTTTTCGTCACCCTGTTTTGCATCAGAGAAAAATTCCAGCCGGTCAGCAAAAAAGAGATGCTGCATATGCGGGAAGTGGTGACATCACTTAAAAACCCGAAACTGGTACTCAGCCTGTTTGTCACCACGTTAATCATCCAGGTGGCGACGGGCTCAATTGCCCCCATTCTGACGCTGTATGTCCGCGAACTGGCGGGTAACGTCAGTAACGTCGCCTTTATCAGTGGCATGATCGCCTCGGTGCCAGGCGTGGCGGCTCTGCTAAGTGCACCACGACTCGGCAAACTTGGCGATCGAATCGGACCCGAAAAGATCCTGATTACAGCGCTGATCTTTTCTGTACTGCTGTTGATCCCAATGTCTTACGTTCAGACGCCATTACAACTTGGGATTTTACGTTTTTTGCTCGGTGCCGCCGATGGTGCACTACTCCCCGCCGTACAGACACTATTAGTTTATAACTCGAGCAACCAGATCGCCGGGCGTATCTTCAGCTATAACCAATCGTTTCGTGATATTGGCAACGTTACCGGACCATTGATGGGAGCAGCGATTTCAGCGAACTACGGTTTCAGGGCGGTATTTCTCGTCACCGCTGGCGTAGTGTTATTCAACGCAGTCTATTCATGGAACAGTCTACGTCGTCGTCGAATCCCCCAGATATCGAACTGATTTTTCGCCTTTCATACTTGCAAAAGCGGAGAATCAGCTATCCTTTTCCCTGAAACCTCATCAACTCAAAGGGAGAATCGTGATGACCATGTACGCAACGCTTGAAGAAGCCATTGACGCTGCACGCGAAGAATTTCTTGCAGACAACCCCGGCGTCGACGCCGAAAACGCGAATGTGCAACAGTTCAATGCCCAAAAATACGTTTTGCAGGACGGCGACATCATGTGGCAAGTTGAGTTTTTTGCCGACGAAGGGGAAGAAGGTGAATGTTTACCCATGCTTAGCGGTGAAGCTGCGCAAAGTGTCTTTGACGGCGACTATGATGAGATTGAGATCCGCCAGGAGTGGCAAGATGAGAATACATTACATGAATGGGACGAGGGGGAATTTCAGCTTGAGCCACCGCTGGATACCGAGGAAGGACGCACAGCAGCTGATGAGTGGGATGAGCGTTAATCACTCATACGGGCCATGATGAATGTCGATCGGCAGCAGTAAAGTATCGAAAACCAGGGAGAATGGCAGATCAAGGATCGTGACGTAACGCCAGGCGGAGTCACGCACGTCCCATTGCACACCGGGATAATATTGGTTGCCATGCCCCTGCCCCGGTATAGTGCGACTAATGATGCTGCCACAGCCACTCAGCAAGGTCACCATTATGCTCACCACAATTAAACGCATTTGATACCTCTTCCGTAAAAAATACCGGCATAACGCCGGTATTTTTATTGGCTCGTTGTTTTTGCCGAATGCGGCGTGAACGCTTTACCCGACCTACAAAATCTTGCAAAATCAATAAATTGCAGGAACGATGTAGGCCTGATAAGCGTAGCGCATCAGGCAACTACGTTTTTATTGCGAAGCCGCATCCGGTTTACGTAATGCCAGTGGATTGAGCTTTATCCCTTCGTAATAACTCACCCATGAGGAATATCTCTCCGGGGAATTCCAGACGCGGAAATGCAGACGGGCCATCGTCACCGGATCGCTTAGCAGCACCAGGCGACGATCGCGATTCAGCTTCTCTGGCGTCTCGTTCAGCGCCTGTTCAACGTGGCGGTCACGGGCGATTTCCAGCACCTTGCTGGCGCGGTGACGCGCGGTCGCCATTGCGGTTGCCAGAGCGTTAAATGACGGGTTAAACACCGCGTGCATAAAACCATCATCAAGGGAGCGTTGACGATTCATCTCAAGGAACCGATCGGTATCAACCAGCACCTGCGGCGGTGAATACTCTTCCGGGATCAGGAACAGTTTCCAGCGTTTGGTTCGCAGACCAACGGTGGCACGGCTGGAAATCACCGAAACAAACGGTGACAGGATCAACGAGAAGACAATCGGTGCCAGCCAGAACAGAAAACGCAGATCCAGCCACGCCATCCCAACAGCCCACACTAACCCTAACAGCAGCTGTGAGCCGTGGCGTTTGAACGCTTCCCCCCAGGAAGTGGAGTCATCATCACGCTGCGGCGAATTCCACACTACTTCCCAGCCAAGGAACGCGCTGACGACGAAGACCGTATGGAACAACATGCGAACCGGAGCCAGCAGCACGGAAAACAGCACTTCCAGCAGCAACGATAATGTAACGCGCCAGAAGCCGCCGTATTCTTTCGTTCCTTTGCACCAGATAAGCAAAATGCTCAATAGCTTCGGCAGGAACAACAGCACCATGGTCGAAGCAAAAAGTGCAATCGCCAGCTCAGGACGCCACTGCGGCCATACCGGGAACAACTGCCGTGGTTGCAGGAAGTATTGCGGTTCGGTCAACGCATGTACTACCTGCAATGCAGTAGAGAGCGCGAGGAACATAAACCACAGCGGAGCGGAGAGATAAGACATCACGCCCGTCAGGAACACCGCACGGTGAACCGGGTGCATACCCTTCACCAGGAACAGACGGAAGTTCATCAGGTTACCGTGGCACCAGCGGCGGTCACGTTTTAGCTCATCAAGCAAGTTAGGCGGCAATTCTTCATAAGAACCCGGGAGATCGTAAGCAATCCAGACCCCCCAACCTGCACGGCGCATCAACGCCGCTTCCACGAAGTCATGTGACAGGATTGAACCGGCAAAAGAACCTTCGCCCGGCAGCGGAGCCAGTGCACAGTGCTCGATAAACGGTTTCACGCGGATAATCGCGTTATGCCCCCAGTAGTGCGACTCGCCAAGTTGCCAGAAGTGCAAACCGGCTGTAAACAGTGGCCCATACACGCGGGTCGCGAACTGCTGGCAGCGCGCATACAGCGTATCCATGCCGGACGCTTTCGGTGACGACTGAATGATCCCGGCGTTCGGGTTGGCTTCCATCAGGCGCACCAGGCCGCACAAACAATCACCGGTCATTACCGAGTCAGCATCCAGCACCACCATGTAGCTGTACTGGCTGCCCCAACGACGGCAGAAGTCATCGATATTACCGCTTTTACGCTTCACGCGACGGCGGCGGCGGCGATAGAAAATCTGACCTTCGCCACCGACTTCAGCGATAAGCTCCATCCAGGCTTTTTGCTCTGCGACGCAGATATCCGGGTTATAACTGTCACTCAGAATGTAGACATCAAAGTGTTTGGCATTCCCGGTGGCTTTTACTGATTCCCACGTTGCACGCAAGCCAGCAAAAACACGGTTCACGTCTTCGTTACAGATAGGCATGATCAACGCCGTGCGATGCTCCGGGTTTAATGGTTCATCGCCAACTGTTGACGCAGATATACTGTATTTATCGCGACCAATAAGCAGTTGCAGGAAGCCCATCAACGCCGTCCAGAATCCGGCGGACACCCAACAGAACAGTACCGCAAAGAGGATCAGGATACCGGTTTGCAGCATATAAGGCAGAAGCTGCATAAAGGAAACCCACACATCCTGACCAACCATATCCATAGGATTAATCAGCGCCCACCCCTGATAAGGAAGAATGGTCTTCATATACCAGGTCGCGACAACAGTTTGCGCGAGCGTCAGGATCAACAGAATGTAACGGCGGATGGTACCGACAGTACGCCACTTTTGCTCGCTCTCCTGCTCTTCTTTGGTCAAACGAGCCAGATAGCGCGGCGTCACATCGCGTCCACGCAGGCGATCCCAGAAACGGCCTACCGGGTTGGTACGCCACGGGTCGGGAAACATCGAGGAGCGTTTTGCTTCTGGCATCGCCTTTAGCTGATCGCGCCCTTCGTCGTCTTTGATTAACTGTCCATCAGCAAGTGAATCTGGCCAGGCTTGTTCCAGACGCGCCTTTACCGAGCCTTGCGGGGAGTCATCCTCCCGCGCCCAGGTGCGGTGTTCGGCATCCAGCGCCTGATGAACGGCGCGGATATCAGTCTTCGGCAATGCCGCTTTCTCGCTTGCGGCGATGGGCATTGCGTCAATGTACTCAGTTGTCTTATTCATTGGCAGGTAACTGGTAGCTCCAGGTTTCACTCAACGTCTGATCGGCATTCACCAGCGCAGCACGCATTTCAGTGGTTTTCTTGGCATCTTTCACTTTCACACGCATCACCAGACGCCAACCTTTGGTAACCGGGTTATAGCGCACCGTGCTTTCAACTATCTCACCATTATCACCAATGCTGGTTTGCGCTGTGACCGGGGTATCCTCTGGCAGTTTTTTCATCTCAGCGCCGGTAAAATCGACCACAAAGGCGATAGTACCGTCAGGCTGGCGAATCAGGTTCGACTGCTTCACATCCCCCGTTGAACGACGCGTTTGTTGCACCCATGCGTTATCTGGCGCATGCAGTTTGTCTTCATCACGGCTGAAGGTGATGGTGTATTTAAAGTTCATCTCTTTACCCGGCTCCGGCAACTGATCCGGCGTCCAGTAAGCGACGATGTTATCGTTGGTTTCATCGTTGGTTGGAATTTCCACCAGCTCAACGCTGCCTTTGCCCCACTCCCCTTTCGGAGTCACCCATGCGCTTGGACGAAGATCGTAACGATCATCGAGATCTTCAAAGCGGGAGAAATCACGACCACGCTGCAATAGACCGAAGCCTTGCGGGTTTTCCATCGAGAAGCTGCTGACCGCTAAATGTTTCGGGTTATTCAACGGACGCCAGATCCATTCGCCATTACCAGCATGGATAGACAGACCGTTAGAGTCGTGCAACTCCGGACGATAGTTATTTGCAGGCGACGGTTGGTTCGGCCCAAACAGGAACATACTGGTTAACGGTGCAACCCCCAGTTTGCCGACTTTATCGCGCAGATAGATTTTCGACTGCACATCCACAACCGTGTCACGTCCTGGCATAACTACGAATTTGTAAGCACCTGTCGCGCGCGGCGAGTCAAGCAATGCATAAATGGTTAAACGTTTATCAGTCGGTTTTGGACGCTCGATCCAGAACTCTTTGAAGCGTGGAAATTCTTCACCCGATGGCAAGGCGGTATCAATTGCCAGGCCGCGTGCAGAAAGGCCATAAACCTGACCTGCACCAATCACGCGGAAATAGCTGGCCCCGAGCATGCTGACGATTTCATCGTTTTTATCTTTGCTGTTGATCGGGTAAAGCACTTTGAAACCGGCAAAACCAAGGTCTTTTACCGTGTCTTTGTCATGCTGAACATCGCCGAAAGTGAAATAATCTGGGCTGTATTTGATTCGTTTGACTGCGGTGGCAGTCACTTCATTTATTTTGACCGGGGTATCGAAGTACATACCCTGATGGTAGAACTCGAGTTTGAATGGGGTCTTCAGATTGTTCCAGTACGCTTTGTCATGATTAAACTGGATCTGCTGATAGTCCGCGTATTTCATATCGCGGAAAACGGAGGGCAAGTTGCTTTTGGGCGCCTCATAGCCTTTCCCGGCTAAGGATTGAGCTTGCTTTGC
Source organism: Escherichia sp. WS1118 (assembly GCF_046487695.1). Taxonomy (NCBI): domain Bacteria; kingdom Pseudomonadati; phylum Pseudomonadota; class Gammaproteobacteria; order Enterobacterales; family Enterobacteriaceae; genus Escherichia; species Escherichia sp. WS1118. The sequence continues at coordinate 42,177 of NZ_JBJQIZ010000004.1, read as the reverse complement.
GACATCATCAATACTGAAAGCCCAGCTTGAAGATGTATACAGGGTTAACATTACTGCAGCACTCAACCAACGCATTTTCATCATTTGTAGTTTATGTTTCATAATTAGTAAGCACTTCCCCCTTTGTGTGCTTATATCGATCCGATCTATTTTAATGGATAACCAGCCATTCCGACAACAGAATCCCGGTATCGTTCAGCACACTGGCTCATGGATTAAGCACCTGATTGCAACCGTTTTCACTTTCCGTGCTTCTCCTAAAGACAGAAGCATCGACTTCGTGTAGGGTTTGCCAGCAAATTTATTTATCAACCGTCTTACTGACGCTTCCATTCTGGTTAGTGGTAGCGATGATGCTATGCATAAAAACCTTGAAGCCTGCGCCTAGCGCGGTCAGGTCGGTGTCGCTATGGCAACAAGCCTAAAGGCATAACCCGACAGGGATAAGACGAAAAATCCGAGATTAGTTAACCATATATGAATCCAGTACCCGCGCAACGTGAATATTTCCTCGACTCCATCCGCGCCTGGCTGATGTTGTTAGGGATCCCTTTTCATATTTCTTTAATCTATTCGAGCCATACATGGCATGTGAATAGCGCCGAACCGTCATTGTGGCTGACCCTTTTTAATGACTTCATCCACTCGTTCCGCATGCAGGTGTTTTTCGTTATATCCGGGTACTTTTCCTACATGCTTTTTTTACGCTATCCCTTGAAAAAATGGTGGAAAGTACGTGTCGAACGTGTAGGGATCCCGATGTTAACAGCCATCCCCTTACTGACATTGCCGCAATTTATTATGCTGCAATACGTCAAAGGGAAAGCGGAAAGTTGGCCTGGGCTGTCATTGTATGACAAATATAATACGTTGGCCTGGGAATTAATATCACACCTGTGGTTTTTACTGGTGTTAGTGGTCATGACGACGCTGTGCGTATGGATATTTAAACGCATCAGAAATAATTTAGAAAATTCTGATAAAACGAATAAAAAATTCTCGATGGTAAAATTATCGGTGATTTTTTTGTGCCTCGGCATCGGTTATGCGGTAATAAGAAGAACGATTTTTATTGTGTATCCACCCATTCTGAGTAACGGCATGTTCAATTTTATTGTCATGCAAACGTTATTTTATTTGCCGTTCTTTATCCTCGGCGCACTGGCTTTCATTTTCCCTCATCTTAAAGCCTTGTTTACCACGCCGTCTCGTGGCTGTACCCTTGCAGCAGCATTGGCGTTTGTCGCTTATTTACTCAACCAGCGCTATGGCAGTGGCGATGCCTGGATGTATGAAACCGAGTCGGTGATCACTATGGTCCTCGGTCTGTGGATGGTGAATGTGGTCTTCTCCTTTGGCCACCGTTTGCTTAACTTCCAGTCAGCGCGGGTGACTTATTTTGTTAACGCATCGCTGTTTATCTATCTGGTTCACCACCCGTTAACGCTGTTTTTCGGCGCATACATTACACCACACATCACCTCCAACTGGCTTGGTTTTCTCTGTGGCCTGATATTCGTAGTAGGGATTGCGATAATTCTGTATGAAATTCATTTACGCATCCCATTATTGAAGTTTTTGTTCTCTGGTAAACCGGTTGTTAAGCGTGAGAACGATAAAGCACCAGCCCGTTAAGCCGCGTTTACAATAACCATTCCACGGGCAATATCGACGCCAGTTTGACCATAACCCGCTTCCAGAAACTGGTGGCGGGTTCTTTTTTCAGAATAATCTCTTTCTTTGAATGACGATCAACCCAGTTGATCCGTCCCCACCTGTCCAGACGGAGCTGCCAGGCCGCATCATACTGGCTCTGAATAAAGCGTTTATCAATTAACTGTGCCAGCGTTTCGCTCTCTATCACGAAGCCCATTTCAGTATTGAGCAACGTTGAACGCGGATCGAAATTGAAAGAGCCGATAAACACCGTTTTACCATCGATACTAAAGGTTTTAGCATGCAGGCTGGCCCCTGAATTACCGGTTATGCCGCGATCGTGTAACGTACTACTTTGTTCACGCGTCGGCTTGAGTTCATATAATTCCACCCCATAGCGGAGCAATTTTTTGCGCCAGCGCGCGTATCCTGCATGGACGACAGCAACATCGTTAGCGGCAAGAGAATTGGTTAGGATCGCAATCTTTACCCCTTTTCTCACCATCCGTAAGAGTTGCGCCACACCTGCACGTGTCGGTACAAAATAGGAAGAGATAATATCGATGCGTTCACTGGGTGAGCCCATGATATCGAACAGGCGCTGCGGTAACAGTGAATGCCGTTTTGCCTTGCCCTCCCCTTTCGCCGGATCATCACTTAATAAACGTGTTTTCGCCCAGATAAGCGACAACGTTCCATCAACCAGATGATTTATAAACGGACTGGATTCCATTTTGCGTAAATAACGATGCGTCATGGCATCGTCATGCCAGGATGCCGGTAACTCGATGCGATCCGCCATTTCACCTTCCGGGACATCCAGCACCTGCTGTAAGGGGGAAACCGATTTGCAATACCAATAGCGGGCGAAATCATCGGCAACGTCCTCTACCACGGGTCCTATTGCCATGACATCTAAATCCGAAAAAAGTGGCTCTTCCCCTGCACCAAAATAGGCATCACCAATATTTCGTCCTCCCACCAGCGTCACCACGCCATCGACAGTGAAACTTTTATTGTGCATACGGCGATTGAGACGGGAAAAGTCGGTGATATAACCAAGCGGACGTAGCAAGCGAAACGAGAAAGGATTAAAAAGCCGGACTTCAATGCGTGGATGGCTGTCAAGCAAGCGTAAAATGTTATCAAGTCCGGGCGTATTGTTGTCGTCCAGCAACAAACGGACGCGAACGCCACGCTTTGCTGCGGCTAACAGGGCGGAAAAGAGTAACCGACCCGACATATCGTCCTGCCAGATGTAATACTGAACATCCAGCGTATGCTCTGCCATTTCGGCCAGACGATACCGGGCGGCAAACGCATCCAGACTTTTCTCCAGAGGAAAAAGGCCACACTGACCGGGATGTTGCGAACACAGTGGCAGCACCGCGCTCGCCAGCCGGGGCAAATCATTCATCTCCTTGTTGAGTAAGGAGTCTTTCGTAGAGGTGGGCGTTTTCTTCATCATAACAGACAAAGTATACCTGTTCGGGTAAAGCGTGACGGGTAATAAATTCTGAAACGGTTTTTACTGCGATTTCAGCCGCTGCCGCACGAGGGTAACCATAAACTCCAGTACTGATTGCAGGAAAAGCCACTGACGTATAGCTGTTTGCTGCCACCAGTCGCAGGCTATTGAGATAGGCATCCTGCAAAAGCTGGTCTTCGTTTTGTTCACCACCACGCCAGACTGGCCCGACGGTGTGCACTACGGCTTTCGCGGGAAGATCGCCTGCAAGCGTAATAACGGCATGCCCCGTAGGGCAATCGCCCTGCTGCTGCCTGACTTTTAAACAGGCATCCAGCAGGGCCGGACCCGCTGCGCGATGAATGGCCCCATCGACGCCGCCGCCTCCCATTAATGACGGATTAGCCGCATTCACAATCACATCAACGGCCAGTTTGGTAATATCACCCTGCACAACATGAATACGCGTTTTCATAACGCCTCCTTACACCTTCTTGTTTCTTAAGTGTACAGCAGGCTTTTTGGTTAAATCGCATTTTTCTGCTCAGCAACGTGAGTTGTTCAGAAACTTAGTTATATTCGATGTTCATTACAGCCAGCTTTTTCTGTTTATCAAGATACTGCACTTTTACTGAGGCTATTTGCGCGTTTTTAACATTGCCGCTCATTAACGCTTTGCTGGAATAGGTTCTGCCCGGAACAGAGCCATTCTGCGGGCAGTTCATTTCTACGGGTGTTGACTGGGTGCTGACGTCACATGCCGGTTCCACAATTTGGCCATTAAAGTGGATCACGCCCCCTTGCGCGGTGCTTCCTGCGATGGCAATAAAAGGAAAAAACATACTGCCGAGCATTAGAGAGTCTAAAAAAGGTCTGAACATTTATTCTATTTCCTCAATGATTAGTCATCCTTGAGGGTTGTGTTATCCATACTTTCAGGTTGGCTGATCCGCAGCAGACCATTCTCTCCAGATTCATCTTATGCTCGATATTTCAACAAATTAAGACTTTTCTGAAGAGGGCGGCCATTGTTGTGATAAATGAAGTGACTGTCCATCAGAAACAGTAACAACTATTTTCACCCGATCGTCCGGGGAAATATTTAAACTCAACTTCGTCAAAGCAATGAGTTGATTAGCAGGCAATGAAAGGGTCTTTTCTTGCTTCGTCTGACTTTGCCCTGAACTGCCTTCGCGCAGGGACAATATTTGTACTCTGCACAGACAAGATTGAGTAAGAGTGACTTCAGGAATAATGGTGTACATATCCCCTTGCTGGGTCGTATTAAAGGTTATCTGACTGGAAAGTGCCGCAAGGAGTAATAACGCATTCATATTCTTCTCCCGAAAAAAAACAGGGCTTGCGCCCTGTTTCTTTCATACTGATGATGTATTAGTACTGATGAGCGGTCGCGTTGTTACCAAAGCCAACCTGAGTGACGTTAACGCTGGAGTTAGATGCAGTCTGGTCAACAGCAGCACCGTTACCGCCACCGAACTGTTTAACAGTCATAGTAGAATCTTTACCATTCCACTGATCAAGAGTAGCGCTGTTGCCGAAACCACGCTGAGTCAGATCGATTGAGCTGTCATCAGAACCTTGGCCCACATCTGCGCCATTACCGCCGCCGTGCTGGGTAATGGTCAGATCAGAGTTACGGGCGTCAGCTTGCAGAGCAAGAGCAGAGTTACCGCCACCGTACTGGTAAATATTCAGCTCTGAATTCGGGCCGCTGTTATTACCGCCACCACCGTGGTTGCCACCGCCGCCGCCGTACTGAGGAACAACACCTGCCAGAGCGCTACCAGAGAATACGATTGCTGCAATTGCTGCTACTTTTAAAAGTTTCATGTAAAACCCCCATCGGATTGATTTAAAAGTCGAATGGAAATTAACGTTGTGTCACGCGAATAGCCATTTGCGACTGTCTCTGCACTACAATTGCCGTTTTTTGAGTACCATACTGTGTAATATTTGCTTTATTACCAGAACCTTTCTGGATAATCATCGCAGTATTACCATAAGCACCTTGCGAAATACTGGCATCGTTGGCACTGCCCGCCTGATCAATATATGCAAGGTTATAATCTCCTGTCTGATCAATCTTTGCCCGGTTGCTACTACCTTCTTGCGCAACAACCGCCAAAAGTTTTGAGCCTCCCTGCCGTAACTGAGCACTATTATTAGTCCCAGCTTGACCAATTATGGCTGCCTGATTAAATGAAGACTTACTCAATTCATTTACCGCAAAGTTATATTCTGAATTAGCTAAATCATAACCTGCTGCGGCTGCAATCCCAGGCGCACCCAGTATTGTTAACATCATAAATAACAATTTGTTTTTCATGTTGTCACCCTGGACCTGGTCGTACATTTAAGAAATTAAATCATTTCAACTTGGTTGTTAACGCAACCTGTATTTTGTTAACGCTGCGTTACGATGGAAAGTATGTCTGCGGAAATATTTTTAATAACTCACCCGCACGTTGTATTTTTCTTTTTTTGTTCATACCAAAGTATTAAAACCCACGTAAATACGCTGTTATCTACGCAAAAATATTTTGTTTTCTTTTAAATCTCCGTTTTCCGCTATCAAAAATCACCAGACAGTCATTCTTCTTGCCCGTCGCTGATTGCTGCGATATGTCTTGCGCACAAGCCGTGACAAACCTCGTCTTTTTGCAGTAAAAAATTGTCCACGGTGGTATGGAGAAAAAACAAGAACGTTTTTCATGACGAAAGGACTACAGCGAAATATTTTTTATATGCATTATTAGTAAGTTAGCACCATTTGTATGATTTTTTAAAATTGTGCAATAAAAACCAAATGTACAACTTTTCTATCATTTATAAACTTAATAAAACCTTAAGGTTAACATTTTAATATAACGAGTTACATTTAGTTACATGTTTAACACTTGATTTAAGATTTGTAATGGCTAGATTGAAATCAGATGTAATCCATTAGTTTTATATTTTACCCATTTAGGGCTGATTTATTACTACACACAGCAGTGCAACATCTGTCAGTACTTCTGGTGCTTCTATTTTAGAGGCAGCTGTCAGGTGTGCGATCAATAAAAAAAGCGGGGTTTCATCATGTTTAATGAAGTCCATAGTATTCATGGTCATACATTATTGTTGATCACTAAACCTTCTTTGCAGGCGACAGCTCTCTTGCAGCACCTTAAACAATCGCTGGCAATTACAGGAAAATTACATAATATTCAACGTTCTCTGGACGATATATCTTCAGGCTCTATTATTCTTCTGGATATGATGGAAGCGGATAAAAAGCTTATCCATTATTGGCAGGATACTTTGAGCAGGAAAAACAACAATATCAAAATATTGTTGCTAAATACGCCTGAAGATTACCCGTACCGCGACATTGAAAACTGGCCTCATATCAACGGCGTTTTTTATGCCATGGAGGATCAAGAACGTGTTGTCAATGGGTTGCAAGGCGTCCTGCGCGGCGAATGCTACTTTACGCAAAAGCTTGCCAGTTACCTGATTACGCATTCAGGTAACTATCGTTATAACAGCACGGAATCAGCCCTCCTTACTCATCGGGAAAAAGAGATCCTGAATAAGCTGCGTATCGGCGCGTCTAATAACGAGATCGCTCGTTCGTTGTTCATCAGCGAAAATACGGTTAAAACGCATCTTTATAATCTTTTCAAGAAGATAGCCGTAAAAAACCGGACACAAGCGGTTTCCTGGGCAAACGATAACCTCAGGCGATAAAGACATGAAACGTTATTTACGCTGGATTGTGGCGGCAGAATTTCTGTTCGCCGCAGGGAATCTTCACGCCGTTGAGGTAGAAGTCCCGGGATTGTTAACTGACCATACTGTTTCATCTATTGGCCATGATTTTTACCGAGCCTTTAGTGATAAATGGGAAAGTGACTATACGGGTAACTTAACGATTAATGAAAGGCCCAGTGCACGATGGGGAAGCTGGATCACAATAACGGTGAATCAGGACGTTATTTTCCAGACTTTTTTATTTCCGTTGAAAAGAGACTTCGAGAAAACTGTCGTCTTTGCACTGATTCAAACTGAAGAAGCACTAAATCGTCGCCAGATAAACCAGGCGTTATTAAGTACGGGCGATTTGGCGCATGATGAATTTTAAATAAAAAATTGTTCGGAGGCTGCAATGCGTGTCAAACATGCAGTAGTTCTACTCATGCTTATTTCGCCATTAAGTTGGGCTGGAACCATGACTTTCCAGTTCCGTAATCCAAACTTTGGTGGTAACCCAAATAATGGCGCTTTTTTGTTAAATAGCGCTCAGGCCCAAAACTCTTATAAAGATCCGAGCTATAACGATGACTTTGGTATTGAAACGCCCTCGGCGTTAGATAACTTTACTCAGGCCATCCAGTCACAAATTTTGGGTGGGCTACTGTCGAATATTAATACCGGTAAACCGGGCCGCATGGTGACCAACGATTATATTGTTGATATTGCTAACCGCGATGGTCAATTGCAGTTGAACGTGACAGATCGTAAAACCGGACAAACCTCGACCATCCAGGTTTCGGGTTTACAAAATAACTCAACCGATTTTTAAGCCCCAGCTTCATAAGGAAAATAATCATGCAGCGCTTATTTCTTTTGGTTGCCGTCATGTTACTGAGCGGATGCTTAACCGTCCCGCCTAAAGAAGCCGCCAGACCGACATTAATGCCTCGTGCTCAGAGCTACAAAGATTTGACCCATCTGCCAGCGCCGACGGGTAAGATCTTTGTTTCGGTATACAACATTCAGGACGAAACCGGGCAATTTAAACCCTACCCGGCAAGTAACTTCTCCACTGCTGTTCCGCAAAGCGCCACGGCAATGCTGGTCACGGCATTGAAAGATTCTCGCTGGTTTATACCGCTGGAGCGCCAGGGCTTACAAAACCTGCTTAACGAGCGCAAGATTATTCGTGCGGCACAAGAAAACGGCACGGTTGCCATTAATAACCGAATCCCGCTGCAATCTTTAACGGCGGCAAATATCATGGTTGAAGGTTCAATTATCGGTTATGAAAGCAACGTTAAATCGGGCGGTGTTGGGGCAAGATATTTTGGGATCGGTGCAGACACGCAATACCAGCTCGATCAGATTGCCGTGAACCTGCGTGTCGTCAATGTGAGTACCGGTGAGATCCTCTCCTCGGTGAACACCAGTAAGACGATACTTTCCTATGAAGTTCAGGCCGGGGTTTTCCGCTTTATTGACTACCAGCGCTTGCTGGAAGGGGAAGTGGGTTACACCTCGAACGAACCCGTTATGCTGTGCCTGATGTCGGCTATCGAAACAGGGGTCATTTTCCTGATTAATGATGGTATTGACCGTGGTCTGTGGGATTTGCAGAACAAAGCAGAACGGCAGAATGACATTCTGGTGAAATACCGCCATATGTCGGTTCCACCGGAATCCTGATAGATAAAAATGCCGGAATTAATAATCCGGCATTTTACTGTTTAAGCGAAAGCGTGAGTGCCCCTCACGCTTTATTTTTGATTTGCTGCTCACGGTGAGCGGTCTTCGTACTACGCGCCGCCAGCCACAGGCCGCTGTTTTTCATTGCGTAACCAAATACCAGTCCGAGCGCCAGCGAAGGTAACACCAGTTTCCAGTCACCCTGCCCGGCAAACGTCGCGCATGCGCCTATAAACGTTCCCGGAACAAATGAAAGCAGCAGCTGTTTGGCCTGAATACACATCAGAAACGCGACAATACCGGTTATGACATAACCGAGAATTTCCAGATGTGGTGCCAGTGCACTACCGTAAATAATGACCATCGCCCACACCACGCCACTAAGCAGGGTTGCAGCGGAGATCGCCAGCCCTTTCAGCCCACCTTGCGGGCAGGCAAAGTAGGCCGTACAGCCCAGGAAGCCCGCCCAGCTTAGTAAGCCCAGGGAAACAGCCACCCATCCCCAGATACCGGAGAGAATGCCTGTTGTGATTGCAATAGAGAGAAGTATGTTCATGCCGCGCATGATAGCAGAAAACGCGGCCATGAATGAGATCGAGCACACATTTTATGCAACAACAAATTATCTGTTGCAGTTATGAGTGATGCAGATCACATTTACTCTTCAGAATCTTCTTCCAGCTCGTCCCACATTGCACTAATAGCATCGCGGGTTAGCGGTGCCATGGTGCGCCAGAAAGGCGTAGTTGCATGGGCCTCCACTTTGCCAAGGAACGCACCACACCAGGGTAACAGATACTCACTGAACAGTGTTTCCAGTGCTTCGCTCTCATCTTCCGTTGACTGATCTTCCAGCCAGGAAGCCGCGAGCAGCAATGTGCCGATGTGATCGGCTGGCGTATCCGCTAATGGCATCCCCCGTTCGGAAAGAAAAGCGCGCACTTCCGCTTCCGTCGCGCCCTCAACCCATGCGCTACGATATGGCGGCACAGCACATTCATCGCCGATAAACAACGCATTGTAATCGGCAGAGACTTGCGCCATATCACAGCTTTTCTGTAAACGCGTCAGTAACTCATCCTGCTCCAGTGGCCAGTTCGCAGCCAGTTTCCCCTCACGAATCAGGGTAAACAGCGGCACCAGTAAAGGATCTTGCGGTTGGCGGTAATAGAGCGAACCCAGCACACGACAGAGGATAGAAAACTCGTTCATTAATATATTTCCATTACTAGTAATTAAAGGTCTGCAAATTCCGCAATCGGTGCCATACCGCGAGATTCAAGGAAGTTCAGTAAGCGGCGCGGAGAAACATTCAAAATGCGCTCTGGCGGAAAATCTACCGCGTCGAGGATTTTAAGACACTCTTCAAATTCACCCATGGTAAACGCGGTGTGAGAATCCGAGCCTAATGCCACCCAACCTCCAGCGTCACGTACCGCTGCGGCTACCGCACGACAATTGTCTTCACTTCCCTTACGTGAGTGTAAAAAAGAGGAATTATTGATTTCCAGCGCCACCTGATGTTTCGCGGCTGCTTCAGCAACGGCTTTAACATCTATTTCATATTTCGGATTTCCGGGATGGCTTATTATATGCACATTGCCGCTGGCGATAGTGGCGATCATCGCTTGCGTATTGGTCGCTTTGTCATGCGGCGCAAACACCGGCTCATGAAAACCGGCAATAATCAGATCCAGCGAATCAAACATTTTGCCACTGCAGTCAATTTCACCGTCAACATTTTTAATGTTAGCTTCGATGCCGCGTAGGATCCCAACCCCATCAACCACTCGCGGCCAGATACGCATGTTAATGAAGTGCCAGTGATGCGGCGCATCTTCCATATCCGGGCCATGATCGGTGATCGCAAAAAGTTTAATGCCCTTTTGTTTGGCCTGGGCAATGTAATCACTCAATGTGCTATATGCATGCGTGCTGGCAACGGTATGCATATGAAGGTCGACGGGATACATAACTCTCTCCTGTATTCAATTCCCGCCAAGGATAGCAGGAAACCAGATGCTTTATTAGTAGCCGCGTGCGCGGTCGACTTGCCCGCAGAGCCTCTCCCCTTTTTCGAGCTGGGCAATGGTGCGAGAAATGTACTCCACAGCTTCAGCTGGACGGGTAATCGCGGCGACATGTGGTGTTATCGTCACGCGTGGATGTTGCCAGAGCAGACTTTCCGGCGGTAAGGGTTCACGATTAAAAACATCCAACATTGCGCCTTTAACTTTCCCGCTATCCAGCGCCGCGAGCAGGTCATCTTCCACGACATGAACACCACGCGCCAGGTTGAGGAGATACGCGCCATCCGGTAATTTTTCGATTAATTGTTGATTAATAATGCCGACGGTTTCAGGGGTATTCGGTAACAGATTAATCAATACCCGGCATTGGCTCAGAAATGCAGACAGTTCTTCTCGTCCGGCAAAGCTTTGCACGCCAGGCCACGATTTACGGGTTCGACTCCAGCAACGCAGCGGGAAGCGCCAGGTTTGCAGACTCTGTGCAACTTTACTGCCCAGTACGCCTGCGCCCAAAATGCCGATGGTAAAATCTTCCCGATGATATTCAGGAAGCGGTTGCCAATGCGAACTATTTTGCTGGATGCGGTAATCGTCAAAACGTCGAAACCAATGCAGCACCTGACTGACAGCATATTCCTGCATTTGCTCGCCCATACCGGTATCTTCCAGGCGAAAAAGTGGAACAGAAGGCTTCAGCATTTCAGGGTGTGCCTGTAGCTTGCTCAAAATAGAATCAACACCGGCCCCGAGTGCGAACACCGCTTTAAGATCGCGCCCTGCCAGCATTTCAACTGGAGGATGCCAGACTAAAGCATAATCAGCAGAGTCATTATCTCCGCTTTTCCATGCTCTGACTCTTGCCTGAGGAATAGCTTTGCGCAGTGCCTCAATCCACCATTGGGTATCGAACGTTGGGTGATAAAAGATGATGTCCATACTGACTCCCGAAAAGCGTTGCGCAAAATTTATTCGCACTTATCGTTATGATCTACAAAGGCCACCAGCATAACAAATCCGTGGTCGGTGGCAAAAAAAGCAGATTTCGCTTATTAAAACTGCATATTGATTGAAGTTTGAATAAACGCGCGATTTTTTAAAAAAGTTTGTTGACCTCAGGTCATGATTTCCCTAAATTAGCGCCCGTTCCAGCAAGACAGGAACAACAATTTGGTGAGGTGTCCGAGTGGCTGAAGGAGCACGCCTGGAAAGTGTGTATACGGCAACGTATCGGGGGTTCGAATCCCCCCCTCACCGCCATATTTAAAGAAGAGCTCGTACGAAAGTACGAGCTTTTTTTTCGTATATTGCATAGACCGGGGGGATGAGAAGCCCCAGGCGGAGGTCGACAACTAGCGACAGACTCATTCATCATCCTTGCGGTTGATAAGAATTTCTGCCTCTTTTACTACCACCTTATTACGCCCGGTCTCTTTCGCCTCGTAAAGTGCGTTATCAGCCAGTTGATAGATCTCCTTAGGGTTTAACTCATTTTTCTGCGTTACAACAGCGCCAATACTAATCGTCACTTTTTGTGGTATGGCGTATTCAGGATTATCACCAGTTAAACGCTCAACATTTTCCCGAATCCTTTCCGCTAAAGCTTTCGCACGTTCAGTATCGATGTCCGTCAGCAAGACGCCAAACTCTTCGCCGCCGACGCGCGCAAAAAGGTCATCTGGCCGTATGCTTTTCCCAATGATACTCACCACTGTTTTTATCACCTGATCGCCAACCGGATGCCCCCAGGTGTCGTTGACTTTTTTGAAGTGGTCGATATCCATAATCATGACGCAATAAGGCGTTTTTTTGGCCGATGCTGATTGAACTGTCAGTTCATTAAAAAAATAATTTCTGTTAAATATATTGGTTAAGGAATCGCGATGTGCAATGTCCTTTGTTACTCGTAGCGCACTGAATATATGGCACATAAATATTACCATAACGGTTAACTTACTGACTACTTCAATAGTGCGACTAATATACCAAATGGACACGCTATACCTGCTCATAAATAAAAGAGAGACATTGTACAGTACGGCACAAAAAGCAATCACCGTCACTCCATTCCAGATATCACAGCGTAAACCATTAAAGTATAGATTAACTGAAAGCAAGGTTAACCACATGAAAATCATTATGGTAACATATGATGTTTTCCAAACCACCTGATCATTTTCATTGGTTAACTCGGCAATGTGTAAATTGTAGCTCTCATAATGACTAGAAAGTATGTGAGCAACTATCGGCCCCCCAACAACAAAAAACAAACTTATGCACAAAGTCATTTTTTTGGAAAATAAATTGCGCTGTTTTGTGTTTTCACTAACTTTATTCACCAATGCCAGAAATATTAATATGCACAAACTCATCTGACGAAACAAATAATAGATTGCAATGTCATTTTGAACAACACTGCTTGTCAAACGCCCCTCAATAATTTGCTGAATGATAATGACGGTTTTAATAAAGTAAATCAAACAACTTAGAAAAGCCAAACTAAGTATACAGTTTGAAAATTGCCTACGGTCATAAATGAAATACAACTGCATAAAAATAAATGCAACAGTATCGATAAAAAATAAAGCAATCATAACCATCAGATAGGTTGATCGTGGAACAACTTCCTCAACGGTTGGCTGATTGAACCAACTATTAACCAAAACCAATGCAAGCCCAAACAATAAGCTCACTAATACAGTACTACTAATTCCCAAATAGTCTTTTTCCATAAAGCTACACCAACCTGTAGGTTGTAGATCCCTTTTTATTATTAATAGATATAAGAACTGTACTGTTGTCAATATGAAAATCCACCCACAAACAATACCGATGATGATAGTTGCAGAATGCAATTATTATCACTTTAATGCTTTATATATTTTTTGCTGCAAGGCAGGCTTGCAAATACTTATAAAGGATTATAATAAAATCATTATAAAGCATTAATTAATAGATACATTAGGAATAACAATTAAATTCGTGAGTGCAGTAGCGCTGCCTTTCATCAGGACTTTCGAAAAATCCGAAATTATGCATCGGAATTTACTGATTTAATTATTTTAATCCTAATTTATTTTGAAAAAGGCATTGGGATTTATGCCGTATTCCTGAAGATCCTCATCATTGGAATGGATTTTCGGGCGAGAAAAGGATTTTATATGGACAATCTGCTCATCATTTCTTCTTCTCATCATCAACAATTCACGTGTCTCTTCCGCGTTTAATAACGGATTATGAGATGCAAAAATATCTTTCTTTTCAGTTACCTGTAATTAGATATAGAGAGAGATTTTGGCAATACATGGAGTAATACAGGATGTATTCAAGTAGCAGAAAAAGGTGCCCGAAAACCAAATGGGCTTTGAAACTTCTTACTGCCGCATTTTTAGCAGCGAGTCCCGCGGCGAAGAGTGCTGTTAATAACGCCTATGATGCATTAATTATCGAAGCTCGCAAGGGAAATACTCAGCCAGCTTTGTTATGGTTTGCACAAAAATCAGCACTCAGTAATAACCAAATTGCTGACTGGTTACAGATTGCCTTATGGGCCGGGCAAGATAAACAGGTTATTACCGTTTACAACCGCTACCGTCATCAGCAATTACCAGCGCGTGGTTATGCAGCTGTCGCCGTCGCTTATCGTAACCTGCAACAATGGCAAAACTCGCTTACACTGTGGCAAAAGGCACTCTCTCTGGAGTCGCAAAATAAGGATTATCAACGGGGACAAATTTTAACCCTGGCAGATGCGGGTCACTATGATTCTGCGCTGGTTAAACTTAAGCAGCTTAACTCTGGAGCACCGGACAAAGCTAATTTACTCGCAGAAGCCTATATCTATAAACTGGCGGGGCGGCATGAGGATGAATTACGGGCGATGACAGGGTCATTACCTGAAAATGCCTTAACGCAACAATATCCCACAGAATACGTGCAGGCATTACGGAATAATCAACTTGCTGCCGCGATTGACGATGCCAATTTAACGCCAGATATTCGCGCTGATATTCATGCCGAACTGGTCAGACTGTCGTTTATGCCTACGCGCAGTGAAAGTGAACGTTATGCCATTGCCGATCGCGCCCTCGCCCAATACGCTGCATTAGAAATTCTGTGGCATGATAACTCAGACCGCACTGCCCAGTACCAGCGTATTCAGGTTGATCATCTTGGCGCGTTATTAACTCGCGATCGTTATAAAGACGTTATTTCTCACTATCAGCGTTTAAAAAATACGAGGCAAATTATTCCGCCCTGGGCGCAATATTGGGTTGCGTCGGCTTATCTCAAAGAACAGCAGCCAAAAAAAGCACAGTCAATAATGACAGAGCTCTTTTATCACAAGGAGACCATTGCCCCGGATTTATCCGATGAAGAACTTGCGGATCTCTTTTACAGCCACCTGGAGAGTGAAAATTATCCCGGCGCGCTAACTGTCACCCAACATACCATTAATACTTCGCCGCCTTTCCTTCGGTTAATGGGCACGCCTACGAGCATCCCGAATGATACCTGGTTACAGGGGCATTCGTTTCTCTCAACCGTAGCAAAATATAGTAATGATCTTCCTCAGGCTGAAATGATAGCCAGAGAGCTTGCTTATAACGCACCAGGAAATCAGGGACTGCGCATTGATTACGCGAGTGTGTTACAAGCCCGCGGTTGGCATCGTGCAGCAGAAAATGAATTAAAAAAAGCAGAAGTGATCGAGCCACGTAATATTAATCTGGAGGTTGAACAAGCATGGACAGCATTAACGTTACAAGAATGGCAGCAGGCAGCTGTCTTAACGCACGATGTTGTCGAACGTGAACCGCAAGATCCCGGCGTTGTACGTTTAAAACGTGCGGTTGATGTACATAATCTTGCAGAGCTTCGTATAGCTGGTTCAACAGGAATTGATGCCGAAGGCCCGGATAGTGGTAAACATGATGTCGACTTAACCACCATCGTTTATTCACCACCGCTGAAGGATAACTGGCGCGGTTTTGCTGGATTCGGTTATGCCGATGGACAATTTAGCGAAGGAAAAGGGATTGTTCGCGACTGGCTGGCGGGTGTTGAGTGGCGGTCACGTAATATCTGGCTCGAGGCGGAGTACGCTGAACGCGTTTTCAATCATGAGCATAAACCCGGCGCGCGCCTGTCTGGCTGGTATGATTTTAATGATAACTGGCGTATTGGTTCGCAACTGGAACGCCTCTCTCACCGCGTTCCATTACGGGCAATGAAAAATGGTGTTACAGGCAACAGTGCTCAGGCTTATGTTCGCTGGTATCAAAATGAGCGGCGTAAGTACGGTGTCTCCTGGGCTTTCACTGATTTTTCCGACAGTAACCAGCGTCAGGAAGTCTCACTTGAGGGTCAGGAACGCATCTGGTCTTCACCATATTTGATTGTCGATTTCCTACCCAATCTGTATTACGAACAAAATACAGAACACGACACTCCATACTACAACCCTATAAAAACGTTCGATATTGTTCCGGCATTTGAGGCAAGTCATTTGTTATGGCGAAGCTATGAAAATAGCTGGGAGCAAATCTTCAGCGCAGGTGTTGGTGCCTCCTGGCAAAAACATTATGGCACGGATGTCGTCACCCAACTCGGCTACGGGCAACGTATTAGCTGGAATGACGTGATTGATGCTGGCGCAACGCTACGCTGGGAAAAACGACCTTATGACGGTGACAGAGAACACAACTTATACGTTGAATTCGATATGACATTCAGATTTTAAGGATAAATATGTTACGTAATGGAAATAAATATATCCTGATGCTGGTGAGTATAATTATGCTCACTGCGTGCATTAGCCAGTCAAGAACATCATTTATACCGCCACAGGATCGCGAATCTTTACTCGCCGAGCAACCGTGGCCGCATAATGGTTTTGTGGCGATTTCATGGCATAACGTTGAAGACGAAGCTGCCGACCAGCGTTTTATGTCAGTGCGGACATCAGCACTGCGTGAACAATTTGCCTGGCTGCGCGAGAACGGTTATCAACCGGTCAGTATTGCTCAAATTCGTGAAGCACATCGAGGAGGAAAACCGCTACCGGAAAAAGCAGTAGTGCTGACTTTTGATGACGGCTACCAGAGTTTTTATACCCGCGTCTTCCCAATTCTTCAGGCCTTCCAGTGGCCTGCTGTATGGGCCCCCGTCGGCAGTTGGGTCGATACGCCAGCGGATGAACAAGTAAAATTTGGCGATGAGATGGTCGATCGAGAATATTTTGCCACGTGGCAACAAGTGCGAGAAGTTGCGCGTTCCCGGCTCGTTGCGGTCGCTTCTCATACATGGAATTCTCACTACGGTATTCAGGCTAATGCCACCGGCAGCTTATTGCCTGTATATGTAAATCGTGCATATTTTACTGACCACGCACGGTATGAAACCGCAGCAGAATACCGGGAAAGAATTCGTCTGGATGCTGTAAAAATGACGGAATACCTGCGTACAAAGGCTAAGGTAAATCCACACGTTTTTGTTTGGCCTTATGGCGAAGCGAATGGCATAGCGATAGAGGAATTAAAAAAACTCGGTTATGACATGTTCTTCACCCTTGAATCAGGTTTGGCAAATGCGTCACAATTGGATTCCATTCCGCGAGTATTAATCGCCAATAATCCCTCATTAAAAGAGTTTGCCCAGCAAATTATTACCGTACAGGAAAAATCACCACAACGGATAATGCATATCGATCTTGATTACGTTTATGACGAAAACCACCAGCAAATGGATCGCAATATTGATGTGCTAATTCAGCGGGTGAAAGATATGCAAATATCAACCGTGTATTTGCAGGCATTTGCTGATCCCGATGGTGATGGGCTGGTCAAAGAGGTCTGGTTTCCAAATCGTTTGCTACCAATGAAAGCAGATATTTTTAGTCGGGTTGCCTGGCAATTACGTACCCGCTCAGGTGTAAACATCTATGCGTGGATGCCGGTATTAAGCTGGGATTTAGATCCCACATTAACGCGAGTAAAATACTTACCGACTGGGGAGAAAAAAGCACAAATTCATCCTGAACAATATCGCCGTCTCTCTCCTTTCGATGACAGAGTCAGAGCACAAGTTGGCATGTTATATGAAGATCTTGCCGGACATGCTGCTTTTGATGGCATATTGTTCCACGATGATGCTTTGCTTTCAGATTATGAAGATGCCAGTGCACCGGCTATCACGGCTTATCAGCAAGCAGGCTTTAGCGGGAGTCTGAGCGAAATTCGACAAAACCCGGAGCAATTTAAACAGTGGACCCGCTTTAAAAGTCGTGCGTTAACTGACTTCACTTTAGAACTTAGTGCGCGCGTAAAAGCCATTCGCGGTCCACATGTTAAAACTGCACGAAATATTTTTGCACTTCCGGTAATACAACCTGAAAGTGAAGCGTGGTTTGCACAGAATTATGCTGATTTCCTAAAAAGCTATGACTGGACCGCTATTATGGCTATGCCTTATATGGAAGGTGTCGCAGAAAAATCGGCTGACCAATGGTTAATACAATTGACCAATCAAATTAAAAACATCCCTCAGGCTAAAGACAAATCTATTTTAGAATTACAGGCACAAAACTGGCAGAAAAATGGTCAGCATCAGGCTATTTCTTCGCAACAACTCGCTCACTGGATGAGCCTATTACAACTGAATGGAGGGAAAAACTATGGTTATTATCCCGACAATTTTCTGCATAACCAACCTGAAATAGACGTTATTCGTCCTGAGTTTTCAACAGCCTGGTATCCGAAAAATGATTAATCGCATCGTATCGTTTTTTATATTATGTCTGGTGTTATGCATCCCCCTATGCGTAGCGTACTTTCACTCTGGTGAACTGATGATGAGGTTCGTTTTCTTCTGGCCGTTTTTTATGTCTATTATGTGGATTGTTGGCGGCGTCTATTTCTGGGTCTATCGTGAACGCCACTGGCCGTGGGGAGAAAACGCACCAGCCCCCCAGTTGAAAGATAATCCGTCTATCTCCATTATCATTCCCTGTTTTAATGAGGAGAAAAACGTTGAGGAAACCATACACGCCGCTTTAGCACAGCGTTATGAGAACATTGAAGTTATTGCCGTAAATGACGGTTCAACAGACAAAACCCGTGCCATCCTGGATCGCATGGCTGCACAAATTCCCCACCTGCGGGTCATTCATCTGGCGCAAAACCAGGGGAAAGCCATTGCGCTTAAAACCGGAGCTGCCGCGGCGAAAAGTGAATATCTGGTGTGCATTGATGGCGATGCGTTATTAGACCGCGATGCGGCGGCATATATTGTGGAACCGATGTTGTACAACCCGCGTGTGGGTGCCGTAACCGGTAATCCTCGTATTCGAACACGTTCTACCCTGGTGGGTAAAATTCAGGTTGGCGAGTATTCCTCAATTATTGGTTTGATCAAGCGAACCCAGCGTATCTATGGAAACGTATTTACCGTTTCCGGTGTTATTGCCGCATTTCGTCGCAGCGCCCTGGCAGAAGTGGGTTACTGGAGTGACGATATGATCACCGAAGATATTGATATTAGCTGGAAGCTGCAGTTGAATCAGTGGGCGATTTTTTACGAGCCACGGGCGCTGTGCTGGATATTAATGCCTGAAACGTTAAAAGGGCTGTGGAAACAGCGCCTGCGCTGGGCTCAGGGCGGTGCAGAAGTA
Organism: Escherichia sp. WS1118; assembly: GCF_046487695.1. Lineage (NCBI taxonomy): Bacteria > Pseudomonadati > Pseudomonadota > Gammaproteobacteria > Enterobacterales > Enterobacteriaceae > Escherichia > Escherichia sp. WS1118. Next base: position 22,910 of record NZ_JBJQIZ010000004.1, on the reverse strand, counting down.
TTCCTCAAAAATATGACAAGGTTGTGGCGCAAAGAAAACTTTCGAATGTGGCCGCTGTTTTTTGAATACTGCCTGACGACAATATGGGCCTTCACTTGCCTGGTCGGTTTCATTATTTACGCAGTCCAACTTGCCGGTGTACCGTTAAATATTGAATTGACACATATCGCTGCGACACATACTGCCGGAATATTATTGTGTACGTTATGTTTACTGCAATTTATTGTCAGCCTGATGATCGAGAATCGCTATGAGCATAATCTGACTTCATCGCTTTTCTGGATTATTTGGTTCCCGGTTATTTTCTGGATGCTGAGTCTGGCAACGACATTGGTATCATTTACACGAGTCATGTTGATGCCTAAAAAGCAACGCGCCCGTTGGGTAAGTCCCGATCGCGGGATTCTGAGAGGTTAATATGAACAATTTAATTATTACGACCCGACAATCGCCAGTACGTTTAATGGTTGATTATGTTGCCACAACCATCTTATGGACATTATTTGCTTTGTTCATATTCTTATTCGCAATGGATCTGCTGACGGGTTATTACTGGCAAAGCGAGGCCAGAAGCCGACTTCAGTTCTATTTTTTGCTGGCAGTGGCGAATGCCGTCGTGTTAATTGTCTGGGCGCTGTACAATAAGCTACGTTTTCAAAAACAGCAGCATCATGCAGCCTACCAATATACGCCGCAAGAATATGCTGAGAGCTTAGCAATACCTGATGAGCTCTATCAGCAACTACAAAAAAGCCACAGGATGAGCGTACACTTCACCAGCCAGGGGCAAATAAAAATGGTGGTTTCAGAAAAAGCGCTAGTCCGGGCGTAAACACCCAAAACAAAGCCCGGTTCGCCCGGGCTCTGCGCCGATAATACACTTAACTGTATGCATGTAGCGTACGTTGGCAAAGTGCCGAACGTACGCAATCCTCTTTACCGAATCGGACGATCCCGACCATTTCATCTTCTTCGAAACGTTCCAGCGCGTCACTTAATCCGGAGCGCACGCCGCGAGGCAAATCGCATTGCGTGATATCACCGTTGACGATAACCGTCACGTTCTCCCCGAGGCGGGTTAAAAACATTTTCATTTGCGCGGCAGTCACATTCTGCGCCTCGTCAAGAATGACGACTGCATTTTCAAAGGTACGTCCACGCATATAGGCGAACGGCGCAATTTCCACCTTCCCTATTTCCGGTCGCAGGCAGTACTGCATAAAGGAAGTCCCTAAGCGACGGACCAGCACGTCGTAGACCGGGCGAAAATAGGGAGCAAACTTTTCTGCGATATCACCAGGTAAGAAGCCAAGATCTTCATCAGCTTGCAGAACTGGACGGGTGACGATAATCCTGTCGACATCCTTATGTATCAGGGCCTCTGCCGCTTTTGCTGCGCTGATCCAGGTTTTTCCGCACCCGGCTTCGCCCGTGGCGAATATCAGCTGCTTACTCTCAATAGCCTTCAGATAGTGCAATTGCGCTTCATTTCGCGCGAGGATGGGCGAGGTATCGCGACTGTCGCGGGCCATACCAATGGCTTCTACGCCGCTCATCTGCACAAGCGAGGTGACCGATTCTTCTTCACGCTGCTTATGGCTGCGCGAATCCCGTCTCAGCACACGTTTTGCCTCGCGACGAGCTTTGATCACTGCTTTTTGTCTTCCCATGGAGAGCACCTTGAGTTGTTTGTATTCATCACACGCGCCGTTGGCAGCGCGATTATGCGCACGAACATCAGAGGGTTGGCTTCCTTGTAAGCCATAGTTTGCTTTTGGATAAAATGCCGAAAAACGGCTACGCACACCGTTTGCGGCGTCGGTAACACGAGTAAAGAGAGGAAGTGAGAAAAATACAGAGTGACGAAGTTGCTACCGGAGGAGAAATCTCCGCGAGTGGTGGAGCCTTGCTTAACAAAACATTGTCCAGAACAGGACGTTACCATCCGCGATCTCCATAGTGACTGACTATCACTGCCGGGAACTTCCGCTGCTACTTAATAAGTACAACAGATCTCGCATTCATTGCAACAATATATTCACTTATATTTAACTATAAAACACCATTTCAGTGACATTAGTTTCTACTGGAAAGATGACAGAGTGATGACAGTGATGAAAAAAGCTGTGTGCTTTCAGCAGGATTCGCATCAGGCATCAGCGCACGAACGCCGGATGCGGCGTGAACGCCTGATCCAGCCTACCAAACCCGCACCGATTGTAGGCATGATAAGACGCGCAAGCGTCGCATCAGGCATCTGCGCACGAATGCCTTATCCGCCTAAAAACATTAAACCCGCAATAATGCGCTTCCGAGATAATCGTTCGCGTCCTTCACTCCCGGCAGCGCAAAGAAATAGCCGCCACCGATAGGTTTGACATATTCCTCCAGCGCCTCGCCATTCAACCTTTTTTGTACTGTCAGGAAGCCCTTTTCCAGATCGTGTTGGTAGCAGACAAACAGTAACCCCATATCGAGTTGCCCGGAATTGGTGACGCCCAACGAATAACTGTAGCCACGACGCAGCATCAGGCTGGACTCACTCTCTGGCGTGCGGGGATTCGCCAGCCGGATATGGCTGTCCAGCGCAATCACCTTCCCTTCCGGATCGCTAGCGTAATCGGGAACATCATGCTCATGCAGCATGCCCAGCGGCGCACCGGTTTGCTTATCACGACCAAATATCGTCTGCTGCTCTTTCAGCGGCGTTCTGTCCCAAAATTCCACCCGAAACTGAATCAAGCGTACTGCCTGATAGCTGCCACCGATTGTCCACGCAGGCTCCTGCTGATCTGCCGTCACCCACACCACTTTTTGCATCAACTTCGCATTCTGGCTATCGGGATTGGCGGTGCCGTCTTTAAAGCCCAGCAAATTTATCGGCGTCTCTTTGCCTTTACTACGCGCTGCGTGGTCGGAAATAAACCCTTCCCGCTTCCAGCGCACGCTGAGCAAATCCGGCGTGTGTTTGATGATATCGCGCAGCGCATGGATCACCGTGTCCTGGGTGTTGGCGCAAATTTGTAGCAACACATCACCATGACATAACGCCGCATCCAGCGAGTCGTTAGGGAAACGCGTCATCTTCTGCAACTTTTTTGGCATCTGTGGCGCAAGGCCAAAGCGCTCATCAAACAATGAGTGACCCACCGATAACGTGATGGTGAGATTATCGGGCGCAATGTAGCCGCCAAGAATGCCGGAATCGAGTGGTGGCAGGCGCGGATTTGGCGTTTCTGGTGCAGCTCCGCCCTGAGTCAGAAAAGCAAAACGCTGAGTCAACAAGCGAAACAACCGTTCAAGATCGGCTTTATCGCTGGCAAGCACATCAAACGCCACCAGCATCATTGCAGCCTGTTGTGGTGTCAGGATCCCTGCCTGATGCTCACCATAAAACGGCTGTTTCTCATTGCGTGCATCCGGTGAAAGCGTACCCGGCGCACTTTGCGTTTTTTGTGCATGAGCGACCGGACAACTTCCCGCCAGCGCCAGCGCACCAATCCCTTTCAGTAAACGTCGGCGTGACGGTTCATTCACGCCGTTTTCATCTTCATACTGCATAACGCTTAGTCCAGCCCCAGCACACCGCGAAGTTGCGCCAGATCTTCCGCCAGCGCAGTAATCGGTCCTTTCAGTGCATTCCGGTCAGCATCGGTCAGTTTGTCGTAATTTTCAAAACCGTCTTTAGTACGGTATTTCGCCAGAATGGTATCGACCTTTTTGAAGTTGGCATCGACTTTTGCCAACAGTTCCGGATTCGCTTTTTGTAGTTGTGGACGCAGCAGATCGACAATTTTCTGCGAGCCTTCAACGTTAGCCTGGAAATCCCACAGATCGGTGTGGCTGTAGCGATCTTCTTCACCGCTGATTTTGCTGGCTGCCACTTCCTCAATCAGTCCGGCTGCACCGCCGACCACTTTTGAAGGAGGGAAAGCCAGTTCACTGATGCGTTTTTGCAAATCGACCACATCGGTATAAAGCTGGTCAGCATACTTATCCATCCCTTTGGTGGTGTTATCGCCAAACAATGCTTTTTCCAGACGGTGGAAACCGGTGAATTTCGGATCGGCGGATTTTTGCTCGTAATCATCTTCACGGGCGTCAATGCTGCCATCCAGATCGGAGAACAGTTCAGCAATCGGTTCGATGCGCTCATAGTGCTGGCGCGTCGGCGCATACAGTGCTTTCGCTTTTTCGATATCGCCTGCTTTAATAGCGTCGGTAAAGGCTTTGGTGTCGGTCACCAGTTGCGTGGTTTCCGCCATGACATACGCTTTATATGCAGTAATTGCACCACCAAGACTTAACAGCGCATCACTTTGCGCCGCATCCGCCGTTGCTTCACCTTTGACGATCAACTTCCCTTTCGGGTTAGTCAGCAGACCGCAGGTCATATCGTATTCGCCAGGCTGTAAATTCGCCGTCATTTTCTGGCTAAAACCAGGGGCGATATTTTCCCGCTCTTCCACCACCATCACGCCTTTGAGGATCTCCCACTCCAGCGCCTTCTGGCTGTGGTTCTGAATAATGAACTGCGTTTTCCCGGCGTTAACCGTAATGGTCATCGGCTCGCACTGCTTATCCGTCACGGTCACTTTGACTTGCGGAATATCAGCGGCGTTAGCCATAAAAGCAGAAGAGAACAGCGCAGCCACGCTCAACTGCAATGCGTTACGGCGGAAGTTAATGGTCATGACGAGACTATCCCTTTAAAGTATGTTGTAACTAAGCAAGAGTTTGCGTCGTATTTGCTACACGGAGCGGGACGCAGTCGCCCCTGCGCGTGGTGGCAGAACAAATGCCACCAGCGCCGGGATGAGATAAATAAACCAGACGGCGACTTCGCTGACGCTCGGTGCTTCCTGATAGCCAAAAATCCCTTCCATCAGTGTGCCAAACAGCGAGTGAGTTGAGAGCACCGCGCTCATATCGAAGGCGATTTCCTGAAAGTGGTTCCACAATCCGGCTTCATGAAATGCGCGAATGGCACCAGCTGCCAGCCCTGCGGCGACGAAGAGAATAAACAGACTGGTCCATTTAAAAAATGCACCAAGATTGAGGCGAATACCGCCCCAGTAGAGCAGGAAGCCAAGCACCACGGCTGTAGCAAGACCGAGCATTGCACCCAGCGGCGGCCAGATCCCGACATCTTGTTGAAATGCCGCCAGCAGGAAAAAGACCGACTCCAGCCCCTCCCTTGCAACGGCAAAAAAGACCATCATCACCAGCGCCCAGCCATGATGATTTCCACGCTGCAATGCGCTATCGACTGCCTGCTCCAGTTGTACTTTGACGTTGCGCGACACTTTGCGCATCCAGAAAACCATCCAGGTAAGGATCACCACGGCGATCACCGCCACGATACCTTCAAACAGTTCCTGTTCTTTTTGCGGAAATTCGCCGGTGGTTTCGTTAATGAAGATACCCAAGCCCAGGCACAACGCAGCGGCAAACAGCACGCCAATCCACATCACACCAATCCATCGGCCTCGCTGGGTACGCTTAAGATAGCTGGCAATCAAACTGACAATCAGCGCGGCTTCAAGTCCTTCGCGCAACATAATGAGAAACGGAACAAACATGCCACCCACCCTTAAACGTTTTTCTGAGTCAATCTATGCAAAGAAAAGTAAATCGCAGTGATAGCGATTATCATTACGATGAAGAAAAATACAAGTGGAATGTAGTGATAATGATGAGAAGATGTAAAAATATTTTGAGAAAAAACGCAGAGGGCAATCACTGATTGCCCTCTGCCTGCTTCCGGTTATGACGTGAAATTTTCGGTAAAACGCCTTCCCTTACCCTTCCTGCAACCGTGACGGCGGAGCCGAATGATAGTGCGCATCGGCCTCGGCAAAGCGTTTTTGCATCGCCGCTGACGGCGCTTTACCCAGCAAACTAAACACTACAATCCCGATACTGCCGAAGATAAAGCCCGGAATAATTTCGTACAGACCCAGCCAGCCGAACTGTTTCCAGACGATAACCGTCAGCGCACCGATGATCATCCCCGCCAGCGCACCGTTGCGCGTCATGCGTGACCACATCACCGAGAACAGCACCACCGGACCAAACGCTGCGCCAAAGCCTGCCCACGCGTAGCTCACTAAGCCCAGCACGCGGTTTTCCGGGTTTGCCGCCAGCGCAATCGCCACCAGCGCCACCACCAGCACCATCACACGCCCTACCCACACCAGCTCTTTCTGGCTGGCCTGTTTACGCAGAAACGCTTTGTATAAATCTTCGGTAATCGCACTGGAACATACCAGCAGCTGGCAGCTTAACGTTGACATTACCGCTGCCAGAATCGCCGACAGCAAAATCCCGGCAATCCACGGGTTAAACAGAATTTGTGCCAGTTCAATAAACACGCGCTCGGCGTTCTGGTTTACCGCACCTGCTACCGCCGGGTGCTCGTTAAAGTAAGCGATACCAAAGAAGCCGACAGCCACCGCCCCTGCCAGGCAGAGGATCATCCAGGTCATACTGATACGACGCGCATGGACAATGCTGTGGTGAGAATCTGCCGCCATAAAACGCGCCAGGATGTGCGGCTGCCCGAAGTAACCCAGCCCCCAACCCATCAGCGAGATAATGGCGACAAAATTCAACCCTTTGAGCATATCCACGTTTTCAATGCTCTTTTGTTTGATTACTTCCAGCGAGTCGCCAAACCCACCGACGCTAATGATCACGATAACCGGCGTCAGGATCAGGGCAAAAATCATCAGGCTGGCCTGTACAGTGTCAGTCCAGCTCACCGCGAGGAAACCGCCAATAAAGGTGTAAAGGATCGTCGCCGCAGCCCCCGCCCACAGAGCCGTTTCGTAGCTCATGCCAAAGGTACTTTCAAACAGACGCGCGCCTGCCACAATGCCTGAAGCGCAATAAATGGTGAAGAACAGCAAAATAACCAGCGCGGAGATAATGCGCAAAATGCGGCTTTTATCTTCAAAGCGCCCGGTGAAATAATCCGGCAATGTTAAGGCGTTATTGTTGTATTCGGTATGCACACGCAACCGCCCGGCCACCAGTTTCCAGTTGATCCACGCGCCTAATGTCAGACCAATGGCGATCCAGCTTTCGGAAATCCCGGAAAGAAAAACAGCGCCTGGCAACCCCATTAACAGCCAGCCGCTCATATCCGACGCACCCGCCGATAATGCCGTCACGAATGGCCCAAGACTACGACCGCCCAGAATATAGTCGTCGAAGTTTTTCGTTGATCGCCAGGCGATAAACCCAATCAATATCATGCCAAAGATATAGACACAAAATGTCACCAACATCGGTGTGCTAATAGCCATCTAAAGTCTCCAAAAAATTATTATCGGCAATGTCGAAACTTGCCGTTATATCTGCCACCGGAACGGGGTAACAGAGTTTATGTTTTACCAGGGCGACCGTATCCTGCCGGAAGCGCTGGTTATTCACAATCGATTTAACACACCATTTACATTAAATTTTAGTGCTCAGCGACACTATTTTTCATCAGGTTGCACTCTCTCACATTTTTTGCGGTTGCACCTTTCAAAAATGTTAACTGCCGCAGAGAAAAAGTCTGAGTTATTTTTTTAATCCCTGTCATATCGATTTCGTTTATTAACATTTCATTCATTTTTAAGCTTGCTACGCAGGTCACATTTAACACGGTTGCACAAAGTTGCAACATCATGGATATTTCACGATAACGTTAAGTTGCACCTTTCAGAACAACAGGAGTAATGGCATGGGAACCACCACCATGGGGGTTAAGCTGGACGACGCGACGCGTGAGCGTATTAAGTCTGCCGCGACACGTATCGATCGCACACCACACTGGTTAATTAAACAGGCGATTTTTTCTTATCTTGAACAACTGGAAAACAGCGATACTCTCCCGGAGCTACCTGCGCTGCTTTCTGGCGCGGCCAATGAGAGCGATGAAGCACCGACTCCGGCAGAGGAACCACACCAGCCTTTCCTCGACTTTGCCGAGCAAATATTGCCCCAGTCGGTTTCCCGCGCCGCGATCACCGCAGCCTATCGCCGCCCGGAAACCGAAGCGGTTTCTATGCTGCTGGAACAAGCTCGCCTGCCGCAGCCAGTTGCTGAACAGGCGCACAAACTGGCGTATCAACTGGCCGATAAACTGCGTAATCAAAAAAACGCCAGTGGTCGCGCAGGTATGGTTCAGGGGTTATTGCAGGAGTTTTCGTTGTCATCGCAGGAAGGCGTGGCGCTGATGTGTCTGGCGGAAGCGTTGTTGCGTATTCCCGACAAAGCCACCCGTGACGCGTTAATTCGCGACAAAATCAGTAACGGTAACTGGCAGTCACACATTGGTCGTAGCCCGTCCCTGTTTGTTAATGCCGCTACCTGGGGGCTGCTGTTTACCGGCAAACTGGTTTCCACCCATAACGAAGCCAGCCTCTCCCGCTCGCTGAACCGCATTATCGGTAAGAGCGGTGAACCGCTGATCCGCAAAGGTGTGGATATGGCGATGCGCCTGATGGGCGAGCAGTTCGTCACGGGCGAAACCATCGCGGAAGCGTTAGCCAATGCCCGCAAACTGGAAGAGAAAGGTTTCCGTTACTCTTACGATATGCTGGGCGAAGCCGCACTGACTGCCGCAGATGCACAAGCGTATATGGTTTCCTATCAGCAGGCGATTCACGCCATTGGTAAAGCGTCTAACGGTCGTGGCATCTATGAAGGTCCGGGCATTTCAATCAAGCTGTCGGCGCTACATCCGCGTTATAGCCGCGCCCAGTATGACCGGGTAATGGAAGAGCTTTACCCGCGTCTGAAATCACTCACCCTGCTGGCGCGTCAGTACGATATTGGTATTAACATCGATGCCGAAGAGGCCGATCGCCTGGAGCTCTCCCTCGATCTGCTGGAAAAACTCTGTTTCGAGCCTGAACTGGCAGGCTGGAACGGCATCGGTTTTGTTATTCAGGCTTATCAAAAACGCTGCCCGTTGGTGATCGATTACCTGATTGATCTCGCCACCCGCAGCCGTCGCCGTCTGATGATTCGCCTGGTGAAAGGCGCGTACTGGGATAGTGAAATCAAGCGTGCACAGATGGACGGCCTTGAAGGTTATCCGGTTTATACCCGCAAGGTGTATACCGACGTTTCTTATCTTGCCTGTGCGAAAAAGCTGCTGGCGGTGCCAAATCTAATCTACCCGCAGTTCGCGACGCACAACGCCCATACGCTGGCGGCAATTTATCAACTGGCGGGTCAAAACTACTACCCGGGTCAGTACGAGTTCCAGTGCCTGCATGGTATGGGCGAGCCACTGTATGAGCAGGTCACCGGGAAAGTTGCCGACGGCAAACTTAACCGTCCGTGTCGTATTTATGCTCCGGTCGGTACACATGAAACGCTGCTGGCGTATCTGGTGCGCCGCCTGCTGGAAAACGGTGCTAACACCTCGTTTGTTAACCGTATTGCCGACACCTCTTTGCCACTGGATGAACTGGTCGCCGATCCAGTCACTGCTGTAGAAAAACTGGCGCAACAGGAAGGGCAAACTGGATTACCGCATCCGAAAATTCCCCTGCCGCGCGATCTTTACGGTCACGGGCGCGACAACTCGGCAGGGCTGGATCTCGCTAACGAACACCGTCTGGCCTCGCTCTCTTCAGCCCTGCTCAATAGTGCACTGCAAAAATGGCAGTCCTTGCCAATGCTGGAACAATCGGTCGCGGCTGGTGAGATGTCGCCCGTTATTAACCCTGCGGAACCGAAAGATATTGTGGGCTATGTGCGTGAAGCCACGCCGCGTGAAGTAGAACAGGCGCTGGAAAGTGCGGTTAATAACGCGCCAATCTGGTTTGCCACGCCTCCGGCTGAACGCGCGGCAATTTTGCATCGCGCTGCCGTGCTAATGGAAAGCCAGATGCAGCAACTGATTGGTATTCTGGTGCGTGAAGCCGGAAAAACCTTCAGTAACGCCATTGCCGAAGTGCGCGAAGCGGTCGATTTTCTCCACTACTATGCCGGACAGGTGCGGGATGATTTCGCTAACGAAACCCACCGTCCATTAGGGCCTGTGGTATGTATCAGTCCGTGGAACTTCCCGCTGGCGATTTTCACCGGACAGATCGCTGCCGCACTGGCGGCAGGTAACAGCGTGCTGGCAAAACCGGCAGAACAAACGCCGCTGATTGCCGCGCAAGGGATCGCCATTTTGCTGGAAGCGGGTGTACCGCCAGGCGTGGTGCAATTGCTGCCAGGTCGGGGTGAAACCGTGGGCGCGCAACTGACGGGTGATGAACGCGTGCGCGGGGTGATGTTTACCGGTTCAACCGAAGTCGCTACGTTACTGCAACGCAATATCGCCAGCCGCCTGGACGCTCAGGGTCGCCCAATTCCGCTCATTGCGGAAACCGGCGGCATGAACGCGATGATTGTCGATTCTTCAGCACTGACCGAACAAGTCGTAATAGATGTGCTGGCCTCGGCGTTTGACAGTGCAGGTCAGCGTTGTTCGGCACTGCGCGTGCTGTGCCTGCAAGATGAGATTGCCGACCACACGCTGAAAATGCTGCGCGGCGCAATGGCCGAATGCCGGATGGGTAATCCGGGTCGCCTGACCACCGATATCGGTCCGGTGATTGATAGCGAAGCGAAAGCCAATATCGAGCGTCATATTCAGACCATGCGTAGTAAAGGCCGCCCGGTGTTCCAGGCGGTGCGGGAAAACAGCGAAGATGCCCGTGAATGGCAAAGCGGCACCTTTGTCGCTCCGACGCTGATCGAACTGGATGACTTTGCCGAATTGCAAAAAGAGGTCTTTGGTCCGGTGCTGCATGTGGTGCGTTATAACCGTAACCAGCTCCCAGAGCTGATCGAGCAGATTAACGCTTCCGGCTATGGTCTGACGCTTGGCGTTCATACGCGTATTGATGAAACCATTGCCCAGGTCACTGGCTCGGCCCAGGTCGGTAATCTGTACGTTAACCGTAATATGGTGGGCGCGGTGGTTGGGGTGCAACCGTTCGGCGGCGAAGGGTTGTCCGGTACCGGGCCGAAAGCAGGCGGTCCGCTCTATCTCTACCGTCTGCTGGCGAATCGCCCGGAAAGTGCGCTGGCGGTGACGCTCGCGCGTCAGGATGCGGAGTATCCGGTCGATGCGCAGTTGAAAGCCGCATTGACTCAGCCGCTAAATGCACTGCGGGAATGGGCGGCAAACCGTCCAGAATTGCAGGCGTTATGTACGCAATATGGCGAGTTGGCGCAGGCAGGAACACAACGATTGTTGCCAGGGCCGACGGGTGAACGCAACACCTGGACGCTGCTGCCGCGTGAGCGCGTGTTGTGTATTGCGGATGATGAACAGGATGCGCTGACTCAGCTCGCCGCCGTGCTGGCGGTGGGTAGCCAGGTGCTGTGGCCGGATGATGCGCTGCATCGTCAGTTAGTGAAGGCATTGCCATCGGCAGTCAGCGAACGTATTCAACTGGCGAAAGCGGAAAATATAACCGCTCAACCCTTTGATGCGGTGATCTTCCACGGTGATTCGGATCAGCTTCGCGCATTGTGTGAAGCCGTTGCCGCGCGGGATGGTGCAATTGTTTCGGTGCAGGGTTTTGCCCGTGGCGAAAGCAATATCCTTCTGGAACGGCTGTATATCGAGCGTTCGCTGAGTGTGAATACCGCTGCCGCTGGCGGTAACGCCAGTTTAATGACGATCGGTTAAACAGGTAGCCGGAGGATGTTACAACCTCCTCCGGCATCATTAGCGTGGTCGAATCCCCTCAATAATAATCCGCTGCACGTTTTCAACCGTTTGATTGAAAAATACCTCATCGCGCAACGTCGAGCCTGTCACCGCCTCCACCTGAGGGGCAAAATCGGCGTAATGTTGAGTGGAAGCCCAAATCATAAAAATCAAATGCTGCGGGTCAATCGGCGCGAGTTTGCCGCTTTTAACCCAACCGGCAATGAGCGCCGATTTCTCATCAATTAATGCCTTCAAATCGCCCGTCAGTTCATCCATTAACAGCGGTGCACCTGCCAGCATCTCCATACAGAACAGGCGCGAAGCCTGCGGATAATCGCGGGAAACTTCCAGCTTCAGACGGATGTATTCTTTGATCGCCGCCAGCGGGGCGAAATCTTCTCGAAACGCTTTTAACGGTGCCAGCCAGATATCGAGAATCTGCCGCAGTACGGCTATATACAGCGCCTCTTTTGACGGAAAGTAATACAGCAGATTGGTTTTTGAAACACCCGCCAACTCCGCGATCTGCTCCAGCCTTGTGCCGTGAAAACCGAATTGTGAAAAAGTGTCCAGTGCTGCGCTAAGAATCGCTTTTTTCTTCGCGCTTACTGCGCGCGAACGCTTACCCGTTGTTTTCACTGCGCCTTGCGTCATGCGCTCTCCCCTCTTGTTGATTGGCAACAGGATAGCAAAACCCCCGCCCGGCCTCGACCTTCTGCACTCTCATCGCGCACGAATGCATGTTTTATGTGCAACTGTTTTGACCGTTTAGTCCACTTTTTTTCAGGCATCTTAGACAACTTAACATTAACACATTAATAACATTCACTTTTTAAAAACTGGCATCCGCTTTGCAAACAAGCCATTACGCGGCTGAAAAGGATATGCAGGATGCAGCGCCCCGTCTGACTTTCACTTTACGAGACGAAGAGAGGTTGATGATGAAAATTGGCGTATTCGTACCTATTGGCAACAACGGCTGGCTCATTTCGACCCACGCGCCGCAGTACATGCCGACATTTGAACTGAATAAAGCCATTGTGCAAAAAGCGGAGCACTACCATTTCGATTTCGCCCTGTCGATGATCAAACTGCGTGGCTTTGGCGGCAAAACTGAGTTCTGGGATCACAACCTTGAGTCGTTCACCTTGATGGCGGGGCTGGCAGCCGTCACCTCACGCATTCAGATATACGCGACAGCTGCCACCTTAACGTTACCTCCGGCAATCGTCGCCCGTATGGCCGCAACCATCGACTCCATCTCTGGCGGGCGTTTTGGCGTCAACCTCGTGACTGGCTGGCAGAAGCCCGAGTATGAGCAGATGGGGATCTGGCCTGGCGATGACTATTTCTCCCGTCGTTACGACTATCTCACCGAATATGTTCAGGTGCTGCGCGACCTGTGGGGCTCGGGGAAAAGCGATTTTAAAGGCGATTTTTTCACTATGGATGATTGTCGCGTCAGTCCGCAACCGAGTGTCCCCATGAAAGTGATCTGCGCCGGGCAAAGCGACGCTGGCATGGCGTTCTCCGCCCGGTATGCCGATTTTAACTTCTGTTTCGGCAAAGGCGTAAATACACCCACGGCTTTCGCCCCGACCGCTGCGCGGATGAAACAGGCCGCAGAGCAAACCGGACGCGACGTTGGCTCTTATGTGTTGTTTATGGTGATTGCCGACGAAACCGACGATGCCGCTCGCGCCAAATGGGAACACTACAAAGCGGGCGCGGATGAAGAGGCGTTAAGCTGGCTAACCGAACAAAGTCAGAAAGATACCCGCTCCGGTACAGACACCAACGTCCGTCAGATGGCCGATCCCACTTCGGCGGTAAACATCAATATGGGGACGTTAGTCGGTTCTTACGCCAGTGTCGCGCGCATGTTAGATGAAGTCGCAAGCGTGCCTGGTGCCGAAGGCGTGCTGTTGACCTTCGATGATTTTCTGTCGGGAATCGAAAACTTCGGCGAGCGCATTCAACCACTGATGCAGTGCCGCGCCCATCTCCCTGCGCTGACTCAGGAGGTGGCATGATGACGACCTTAACCGCACGACCGGAAGCCATTACCTTCGATCCGCAGCAAACTGCGCTGATCGTGGTGGATATGCAAAATGCCTATGCCACGCCAGGCGGCTACTTAGATCTCGCCGGGTTTGATGTCTCAACCACTCGCCCGGTCATTGCCAACATTCAAACCGCCGTGACCGCAGCGCGAGCGGCAGGGATGCTGATCATCTGGTTTCAAAATGGCTGGGATGAACAGTATGTCGAGGCTGGCGGCCCCGGCTCACCAAATTTTCATAAATCGAACGCCCTGAAAACCATGCGTAATCAGCCGCAGCTGCAGGGGAAATTGCTGGCGAAAGGCTCCTGGGATTATCAACTGGTGGATGAACTGATGCCGCAGCCTGGCGATATTGTGCTGCCGAAGCCGCGCTACAGCGGTTTCTTCAATACGCCGCTGGACAGCATTTTGCGCAGCCGTGGAATACGCCATCTGGTTTTCACCGGTATCGCTACCAACGTCTGCGTCGAATCGACGCTACGCGACGGCTTTTTTCTGGAGTATTTCGGCGTGGTGCTGGAAGACGCAACACACCAGGCGGGACCGGAATTTGCACAGAAAGCCGCGTTGTTCAATATCGAAACCTTTTTTGGCTGGGTCAGCGACGTCGAAACGTTCTGCGACGCGCTTTCTTCCACGTCCTTTGCTCGTATCGCTTAAGGAGTTTAACGATGCCAAAATCCGTAATTATTCCTGCTGGCAGCAGCGCACCGCTGGCCCCCTTCGTTCCCGGCACGCTGGCTGATGGCGTGGTGTATGTCTCCGGTACGCTGGCTTTTGATCAACATAACAACGTGCTGTTTGCCGATGACCCAAAGGCGCAAACCCGCCACGTTCTGGAAACCATCCGCAAGGTCATCGAGACGGCGGGTGGCACAATGGCGGATGTGACCTTCAACAGCATCTTTATTACCGACTGGAAAAATTACGCCGCGATTAACGAAATCTACGCCGAATTTTTCCCGGGTGACAAACCGGCGCGATTCTGCATTCAGTGCGGACTGGTAAAACCTGACGCGCTGGTGGAAATCGCCACAATTGCGCATATCGCCAAGTGAGGCCGCGATGAAACTTTCACTCTCACCTCCCCCTTATGCTGATGCGCCCGTAGTGGTGTTGATTTCGGGTCTTGGCGGTAGCGGCAGTTACTGGTTACCGCAACTGGCGGTGTTGGTTCAGGAGTATCAGGTAGTCTGTTACGACCAGCGCGGCACCGGCAATAATCCCGACACGCTGGCAGAAGATTACAGTATCGCCCAGATGGCAGCGGAACTGCATCAGGCGCTGGTAGCCGCAGGGATTGAGCGTTACGCGGTGGTCGGCCATGCGCTCGGTGCGCTGGTGGGAATGCAGCTGGCGCTGGATTATACCGCGTCGGTAACTGTGCTGGTCAGCGTTAACGGCTGGCTACGAATAAACGCCCATACGCGCCGCTGTTTTCAGGTTCGCGAACAGTTACTACATAGCGGCGGCGCGCAGGCATGGGTGGAAGCGCAGCCGTTGTTCCTCTATCCCGCCGACTGGATGGCGGCCCGCGCACCTCGCCTTGAGGCAGAAGACGCGCTGGCACTGGCGCATTTTCAGGGCAAAAATAATTTACTGCGTCGACTTAACGCCCTCAAACGCGCTGACTTTAGTCGCCATGCGGATCGTATCCGCTGCCCGGTGCAAATCATCTGCGCCAGTGATGATCTGCTGGTGCCATCAGCATGTTCCAGTGAACTTCATGCCGCTCTGCCCGATAGCCAGAAAATGGTGATGCGCTATGGCGGACACGCCTGCAACGTGACCGATCCCGAAACGTTTAATGCTCTGTTACTCAACGGGCTTGCCAGCCTGTTACATCACCGTGAAGCCGCCCTGTAAGGAATTGCTATGAACGAAGCCGTTAGCCCAGGTGCGCTTAGCACCCTGTTCACCGATGCCCGCACTCACAACGGCTGGCGGGAGACACCCGTCAGCGATGAGACGTTACGGGAGATTTATGCCCTGATGAAATGGGGGCCAACATCTGCTAACTGTTCTCCGGCACGGATCGTGTTTATCCGCACTGCAGAAGGAAAAGAACGTCTTCGCCCGGCGCTTTCCAGCGGCAATCTGCAAAAAACCCTGACCGCGCCCGTCACCGCTATCGTCGCCTGGGACAGTGAATTTTATGAACGGTTACCACAGCTGTTTCCTCACGGCGATGCCCGCAGTTGGTTTACCTCCAGCCCACAACTTGCCGAAGAAACAGCGTTTCGCAACAGTTCCATGCAGGCGGCCTATCTGATCGTCGCCTGCCGTGCGCTGGGGCTGGATACCGGCCCGATGTCGGGCTTTGACCGTCAATACGTTGACGACGCCTTTTTTGCGGGCAGCACGCTGAAGAGCAATCTGCTGATTAATATCGGCTATGGCGATTCCAGCAAACTTTTTGCGCGCCTGCCACGTCTGTCCTTTGAAGAAGCCTGCGGGCTGTTATAAGGAGCAAACAATGAACATTGTCGATCAACAAACCTTTCGCGATGCGATGTCCTGTATGGGCGCGGCGGTCAATATCATCACTACGGACGGTCCAGCCGGGCGCGCCGGGTTCACCGCCAGCGCCGTCTGCAGCGTGACCGACACGCCGCCCACATTACTGGTGTGCCTGAATCGTGGGGCGTCCGTCTGGCCGGTATTCAATGAAAATCGAACGCTGTGTGTAAATACACTTAGCGCCGGGCAGGAGCCGCTTTCAAACCTTTTTGGCGGCAAAACGCCCATGGAACACCGCTTTGCCGCCGCCCGCTGGCAGACTGGTGTGACCGGATGCCCGCAACTGGAAGAGGCACTGGTTTCGTTTGACTGCCGTATCAGCCAGGTGGTGAGCGTCGGCACCCACGACATTTTGTTTTGCGCCATCGAAGCGATTCATCGTCACGCCACACCCTACGGGCTGGTGTGGTTCGATCGCAGTTATCACGCGCTGATGCGCCCTGCTTGTTAACCTCCTTAAGGAGACAGCTGATGGCAATGTTCGGTTTTCCTCACTGGCAGTTAAAATCGACCTCTACAGAGAGCGGCGTGGTCGCGCCGGATGAACGATTGCCGTTTGCTCAAACGGCAGTAATGGGCGTTCAACACGCGGTGGCGATGTTTGGCGCGACGGTGTTAATGCCAATTCTGATGGGGCTGGATCCCAATCTTTCCATTTTAATGTCGGGGATCGGCACGTTACTGTTTTTCTTTATTACCGGCGGGCACGTGCCCAGTTATCTCGGTTCCAGCGCGGCTTTTGTCGGCGTGGTGATTGCCGCGACGGGCTTTAATGGTCAGGGAATTAATCCGAATATCAGCATCGCGCTGGGCGGGATTATCGCCTGTGGGCTGGTTTATACCGTCATTGGCCTGGTGGTGATGAAAATCGGTACGTGCTGGATTGAACGACTAATGCCACCGGTTGTGACAGGTGCGGTAGTGATGGCGATTGGCCTGAACTTAGCGCCTATCGCAGTGAAAAATGTATCGGCTTCGGCCTTTGATAGCTGGATGGCGGTAATGACGGTGCTGTGTATTGGGCTGGTAGCCGTATTTACCCGTGGCATGATCCAGCGATTATTGATTCTCGTAGGATTAATTGTTGCCTGTCTGCTGTATGGCGTGATGACCAACGTTTTAGGGCTGGGAAAAGCCGTCGATTTTACTCTCGTCAGCCATGCTGCCTGGTTCGGTCTGCCACATTTTTCCACTCCTGCTTTTAATGGTCAGGCAATGATGCTGATTGCGCCCGTGGCGGTGATTCTGGTGGCGGAAAACTTAGGTCATCTCAAGGCGGTCGCCGGGATGACCGGACGCAATATGGACCCGTATATGGGGCGGGCATTCGTAGGCGATGGGCTGGCGACGATGCTTTCTGGCTCTGTCGGCGGTAGCGGCGTAACCACCTACGCCGAGAATATCGGTGTGATGGCCGTGACAAAAGTCTACTCGACGCTGGTGTTTGTTGCCGCTGCCGTCATCGCCATGCTGTTGGGCTTTTCGCCGAAATTTGGCGCGCTGATCCATACTATTCCGGCTGCGGTGATTGGTGGTGCATCAATTGTTGTGTTCGGGCTGATTGCCGTCGCAGGCGCACGGATCTGGGTACAAAACAGTGTGGATTTAAGCCAGAACGGTAATTTGATTATGGTCGCAGTAACCTTAGTGCTGGGTGCGGGTGATTTTGCTCTCACACTGGGCGGTTTTACGTTGGGAGGGATCGGTACAGCCACCTTTGGCGCGATTTTACTCAATGCGTTGTTAAGCAGAAGGTTGGTTGACGTTCCACCGCCAGAAGTTGTTCATCAGGAGCCATAAACAGAAAACCGCCGGGGTAACCGGCGGTGATGGCGTTTTGACGAGCTACAGACAAAAATGCATGCGTCATTGATTAGCCCGGCTAGTTGTCGCTTTTACCGTGACTGCTCTTGCCACCTTTTTTACCTGCTTCAGATGCGCGCTGCGGGTCATTTTTGAAATTACCCCCGCTGTGCTGTCCACCTTTTTTACCTGCTTCTGATGCTCTTTCGCGGTCTTCTGCAAAATTGCCGGAACCGCCTCGATGGTTTGCCATTACTGACCTCCGTCTGGGTATAGACATCATATTGCATAGAATTAACGCGGCGTATGGCGGCTGCCATATTTTCGCTACGTGGGACTAAGCTTAGTGAACTGACGCGGGCAGACCCGCGTTTGGTAATATCCTGCAACAGCTTCTTAGCGAGAATAGATATCATCTCCAATAATTATCCATAAGCCGCTCTTATGATTAAAAAAACGCGATGAGATAAAAATGTGTCATTTTGCGACAAAATTACGTGCTTGTGAAAGTTGTTATAAATCAAATAAGTGGTTGTGAAATTTGCACTCTGAAAAGGACGTCTTATCTTTAAATAAGTGGTAGCGAATCGCTACGGAATAGAGATAACACGAGGAGTGGTTAGAAATGGCTAAAGTTCTGGTGCTTTATTATTCCATGTACGGACATATTGAAACGATGGCACGCGCAGTTGCTGAGGGTGCAAGCAAAGTGGATGGCGCAGAAGTTGTCGTTAAGCGTGTACCGGAAACCATGCCGCCGCAATTATTTGAAAAAGCAGGCGGTAAAACGCAAACTGCACCGGTTGCAACCCCGCAAGAACTGGCCGATTACGACGCCATTATTTTTGGTACACCTACCCGCTTTGGTAACATGTCCGGTCAAATGCGTACCTTCCTCGACCAGACGGGCGGCCTGTGGGCTTCCGGCGCACTATACGGAAAACTGGCGAGCGTCTTTAGTTCCACCGGTACTGGCGGCGGTCAGGAACAAACCATCACATCCACCTGGACGACCCTTGCGCATCACGGCATGGTGATTGTCCCCATTGGCTACGCAGCGCAGGAATTATTTGACGTTTCACAGGTTCGCGGCGGTACGCCGTACGGCGCAACCACCATCGCAGGCGGTGACGGTTCACGCCAGCCCAGCCAGGAAGAACTGTCTATTGCTCGTTATCAAGGGGAATATGTCGCAGGTCTGGCAGTTAAACTTAACGGCTAATCTTCAACAGGAGGATACGCATGCCAACTCAAGAAGCGAAAGCTCATCACGTCGGTGAATGGGCATCTCTGCGCAATACGTCGCCGGAAATAGCCGAGGCCATTTTCGAAGTCGCCGGGTACGACGAAAAAATGGCGGAAAAGATTTGGGAAGAAGGTAGCGATGAAGTGTTAGTCAAAGCCTTTGCTAAGACCGATAAAGATTCGCTTTTTTGGGGCGAACAGACCATCGAACGTAAAAACGTTTAACCAGCGACTCCCCCGCTTCACGCGGGGGAGTTTTCTGTTATTTCACCGCTTCATTCAATACGCGATCAAACTTATCCATTGGGCAAAAACCGTTGGCATCTATCGGGCAACCGCTTAATTCCAGCGTCACGCGCTGCGCAGGTGCCTGCAGGGTTAACGCATCGGCATTACGTAACTGTTCCGCACTCTGGTACACATATTCAATTTTCATCAAATCGCGATTGGCTTTGCTGTCATGCCAACGCTGGAAAACGATTTTGCCGCCAATCGGCGTGCGTTCGTTCTGGTCATGCAACTGATACGGTTTGAAATCCAGCGCCGTTAACAGAGAGGCAATGTTGGAGTCGTGCCCAACTAATACCGTGATTTTCGGTGCACTGGTGCGATCGGTGACCAGGGCTTTGTCGATATAACTGACCAGCGGTTTCGCAACATTGCGCGCCACTTCCGGTGAGGTAAACAGGCTGTCCTGGTAACCGTTTTTCAGCTTCGACAACACCTTCCACTGCTGGTCAGATTTGATTTCTCCCCAGGCCACCTGATCCATCGGAAAACCTTCGTAGTATTGCAAAGTAAACGCATCTACCAGCGAGTTGCCGACTTTCAGCGGCCCGGAAACGCCCGGTTCTTGTTGATACTTCGCGCTAAAGGTATTTTTGCCATCTACAAGCGAACATTGTTGCTTCTCTTTACACGCAGGAGAATCTTTATAGTTAACGATTTGTTCCAGTAGCTTGTAGCTGTCGGTAAGCTGGAGTTTGCTGAGCTCTTTCTCCATTGCCGCCACCGCCTGTTCACTGAATGCGGCGGAATCATCGGTGATCACTGGGTTAAAGGTGGGGTCCATAGTGCCCATTTTTTCCTGGTGATGAACAGGAATATCACACCCAGGGAATGCGCCAGTAATAAAGAACTGCGCGGTCGCGACGGTGCGTTGCAGACTATTGGCATAGGCATAAACGGTGTCCGGTGGCGGGCATTCCCCTGATTTCACCATCCCCTGTTCTGCCAGCCATTCACGCATATAATGGCCCATATACACTTCGAGCACGCCCCCTTTAGTGGTGAGCTGCCCACCGGGGACGTCCCATTCAGGCCATTTATTCGGCGTCGACTGCTCCAGCACACTGCCATTGTTCGCCAGCGGCGCACGTAAGTTATGGCGGCTCATCATGAGCACTTGCTGTAGCTGATAGCCTTCCGGTACGGTTTGTGCCTGAGCATTTGAAGCGAGTAAAACTATCCCTGCCACAGTTGCGGCGATTAGCGTTTTGTTCATTCCTCACACCTCTTTTGTTATCAATAATTAAAGAGTGTGACAGAAATATGTCATTTTTCCGGGAACAGGTTCGCAAAATGGCTCGTTGAACGCCTGTTTTTCTATATTCCCCTTTAAAAACAGGCAAGTTTTGACACAAACTATGCCTGATTAGCCCCGGCCTCGTTTACGCCGCTAATGATTACATCAGTAGCTATAAAGAAAATCAGCGGCGTTACCATTACCAATAAAAAAAGAATGTGAGACTAATAGCAATGGTTTTTAGCACATGTCTTTATCATTAAATTGCATAACGATTTAAATAGTCGAGTTGTGCATTCCTTTCCTTATTGTTTAACTTGTAAGCATGAGCCAAAAGTTCAGGAGTGAGGTAAATAAAATATGTTCCTCCCACCTTGAGGCGACCTCCCCTCCGCGATGATTTCAATAACATATTCTGTGTTGGCATATGAAATTTTGAGGATTACCCTACACTTATAGGAGTTACCTTACAGGGGTTCCTTCAATTTGTGTTGATTTACGCGAGATAACGCTATGGAATTAAAGGATTATTACGCCATCATGGGCGTGAAACCGACGGACGATCTCAAGACAATCAAGACCGCCTATCGTCGACTGGCCCGCAAATACCATCCTGATGTCAGCAAAGAACCGGATGCCGAAGCCCGCTTCAAAGAGGTCGCTGAAGCCTGGGAAGTGTTAAGTGATGAACAACGTCGCGCTGAGTATGATCAGATGTGGCAACATCGCAACGATCCGCAATTTAACCGTCAGTTCCATCATGGCGACGGTCAGAGTTTTAACGCCGAAGATTTTGACGATATCTTCTCGTCAATTTTCGGTCAGCATGCCCGCCAGAGCCGTCAACGCCCCGCCACACGCGGCCACGATATTGAAATCGAAGTGGCGGTATTCCTCGAAGAAACGCTTACTGAGCATAAGCGTACCATCAGCTATAACCTGCCGGTTTATAACGCCTTTGGCATGATCGAACAGGAAATCCCGAAAACGCTGAATGTGAAGATCCCGGCGGGCGTCGGCAATGGTCAACGCATCCGCCTGAAAGGCCAGGGGACGCCGGGCGAAAACGGCGGTCCAAATGGCGACCTGTGGCTGGTGATTCACATTGCGCCACATCCGCTGTTTGATATTGTCGGCCAGGATCTGGAAATAGTGGTGCCGGTTAGCCCGTGGGAAGCGGCGCTGGGTACTAAAGTCACCGTTCCAACACTGAAAGAAAGCATTTTGCTGACTATCCCGCCTGGCAGCCAGGCCGGGCAACGATTGCGCGTTAAAGGCAAAGGTCTGGTGAGCAAAAAACAGACCGGCGATCTGTATGCGGTACTGAAAATCGTGATGCCGCCGAAACCGGATGAAAACACTGCCGCGCTGTGGCAGCAACTGGCAGACGCCCAGTCGTCTTTTGATCCACGTAAAGATTGGGGGAAAGCATAATGGCTAATGTTACGGTGACTTTTACTATTACCGAATTTTGCCTGCATACCGGCATCTCTGAAGAGGAGTTGAATGAAATTGTCGGTTTGGGGGTGGTTGAACCGAGTGAGATCCAGGAGACAACCTGGGTATTTGACGACCATGCCGCCATTGTGGTGCAACGCGCGGTACGCCTGCGTCATGAACTGGCTCTGGACTGGCCGGGGATCGCGGTGGCGCTGACGTTAATGGATGATATTGCGCACCTGAAGCAGGAAAACCGCCTGCTGCGCCAGCGGCTTTCCCGGTTTGTGGCTCACCCGTGAGTTTGTTGCCTGATGCGACGCTTAACGCGTCTTATCAGGCCCACAAAAAGCACTGTTCCCGTAGGCCGGATAAGGCGTTCATGCCGCATCCGGCAACTGCGCCATAATGCCTGATGCGACGCTTAACGCATCTTATCAGGCCCACAAAAAGCACTGTTCCCGTAGGCCGGATAAGGCGTTCTCGCCGCATCCGGCAACTGCGCCATAATGCCTGATGCGACGCTTAACGCATCTTATCAGGCCCACAAAAAGCACTGTTCCCGTAGGCCGGATAAGGCGTTCTCGCCGCATCCG